>VXSG01000037.1 GCA_009838075.1 Boseongicola sp. SB0665_bin_10 | reverse complement strand
CTCCTGCTGATGTCATTTGCCGTTTTGATAGCAACTATCGTTACAGAAGACTAGCGATTAACGGGGAGCTTCTAGGGACTAATTTACCAATGCCCATTGCTTGCAAGTTAAGTGTGAGCTTTGACGTGGAATGCAGACCCATGGAACTCCGCGATGTCCAGAGTCTCATGAAAATAAACGATTTGGAATGACGCAAGTGCCGCCGTCAACAGAGGTTACTCAATTTAATTGTCTGCAACTCGTCACGCTGACCGTTCAAAAATGACATTTTGGAGCATGCGTTCTCCACGATCAAGAAAGGGACCCTAAAGTTGTGCTAGGTGCATCACTGCACCGTGGGTGTGGTCCGAGGTGCTCGCTTTCCTGTACATGCTGGTCCGGCATGGCGAATTGCACGTGGCCGAGGCATAGCACCCGGTGCTGTTTGCGGACACAGAGCTCAAGGACGGCAGCTTGACCCGCGACTCCGTCGCCCTTGTGCGGCGTTCGGCGAGCGCAAAGCCCGTCGCGGTCGATGAAGGGAAGTCTACGCAAAGATTCAGGACATTGGTCGAGGGTCTGAAAACTGTCACCCGAAATAGATGCCTGGTCCGAACTCCGACGACGAGGTGCCCGCCCGTATTTTCGAAGTCGCAACGTAGGCTGGGGCCCCGCACCATCACCCGTGGCGACCGCTCTCGGCGACACTAGTACTGTCAAGGTCCGCACCGAAATTGTAGGCATATAAAGGAGCTTCAGTTGAGTCGGATTCGCCTGCAAAACAAGGACGATTGCTCGACGTCCGCTTCAATACTCCACGCTATGCAGGTTTGCGCAGGATCTACAATCTAGACGATTGTGAACCCAAGCTTACCCCACAAACCCATCTCGCTGCAGGGCTACTCTCAAGTAGCCAAGGGCACCGCAGAAGGCAACGCCTCCTAGAATACTACAAGACAACCGTGAGTCCCATCCAGCATTCTCAGGACAAGTCCCAAAATACGGCCCCCGTTACAGATCACCGGCACCGGTCCCACCTATGCCTACAGCCCGCTCTGTTCGGCGACTCTCCTTACATCATTACCAATTTGCACGATGAAAAGTCGAATTTGGACTATTCCGGCCAGGACTGTATCGCTCGTCGGACAAGATAGTCGGTTTGGTGCCCATGGAGAAGTCAATCTACTCCCCCGAATATTCCGCGTTCCTCCAATTCTTACGAGAATCCCGGCGTCTTAAGGGGTTCACACAAACAGAAGTCGGAGTTCGTTTGGGAGCAAGCCAGTCATTTGTAAGTAAGTGCGAACGTGGTCAGCGCCGATTAGACCTCGTCGAAACTCGTGAGTTTTGTAAAGCACTCGAAATCGATTTCATTGACTTTGTCTGTCACGTTCATGAACGCCTGTCTGCCGCAACGTCTGAGCACCCCAACCGATGAACACAAACAAATATCAATCACAACTCGAAGCGCTCACTGGGCGCTACAATGGCGCCTCACTAGACTCTCTTGTCGCAGTACTTTGTCCAATTCTGATTCCCATCCACACCCTTGACAAGACAATTCTAAAGTTGCCTCGTCAAACGCACTACCGAGCCAGCTTCTCGCTAAAGATCGTCGCAGAGAACAGGAGTATTTTACAGCGCGGACGTACTGGCAAATTTGTTCCCGCGGCCTACGCAAATGGCGCCTCTCCGCTCTGGAAAGAAATTGCAAAGGGCCGGATCATAAAAGTTGACAAGAGCACCAATTCCGTTCTTGGCGAAATCTATACAGGCGGTACACGCAATCAGCTCGCACAGTCGCTGGTCGAACTTCAAGAAACGGACTTTATCGAAATAGATCAATATGGAGCCGCTGCAAAGGTCCTGAGCGGTCTCGCCGAGTACCATCTTGTTGAGATGGCAGAATCTGCCGGCTATGAGGTCCGTCGCATGCCAGAAGATATGGCACGTCATTTGGGACGCTACCGCAATTTCGACTTTGAATTCGAAAAGGGTGGGGAAGTGAAAAGGGTGGAGGTAAAGTCACTTTGGGGCACAAACACCACTTACGCGCGACTGATTCACAGTAGGACTGCGAAACCAAAAGGCCCAATGCGCAAGTGGACAAAGTCTCAACGAGACAACTACTATCCCACTAGTAGTTGCAAATTTGCGACTCAAGACATATTTGCCGTCAGTCAATTTCTCCGGACTGGCAATATTCGCGATTTTGCATTCGCTAGATCCTTGCCCGACGACGAATGTTCTTACGGCCTTCCCCGCGCGTCCCACCATCGTGAGCACGTTAACCAAAATCCAAGTTGTCAAATCGGAGATGGAACTTGGTTTGCCACAATAGATGAAGTCTGGGACTTGCCCTAATCTACTTCTCTTCCCATTCCTTTATCGAACCACTCAGCATGGAGAAAAATCGACTCTCAACATCTCTGGTTCTTTCCTGCAAGTCTCTGATTTCGTGCCCCAGACGTGCAAGATCATTCAAGTCCCGTCCTCTAATTGGCAACAGCACTTCATTCAAACATTCCTCGTCAATTGATGGATAAGCAATGCCCGAATTATTCCGCAAAAGTTGAGCCGTCACGAACTCGCTTTGCAGAAGTCTAGCAAGCACGTACGGGTCTATCTTCTTTGACCGAATGACCGCGAATCCCGTAGAACACACCCCCCCTTCCAAACTCAAAGGGACTACTCCAATCGAACGTCGCTCCGGTCGAACAGTCGACAAAATTACATCTCCAGCGCGAATCGGCTTGCGAGCACGAGATGGTGCTGCGCGACACGTCACCCATTTGAATTTCACCGTGCACGCATCGTTGTCAACATCCCCAATTTCAGCGTACTTAAATTTCTCCTCCGCAAAGCGTCGCGGATCAACTCTATCTCTCGATATCGCCGCTATTTCGCCAAGGAGAATGTCACCGCGGACTTTTTCTGCAAGGCGTTGCTGCACGGCACGAGGCAGTCCCGCATGATATACTGCGTCCCATCGATGCGCCGTCTGAGCCAACCGAACCCGCCTTCCATACTTCGAGGCATGATTTGACATTGCCGCCTTGCGAATGGAAGGTAATTGGCCTTCACCGGAAGACACTTTCGTTCGCTGACCACCACGGACACTCACACTATAGCCAATGTCTGAGCAAATCCCGAAAAACGCCCTGCCTTCATACTTTTCCTTTCCGCGCTTTCGAATGTGCAAAATTGACGTCTTTGTGGCAGTTCCCGCAGCAGCGAATGTCACCGACGGCAAAGAAATTACGGAAAGGACATCCGCAAACTCATGAATGTGCTCGCGAAGCTTCTGATAAATTCCGCGGTTCGTGAGAATGTTGTCCGGCACCACTGCAACCAGCACCCCATCCGGCGCCAACCAATCGATGTATCTCTCCAAGAAGAGAAGTTCCGAAGCTATGGAGCGCTGGTGTCCTGACACTCCAAACTCTGGAATCCTGTATCCCCGTAGATCAGTTCCGGAAAACTCAGCGCCAAAAGGAGGATTTGTTAGAATCAAGCTTGCGCGGCCAGCTAAGGCATCGCCAATCCCGCATTCCTTGCCGCCCCGGACGAGACTATTTGCAAAATGGAGATTTGCCGCTGGAATGCCAAAAAGAGCCAAATTAACCAAAGCAAGCCGAATCATCCGCTCGCTCTTGTCGATCCCCACAATGTTGTTCGCCAATACCTCTTCAACCCAATCCTTAAATTCCTCTTTCGACAAGCGAACTTTTGCGCGCCTATACAATACTCTTAGTGCTTCGGCCAAGAACGAGCCAACGCCGCATGACGGATCGAGGATCACGCCGGCCTTGCCTGCACAACCAGGTGAGCAAAGTTCGTTCAATTTCTTCTCACGCAGTGAAGACAGTCCGATTTTGACCATCTCCCGCACAACTTCCGTAGGTGTCAAATATTGGCCCAGCTCCTTTTCGTCGCTAAATGAATCAATAATAAATTGGCCAAATGTGTCATTCAAGATGTCAAGCTGTCCGGCGCTCTTCACGTCGAGCAAAATGGATTTCGGCAAATTTTTGCTGAAGCACAAAATTATTTCTTCGCAAAGTGAGTCTGCAGAACTCCTAAAGCCCAATTCCAGATCTCCGGAACTTAGTTCGTGCGACAGTGAGCGTGGGACGAATTGAGAAGCGGTTTGTGAAACGAATGCGTGTAGGACGGTACACTGTGGTCTGCCTGAATTCAATAGGTGTAATCCTATTCCGCCACCGCCGTTATCTACGGACAAGATGTGTGCGAAGAGCAACTTGGATACTTCGTCTAGTGCCTCATGGCGCGAGGAAAGGTGGCCCCGCCGATGTAGTATTTCTCGTATTTCACGAAGTGTATCGCGAATTGCAGCCCGGACAGTGGTCTCGGCACCAATTTCTTCGGTTTCCTCGGTCATTCTGTCGAGCAGAGGTAGTTCGTGGCTCATTGTCTCGAATCCAAGGCGGCGACTTCTGAATGCTTGGTGGATCGCCTTTTTCCATGATTGCGTTTTGCGTTGTTCGGCGGTATACTGTATTTCCGTCTGACCCACGAGCATCTACCCGAGTGCAATGTTTGTAAGCCGGTTCGATGCCTCTCTTCAGGTCCCTGAATTTTGAAGTTTCCGGCTGGCACTTTCATTGGATGATCAGTCTGTGTTCTCGGAATGCAGGCATTCGGAAATTTTTTCCGGGTCAGGCTGTGCCAATTGGAAGCCCTGTTTGTACCTTTTGCGATGTTTGCCGCGGATCCTTGTCCGTCAGACATTCAATTCCCTGCATTCTTCGTCCCTTCCAAGATGGCAGCTTTCGACATGCGCCGAAGCTGTCTTCGCACTACAACCGGAAGGATTCAACCCTTTGACTTCCGAGGGCGCACCATATTGGGCAATTGGTCCGATGTCTTCTCTTAGGAGGACACGGAAAGGACGGCGCGAGTTGGCCCTGTTCGGGTCGATTCCGGCAGACGGCGATAGCGTACGCTAGGGCCCGTTGACAATCATGTTGCCGCGATCACGCCGGCGACGAGATGAATTCCTGCCGCGAAGCTCTCGTCGGTCTTGTCGTACCGCGTTGCCACCGCCCGGAACTCTTTGATTCTCGCGAAGAAGTTCTCGATCTGGTGCCGCCATTTGTATATCTCCCGGTCGTGGTCCCGGGACACCGCGCGGCTCCTCTTCGGGGGAATCATCGGAACCGCGCCACGTCCCTCCACCTCTTCGAGCAGCCAGTCAGCGTCGAACGCCTTGTCCCCGATGAAGGCCCCGAACCGGAGACCCTCAAGAAGATCCGGCACACCAGCAAGGTCGTGCGCCTGGCCGGGAAGCATCACGAAGCGGACCAGACAGCCGAGCGCGTCCACGACCGCAACGATCTTGCTCGTCAGGCCGCCCCGCGAGCGTCCGATCCCCTGCCTGCCGGTCCCCCCTTTGCGCCCGACGCCTTTTGAAGAGCCTGGACGATCGTGCCGTCAACGAACACGTGCTCGAGGTCGAACTCCTCTGCCAGAATTGCCGAAGGGCAGTCGCCGACCAGGATCGCGCGCGAGATGGGAATCTCGCGCGGAACCGTCTACAAGGCCAAAGGCAAGTCCGGAGAGCATGGCAAGGCCGCTCAAGGTCTGTTGGAAGTCCGGGAAGACCCCGCCCCGTAGGCGTCATGAACACCGCGATTTGTTCGCTGTGTGTTCTTCAAGATGTCCATATATGCAGCTTCGGTCCGTTTAGGCCAAGACGCAGAGAGCACCGCCTATCTCGTGCACGAGATAGGCGGTGCTCTCCGTCAGCCCGGCACGCAACAGCCTTGAAGAAGGGAATGACGCCAGTCAGTCAGAACGGACTCAACGCATGGAACAACTGGCCGCGAAGCGGCCTTCGTTCATAATCCGTGGGGTCAACCGGCTGACAGGATGCTGTCTTGGGGCTGCCTTGTCCAGGTAATATTGCCGGATGTGTCACAGTCTTCGGATCGCACACGCCAATTGACCCCACGGATTTTGGTGGTTCCCTATATGGTCTCCGGCAATTCGTCTGATGGTCGTGCCATGTCCCTCAACGCCTCTTTGCGGCGTGACAACGTTTCATGCCATTCCTGCGCCTCACGGTCTGCGAAGAAGCGAGCCGACGGTGCAAGGCGTTTCACAGCCTCCTCAACGTCTTCTAAGCTGACACGGAAGAACTCTTTGCGCATGTTGGAAGCGTTCACTCGGCGACCTGCGAACTCTTTGTGAAGGGCACTTTCGAGGGCAGGCGCTTCGTCGGAGTAAATCATGGCGTGTGTGTCGAAGCCGAACGGGACGCTGGCGTCGCCCAGCTCTTTGACGCGATCTTCTGGTTCAAGTCTGCGGGTGAGACCGATCTTTACCACATCCTCCCCGAAGGAACCGATATTCGAGATGATGTAGACGTAGCCGGATTTGGTCATCTCTGCCATAGCGCGGGCACGTTCGCTCGTGGCGTGGGCTTCGGCCAAAGCCGCTTCAAGCTCCGCGATGCGGCCTTCATCTACGCTTGCCTCAGAGCGCGCCTTGTCCAGAAGCTTCTGATACCGCTCTTCTTCACGTTTCGCGGCGTCAGCTTCCGCCAGTAGTCTTTTCTCTTCGCGTTCTGCGCGAGCCAGATCTGCGCGCTCCTCTTTCTCGATTTTCAGGCGCTCACGGTATTCGTGAGTAGCGTGCAATTCATCGAGCTTGAGGCCGACATATTGCTCGCTGATGCACAGATTCATGGACTCGTTTGCTTTGTCGACTTGCTTGGCTGCGTTAAGGATACGTTTCTCCATCGCGTTGACGTTGTTCCAGCGTGTGTTTGCGATGGCGGCTTCGCATTCGTTGTTGAAGGCTCGCATGGTCAGCCGGGTCTGGCGGTTAATCATCGTCTGACCCTTGGCGCTGCTTCCGTCGACTTGCCAGTCAGTCGGACAGCAAGTCGAGGTCTTGGCGGAGACCATTGCCTTCTGGCGGTCCCGGATGCGCTTAATCTCTTGCTTGTATTCATCGGCGTCGTTGAACTCGAAGTGAGGTTCGTAGACGCCCAGCTCAGCGAAAGAGAGCTTTTCGTCATAGATAGCGACCTGTTGCTCTAGTCTTTTCAGCGTAGCGCGTTTCTCTGAATAGGAGCTGCGCGTCTCTTCGATTTGCTTCTGTATCTCCGTTGCGGTGTCGCTCAGCGTTGCGATTTCATCCTCAATAGATATGATCGCAGCATATTTTTTCGTGAGCGACTCTGCTGTCGCTTCCGCTTCCGCAATCCGTTTTTCGGCCCGGCTCTTTGCGCCACGGGAGCGAAGCCAGAGAATTAGAAGAAGAATTGGGAGAAGCAACCAAGCGATTCCCAAAAGCGTTAAGGGGTCCACTACTAGCAACCTCTCTTCTCTTGAATCAGTTTGAAAATCCTATGCATTTAGGGCCCAGACCGTCATGGAGTCTATACCAACAAAGGTGAGTTGTCCATTCCGAGGCTTGTCTCAGCTCCGCCTGGTCCATTCAATTTTCCCGCAACCGACCCGGGTTTCGATACGTCAAAGTAAATTGATCCTGCAGATTTTGACGGTTCCCAAGGGACTCGGAATATCATGCCAGTGGTACAGGCGAATCCGGGCGGATCAGGACCGTCTCGGCATCTTGCCTTTCAACACCTCGGGCGAGAGGAGCTTTCCATTGCGATGCAACATGTAATGGCAGTTCGGGCAAACGGGCCGCAGGTCTCTTTCCGGAACGACCTCCCTTTCGCCCTGCGCGAGAGGGTCCAAGTGATGGACGTGGATGAAGCCTTTGCCATGCGTCCCGTAGCGATCCTCGAAGTTGAAACCGCAGACCACGCAAGACAGGCCATACCTTCAAATACACCTGGCCCGAGCGTCGGCGCTTCTCTCGGAGCGCATGGTTACCGCCGAAATCCTTCGTCCCTCGAAGTATGTTACATCTGGATCTGCATGCTCGAAGTTCAGTTCGTCAAGGTTCCAGTACGTTCGGTCGCTCTTGACGTAGTTTCTGGGTGTAGCGCGCCAGTCCTTGCAATACTTTAGATAGAAGTTCTCGAGACGCTCCCAGTCCGGTTTACCACGCGTGATCCGTGCCAAGACACCATCAATCGCCCTGGTGGTTTCGCCACCATCTGGACGGCCGCGGCGAAAGGCGTCGGGATGACTCGAGGGAAGCCTGTTGAGATGTCTTTCGAGATAGTTTTCCGTATACTCCATGAAGCGGCTTGGCCCAAATGTCACTTGTCCTCGAAGGGAACCAGCGACGAAATTCTTGCCTTGGCCCAGCAACTGCCGGGCATCTTCTCTGTCATCGCGGTTCCTACCGAACAGGTAGCCCCGCATGGTCTTGAGGTTATGAACGATGTCATCGACATTTTGCACCAAAGTCATGATTGGTCCCCATTCCGGTGTGCGCGAACGTTAACTGGCGCGTCTGACGGATTGCAAGATCAATGGGTGCCGCCTAAACCGGGCTGATCCGGTGTCGATCGCGCCCAACAAGCGCATCTCGAACACCGACTACAGCGCCTCCCGGCCACGGTCCGTAACCTGCACTGGTGACAAGAAGATGCGTTGGGAAAGAAAAAAGACATCTGGTTGCTGGTCGAGGCAGTGAGTGCAATGTCACATATGTGGCCACGAATGCAAACAACAGGGGACCCAATCGACGATGCCGAGCACAACATATGACAAGGCAGAGGACGCCAAGAAATTTTGCGAATACTGCGAATGGTTGCACAGGTGCTGGTCAATGTCTCTCGCCGTTCACGAGGCCGCCATTCGGCCGGAGCTTCTGCCTGATGGATTGTTCTGGGAGTCACCGGCGGGCCTGTTCCTACAGCACCATGGCAAGATTTCCAGTGAGTACACACTCCTGCAGTTCGCCAAACTGCATGATCGGCCTTCAAATCGTCGAAACAAGAACCTGGTGATCGGTTACTTCACTCAGTGTGAAGATTGGCGAGCGAGGGAATACAGGCAAGTCGATCAGATCTCGTTGCGGCTGAACGAATTCTATCGAACGAACATCAGGGATGTCCGCAACAAAATCCTTGCCCACAACGATCTGGAAACCTACAGGAAGAACACGCTCCTTGGAAAGTTCTACGAGGCTGAAGGTGAGGCGTACCTTCGCGACCTGGGCCAGCTTGCCACCATGGTCTGGACGAGGTGGCACTGCGAAATGGATCGCCCCTACCAAAACGCAACGTCGGTTTTCGATTTCAGCCCGAAGGGGCAGGCCCGTCGCGAATGCAAAGAAGTTGCCGAAGGGGCCGTCGACTGCGTCCAACTCGGTTACCGGAAATTGAACCAAAGGCAAGTGGCGTCTTCCTGACGTGGCTGGAATCCCGTTCTTGCCGGTTCCCCGTGTCGGGTCTTGCCGCGGCCCATGCCGAAGGCCGAACGGGCGGCAATCCGGCGCTGGTGTCGGGCGACCGTACGACGCTGTCGCGCCTGCGCCTGGCGCGCCGGGCCGCGTTCCTGGAGCGCCTGAACCGCAGCGCCGGCGACTTAGAATTGCTGGAAGTGGACGCGGACTCAATCGCCTCCATCGCGAAGGACGGCTGAGCGATGTCCTTTCGTGGCGCGTGCCAACCGGTCACTTCATGCACACCGCTTGCGGCTCTTCGCAGATCCCATTCGGCGTCGGCTGCCAGGCAAGACTGTCCCTGGGGTCCCGATTCCGTGAAGAGAGAGCAATCCAAGGGGTGAAAAGCAACAGCCGAAGGAAAAATCGCTTCAAGAAATGGAGGCCCGGAATTGACGATCGCGACAAAGAAATTTCCCGGACAACCTGTGAAGGACTATGCCCGATTCCGACCCGAAATCGCCCCTGGTGACCTGCTGCTCTGTTCGGGGTCGGGTATCTTCTCGCGCATGATCCGGGCCGGAACAAAAGGCGTTTGGAGTCACGTGGGCTTCGTAATGCGGCTGGATGCAATTGACCGGGTCATGGTCCTGAGAAGCGTCGAGCCCCTTGGTGTCCGCACCGTGCCGCTGAGCAAGTACCTGACCGACTAAGACAGCCAGGGCAATCCCTATCCCGGTCACGTGGTCATTGCCCGCCAGGATGACTTCAGTGCCAAGGCCAGGCCAAGGCAGCTGCGCAGGTTTGGGCAGTTTGCCGTCGACTTGTTCGGATATCCCTATGACAAGGACGAGATTGCCAAGATTGCCGCCCGCATCGCCGCTGGCTATCTGCTGTTCACGAAGGACGACAGGAAGATTCTGAGACCTGACCGAGAGTACATCTGCTCCGAGTATGTATGGGAGTGCTACTAGACGGACCTTCCAGCTGAAAACCTCCCGACGGCATTGCGCAGGCCCCTGAAAGGGCTGGGCCTTTCGGCGCCGGAGCTGGAATCCGTGCTGGATTGTTGTTGCCATGTAATAGGGCACATTTGGTGTTGACACGACCTTTCCATCGCATATGGTGACCGCAATCGTGTTGCCATGTAAGGACCGGACCAGTGGCCCTCAGCGTCGACGTCATACCAAACCGATCCTCCCCGCCCGCCATCCTCCTCCGCGAGGCATGGCGCGAGGGGAAGCGCATCCGCAGGAGAACCGTCGCCAACCTCTCGAAGATGCCCCCCGCCCTCGTCGACGCCATCCGCGCCGCCCTCGACGGCGGGGTCGTGTTCCCGTCGCTCGACTCGGCCGTCGCCATCCGACGGTCACGTCCCCACGGCCATGTGGCGGCGGTGCTCGGAACGCTTCGCGCGCTCGGCCTGGTCCGTGTCCTGGGCCGGAAGGCGAACCGCATGCGGGATCTCGCCGTGGCGGCCGTCGTCGCGCGGATCGTCGACCCCGCCTCCAAGCTGGCGACCGCCAGGGCGCTCGATCCGGAGACCGCGTCGACGAGCCTCGGGACCCTGCTCAAGCTCGGGCCCGTCACCGGCAACGAGATGCTGGACATGCTCGACTGGCTGCTGGAGCGCCAGCCCTGGATCGAGCGGAGCCTCGCCAACCGGCACCTGAAGGGCGGGAACGCGCTGATCCTGTACGACGTCAGTTCCAGCTACCTGGAAGGCAGGAAATGCCCGCTGGCGGCCTTCGGCCACAACCGCGACGGCAAGAGGGGCAAGATGCAGGTCACCTGCGGGCTGCTCTGCGCGGCGGACGGCTGCCCGGTCGCGGTCGAGGTCTTCCCGGGCAACACGTCCGATCCTGCGACCGTGGCCTCCCAGGTGGACAGGGTCCGGAAGCGCTTCGGCATCGGCCGCGTGGCGTTCGTGGGCGACCGGGGGATGCTGACGACGGCGCGGATCCGGGAGGACCTCGAGCCCGCGGGGCTCGACTGGATCTCGGCGCTGAAGACAAGCGACATCCGGAAGCTGCTGAGGGAGGGCGCGGACGGCGCCCCGGCCCCGCTCGTGCCGGAGGCGCTGGTTCCCGACGCGGTGGCGGAGGTCACGGGCCCGGACTTCCCCGGCGAGCGGCTGATGGTCTGCCTGAACCCGAGGCTGCGGGAGGAGCGGGCCCGCAAGCGGGAGGATCTCCTGAAGGCCACGGAGGAGGCGCTGGAGGCGATCGCGGCGTCGGTGCGCTCGGGCCGGCTGAAGGGACGCGAGGCCATCGACCGCCGGGTGGGCCGGGACGCGAACCGCAGGAAGGTCGGGAAGCACTTCGAGATCGACGTCACGGACGGCGGCATCTCCTGGCGCCGGCGCGAGGGCCGGATCGCCGCCGAGGCGCGGCTCGACGGCGTCTACGTCATCCGCACCAGCCTGGATTCCGCGTCGCTCGGGCCGGAGGCGGCGGTCGAGGCGTACAAGAGCCTCGCGAGCGTGGAGCGCGCTTTCCTGACGATGAAGGCCTCACGGCTGCGGATCCGTCCGGTACACGTGTACTCGGAGGATCACGTCCGCGCCCACGTGTTCTTGTGCATGCTTGCGTGTCACGTGGAATGGCACATGCGCCGGCGCCTCGCCCCGATCCTGTTCGAGGACGACGACCGCGAGGGCGCCCGGGCGCAGCGGAACTCGCCGGTGGAGCCGGCCAGGGTCTCGGAGAGCGCGAAGGCCAAGGCGGCGGACAAGAGAACCCCGGACGGGCTGCCGGTCCACAGCCTCACGACGCTGCTCGCCGACCTGGCCACGCTGACGCTGAACGAGGTGACGCTGCCGGGCAGTCCGGACCATGCCTTCCCGCTGCTGGCGACTCCGACGGAGCTGCAGCGCCGGGCCTTTGACCTGCTGGAGATCGACCCCGCCAGGGATGTTGCCATGTAAGTGGCAGGCCGGATCCGCCGGAACCGGCCGCCGGGCCCATGTTTTGCGAAGGATTCCTGTCCGACCCCCAAATGAAGATCCGATTAAAGAAGGTTGTCCGGCTTGAGCCCGAGCAGTTGAGCCATTACGGCGGATATGCCTGTCACGCACAAGACTAGGAGGTACAAACGTGGCTCTCAGAGATGTGACTGCCGAAGGAGTGGAACGCTCAATCGCCGAATTTGATCGACTGAAAAGAGACGCCTTTCTCGACAAGTATGGATTCGGAAGGGCACGCGGCTACTTTCTCGTTCGTGGCGAACGCCGCTACGACTCCAAGGCCATTATTGGCGTTGCGCATGGATATGATCGCCCAGACCTCGGACCTCTCGGACCCCAGGACTTCTCCGGCGGCGAGTCCACAGTGGCGCGCCACTTGGAATCCCTAGGATTCGGTGTCGAGAAACGTGAGCGCAATCCTCCTTGGGTCGACAAGGAATTGATTCTTGCGTTGGATCTCTACCTGCGCGAGGGTCCTCTCTCAGCCACGGATCAAGCTGTTGTTGCACTCTCGAACGATCTCAAAGCACTGTCGGTCCATTCTGAACGCCCGGACGAACTTCGCTTTCGCAACCCGAATTCCGTCAAGTTGAAGCTCGCCAACTTCGCGGCACTTGATTCCAACCTCGCTTGGCGTGGCATGACGCGAGGCAGCAAGCGCGACGCAGAGATATGGGAGCGATACGCCTCGGAGGAGGATGCGCTTGCGGAATTGGCCATGGCAATCAGGCAGGGACGCGAACTGCCGACGGGGCATTCGACAGAGGCTGGCGCACCTAGAGTCATCACGACAGATGTCGAAGCACAGCACGTCGAACAGTTCCAAGTTTCCGTGACCGGCCAAGTCATAAGTGCTGAACGGCATGAGCAGCGTCTCGTCCTAGCATACCGCGACTACCTGGAGCGAAAGAGTCACAGGGTGACAAGGCATTTGTACCCGCAGCACGAATTCGGCTCTCCGCTTGCCTGCGACCTCGTGGATGAGACCGCTCGCGTGATCTACGAGGCCAAAGGGAATGTTCGGCGAGCATCGGTGAGAATGGCCATCGGACAACTCCTTGACTACCGTCGCTTTGAACGAGCGACGATGACCTTGGCTGTCCTTTTGCCACGCCGACCGCCATCGGATCTGATCGAGTTAGTCCGCTCAGTTCCGGCCTCCGCCGTTTGGAGGACCAAAGACGGTTTCGCCAATGCAGAGCCGTAGCTTGCGCCTGCGTGTCAATGCTACTAGGAGAGCACCGCCTATCTCGTGCACGAGATAGGCGGTGCTCTCCTTCTTGCGGTGCCTTGTTCAAGGGGATAAGCCATACAGTAAGTATGGGGAGACGATCCGAGTGTTAGTGTGTCCTGACTGCTTTGAAGCGAAGGGTCTTCAAAGACGTATTGTGGAAATTCGACCTCAATTCGACGAAGGCAGGTGTAATCATCACGGGTCCAAAAAGGGCGTGCCTGTAGCCAAAGTGGCAGAAATACTTAGAGAGGTGATCCAGAACAATTATCATCACTCTGGATTCGATCACAATGGAGAGCCGCCGGGAGGTGATCTGGAGTCAGTTCTCTACGACCTGACTGAAGCAGACAATCACGACGTTATCGAAGCACTACAGTTTGCCCTAATCGAAGGAGATCGTTGGTGGCCCGGAGATGGTGATGACCCTTTCTTCTCTGAAGAGGCGAGGTACACCACCATCACCAAGTATTTGGATGATGGCCGCTCAATGAAGTGGGACGACTTCCGACAAGAAATCGTGGGCAGACGCCGCTTCTTTAGCGATCGGGCCAAGGTCATCTTATCTGAGCTCTTCGACGGCCTGCACTTGATGCGGGACAATCGGAACGAGCCAGCCATTAGAACGCTCGAACCAGGAAGCTTGACACTATACCGCGGTCGCAAAGCAAACAGCCCCACCGACCGACGCAAGATCAAAGAAGCGCCGGCCAAGGAGCTTGGCCCGCCCCCAGAAAAACTGAGAGGTGCCGGTCGGATGAATCCGTCGGGTATTCCTGTGTTTTACGGCGCCTTTGACGTTGCTACGTCACTCGCCGAACTACGACCCTTCGTCGGCGAAACCGTAGTCGTTGCGGAATTCGACGTGCTCAATCCGATCGTTGTACTTGATACGACAAAATTCGAGAGTCCGCCCAAATCTCTCAATTTGTTCGCAAAGTCCTACAACGAGCGTCTCAGTCTTTGGGGCTTTATGGCGGAATTTATGACTGAGATTTCGTTGCCATGTCTGCCAAATGACGAACATCTTGACTACATTCCGACCCAAGTCGTAGCTGAGTATCTCGTGCATGAACATCTAGTAAAAGTAGCGTGCGAGGAACGGCATATTGAAGGCCTGATTTTTAGATCGGCGCAGTATCCTAAGGGCAAGAACATTGTCCTATTCGGAAGCGCTGGACTTGTAGTCCAAGATACCGTCAAAGAAGATAGGTTCAGTTGGAAACGAGAAGAGGGCACTCCCTCACTTTCATTGAAGCCAAATTCGCTGACTCAGCACTGGGTTCGAGGCGTTACAATTGATAGCAATGATCCAGCAACGTTGTATGACGGCTATGACTAGGGCCTGTTGACGGGTGCACGCCAATTTTTTGGGTTGACCTGAATCTGTTCTGCATGCCCGCGCGGGCGTGGCAGCGCGTGGAGGGTTGAAGCATTCCTGCTGCCGTGCTCTTTCGCGCGCGAGCCCGACGCGGGCGACAATGGGTCTATCCCAACAAAGGGTGCGCCAGTCTAACTGGTGAATGTGCAGCGAGTGAAAGTCTCGCAGGAAGGGTGCAGCGAATCTAGCTGTTGAACTCGCAGGTGAAAGTCCTGTCGGCGCAATTCTCAGTTTGGCGCCGTAGCATATCCCACTGGACGCAGAGAGATCTGTGCACAGCGAGCTGGGAAGTACAAAGTCACCGAAGGCCAGTCTTATGACCTGGTCTGGTCAGCCAGGGTGGCGAGCAAACCGGAGGGCCGTAGCGAAAGCGAACGATTGTCTGAAGCGACGAAAAGGGACTCCCACGTGAAGCTGATTTGTGGGGCAAATGGGGACGCCAAGGGTTTCCTTTCTACCTGATGGCTAGAACCGATGCGGAAGAACTGAGGAAAGCACGCATTGGGTCCCCCGACGTATTGACGGCGGCAATTCGGGAAAGTTCAGCGGTGAAAGATCGGAAGGTGAAAGGAACAGACAGGATGACCCACGAATGTCAAAGACCAGGCCGAGGAAGCCCGTCCGCGCTTCCACCTCCCAGAGCAGGTCGGTGATCCCGATGCGGAGCAGCAGGCCATCGATAATGGTGTCCAGCCGCCAGACATCCGGCGGCGTGACCGCCTTGCGGGGGGTGATGACGCCATTTGCCTTGTTAGCTTTTGCCGACAAGGTGCACCAGCCAATCATCATTCGTCACCAGTTGCCCGCTTTGAAACCAAAACAATCCAATTTTCATTTTGTGTAAGAACCGTATGACATCATCTGATGGCTTGTCGGGCACGAGAACCGCTATATGGTTCTCTTCCACGTCATTGCCGAGACCAAACCAGTAGTGATACAGCTGACCAACCGCCATTCTGACATTTGCGACTTCAGAAGAATTCTTCGCTTCAATCAGAAGGTCATTACCATGTTCGTCATAGCTCTTTACAAGCACATCGAACATGCAATCGGCACTGATTCCCTCAACGAGGGTGTAATCACCCAACGCACTTTGAAGCGCATTAGTCAATTCATTGTGTTTTCGCCGCTGTGTCTGGCGGCCGGCCTTCTGAATGACTTGGATGTCAGCCTCATCCTTCAATTGAAGTGGCCTCTCGCTCCTAGTTTCTTTTTTTCGCAGCAAGGATTTCGTGGGAAGCTTGGTCTCGGTACGGACAAAGTCGATAGTCCCATTTCCCATCGCACGGCCCACTTGATCCAAATCCGCTGCGTCTTCAATTCCTGACTGCCCAAGCATCCTTGTCATTGCTAGAAATTGATCTTCCAACGAGGAGTCAGTTACATCCAGTGCGGATAGTACATTTTGAACCCACTCGTTGCCGTTTATCAGAGGAAGATGCAGTTCAGGATCAAGTGAGAAGAGGATTGGAGTTACGTAGTACTCTGACCGCATCAAAACATTCGGATGATTGGCCTTAGGGATGCCTGACAAATCGGTCAATGTGGCCATTAGCTGGCGCCGGTCATCTAGGCCAGATGCGCGATGAGCTCGTCGATAAAGGTCAGCCAATGTCTCGAAATTATCTTCGACCCAACTACGGACACTGTTTCGGTAAGCGCGATAGAAATTGGTAAAACCAGTGTGACGAAGAATAAGCTGTTCTACATCGGGCGAGTTCATGGCTCGGCTGCACATGCGGGCCACTTCAGGCAAAGCGCGCCTGCCAACATCTACTCCAAGCGCCTCGCTAAGAGCAGGTATCTTCGTGCTTGCAATGTAGGCGGGGTTGTCGCCTTCGTAACTATTCGCAATCCAAGTGAGTTTCCCAAGAGCGTACAGCTTTTCGGGGGCAACCCGATCATTCTCGAACAAATATCTTGCTATGGCACGCACCAAGCGATTGGTATCTCGTTCCCTTTCAGCCCAGTTCGCCGACATCTAGTGGGTCCCCCTGAAAGCTAACGACAGTGCTCAGCGGCCAGCGGGACGCTGGATCGCTGCAGCAAATTGTTATGTTCGCCCTGCACAATTTCACGGATCGGTGTAAGCGTCCGCACCTCGGCAGGCGTGTACATGACAGACGAACCTGCTCGCGACCATCGCGGCTGTGTCGTGTAGCCGCTGTAACCCCTATAGCCGCCATAACGCCCACCGCAAGCAGGGCAGTTGGCCGCCCCGCTCGCTATGCGATGGTCACGTACTGGTGCTGTGCATCTAGCCATGTCGTACTCCTCTATTGAAATTGCGCGCTCTAACTGTCAAGTCCAGTTCATAATGAGCTCTACATCATGAACTGGACTTGACAGCCGTGCCGAGGGCGAGCGTCACGCCCTTCAGCTCGAGCACCTTGGCAATGTCGTGCGCGTCCGGAACGGAGCGGGCCAGACGGTCCAGTTTCGACGCGACCAGTGTGTCGCCCTCGCGGAGAACAGCCAGCGCCTGGGCTAGGCCAGGACGGTTTCGAGCGATTCCGGTCAGCCCATGGTCCGTGCAGGTCCGATCCTCGGCCACGCCCAGCCCGAGCAGAGGTTTCCGCTGCGCCTCGAGATCTTGGACGCGTGTCGAGCAGCGGGCAAATCCGATCCTGATCGCCAAGGCCTGATCTGTACGAAAAGGGCCCCCTCACTGCAACATTCATCGTACCAGTCTATTGAGACACGATCCGGCCTTGTTTCGCAGGGCGGGCGATTCGGCCAGAAGCTGTCCGCTGAACGAACGTCTATCGGACATGTCACGACATAAGGAGACACTCAAGTCGCCAAGACGTCACATTCTGGCCAAGCGCCAGCGCTCCCGACCTTTTGACCTGTCCCCCGACGAAGCCTCCCTGCTGGTGCACTACGCGGTGGCGGACGATGACATCGAGCACGTCCGGGAACGCGAACTCGCGGACCTTGATAGGCCGCTGGACCTGCTTGCGCATGTCTCGCCGCTCGGCTGGCCCACATCCTTCTCACAGGCGAACACCGGTGGAGGAGATCGGCGGCTTCAAGAGCTTATCGTACGTTTTCGGCCCCGGGAACCGACCCCTTGCTGTCTGCACCAAAGATGGGTTCAGAAGGTGGCCGTGACACCCCCGTCGACGGCAAGAATCTGGCCGGTGACATATGCAGCATCGGGCGACACCAGGAAGCAGGCAGCGCCGGCAATGTCCTTCGGCGTGCCGGGCCTGCCCAGCGGGATCTTCCGATACTTGAGATAGACGGTCCTGAAATACTCTGTCTCATGCTCATGGCTGCCATCGGCAAGGCGGGCCATCCGCGTATCGATGAAGCCGGGCGCGATACCGTTGACGGTGATGCCCCTCGGCGCAAGATCGCAGGCAAGTGCGCGAACCATGTTCACGATTCCACCCTTCGCGCTCGAATAGGGAAGTGAATCGGGAGAGCCGAATTGACCCATTATGCTGGCGGTCATCAGGATGCGCCCGCCGGTGGTCTCCATGAGCGGGACTGCGGCAAGCGTGCAGGCCAGTGCCCCGTCGAGGTTGACGCGCGTTACCGCACGAAATCGCTCGAGCGTGAGATCCTCGTAGGGGCAGATATCAAGGATCGCCGCGTTGTTGACGAGGATGTCGAGCCGCGAGCGGCTGCCGGCGATCTCGGCCACAAGATCCCTGCAGGCGCCCATGTCGGTAATGCTGAGCGTGGCGGGAACAATGTTCCCCGGGCATTCGGGAAGGGACGTCACCCGGTCCAGTTCCTCTCCGTCAATGTCCGCAAGAAACGTTTCGGCACCTTCCCGGGCAAGCCGCATCCCTATGGCGAGACCAATGCCCCGCGCACCGCCGGTCACAAGGGCGGTCTGGCCCTTGAAGCGAAGTTCCTCCATGTCAAATCCTCGTGATCCTGTTGTTGTCGATCCCGCCACTCCGTCGCCATGCGAACGCGAAGACAACCGTCAGGACGATCGAAAAGCCGAGTATCAGGGTTATCAGCGCATTGATCTCGGGAGTGAACCCCACGCGCATCATGGCATAGAGTCGCACAGGCAGCGTCCCGTCCGTTCCGGCCAGGAAGAGCGTGATCATGGTTTCGTCGAACGACAGCGCAAATGCGAGGATGCCGGCCGTCAGAAGCGGCATGCGCAGGTTCGGCAGGATGATGAATCGGAAGGTTTGCAGCCTGCTTGCCCCGAGATCCTGCGCCGCCTCGACAAGGCTGCGGCTGAGGGAATTGAGCCGCGTGAGGATGATCCGGTAGATGATCGCGAGCACGAACACGGCGTGGCCGACGATGATCGTTGCAAGTCCGCGCGAGACGCCGATCTCCCGGAAGTAGATCAGCAGTGAAAGCCCGGTGATGATCGGCGGCAGCAGGAACGGCAGGAAAATGACGTATTCGAGCATGCGGGCCGATCTCGATGACGGGCGGGCATTCACATGCAGCGCCGCGAGCGTTGCAATGACCGTCGCCGCGATGATCGCCGTGATCCCGACAATGATCGAGTTCAGGAGGGCTTCGCCGAGCGACTCGTTGGAAAACAGTCGTGCGTACCATTCGAATGAAAACGTGTCCCATCTCACCCGGCCTCGCCGCATGGAGAAAAACGACAGCACGAAGACCAGAAGGATGGGAAGATAGAGCGCAAGGTAGACGAGGAACGACACCGAAGCGAGCGAAACATCAAGCAGGCGCAGCCGTTTCATCGTTGCCACCTGGGATTGCCAAGCCGGCGCGCCATGTAGATGACCGCGAGGGCCACGATCATCAGCAGGATCGAGAGCGCTGCGCCGAGAGGCCAGTTGAATGCGAGGCCGAACTGGCTGAAGATCAGGCGTCCGTAGGTGAATCCCTCGATGCCGCCGACCAGTTCCGGAGCCAGAAAGTCGCCGGAGGCCAGCACGAAGGTGAACATGGCACCGACGATTCCGCCCGGCAGGCTCAAAGGCAGTATGACCCGGGCAAAGGTCTGCAGTTCCCCTGCACCCAGATCGGCAGCGGCATTCAGGACCGAGTTCGGAATCCGCTCGAGCGAGATGTAGATGGGAAGCACCATGAACGGAAGCAGCACGACCGACAGGGTGATGCGGACCGCGGTGAGGTTGAAGAGGAGCGCGCTGACGGGTTCGTCGACGATCCCGAGCGCCAGCAGCACGCTGTTGAGCAGGCCGTTCGTTCCGAGGACCCCGCGCATGGCGTAGATCTTGATGATGTAGCTCATGAGCAACGGCACCGCGAGGGCAATGACCAGGAAATTGCGCCAGGCGGGCGGACGCAGCCAGATGAAATACGCGGTCGCGTAGCCCAGCACCAGGTTTATTGCCGACACCTCCAGAGCCATCCGCAGGGTCTTGAAGAAGGTGGTGCGATAGGAGTCATTTGACAATATCTCCGCAAAGTTTGCGAGTGTCGGTCGATAGACGACAGAATTGTCCACGACGAAAAAGAACCCGTAGACCAGGAAGCTTGCCAGCGGAATGAGAATGAACAGGGCCGCGAAGCCCCAAAGCACGCAGTCTTCCGCACGCAATCGGAATCTCCTGCCCGATGTGTTCATCCTGTGTCTCCGCTGACCAATGCGCATTCGGCCGGGTCGAATCCGACGGTCAGCACGGATCCCGGCGCCGGGGGAATTGCCGCGGGATCGCTTCTTGCCTTCATCTTGAACTCCAGCGACGTATTCCGATGCTTGAGCTCGGTGATCGTCTCCGAGCCGATGAAGGACACGGAAACGACAGTGAGCTCGATTTGGTTGGCAGGCTTGCCGTTGCCGATCCCGAACGCCTCAGGGCGGACAGCCAGCGCGAGGCCGGATCCGCCTTCCGGTGCAGGTCCGGCCACGGCGAAAGTCCCGACCGGCGTCCTGACCGACGTGACGTCATTCCGGACATCTATGATCTCGCACGGCTCGATGATGTTGCTGGCACCGAAGAACGATGCGACGAACTTGCTCTTCGGCCGGTAGTAGAGATCACGTGGCGTTCCGATCTGCTCTATGCTGCCGGAGCGCATCACGCAGATGCGATCCGACATGGTGGTTGCCTCGGATTGGTCATGTGTCACGAAGAGGAAGGTTATCCCGCTTTGGCGTTGCACCGATTTCAGGAAGTTCTGCATCTGCCGCCTGAGCGCGGCATCGAGCGCGGCGAGCGGTTCATCCAGGAGAATCATCCTGGGCTCACAGATCATGGCGCGCGCAAGGGCGGTCCGCTGCTGCTGCCCGCCACTCAGTTGGGACGGGTATCTTGCGCCGAGTTCCTCGAGGCCGACAATGCCGAGTGCGGAATCAACCCGGTCGTTCAGCCGCTTGCGACCGGTTCCGCGGACGCGGAGTCCGAAACTGACATTTTCGCGAACCGTCATGTGCGGGAAGAGTGCGTAGTCCTGGAACACGGTATTGAACGGTCGCCGGTTGATGGGCATTTCGGCAATGTCCCGTCCGTCAAACTCGATTCCTCCTTCGCTGGGCGTCTGAAACCCGGCTATTGCGCGCAGGAGGGTCGTCTTTCCTGAACCGGAAGGGCCGAGAATCGTCAGGAATTCGCCGTCCCGGACATCGAGATCAAGCGGGTTGATGGCATTGAACGTCCCGAAACGGACACCAAGTCCGCGAATTCGCAGCAGGGGCAGATCCTGGTTGGGCGCCAGGCCGCCGGTTTCATGGTTGGCCATATGCCTTGACAGCGTCCCAGTTGATTTCGACGCCAAGGCCCGGCTTGGTCGGCGCATGGATCTCGCCGTTCTCGAACACCAGGTCCTCGGTTGCCAGCTCCCGCCTGAGCTTCTCGATGCACAGTTGGGGCGGAAGGTACTCGATGAAGCTGATGCCGGGCGTGGCGAAGGCGAGGTGGGCTGTCGCTGACAGCGACACGCCGGTCTTCCAGCAGTGCGGAACCACTGGAAGACCCCTTTCGGCGGCCATCCCGCAGACAGCCCGTGCTTCACCGATGCCTCCCACGCGTCCGACATCAGGCTGGACGACCCCTATGCCCCCTCGTTCGATCAGATCGACAAACTCCCATTTCGTGGACAGCCACTCACCGGAAGCGAGCGGGAAGGGGACGAGCTTCGCAAGCTTCGCGTGCTCATCGAGGAAATCGGGCCAGATGGGCGTTTCAAGGAAGTAGATGTCGAATTCACCCCAGTCGCGAACGGTGGCATAGGCGGTTTCCGCGTCGCGCCAGACGTATTGAACGTCCACGAGCAGTGCAATCTCCGGACCGAGTGTTTCACGAACCGCAGCAACAAGATCGGTGTGCCGTTCATGGCTCTCGTTCATTCCGTCATGGGCGTACGGGCCGGCCATGGTGCATTCCGCCTTGACGGCGCGGAATCCGAGCTGCCTTGCCTTGTCCGCCGACAGGCACAACGCGTCCCTATAGGCCTCGAACGTCTTTCCGCCGGGTTGAAGGGATGCGTAGGGCACGACAGGCGTGTCGCGCCTGCTGCCGAGCAACTGCCAGACCGGTTTCCCGGCAGCCTTGCCTGCAATGTCCCAGAGCGCCATCTCTACCGCGCCGAGAGCATGAATCACCGCGCCCCGGCGACCGTTCATTGCCGTATAGGTGTAGATGTCGTTCCAGACCGACTCGATGTCCAGCGGATCCCTTCCGATCAGCAGTTCGCGCACTCCAAGGCCCATTGTGTGGGTTCCCGGCGCCTCGATGCACGCACGCCCGATCCACGGATTGAGGTCGCTCTCGCCGTAGCCCTCGATGCCCTCATCGGTCGTCACGACGACAAGGAGGCTGTCCTGGGCCGAGGAGGTCAGGCCCGGGTCAAAGTCATCGGCGACCAGGACATGACATTTGACGTCGGATATCTTCACGCTGCCCTACCAAGGTTGAATTGCAGAAGGAAACATACCCCGATACTCGTGCATCGGGAACTCAAAATGCAGGGCGGGGCATCTTGGGATGCCCCGCACGCGGTTTCTATTGAGCTGCCTTGACCTCGTTCCAGACCTGGACGCGGCGGTCGAAGTCCTCAACCGGACGCAGCCAGATCAGCTTGTCTGCGTAGTCAAGCCCCGGGCTCTCGTCGGTCGTGTTTCCGTACCCCTTGAGTTCGGTCATGGTCGGTCCGGTGTCGCCGTTCAGGTAGTGGTTCGCCCACTTGTGCGCGCACTCGGCATCCTGAACCCCCTTGGAAAGGGCCCAGGTGTCGAGCCAGCCGATGCCTCCCTCCTCGGGAATGGAATAGACGACGTCGTATCCGCGGTTCGCCAGTTCGACGGCCTGGAATTCACCCATGGAGAACATCAGGCTCGCTTCGCTCGTATCCCAGATGTTCACGCCTTCCTCGAAGCCCGCGTAGTAGCTGATCAGGTATTGCTTCTGATCGATGAGCTTCTGTTTCACGGCATCGAAGTCCTCGTCGGAAAGGTTGAAGGGATCATCGATGCCGAGAACGATGGCGGCATTGGTGACATTGTTGTTGGCATCGTCGAGGGCAAGAACGTGTCCTGCATTCGCGGGATCCCAGAGAGCCTCCCAGCTGTCCACGCCGTCCGGAAACGCTTCCGTGTCGTAAATCAGTCCGAGCGAGCCCCAAGCCATCGGGACACCGTAGGTTTCGCCGCCGCTCATCACCTCGGCCACGTTGGTGAACGACGCCAGCAGATTGGCCGTGTTTGGCACCATGGACATGTCGAACGGAATGATGAGCCCGTTGTCCACGTATCTCTGGATGATCGAGGTGTCGATCGAGATCAGGTCATAGTCGGCACCATCGCTTCCGGCCATCTTGGCAAACATTTCATCCACTGAACCGGTATAGGCGGCGCTGACGCTGCAGCCTGTCTCCGCTTCGAACGATTCGACCCATTCAGGTTCGGCATAGCCTTCGAAGCTGAACAGGCGGACCTCCTGTGCCGATGCGAAGCCGGCGGCGAACAGTACGGTGGATGCACTCAGGAAACAGCCTTGAAATCGAAGCATCTGTCTTCTCCTCTATTCTGGTTGGTTCGTCGGGTCCGGAGGCAATCCGGACTGCAGGGTTCGGCCGGTTATGTGCTCCTTCAGAACCGTCCCGAGTTCCGAGGGATCGCCTTCCGCAAGAAAACCGCGCAGGATCCTGTGCTGTTCAACAACCGCGGGAAAGTCCGGACTTCTGTGGATCTCGAGCCCGAAGATGATCATGACCTGCCGCGAAATGCCTTCCCATATGCGCAGGCCCAGCGAGTTTCCGGCGACCGAAATGGCCGACCTGTGAAAGTCCACATCCGCCCGGCGAAGGCCTTCGACATCGCGTTCCGCCGCCGCCCGTTTCATGGCATCGATCGCCGCGTCGAGCGGTGCGAAGTTCGATTGATCCGCCCGGAATCCCGCGATCGCCTCGGAGAGCAGCATCGTCTCCATCGCAATGCGCACGGAGCATATTTCCCGGATCTGCCTGCCGTCGAAAGGCGCAACCCGCCAGCCCCGCCCGGGCGCGGCGCAGAGAATTCCCTGCAATGACAGTTCCCGGATCGCCTCGCGCACCGGAACGCGGCTGACGCCGAGTTCGGAAGCCAGTTCATCCTCTACCAACCGATATCCCGGCGGAAATGAACCGGTCGCGATGGCAGGAATGAGGCGTTCGATGATCAGCTCGGTAACCAGCCTCTTGCGGATCGGCTCGATCCTGGCGGTCGCGTTGACTGAACTCTGCATGGTCGTATACTATTATTCCGTATACGATATGTAAAGTTCGATGTGGGCAACTGGATCGGTGGCCGCGGTGGCTTCAGGTTATGAGCAGGTTGACCGGGTGCCCGTCAGGGCCGAGCTGGGTGAGTCCCCCGTCTGGCTGCCCGAGGCAGGCGAGTTTCTCTGGCTGGACCTGCTCGGGCGGCGGGTTCTCGGCTATGATCCTTCCCGGCGGAGGCACAGGATCGTCGCGGAGGGCTTCCGCGAGAACCTGGCCTGCCTTGTGCTACTCCGGGACGGCTGCGTCCTTCTGACAACTGCGACCGGGTTCCTGCGGCTGGACCCGGCAAGCGGTTCGATGCAGCCTGTCGCCCTGCCGCTCGTTCCGGGCAGGGGCACCTGCTTCAACGACGGGAAGGTGGCACCGGACGGCTCGTTCTGGCTCGGAACGTCGGACGTCGATGAAATCAAGCCGATCGGAGTCCTCAGCCGCATCACCGGCAATGGCGTCGAAGAGGTCGATCGCGGGTTTGTGGTCTCGAACGGCCCTGCATTCTCACCCTGCGGCCGCAGGGCCTACTTCTCGGATTCCGTCGACGGGAGGATCCTGCAATACAGCCTGGGCGAATCCGGCAAGCCGCTGGAACGCAGCCTGTTTGCAACCGTTCCCGAGGAGGACGGGTTGTCGGATGGCCTGACGGTGGATTCCGGCGGGCAGGTCCTCAGCGCCCACTGGCGGGGCAGGCGCGTAACCGTCTACGGCCCGGACGGCCGGATCAGGCGCAGGGTCCCGGTTCCGGCGCTGAATGTCACTTCCTGTGCATTCGGTGGACGGAATCTCTCGGAACTGCTTGTCACATCGGCGGCGATCGATGCTGGCGGCGGTCCCGGGAGCCCGGAAGGCGATGCCTTCCTGTTTGACTGCGACACCAGGGGCGTGAGCGAACCGGCTTTCGACATGCCGGCACGCTGAGGGCTGACGGCTCGAGGTTTCGGCCGCGCCGTGTACATTGCGTCAAGAACCCGGGCAACGGGCAATCGGTTCCAAAACGGCCTGCGGCATGCTGGCCGGACTTCCGAACTGTCCGACTGTTTCATCCCGCATTTGCCTCCGTGGGCCGTTCTCCGGTCGCTTGATCCGAGGCGGAAGCCGAGGAGTGCCGCGTGGATGCGATGATCGGTCCAAATCACCCGGAGGATGTCAGCGTCCACTGGGCGGGAAGTCAGGTGACCGCTCGCACTGGCTCCCTGGAATTCCTGGATGAGTCGGCACGATTCCGGTCAGGGCTTGCCGGAATATTCTGCGTCGGTAACGTGTTCCATCCAAGTCACGTTGGAGCCGTCGAGCGCCTCCTGGATCGCGATGTGGGTCATTCCGGTATCAGGCGCAGCGCCGTGCCAATGGCGCTCTTCGGGCGCGAACCAGACTACATCGCCAGAACGGATTTCGTGAATTCGGTCCCCGGATGTCTGCACGAGACCCTTGCCCGCGGTCACGATCAGGGCCTGGCCAAGAGGATGCGTGTGCCATGCAGTTCGGGCACTAGTCTCCCGAATCTTAAGTTCGTATCAAACTTCTTCGCTTGCGCCGAGCGC
>VXSG01000046.1:12637-125347 GCA_009838075.1 Boseongicola sp. SB0665_bin_10 | reverse complement strand
CCCCGTCCGTCTGCTGGCCGTCCGCGAGATCAGCGATAGCGTGGGAAAGTCCTGTCTAGGACAGGGGCGGCCTTTCAAGGAACTCCGGTCATGATCATGGCCAGGCACCGGTCCCGCAACGGGAAGACGGACCGACATCGCGGGGCGGGCCGCCCGGACCTGGGCGGCTGAACGCGAAGAGCACGGCCGGATCACGGATAGCCGCCCTCCAAAGCGTCGCGATTGAGTCGTGTCCTGTCGCTGAAAGTCGTTGCGTCCGGGGCGGCGACCGGGTTAAACGAGCATGCCTGATCCTGCCGGGCGACCGGCAGGCTGGAGGGAATGCGGTACAGCCGGATGGCTCACGCCGCAGCCGCCCCCGCGACTGTATGCGGAGAGCGCCGCCCGGAACCCACTCCCGGACTGCAGGGGGGAAGGAGGGCGAGGTGCAGTGACCCGCGAGCCAGGAGACCTGTCAGGCTTGGATCAACCGCCGCCGGGTTGGGCGGCAAGGAGGCAGACATGACAACACGTGCACTTGTCGAGGCGCGGCCCGCGTCGGCTTATATTGGGATACTCGTGGCGGCTCTTCTCGGTCTCGGGATCGTCGTGCTGACAGGCCACGTCCAGGCCGATGCACTGCACGCCGCCGCCCACGACGTGCGTCACGCCAACGGCTTTCCCTGTCACTAGCAATGCTTGGCAGAATACTGACCAGCGGGTTGGTCGCTGGAGCGGCGGCAGGCCTTTGCGCTGCCGTTCTTCAACTCTTGTTCGTTCAGCCGGTGCTCTTGCATGCCGAACTCTACGAGGGCGGCGAACTGGTGCATTTCGGGGCGGCTTCCGTCCCGGCTGAACGTCCCGAGTTCGGATTGGATCCGGTCCGGGACGGATTGAGCGTGATCTTCAGCATGCTGACATACGCAGGCTACGCGTTGATCCTGGTTGCGCTCATGGCGCTGGCCGAAGGGCGAGGGGCGGTGATTTCCGCGCGTAACGGCATTTCTTGGGGCGTTGCCGGCTTCGTGGCGGTGCTGCTTGCACCCGCGTTTTCGCTTGCACCGGAAGTGCCGGGAGTCGCGGCTGCGGAAATCGTGCCAAGGCAGGCATGGTGGTTCGCGACCGCTCTTGCCGCCGGGGCTGCCATGTGGCTTCTTGCATTCGGGCAAGGCTGGCTGGCCTGGGGCGCCGCCATTGTCCTGCTGCTTGCGCCGCATGTCATCGGAGCGCCGGAGCCTGACAGCTTCTCCGGTCCCGTGCCGACCGAGCTTGGGGCCCTGTTCGCGGCACGCGTCCTGGGAGTCGGTCTTGCAGCCTGGGTGCTCCTTGGGCTTCTCTCCGGTTTGCTTTGGTCCAGCGACGACGAGACGGCTTCGTGAACCGCGCGGTCGCGCTGTTGGTCATCGGACTGGCATTCGGCGGCGGGATTGGCTTCGTGCTGGCCGCCGCCAACGGCGTGACGCTTGACAGCCACGTTCATGCGGACGACAGCCATTTGGACCATAAGGGCATCGGCGGGGATGCGGGCAACGTACATGGCCAACATGAAATGCTTGACCTGGCAAGGAGCGATGCGCCGGCGCTGGGCCTTCAGGTGAAGAAGGACCCGGATGAAGGCTGGAACCTGCACGTGATGACGGCAGGCTTCACGTTTTCGCCCGCGAATGCCGGTCGATCCCACGTGCCGGGCGAGGGTCATGCACATGTCCACGTGAACGGGCGAAAGATTGCACGGCTCTACGGGTCATGGATGCACATCGGGACGTTGCCGGAAGGCGAGGTGGAGATCCGGGTCACGCTGAACGCGAATGATCATCGGTTGCTGTCGGTGGACGGGGTGCCGGTCGAGGCAAGGGTCTTGCTCGGACAATAGCGCCGGATGCGGTCCTTTCGGTTCGTGCTGGGCTGAGCGTGCCGAGTGTTCCGTGCATGTCCTGGCAAATCGGTGCGCGTGGCGTTTCCTGGCAGCTGCGCCGGGAATCCCGGCATGAGCCATACTGCATCCACAACCTGCAAGAGTTGGTTGCAGTTCGGCCTTCCAGACAGGTCACCGAACGGCATAAGGATGTACGATCTGCACGGTCATGCCTGGCTGTCACGCATCTTGACTCATGCCTCATTGTTACTTATGCCCTTAAAAGCATACTAACGGCTATAAGAGGTGTTTAAGAGCAGATGAATGCAAGAAACCTGCTGACCAAGGCACCGCCCTACGAAGTCGAAGAGGGTATCAGGCGCCTTGGCAAGAACTTGCGAACCGCCCGCCTGCGTCGCAACTTGACCATTGCGCTAGTGGCGCAAAAGATCGGAACCGGGCCGCGCGCCGTGATGGATGCCGAGAAGGGCAAGCTGAGCACGGGCATTGCCGTCTATGCCGCACTGCTTTGGACCTACGGCCTGCTGCACCCGTTTCAAGACCTCGCCGATCCCGCCACTGACAGCGCCGGGCTTGCTCTTGATCAACTGGGCGGACGCGAACGTGCCCGCACTTTCAAAGGGCTGGACAATGACTTCTGACTTCGGTGCCACCGAGTGCTTTGTCTATATGATGCTCCCCGGCGCGACAGAGTTCATCACCGCCGGACGCTTTGTGATGGAACCCGGTCGCGTCGGGATGCCAGTCGGACGTTTTGTCTACGGGAAGAGCTATCTGAACAACCCTCATGCCGTGCCGATCGATCCGATCGATCTCAATCTGACCGACACGACCTTTCAGACGACCATGCTCAAGGGCGTGTTCGGTGCACTGCGCGACGCCGGGCCTGACCATTGGGGGCGGAGCGTCATTGAAAGACATGCCGGGCTCGCCGTGCTCGGCGAGATCGACTACCTGCTCCATGCGCCGGACGACCGCGCTGGTGCTTTGGGATTTGGCCTTGGTCCCGAGCCCCCAGCACCGCAGCGCAAGTTCAACAAGAGGCTGGATCTGGAAATGCTGATCGGACTTGCCGATGCTGTCATCGCCAAAGAGGAGGTGCCGAGTAGCCCGGAGGCAGTACAGATTCGTGACCTCTTGCTGGTCGGCACGTCAATTGGCGGGGCGCGACCCAAGGCCGTAGTGGAGGACGCGGACGGCTTGTGGATAGCCAAATTCAACCGCCCCGATGACAAATGGAATTGTGCCCGTACCGAACATGCCATGCTGGAGCTCGCGCGATCCTGCGGCATACAGGCAGCACAAAGCCGGATCGTCATGGCAGCGGGTCGAGACGTGCTTCTGGTCAAGCGCTTCGACCGTGACAAGACAGATGGAGGATATCTGCGCACACACATGATGAGCGCGCTCACCATTCTGCGCACCGAGGACACGCACCAATGCCGGGAGCGTTGGTCTTACGTGCTGCTTGCCGAAGAGCTGCGCCGGATCAGTCGCCAGCCCAAGCACGATGCCTTGGAGCTGTTTCGGCGCATGGCGTTCAATGCACTGATTTCAAATACCGATGACCATCCGCGCAACCATGCTGCCATTGCCTGCGAAAGGGGCTGGAGACTCGCCCCAGCCTATGACCTGACGCCGAGTACGCCAATCAGCCAGGAACGTCGCGACCTCGCCATGGCTTGCGGCGATGCGGGCCGGTACGCCAATGCGGAGAACATGCTCACCCAAGCTGCACGATTCCACCTGCATCCGGATGCTGCGGCGGCGATCATCGACGAGATGGAAGCGCAGGTCAAAGCGAGTTGGTATGGGACCGCGCGGCGCGAAGGTCTTCCCGAACGAGATTGTGAACTGATCAGCAGCGCATTTGCCTACCCTGGATTTCGCTTGTCGTTGCGGGATGCGGGAAGAGTCGTATGAACCGGACGTGCTCGAACGGCCGCCAAGGGCTGCGTGGCGGCGCCTCCGGGGCGGATTCTGGGTCATCGCGCCTCGCAGCAGTGAACCCGATACCCAAAAGCCCTGCTGTAGGGTCGCCGTCAATCAGTCCCCGGATGGCGATGTTGCTGAATGATGAAGTGTCGCCTGATGCCGTCCTGGGCGAACCGCTCCCGGCTTGCGGGACCCGTTGAGAACCAACGGCGACTCCGCAACGCTGCGTCCGATGGGTGGACCGACTGCTGTCAGCTCCGCGACCCGCCCCTTGGCATTGGGCAAGGTTCGTGAGCGGCGGCTGACGCGGTACGGCGGGCGGTGGCACTGAATTCCAAGTGGCTTTGCAGGAGCGTCCATGACGATATGGCAATTCCGCCCGCAATCAGCCAAAGAACATCCTGCCCAAGAAACCCAGGGATGGGACCATGACCGTAGAGGCGATCATCTTTGACAAGGATGGGACGCTGTTCGACTTCCAGCGTTCCTGGGGTGACGCGATGGTCGAACTGCTGGAATCCGCAGTGGCCCCGAATCGTCTCGAAGGCGCGGCGCTCGCCCTAGGCTTTGACCTTGAGCGGGCGCAGTTCATGCCAGGAAGCGTCGTCATTGCGGGAACCTCAATTGAATTGGCGCGTGTCCTTGCGCCCTACATGCAACGGGACGAGCAGGAGGCGCTTCACCAGATCGACGTGGCGGCGGAACGGGCGCGAATGGTGCCCGCGGTGGATCTGGTGTCCTGCCTCGGACGCCTCGGACGAGACCACGTGCTCGGGCTTGTCACAAACGATTCGGAGGCTCCCTCGCGCCGTCATCTCGAAGCTGCCGGTATCGCAGACTGCTTTGCGTTCCTCGCGGGCTGCGACTCAGGGCACGGGTCCAAGCCTGCCCCGGACCCATTGCTCGCCTTCGCCAAGGCCACTTCGATCGCGCCAGAGCGAACGCTGATGGTCGGGGACAGCCGGACGGACTTGGTGGCCGCCAAGGCGGCCGGAATGCGACCCATTGCAGTGCTGACAGGCGTGGCAGGGGCGGAGGAACTCGCACGCGATGCCGAGGCAGTGCTCTCCGATATCGGGCAACTTGCCGACTGGATCGCCGACCAGTTCCCTGGCGGCACGAAAAGCGACAAGAGTTGTCGGAATCGGTCATTCAACTTGCAGCGCTTCGACCAAGACTCCCGGTGAATCGGGAGATTGCAATGTCCAGCCAAGAGCGAAGGCGCCGTGCAGGCGGGCGCGCGGGAAACCGTGACAGGAGATCGGGCGAACTGTTCCCGCAAATGCCCTGGCGCATTCCCGTCAATCTCGACGCACCAACCGAACCGCTGGATGAGGGCGGCATCCTGGCGATTCATGAAGGTGCAATGCACATTCTGGAGGTGATCGGCATCGAGTTCCTGAACGAGGAGGCGTTGGAGATCTTCAGGGAGGCAGGCTGCAAGGTTGACGGGACAAACGTGCGGATGGGTCGCGACTGGGTCATGGAAATGGTCGCGCGCACGCCGTCTTCATTCACGCTCCTGCCACGCAATCCGGACCGACAGCTGACGATCGGCGGAAAGCACATCGTCTTTGGAAACGTCTCGTCCCCGCCGAACTACTTTGACCTCGAGCTCGGAAAGAAGGTTCCCGGCACCCGCGAGCAGTGCGTCAGGCTCCTGAAGCTCACCCAGCATTTCAACTGCATCCACTTCGCGGGCGGCTACCCCGTCGAGCCGGTCGACATTCATCCAAGCGTCCGGCATCTGGACACGCTCTACGACAAGCTGACACTGACCGACAAGGTGCTGCACGCCTACTCGCTGGGCAAGGAGCGGGTCGAAGACGTGATGGAGATGGTGAAGATCGGCGGCGCCCTCTCCGAGGAGGAGTTTCAATCGTGCCCGCGAATGTACACGAACATCAACTCCACGTCGCCGCTGAAACACGACCAGCCGATGATCGATGGCTGCCTGCGCCTGGTGCGCAGAGGTCAGGCCGTGGTGGTTTCGCCGTTCACGCTGGCCGGCGCGATGGCGCCGGTCACAATGGCTGGCGCCGTTACCTTGTCGATCGCCGAGGGCCTCTCAGCCATCGCCCTGTTCCAGCATGTCGCGCCCGGCTGCCCCTGCGCGCTCGGGACGTTCACTTCAAACGTGGACATGCAGTCGGGCGCGCCGGCCTTTGGGACACCGGAATACATGCGCGCGACCCAGATGACGGGTCAATTGGCGCGCCACTACGATCTGCCCATGCGCTCTTCGGGCGTCTGCGCGGCCAATGTTCCGGACGGACAGGCGATGTGGGAGACATCGAATTCGCTCTGGGCGGCGGTCCAGTCGGGAACGAACATGGTCTATCATGCCGCTGGATGGCTTGAGGGTGGACTGATCGCGTGCCCCGAGAAGTTCGTGATGGACTGCGAAGTGCTCCAGATGATCCAGCGATACATGGAACCGGAAGTCGTGGCGACGAACCCTGAAGACATTGCCTTGGACGCGATCCGGGAGGTTGGCTCCAGCGGCCACTATTTCGGGATCCAGCACACGCAGGATCGCTATGAGACCGCGTTCTATCGCCCGTTCGCAAGCGACTGGACGAATTTCGAGGCGTGGATGATCAAGGGGGGCATCTGGACGGCGGAACGCGCGCACGCGCTCTACAAGCAGATCATCGAAAGGTTCGAGCCGCCTTCGCTCGACGACGACATACGCGACGAGCTCGCGGCGTTCGTCGAACGGCGCAAGCGGGAAGGCGGCGCCCCGACCGATTTCTGATCGTGTCATGGATTCAAGTCGCGACCGTTGCGGGCAGTCGTCTTGCAACCATGGTGCGGGCGTGACGCTTCAGCGTTGCCCGAGGCATGCCTTGCTTCCTGCAAGCATCTGTCGGGGCTGGATGGTGGGCGACCTACGAGTGCACCAAGGCATAACTGTAGGCATATCTGCAAGTCGCCGTTTCGATTTTCCCCTTGTTTTTAAGGGATTAAGCTGGTTCGTGGTGGGCGACCTAGGAATCGAACCTAGCATGCGTCTCCGCGAGGGAGTTACAGTCCCCTGCCACACCTTGCGGCCTGTCGCCCACTTGACGATGCCGTCATCGGCATGCCGGGGTCAGATAGCGGTGCGGTCACGACCGGTCAAGCGGGAATGCGGGTTGCATTCACGCCTGCGAAAGGGGAGAGCCAGGCAATGACGGGATTGAACCGGACCCTCAGGCACAAGGGAAGGAAACGCGAAAGCAGGCGGGACACCGTCTGGCTGTTCGGGTTGCACGCGGTGCGGCATGCGCTGTCCAATCCGGCGCGCGAGAAGCTGCGCCTCGTGCTGACAAAGAACGCCTTCGACCGGCTGCGGGACGTGGTCACGGAAGCCGGCATCGAACCTGAAATCGCGGATGCAAGGAAGTTCCCGGCGCCCTTGGATCCCGCTTCGGTGCATCAGGGGGCCGCGCTTGAGGTCAAGCCTCTCGATTGGGGTGCACTTGAGCTTCTCTTGCCGGATCGGCGCAGCCTTGTTGTACTCTGCCTCGACCGGGTCACCGACCCCCACAACGTTGGAGCGATTCTTCGGTCGGCCGAAGTCTTCGGGGCATGTGCCGTGGTTGCACCCTTGCGACATTCGGCGCCGGAGACAGGAGCATTGGCCAAGTCGGCCAGCGGCGCATTGGAGCGGCTGCCATACGTTCGGGTGCGCAACCTGGCATCTGCATTGGAGGATCTCAGGCTGTGCGGGTTTTTCCTGATCGGACTGGACGGCGAAGCCGACCAAATGCTTGAGGCAGCGCTGGCGGAGGCACCGGGGCGCATTGCACTGGTCCTGGGCGCCGAAGGGCAGGGGCTCCGCATGAAGACCAGGACTGCCTGCGACCGGCTGGCCAGGATCGGGGCCGTCGGGGGCTTCGACTCGCTCAATGTCTCCAACGCGTCCGCCGTGGCCCTGTATGCAGCGACGCAACGGCAGTTGGCGGCTGTCGACAACGAAACTTGATGCCGCGCGGGTTGCGGTTTCAAATCCTGCGAAGAACAATGTTGAGCAAGCAACGAAGACCCCTTGGGAGAAACGTACATGCAGACTCGACGCCTATTCCTGAACCTTTCCGCCACGGTATTCCTGACCGGCATGATTGGCACGCTGCCGGCGCATGCGGCGCAACCGCCGGTCTTCGCCACCAATGGCGTGGCGATTCACGGCTATGATCCGGTTGCGTATTTCACGATGTCGAGGCCTGTCGAGGGCGACGCGGCCACGACGTCCGATCATGAAGGAGCGACATTTCGATTTGCCAACGCCGAACACAAGGCGTTGTTCGATGCCGATCCGGAAAAATACGCTCCAAAATATGGCGGCTACTGTGCCTACGCCGTGTCGAAAGGCGCTACGGCAAGAACCGTTCCGGAAGCTTGGTCGATTCATGACGGGCGGCTCTACCTGAACTACTCCACCGGCGTCCGCCGGACCTGGCTCAAGGATGTCCCGGGCAACATCCAGCGTGCTGATGCAAACTGGCCCGGTGTTCTCGGACCCTGAGACAGGCAGGCCGATCACATCTTTGCGATGCACCTTCAATCGGACGCATCGCGCCTCCACTTGAGTTGCGTGGGTCGGAATTCGAAACATCTGACCCTGATTCTCACTGTCCCTCGTTTCGCAACTGGGCGCCCGTTCCTTGAACGGGCACCCTTTTGTGCGCATTGGTGCAGCGAAAGGTCGGATGCACCTTGATCTTGCGCCACTTTGCGGGATCAGGGGCGGAGGCTTGAGTCGCGAAATGGACGGAATTGCGCCTGCCGCTTCGTCGTGTCTTGCGGCGACGGGATTTCGGGCATTTTGCCAGCAGGCCTTTTCCCCCATATGATCTGGATTCTGCGCCAGGAACAGGAATCCGGAGATGCTCTACGAACTCTATGACACGGAAATCAATCCGGTATTTGCCTCTTGCCTGCTTGGCGTCCTGATTGGCCTGGCCTTCGGCGTTGCTGCCCAACTGTCACGTTTTTGCCTCAGGCGCAGCGTCGTCGAGTTCACGTTTGGACGATTCCCGGCGTTCGGGGTTTGGCTCATGGCGTTCCTGGTTGCGTTGCTTGGCACCCAGGCACTGGTCCTCGACGGCCATTTGAGTTTCGTCGAACACAGGTTTCACGCGAGCGCGCTGCCGATCCTGACGGTGCTTGTCGGGGGAGCGTTGTTCGGCACAGGAATGGTCCTGACGCGCGGCTGCATTTCGAGGCTCACGGTCTTGTCCGCGACAGGCAATCTGCGCGCCGCCATCTGCATGGCGGTCTTTGCCATAGTGGCGCATGCGGCACTGAAGGGTGTTCTGGCACCGCTTCGCATCGGGCTCGGGACGGTGACCCTCAATGTCGGCGACTTCGCAAGTCTTGGCAACCTGCCGGGTGGAACCGTTCCCTGGGTCGCGATTTCGTTCGTGGTCCTTGCGGCCGTGATCTATCGTTCGGGTGCGCGTCTGTCGCATCTGCTGCTTGGTGCCGCAATCGGCATGCTCGTTCCCCTGGGATGGTTCGGGACCGGCACCTTCCTGCAGGACGCGTTTGATCCGATTCCCATGGCGGCGATTTCATTTACCGCACCTTGGGCGGACACGCTGTTCTGGAGCGTGGCCTCCACGTCGATTGCGGCAGGATTTGGCACCGGCCTTGTAGGGGGCACTCTGCTCGGCGGCTTCCTGGCCGCCGCATCACGCGGCGAAGTGGTGCTCCAGAGCTTCGAGACGCCCGGGCAGACCATGCGCTACCTCTCCGGCGCGGCGATGATGGGCCTCGGCGGCGTGCTCGCGGGCGGATGCACCGTTGGTGCCGGGCTTTCGGGCACGGCATCGCTCAGCCTTTCTGCCATGCTGGTGCTCGCCGTCATGATTGCCAGTGCATGGCTGGCCAGCCGCCTGATTGACGGACCGCCGACTCCTCCACGGAAAGCGCCAGGAGAACAGCTGTAGCGTGGCGCCGCAGTTTGGCGAGCCGGTTGACGCCGGAGCTTCCCCGCTGTTTGCGGAAGGCAGCGCGCTTCGGCCGTTCGCACGGCATGATGCGCAGTTCCCGGTTGGAAGCCTGGCCGCCTTCAGCGATCGCAGCCCGACCGCCGAATCGGTTTCGCGGCACAGGAAGGAACTTGCCATCCAGGCGCAATTCGTCGATCCGGTCGCAACGGTTGAATGGACACCCCCCCTTGACTCATGGACCGCATGATCGGGGCGCGATAGCCGTGGTTCGACCGTCCGGGGCTGTCCTGCAATTCCTGAGCTGCGCCGTCCCGGATGCATCAGGTCACGCCGAATTCGATATGCGTGCCATGCACAGGCGTTCAGGTCCCCGAGGGATTCTCGACAACGGATCGCGGGGCGGATATCGATGAGTGCGAATGGCCACGTGGGACTTTTCGCATGAGAGTGTCGAAATTGCTCAAGATCGTCATCGTCCTTCCGGCGTTGCTGTCGCTTTGGGGTTGTGGCGCCGACCTTGAGCGACATGCTCCTCCGAGCGAAAGCGACATCGCGTCACTTGAAGGCATGATCCTTGCGCTCGGACCTGGCGTCAGCGCCGAGGAGGCCGGGCGTGCGGCGCGGGTCGCGCTTCGGCATACGCGCGAGCTCGCCGTTTCCTATCAGATCAAGGGGTCGCCCTTGTGGCACAACATGCAAGTGAATCTGGGGATCAAGGAACGCGGCCTTTGCTGGCATTGGGCCGAAGACATTGAGACGCGCCTTCTCGCCGAACAGTTGGAGACGCTGGAGATCCACAGGGCAATCGCGAACGCCTTCGATCCGCTGCGCATCGAACATAGCACCGCGGTCATAAGTCGGAAGGGAGACGGGCTTGCGCGTGGCATCGTGCTTGATCCTTGGCGCCTGGGCGGCACGCTGACCTTTGTGCCGGTGCTGGAAGATCCCGACTACGAGTGGGAAGAACGGCAAAGGGTGCTCGCGAAGAAACGGCAACGCTCGGCGGGCAGGCTGGCGGTTCCCGGCTGATCCCTCATTGGCCTGAATGCAGCGCGTCACCAGTGCCTGCAGGCTTGTGGAGCCACCTTGTTGTCGGAGCATGCCGGCCGCCGCAGCCGGAAGGCTCCCGACCGGCGCGATCCCTGTGTCAGCCGTTTGGGCCGGCGAATTGCCGATTCCCTGACATCAGGTGTTGCTGCCATCATCCCTCAAGGCGGTGCGCCAGCAGCAGGGCCAGCGCCGTGAGAACGAAAGTCGCCGCCGTCAGCGGCACGAGCGTTCCGTCAAAGGCTTGGCCAACTGGTGCAGCAATCACTATCGACGCGATCGTGGCGGCAGAAGTGATGATCGATGCGGCAAGCCCGGCCATGTGGCCCATCGGCTCCATGGCGATCGCGTTGATGTTTCCGAGCGCGAAGCCCGCCAGTTGAAAGACGGATGTGCACCAGAGAAATCCAACCGGAAACAGCCATGATGCCGGCAGCACGCCGGCGATCATTGCAAGCAGGAAGATGCCGGTGAAGCTGCTGTGAACGAGCAGGGCGAGCCGGACCACCTTTCGCATCCCGACACGCACCACGACGGCTGCATTCATCACGCTTGCTCCTGCTGCAAGAGCCGCCATCAGCGCAAACCAGAGCGGAAAGCCCGCGCCGCGGTCGAAGACCTTGTCGAAGACCTGCTGGCTGGACAGCAATGTCGACATCAGCACGGCGAAGACCAGCGACTGGCAGCCGATTGCCAGCATGACCTGGCGATTCGAAAACACCTCCAGCAAGCCGTCGACAAGTTCCCGGAAGCGCAGTGACCGACGGTCTTCGCGGGACAGGGTTTCGGGCAGCCTGAGCAGCAGCCAGCCGGTCGAGATGATCGAAAAGACCGCAAAGGAGACGAAGATCGAGCGCCAGCCGAATCCTTGGGTCAGGAGCCATCCGATCGACGGCGCGAACACCGGCGCGAGCGTGAACACCAGAATGACGAAACTCAGGATCCGTGCCATTTCGCGGCCCCGGAACAGGTCGCGCACGATGGCCATGCTCGCAACGCGCGGTCCGGCCGAGCCTACGCCCTGCAGGCACCGGGCAAGAAGCAGCAACTCCAGGCTCTGGGCCAGCGCCGACACGGTCGCGAAGATGATGATGATCACGGTTCCGCCGATCGAGACGGCCTGGCGACCAAAGGCATCGCAGAGCGGTCCGGCAAAGAGGGTCCCCGCACCAAGCCCGACCATGAAGGACGCCACGACCAGCTGGGCACGATTCGGGTCGTGCGGACTGAGGTCCGCGCTGATGTCAGGAAAGGCGGGAAGCATGGCATCCGTCGCAAAGGCGACCGTCGCTGCCATCATGGCTATGATGGCGATGAGTTCTGTACGGGACGCGGTGATCGAGGCGCGATTGGCCGCTTCCCGGTCCACACCAGTCATGAGGATGCCTCGGATTGCTCGCACAACTCGTCCATGACCCTGAGCCAAAGGTCCCCTGGCTGCGCCCCCTGAACGACGTGGCGGTCGGCAACGACGAATGTGGGCACGCCGGCTACACCGCGATTCCTTGCATGCGCATCGCGTGCGCGCATTTGCTCGATGTCGGCATCGGTGCCTAGCAACCGTTCTGTCACGGTGCGACCAAGGCCGACGGCTTCTGCGATTTCAAGCAGTTCCGAACGGTCCCCAATGTCCCTGCATTCCTCGAAATACGCCTTGAAGAGGCAAGTGACTGCCGCGTTCTGGCATCCTTCCAGGCCAGCCCAGTGAATCAGCCGGTGGGCGTCAATCGTGTTGGGCGTTCGCTTGATTCCGTCAAGATCGAGCTTCAGTCCCGCGGTCTTGGCGGCCTCGGCAATCCGGTCGTAGACCTGCCTCGCGCTTTCTCGTCCGCCGAACTTCCTTTCGAGATAGGCGTGTCGCTCCATGCCGCCGAGGGGCATGTCGGGATTCAGCTGAAACGGGTGCCATTCAATTTGAAACGGATGACCGGGACGCAGATCGAGCGCGCGGTCGAGACTGCTCTTGCCGATGTAGCACCACGGGCAAATGGGGTCGCTCAGGATGTCGAGCTTGATGGACATTTGCCATCGTTGGCACCCCTTTGCGGCATGTGCAAGCGACTGCTCTTCGGATGTTCACGGAGCAATCCGCGGCGTGCGGCGGAGGTGGATTCACGAACCTTTCGCCGAAGGGGCCATGTTCCTGATCGCCATGAATGTCGGGTGCGTCCATTCCTTGTCATGCCACGAATGAACCTTTGCCCGGGATCCGTTGATCACCTTGGTCGAAGGTCCATTCACGGCGGCCGAACGCGGATCATGCTGGAAGTCGCAGGACACCAGGAGGCGCTCCCCGCGGCCGAGAATGCCTTTCCGGTCACCTGCGGACCGTGTGACGAATGGAGCGTTCACCTCTTCGACGCCGTTTCGGGCGTCCTTTGAACTCGGGCTGGATGAACGTGGATTCCGCTGCCGATCCCGTTGACGTGGGGATCGGCGAGTTCAGTGCGGCGTGTGCACGCCCGGGTTCCTGTTGCGGCATGTCGACGATGGTTCGGTTGTTGGTTGCACAATAGATTATTGTTATTCTACAGTGCATTATTTCAATTTCTTCATGCATGATGTCGCAAACTGGCCAAGGCGGTTCGTCGAGCAGGGTGCGGCAGTGACGACATCCTGGACGCGTGGACCGAGAAGGTCGTGATTGGCACCGCAGCCAGGCGCCAGCATGCCCTTGCCCGTCAACGGTGCCGAAACGGCCATTTTCCGAACGCCGACGTCCGGACGGAACGTCAGCCCTGCCGAGGTTTGTGAGCGCCAGTGCAATCGACAACCGGATCAATGCCGCGTTCTTGAAGGGGAGATCACGGAATTCCTTGACCCGCGAGAACCGCATCGCATGCCCCGCAACCGAAGGATGATCGTCTCTTGCCTTGATGCCACGGCCCCGACGGCCTTGAACCATGTCGAATTCCCGCAGCAGGGCATGCAGCCTGATTTCGGCGCAGGGTTCGTTCAGCAGGACGAACGCGCTGTCGGGCCTCCCTTCAAGGGCCCGTCGAAGCGGCACCTCACCCGTTCGGCCGAGGCCGTTGACCACGATGCGTGCCATGGTCGCGCCCTTGTCGCCGAGAACCTTCCTGCCCTGGGCGCGTATGACGGCAAATGAAGGTTGTGCGACACGGAAAGCGCTCCGGCCTTCCGCGCTTGCGCCGACGCGTTGAGAAAGACGCCTATGTCAGCGCGTTGCCTATGGCGCGAGCGCCTGCCGACACGTCGCTTCCAATGCCTTCAACCGTATTGCACGCGGCAAGTCCCAGCAGAAGCATCGCAAGCAGCATTACCTTTCGCACTTCTTCACTCCTCATACCACCAGACATCGGGCTGGAAACCGATCCAATCCCCGTACATGGGCAGCTCTTCCGGGTATCGAAGCTGCCTTGCATGCGCGATCCGCGACACCGGCCCATGCCAGACGGGAATCACGTAGCGTCCCGTTGTCAATGCCCTGTCCAGGGCCTTGGTTGCAGCGACGAAGTCGTCCTGGCTCCGGGACGTCAAGAGCCGCTCGATCATGGTCTCCACCGCGGGACTCCGGATTCCCATCCAGTTCCGGCTTCCCTCGGTGTCCGCAGCTTCGGATCCCCAGTAGAGGTTCTGCTCGTTTCCAGGCGAGAGCGACATGCCTCTTGCATACCACGTCATGTCGAAGTCGAACTTGTTCGTGCGTTCCTTGAATTCGGCGGCATCCACCGTCGTGACCGTCAGGTCGGCTCCCATGCGTTCCAGGGCTGAAGAATAGATGTCCACGATCTGGTGCGTCTCGCTGGACCCGGAAGAAAGGAGAATCTCGAAGCCGAAGGTTTCGCCGGCCTCGTTCCTCAACTTGCCGTCCTCAAGCGACCAGCCGGCGTCGGCCATGAGCGCAAGCGCGACTCCCAGGTTGCGTCGATTCCGCTCGGTGCCGTCTCCGGCGGGAAGTTCGTAGCCTTCAAGCGCGCCAGGCAGGAGATCATCTGCGAAGGGCTCGAGAAACTCCCGCACGCGTCCCTCTGCAGGACCACCGCTCATGCCAAGGATCGAGTTCGAGAAGTAGGACGTGATGCGGGGCTGGGGCTCGCCGTTGATCGTCTGGTTGATGAACTCGAAGCTGAAGGCCGTGATCAACGCCTCGCGAACCCGCCAGTCCTGAAGCTGCGGCCGCCGCGTGTTCATCACGAGACCGCGTATTCCGGACGGACGCTTGTGCGGGATGAGGGACTTGACCACGTCTCCCGACTGAACGGCCGGGAAATTGTACTGGCTGTTCCATTTTTGCACGCTGGTTTCGCGCGAGGTGGTCAGCAATCCGGCCTTGAAGGCTTCGAACATCGCGGTGCCGTCGGCAAAGAACTCCATCCTGATCTCGTCCAGGTTCGCCGTTCCGCGGCGAAAGGGAACGACGCCGTCGCCCCAGTAGTCGGGATTCCGTGCCAGGACCACGTAGCGTCCGTGCTCGAAGTCGGAAATCACGTAAGGAGCGGAGGAGACCGGAATGACGTCGGTGCCCGATTCGGCGAAGTCCTGGCCCTCCCATTGCGCTTTCTTGAGGACCGGACGGAGACCGAGAATCAACGGCAGCTCGTCGTCGCGCACGTTGAAAGTGAATCTCACGCTTCGCTCGCCCGTGCGCGCGGCGCTGGCGACCTTTTTCCATGATCGTCGGTAGCGCGGATGACCTACGGTGCCGAGCGTCTCGAAGGTCCAGAGCACGTCATCGACCGTGACCGGCGTGCCGTCCGAGAACCTGGCTTCCGGTCTCAGCGTGAACTCGACCCAGGAGCGGTCGTCGGGCACTTCGATTGATTCGGCCAGGAGGCCATAAAGAGAGAACGGTTCGTCGTAACTGCGACCCATGAGGGTTTCGTGGGCCAGGAACCTGAGCTGCCACGGAACCCGGCCCTTCAGGATGTGCGGATTGAGTGAATCAAAGCTCCCGACCTCGCCCTGAACGATGCGTCCGCCCTTGGGCGCGTCCGGGTTTGCATAGGGCAGAGACACAAAATCCGGTGGTAGTGCGGGAGTGCCATACATAGCTATGCCGTGCCTTGGCTCGGCATGCCCTGATCCTGCCGCCACCAGAAATGTCGCTGCAAGCGCGAGTCTGCGGTATGGGTTCATCGTGAAGTCGTCCTTTCTCCATCGTGCTCTTGGGCAGCCTACAGGGCGCTGTGGGGCCTTTCAAACTTTTAGCTTGGAGTTTGGGGAATCGTGGCGTATAAGCGGGGCACTGCTCGATAGGTTTCTTGCCTGTATGAAACCTGCCTCAATAACTAAGCGCCCGCTTTGTGCGGGCGTTTTTTTTCCGCAAATCCAGGGCGTCCTGCCACCGCGGTCAATTCGTTGCCCCTCCCGGTGATCGGCGCGCAAGTGTCAACCAGAGCAGGGCTCCTCCCGCCAGCGCCAGGAACGGGGCCATCGCAAGGTTCACGGAGGTCCAGCCTTCCACCGGCGAGCCGCCGGTGCAGTTCATCAATCCACCGGACGAAAGCGACGCCAGAGTCACGCAGCCAAACACGAGCGTGTCGTTCAGGCCCTGCACCCTACCTCGCTCCTCGGGCAGATGCGCGTTCGAGAGCATCGCGGTCGCGCCGATGAAGCCGAAGTTCCAGCCCAGCCCCAGGAGAATGAGCGCACCAAAGAAGTTGTTGAGATCGGTTCCCGAAAGGGCAACGCCTCCGGCTGCCGCGAGGATCGCCAGCCCGATGGCAACAATCCGTTCCGCGCCGAAGCGCGCAATCAGGTGCCCAGTGAAAAACGATGGCGCGAACATGGCCAGGACGTGAGCCGACACGATGTCTGCCGCGTTGTTCTTGGTGAACCCGCAGCCCACCACCGCGAGCGGCGTGGACGTCATCACGAGATTCATCAGGGAGTAGGAAACCATCGCGCAGATGATCGCCACCAGCACCTTGGGCGACCTCAGGAGTTCCAGGTGAGACCTGGCATGCGAGGAGACCTCGACGGCCCTTGGCTTCGGGATGTCCAGAAGAAGGAACAGGAATGCGCCGCTTGCATTGATCACGATGATCGCAAGATACGTGCCAAGAAACGGCACCACGAAGGCATCGGCGGTCACCTTGACCAGCTGCGGGCCGATCACCGCGCTCGCAAGCCCCGCCGCGATGACGTAGCTGATCGCCTTCGGGCGAAACGCCTCGGAAGCCGTGTCGGCCGCCGCGAATCTGAAGAAGCCCTGTGACGACATGTACATGCCGGCGCATGCCGAACCGATCAGGAAGAGCGCGAAGCTACCCGTGGCAAGGCCCCAGGCTGACAGCGCCGCGCCAATGGCGCCGCCCGTCGCCCCGATGACGAAGCCGAGCATGCGTCCGTGCCGTTGCATGATGCCTGACAGCGGCGTGGCCGCGAGCATGGACCCCAGCACGATCAGCGAGATCGGAAGCGTGGCAAGGCAGGGATTCGGCGCAAGCGACTGTCCGGCAAGCGCGGACACGATGAACATCATCGGCATCTGCGAGCCGAGATAGCCTTGGGCGATCACAAGAACCGCCAGGTTCCGTCGCGCCGTGGAAAGGACCGGTTTCTTCGGCATGCAAGTCCGGTACTCCGTTCCGCCAATGTCGGCAAGGTTGGGGCTTCCGTTTTGACGCTGCAGCAACTACCGTCCGCGCGCCGTTCGGGAGGACATCGTGTCAAGGGGAATAGGCCGCATCATCGAGACTCCTGCCTGCATCGCCGAAGGGGCCGACTATCTTTCGCGACGCGAGCCGCGGTTTCGCGGGGCCCTCGCCTTGACCGGGCCGCTGCCGCTTCGACGGCGCAAGGACGGATTCGCGCCGCTTCTTGATGCCATCGTCAGCCAGCAGGTTTCCGTGGCGGCGGCCGATGCGATCTGGGGGCGACTGAAATCCGCCGGGCTGACCGGCCCGCGCAAGATCGTTGCAGCCAGCGATGACGAGCTCAGGGCATGCGGCCTTTCACGCCAGAAAATGCGCTACGCACGCGAACTCGCAACATCGGGCATCCGCTTCAGGCAGTTGCGGGAGAAGCCCACGGAAGACGTCATCGAGACGCTCGTCCAGGTGCCCGGAATAGGACGCTGGACCGCCGAGATCTACGCGATGTTCTCGTTGGGCCGTGCCGATGTCTTTGCGCCCGGAGACCTTGCGCTACAGGAAGCGGCGCGCATCCTGTTCGAGAAACCGGACAGGCCCACGGAACGTGAATTGCGGCAGATGGCGGAGCCATGGTCGCCTTGGCGCGGTGTCGCCGCGCGACTGCTCTGGGCCTATTACCGTGCCGCGAAGCAGCGGGAGGGAATTCGGTGAGCGAGTTGAATTGCCAGCGCCGGGGCAGTGCCTCCGGCAAGGACAGCTCGCTCGTGCTGTTCCTCCACGGTTACGGGGCGAACGGTGCGGACCTGCTCGGAATCGGCGAGCACGTTGCGCCGCTGCTTCCCGACACCGTCTTCGTGGCCGTCGACGCGCCGACGCCGTCGTTGGCGAACCCTGCGGGCTTCCAGTGGTTTCCGATCCCGTGGCTCGACGGGTCGACTGAAGCCGCGATGGTCGAAGAGCTGGTTCGGTCCGCAAAGCTGCTTGACGCTTTCATTTCCAGGCTCCTGGCGGACGAAGGCCTCGATCCCGGTCGCTTGTTGCTCTTCGGATTCAGCCAAGGCACGATGATGAGCCTGCATGTTGCCCCGAGACGGCTCGATCCCGTGGCCGGAATCGTGGGGGTTTCTGGCCGGTTGATGTTTCCGGGCTGCATTGCCGACGAGGCGAAGTCGCGGCCGCCGGCATTGCTTGTTCACGGAGACGTCGACGAGGTGGTGCCCTTTGCCGAGCTTGGAGCGGCGACGGAAGCGCTGCAGGCCGCGGGCTTCGAGGTGTCCAGCCACGTGATGGAGGGAACGGGCCACGGCATTTCGCCCGACGGGCTCTCCGTGGCGCTGAGATTCATGCGCGAGCGGCTCGGAGTCGAACCGCCTGAATCGTGACCGTCCGGGCTTGTGGACAAGTCTGTGGAAAACCTGTCACGTTGGCCTGCAGTCGCACCCAACATTCATGGGGCTTGCCTCGCGGGCACCGCCATATATAGTCGCCCGAAAATCAGGGCCGCATGTGGAAGGGACGCGCGCGGCGGCTGGATGCGGATGGAACGGCTATGAGTGGAAGTTTCAGAACAAGTTTCGTGCGAGAGCCGAAGGGCCTCAGGCATCATCCTGCGTTGGTGTTGAACGCCGACTACAGGCCGCTGAGCTACTTTCCGTTGTCCCTGTGGCCCTGGCAGGAAGCGGTCAAGGCCGTGTGGCTGCAGCGCGTGGACGTCCTTGCGCGATATGAAGAGGTTGTCCGCAGCCCGTCCACGGCAATCCACATTCCGTCCGTGGTGGTCCTGAAGGACTATGTTCACCCGCAGAAGCGGGTGGCCTTCACGCGGTTCAACCTGTTTCTTCGCGACGAGTTCCGGTGCCAGTATTGTGGCGCGCGGGGCGAGTTGACCTTCGACCACGTCATTCCCCGGTCGCGCGGCGGCACGACCAGCTGGGAGAACGTGGTTGCGGCCTGTGCGAAATGCAACCTTCGCAAGGGCGCGAGCTCGCTCGCCCAGGCGGGCATGTCGCTGCGTCGCAGACCGCAGCGGCCCAACGCGGTCAAGCTCCGGAACCAAGGCAGGAAATTCCCGCCGAATCACCTGCACGAGACCTGGTTCGATTTCCTGTATTGGGACGCCGAACTGGAGGCGTGATCCGGCACGGTCGACCGAGCGGGGTGCATCGATGTCCGCGCTCGGTCGACTCGCTCATGCGCATGTGACGTCGGCGCGTTTCCGGCGGCGTGCCGCGGCGAGGTCGAACTCGCGCGAGGTCGCACAAAACGCTCGCGTCACGAGTGTCCCGTGCGCTGCCCGCTGCGGAGGTCGTCCAGATGAGCCGCCAGGCCTGACAGCGCCGCAAAGTCGTCGTCGACAACGCAGACCCGGAACTGCTCCATGAACTCGGAGAACCGACCCTTGTTGCGGAAACCCGCCACGAATCCGGAATTCCGGAGATGGGGCGCGACGGCGCGAGCGACGCCTCCGACAAGATAGATCCCGCCGAACGGCAGGTGGATCAAGGCCAGGTCGCCGCAGACCGATCCCATGATCCGCACGAATGTCTCGATGGTTCGCTTGGCAAGGCCGTCACCGTCCCTGATGCCTTTCAGGACTTCTGCGGCCGACCGCGTCTCGCTCTCGCCGAGCCTGGACGCGTGCCAGGCATGGACGTTCTCGATGCCTCGTCCTGAAAGCACATCCTCCACCGAGGCAAACCCGGCGGACGCAGCAATGAACCCCGCAAGCTCCAGGTCCTCGGAATTGCCGGCCGGCAGGAGGATATGGCCGCATTCGGAAGGCGTCACCATCAAGCCCGGGCCGTTCGGGATGGCAAGGGCGGAGTTGAAACCGGTTCCGATTCCGATCACCAGCCTGCGGGCGCCAGTCTCCTCGGGCTCGACAGCGACGACGGGCGCAAGGTGGCTGTGCGGAATCGTCTGAAGTGCGTGAGCCTGCGCTTGCAGGTCGTTGAGGACGGACACGGTTTGCGCACCGGTGACGTTCGCGAGAGCCTCGCGCTCGACGGTCCAGTCCAGATTGGTCAGAGTGCCGCGCCCGTCGTGGACGGGTCCAGCAATCGCGACGGCAACGGCGTCGCAAGCGAGGCCGACATCGTCTTCGAACCGAAGCAGGATGGATTCAAGGCTGTCGAATCCAGAGTTCCGGAATTTCCGAACGGACCTGGCCAGGATCGTGTGCCGTTCGGCGAGGGCCACACGCGTGTTCGTGCCGCCGACATCGACGACGAGCGACACCTTGTCCCTGTGATCCGGCATGGCCAACAGTCCTGACCGCGTCGGCGACCTAAGTCAATGCTTGCGGGCGGCGCAAGGCTGCCGCGCGGTCACGGCCAAGCAGGTGACGCATTGCCGGTGCCGGCCCCGTCGATTGTCCAACCGTGAGGTCTGCCTCCAGAAGAACATGTCGTCGCTCGTCCTGTGCGCCGCGGATCGTGTCGAGAAGGATGTCGGCGCAGAGACGCCCGGCTTCCCGGACCGAGGATCGTGTGGCGGTGAAGATCGGAACGTCTCCCTCGTTCCGGAAATAGGACAGGTCGTCGTCATGGATCACGACGGATACCTCGTCTCCGAGGCCGATGCCCAGATCATGCAGCGCTCTGCGTGCCCCCATCGCGGGGATGATCGACGATATCAGGATTGCCGTGGGCGGGTTGGGTGAATCGAACATCCGCATGGTCGTCGCGAAGCCATAGTTCTCGGTCATCTCGCCACTGAAAACCAGTTCCGGATCCCGGGCGATGCCGCGTGCGGCCAGCGCGTCACCGTAGCCGTTCAGCCTGCGGGTGGCAAAGTCCATTCCGTCAAGACCGTTGATCAGGCCGATCCTGCGGTGCCCGAGATCAAGCAGGAATTCCGTCGCGCGCGAGAACGCGCGCCGGTTGTTGACATCGACCCAGTTGTATTCGCCTTGCACCCTGCTTGACCGTCCGTGCACGACGAAGGGAAGGCCGAGTTCGCCGAGCAGGCGGATGCGGGGGTCTTCCACCTTGGGACCATGGATCACGACGCCATCGACCACGCCCCGCGTGGCGAGATCCCGGTAGGCTTCCTCCTCGTCTTCGTCCCGCACGACGGAGAGCGAAAGGTCGTAACCGGACCTGGAATACTGCTCGCCCGCACCCGCGATGAAATCCGAGAAGATCGGGTTCACCATTTCATGCTCCTTCGACAGGGGCAGGATGTGGCCGATCGTCATGGCGCGGCCCGTTGCCAGGCGCGCCGCTCGGGAATTCGGGGTGTAGCCGAGCCGTTCCGCGGACTCCAGGACCTTCCGCCGGGTTCTCTCGCTGACTTCAGGATACCCGTTCAGCGCACGGCTGACGGTCGTGGGGGAAAGCCCGATGCGGTGTGAGAATTCCTTCAGGTTCATCGTTCAAAGCGGTTTCAAGTTCTGCGAGAGCATACGAGACGGCAGCAATTTGTCAAAGCTAAAGATTTGTCAAGAAATACGTTGACATGAAGAACAAGTTCGGAGATGTTAAGTTATCCAAAGCGCTTTGAGAAACTCATCGCGACAACCTTCGAATGGGCCTTCGGGTTCGGATATAGGGAGAGCTTCATGAACAGATCACTACTTGCCAGCGCGGCCGTGATGGCACTGGCCACGGGCGGCGCGGGTGCCGAACAGCTGACCGTGTTTGGTCCTTGGCTTGGCCCGGACCAGGAAAACGTCGAGGCAGTGCTGGGAGACTTTGCCGCGAAATCCGGCCATGACGTAAGCTATGTCGGTTCCGACAGCTTCGAGCAGCAGATCCTCGTGGACGCGGAGGCGGGCTCGGCGCCGAACATTGCGGTCTTTCCGCAACCGGGACTTGCCGCCGACATGGCGAGCCGCGGATTCCTGACGCCCCTCGACGGCGGCGTCGGTGACTGGGTGCGGGAAAACTACGCCGCCGGGCAGTCCTGGGTCGACCTCGGCACCTATGCTGACGAGAACGGCAACGGCCAGCTCTTCGGCTTCTTCTACAAGGTCGATGTGAAGTCACTCGTATGGTACATCCCCGAGAACTTCGAGGATGCCGGCTACGAAGTGCCGGAGACCATGGAGGAACTGCACGCGCTGTCCGACATGATCGTCGCCGACGGAGACACGCCTTGGTGCATCGGTCTCGGCTCGGGTGGCGCGACGGGCTGGCCTGCGACCGACTGGGTCGAGGACATGATGCTACGTACACAGCCCCCGTCCGTCTACGACCAGTGGGTCACGAACGAGATTTCCTTCACCGACGATGCCGTCGTGGGCGCGATCGAGGAGTTCGGGGCCTTTTCCCGCAACGACGACTATGTCGCGGGTGGCGCGGCCGCGGTTGCCTCGACCGATTTCCGCGACAGCCCCAAGGGAATGTTCGACAGCCCGCCCCAGTGCTACATGCATCGGCAGGCCTCGTTCATTCCGGCCTTCTTTCCCGAAGGCACCGTGGTCGGCGAGGATGTCGACTTCTTCTACTTCCCGGCCTATGCCGGCAGGGAACTCGGCAAGCCGGTTCTGGGCGCCGGAACGGTCTGGGCCATCACCAACGAGAACCAGGCCGCGCATGACCTGATCGAATATCTCAAGGATCCGGCCGCGCACGAGATCTGGATGGCCCGCAAGGGCTTCCTCACGCCGCACAAGGGCGTGAATCCGGACGCGTTCGGCGATCCGACGCTCAGGAAGATGAACGAGATCCTCCTGAACGCCACCACCTTCCGGTTCGACGGATCCGACCTGATGCCAGGCGGCGTCGGCGCGGGCTCGTTTTGGACCGGGATGGTCGACTACTCGGGCGGCAAGAGCGCCGCCGAAGTCGCCCAGGAAGTCCAGGACAGCTGGGACGCGTTGAAGTAGTCACGCAGGGACGGGGTCCGGCCGACGGGCCCCGTCGCATCCATCCAACCTGGCGCGGGGAGGGCGCTCCATGCATCCTGCATTGCTCGGACTCGTGACGATCATCATAGGCGTCGGCGCCTGCATCGGGTATTTCTACCTTTCGAACCTGTTTCTGGACAAGGTGCTCTTTCCGGGAAAGGGGCCGAACGCGGGACGGAACATCAATCGCGCCAACCACGTGCGGCCATGGCTGTTCCTCGCGCCGGCCGTCTTCGCGCTTGGCCTCTACCTTGGATATCCGGTGATCGAGACGTTGCGCCTCTCGCTCACCGACCGAAGCCAGGATGGCGCCTTCGTGGGCCTCGCCAACTACCAGCAGATGCTGGCCGAGCCGAAGTTCTGGGAGGCCATGCGAAACAACATGCTCTGGCTTATCGTGGTGCCTGCCGCCTCTACCGCATTCGGCCTGTTGGCCGCGCAGCTCACGGACCGAATCGCCTGGGGCAACGTGGCCAAGTCGCTGGTCTTCATGCCGATGGCCATATCGTTTGTCGGCGCGTCGGTCATCTTCAAGCTGATCTACGACGCACGTCCCGAGGACAAGGCGCAGATCGGCCTCCTGAACGCGATCTGGGTCCAGTTCGAGGGTGGCGCCATGTCGGTGCTCTTCCTGCAGGTGCTGCCGATCGCGATCGTCTTCGTCTTTGCGGCCCTGGTCGCCTATGCTGGCTACATCATCTTCCGGCCCGCGCTCTCGGGCGGCGGCGGCATCTGGATCCAGGCTGCGCGCGCCGCCGCCGCCGCCTTGGCCCTGTACCTGATCTGGCTCTCGGCCGGGTCGATCCTCGGCCTTGCCAGGACCGAGCTTCCCTATGGCGAGCCGCAGGCCTGGCTGACGCTTCCCTTCTTCAACAACTTCTTCCTCATGGTCGTGCTGATCTGGATCCAGACGGGATTCGCCATGGTGATCCTTTCGGCCGCACTGCGTGGCATCCCGGAGGAAACCATTGAGGCCGCCATCGTCGATGGCGCGAACCCACTTCAGATCTTCTTCAGGATCAAGGTGCCGCAGATCATACCGACGATCACGGTCGTCTGGACGACGATCACGCTCGTCGTCCTCAAGGTGTTCGACATCGTGTTCGCGATGACCAACGGCCAGTGGCAGACGCAGGTGCTTGCGAACTACATGTTCGACAAGCTGTTCCGGGCCAATGACTGGGGCGTTGGTTCGGCTTCGGCGATCGTCATCATGATCCTCGTCTCGCCGATCCTTGCCTGGAACGTCTGGAACGCCCGAAAGGAGATGCGCTGATGCAATCCATTGCAGGAAGCAAGTCGTCGCTCACCTGGGCGGTTCACATCTCGGTCGTGGTCATGGTCGTGCTCTGGCTGATTCCGACCGTCGGGCTCTTTGTTTCGTCCTTCCGCACGGCGGACCAGATCTCGACATCCGGCTGGTGGGCCTCTCTCTTCCCGGCGGAGCAGAACGTGGTTGCCCGGGCGGCGGATCCCGACGAGAACCGGGTGGCGGACGGGAGCGCGTTCGTCGTCTCGGGAAACCTCTTTGACGGAGAGGAAAAGGCGATCAGCGTCTGGGGCACCTCGTCGCGCGCCATCGACATCTACCTCGCGGGCGACACCGCCGACCTGGGCGACGGAGAGACGATCACGGTTCAGGCCAGCGGCGACTACGAGTGGCGCGGCAACGACGAGCAGATCGCGGGGCGCGGGCAACGGGTCTTTGCGACCGTCACCGCGCAGCCGGAGTTCACGCTTGCGAACTACGACAAGATGCTTCTCGACGAAAGCAACGTCGAAGGCATGGCCAAGGCGTTCTTCAACACCCTGACCGTCACCATTCCCGCCACGATCATACCCATAGTGATTGCGGCCTTCGCCGCATATGCGCTGGCATGGATGGACTTCCCGGGGCGCGCGTTGCTGATTGCGTGTGTCGTGGGGCTGCTCGTCGTGCCGCTGCAGCTGGCGCTGATTCCGCTGCTCAAGCTGCATCTCGGAATCGGGATCGGAAAGGGCTATCTCGGTGTCTGGCTCGCCCATACCGGTTTCGGCCTTCCCCTCGCGATCTATCTCTTGCGAAACTACATGTCCGGCCTGCCGCGCGACATCATCGAGAATGCCAAGGTAGACAGTGCCACCGACTTCCAGATCTTCGTCAAGATCATCATTCCGCTCTCGTTTCCCGCCCTGGCGTCCTTCGCGATCTTCCAGTTCCTCTGGACCTGGAACGACCTGCTGGTCGCGAAGGTCTTCCTGATCGACGCAACCGGCCAGACCACGGTGATGACCAACCAGATCACCGATCTTCTCGGAACGCGCGGCGGCAACTGGGAGATCCTCGCCACCGCCGCCTTCATCTCGATCGCTGTGCCGCTCGCCGTCTTTTTCGCGATGCAGCGCTACCTCGTTCGCGGCATCCTTGCCGGTTCCGTGAAATAGGATGTCGCTCATGAGCCTCGCCGAAGCGATCCCCGACGAGACACCTGGCATTCTCGCCGCCAACCCGGACTGGTGGCGCGGCGCAGTGATCTATCAGGTCTATCCCCGGTCGTTTCAGGACACGAACGGGGATGGCATCGGAGACCTGCGGGGCGTCATCGAGAGGCTGCCCTACATCGCCTCGATCGGCGTGGATGCGATCTGGCTCTCGCCGTTCTTCAGGTCGCCGATGCTGGACTACGGCTACGATGTCTCGGACTATCGGGACGTTGACCCGATGTTCGGCACGCTGAAGGACTTCGATGCCGTGATCGAAAGGGCTCATCGGCTCGGATTGCGTGTCATGATAGATCTCGTGCTGAGCCACACCTCCAGCGAGCATCCTTGGTTCCGGGAAAGCAAGGCCGACCGCACCAATGCCAAGGCCGACTGGTATGTCTGGGCGGACCCGAAGCCGGATGGAGCGCCGCCGAACAACTGGCTGTCCGTCTTCGGCGGACCGGCATGGCAATGGGACGGCGCGCGCATGCAGTACTACATGCACAACTTCCTGCGCGAACAGCCGGACCTGAACTTTCACAACATGGACGTGCAGGACGCCCTTCTTGACGTGGCGCGCTTCTGGCTGCAACGCGGCGTGGACGGGTTCCGTCTGGATACGGTGAACTTCTACGTCCATGATGCCGAACTCAGGGACAATCCGCCGCTCTCGAACGTGGAGGTCACGGGCATGACCGCGCCTTCCGTCAATCCCTACAGCTTTCAGAGCCACATCAATGACAAGTCCCGGCCCGAGAACATCGAGTTCCTGAAGCGCCTTCGCACCGTGATGGACGAATTCCCGGACATCACGTCCGTAGGCGAGGTCGGCGACGATCAGCGCGGGCTGGAGATACAGGCCGAGTACACGCAGGGGCCGGACAGGCTGCACATGTGCTACGGATTCGACTTTCTCTCCAGCAGCCACCCGACGGGCGCCCGCATCGCGGAGGTGCTGGAGCGCTTCCAGCGCATCGCAAGGAACAGCTGGGCCTGCTGGGCGTTTTCGAACCATGACGTGGTGCGCCATACGACGCGCTGGTCGCTTTCGCCGAAAGCGCATCGGACATATCTTGCGGTGCTGCTGTCCATGCGAGGATCGGTCTGCCTGTACCAGGGTGAGGAACTGGGCTTGAACGAGGCCGACATTGCCTTCGAGGACCTTCACGATCCTTACGGCATTCGGTTCTGGCCGGCCTTCAAGGGGCGCGACGGATGCCGAACGCCGATGGTCTGGCACGCGAATCGTCAATACGGCGGTTTCAGCGAGGCCAAGCCCTGGCTGCCCGTGGCGGCGGAGCACGCGTCACAAGCGGTTGATGCGCAGGAGCGCGATCCGGACTCGATGCTGAACTTCTATCGCCGGATGATTGCCTATCGCGCCTCGCGCCTGGCACTGGTCAAGGGCACATTCGATGTCGTCGAGGCGGACGAGGGCTTCCTCTCGGCAATCCGGACCTGCGGCAGGCAGCGCCTTTTCACGGCATTCAATCTTTCGGGACAGGCGCGCGAGGTGATCCTGCCTTCCGGTGCCTGGACGACGGATCGCGACGCGCCATTTGACGCCGGCGACGGCACAATCCTGCCGCCATGGCAGGCAACCTTCAAGGAAGCGAGCTGAGGGAGAAACGGCATGGCCAATCTTGTACTTTCCGATGTCGCCAAGTCCTACGGCACCGTCGACGTCCTCCAGGACATCAACCTGAACATCGAGACCGGCGAACTGATCGTCTTCGTCGGACCGTCAGGATGCGGCAAGTCGACGCTGCTTCGCATGATTGCCGGCCTTGAGAGGATATCCGGCGGTACGCTCGAGATCGACGGCATGGTCGTGAACGACGTGCCGCCCGCCGAGCGCGGCATTGCCATGGTCTTCCAGTCGTACGCGCTCTACCCGCACATGACTGTGCGCGACAACATGTCGTTCGCCCTGAAGATCGCGAAGATGAGCCGCGAAGAAATTGACGAACGGGTCGAAGGCGCCGCGAGGACCCTGCAGCTTCACAATCTGCTGGACCGGCTTCCCAAGGCGTTGTCCGGGGGTCAGCGCCAGCGCGTTGCGATCGGGCGCTCCATCGTGCGCGACCCGAAAGTCTATCTCTTTGACGAGCCGCTTTCGAACCTTGACGCCGCGCTGCGCGTGGCAACCCGGATCGAGATCGCGCAACTGAAGGAGTCGATGCCCGAATCGACGATGATCTATGTCACGCATGACCAGGTCGAAGCCATGACGCTCGCGTCGCGCATCGTGGTCCTGGCCGGGGGCGGAATTGCCCAGGTGGGCACGCCATTGCAGCTCTACGAGCGGCCGGAAAACGAGTTTGTCGCGCAGTTCATTGGCTCGCCCGCCATGAACCTGCTGCCAGGCAGGATATCCGGGACGGGCGCGCAGACCCGCATCGAGCTTGCCGGCGGGGGCGAAGCCGTCTCGGACGTGCCGTCGTTGCCGGAGGACTCGGGCAAGGACGTGAACATCGGCGTCCGTCCGGAAGACTTCGTGGCGACCGATGGCCCGCATGTCTTCCAGGGCAAGGTCAGCATCTCCGAGGCGCTTGGCGAGGTGACGATCCTGTATTTCGAGCCGGATGGTGAGGCGGACCCCGTGATCGCGAAGCTTGCGGGCATACACCGGGACCAACGAGGCAACAATGTTTCGCTTACGGCACACCCGTCCAAGGTGCATGTCTTCCACGACACCCAATCTCTCCTGTACCGCGACCACCCGATAAAGCGCATCCCGGTCAAGGCGCATTGACGCCGAATTCGCGGCCGCGGCAAAGGCGCCACGGCCGACACGGCAACAGGATCCGACGATGGGGAAGTGAACGATCCGCAACGGCGCGGCGCGTCCGCGACGTCCTCCGGCTCCGTCCCTCAGGCGCGGAGCGTCAGTTGTGTCGGCACGGGACAGGAGACATCGGCCTGCACGGACGCCCGAGGCTTCACCACAACAGAATCACGGCGGGCGGAAAGACGATGGGAGCCGTACAATTGGAAAGAGAACGATTCTATCAAAAGCGCGGCGAACGGCCATGATCCCGCTCTTTCATATCTCCGTCGACAACAAGCCCTTTTCGATCCTGCCGGCACCGCCGAGCGCCGCGTTGACGACGGATTTCAGCCGTGTGCACCGTTTCGCCGGTTCCGGATCCCGCTCTGGCATAGGCTTCTTCGGCGAGAGAGACGTGGAGGCGTGGAAGAATATGGGCGCGTCGGGCAAGGGCCGCAGCGTGGAGGGCAGGATGCTCCTGGCCGGAGCCGTGGAGCTTCTCGCCGTCAGGGTCGCAATGCGGCGGCGCTGGCACGTTCTCCGCAATGGATCCGGGGACCGGGCCGCGTGGCCGTCGCCACACCATTTTGTGGCGTCTTCGCCAAGGAGACAGGCCTTTCTCCCAATAGGGCACTCAGACTGGACGTTGCGCCCCGACAGGCAAAGTCTGAAATCAGTTCCATTCGGGTGCGATCACGTTGCGCGTCAAGGATGTTCCATCGGACCGGAACAAGTGGCAGTTCTCCGCAGCCACCCAGGTTGACAGCGCCGTGCCGTCGCGCAGCGCTACATGGGAATGGCTAGAAACGGTCACGTCGACCTCCTCTCCATTCTCCACCGGAATCTGACCGTATATGTTCGTTACGGCGCCAAGGTGTTCCACAACGTCTGATTTCAGCTCGAACCGGATTGCCGTGCATTCTGGATCCTGGAACAGGACGTGCTCGGGGCGGAATCCCAAGGTCAGGTTTCCGCTCTGCCCGGCGCTCTCAATTGGCAGTGGCGTGGGTGTGCCATCGCCAACCTGAATGGTTGTCACTTGATCCCCGGTCGCGCCAACCGAACGGCAGGGAACAAGGTTCATCTGTGGTGCACCGATGAAGGTCGCCACGAACTGGTTGGCTGGATTGAAATAGAGTTCGTGAGGCGTTCCGACTTGTTCGATCCGGCCGTCGCGCAGGACCACGATGCGGTCCGCCATTGTCATCGCCTCGACCTGATCGTGGGTCACGTAGATGATCGTGTTCTTGAGTTGGCGATGCAGCTTGGTGATTTCCACCCGCATCCTGATGCGCAACTCCGCATCCAGGTTCGACAGAGGTTCATCAAACAGGAAGACCTTGGGTTCCTTGACAATTGCGCGGCCAATTGCCACGCGTTGCCTCTGGCCGCCTGACAGTTCCGACGGATTCCGATCAAGCAGTTGCTCGATATGAAGCAGCTTGCTGGCAGTTTCGACACGGCTGTCGATGTCCGCCTTTGGCACACCTTCCGACTTGAGCGGGAACTCGAGGTTTCCGCGGCAGCTCATGTGCGGAAACAGCGCGTAGTTCTGGAACACCATGGACAGGTCGCGGTCTGCCGGATCGACGTCCGTGACGTCCTGCCCGGCAATCCGGACCGAACCGCTCGCAATTGGCTCCAGCCCCGCGATGCTGCGCAGAAGCGTGGACTTCCCGGAACCGGAAGGGCCGACAAACACGATGAACTCTCGGTCCTTGATGTCCAAATCTATGCCATGCAGCGCAGTGACGGCCCCGTATGTCTTGACCAGCTTCGATGTGCTTACCTCTGCCATGTCGTGTCCCCTTCAAGAACTTGTCGCTGCAGCGGGTATGGAGGCCAGCGATTCAATTTCGAAATCAGGTTCGATAGGGAAGGGGCCCCTCTCGGCCACCCCGGTGCGCACCAGAATTGTGGGAAGGCCAGCTCTGTGGCCCGCCATGATGTCGGTCATGACCTGATCGCCGAGCATGAAGGTAGATTTCTGATCCGTTCCTAGTACGGACAGCGCCATCGAGACAAGATCGGGTTGTGGCTTGCCGATGATCATGGGCGCAACGCCCGACGCAGTTTCGATGGCCTTCAGGATCGAGCCCGCTCCGGGTTCAAAGCCGCCGCCGTGGGGCAGCATGTGATCCGGGTTGGTTCCGATGAAGCGTGCACCCCTCAACAGGGCTGTCTGGGCCTTGGCCAGTTTTGCATAGGTGAACTCGCGATCCAGGCCCGCGACCACCGCGGCCACGCCTTCATCGGCAACTTCAAACCCGCGACCTTCCACTGCACGGGTGAGCGCGCGTGCGCCAATGACCATGACGCGCGCGCCCGGCTGAACGAGGGACGCCAGCCGATCAGCGGCAACTGCCGAGGTCGTGATGATCCTCTCGGGCACGGCGGGAATGCCCATGCCGGTCAGCTTGTCGGCAAACTCGGCGGCCGATTTCGTGGAGTTGTTCGTGACAAATGCATAGGGCAAGCCGCTGTCATGCCATTTTTGGAAGGTGTGAACGGCGCTGTCGATCGGGTCGTCCCCGCGGTAGGTCACACCATCCAGATCGCTGATGATGCCGGATACTATGGGCCAGTCAACCATGTCACTCTCAATCGCTCATCACCATGCCGCCATTTACATGCACCACTTGTCCCGTAATGTATGACGCCGCGTCCGATGCCAGGAAGACAGTCGCGCCGACGATGTCTTCGGGTTCACCGATGCGGCCAAGGGGGATGAGGCCACCGTGACGGGCCTCCGTCTCTTCTGCGGGTCTGCCATGGATTGGCGTGTGGACGATCCCGGGAGCGACCGCGTTCACGGTCACGCAGTGTGGCGCGGTCTCGTAGGCGAGCAGCTGTGTGAGGTCGTGCACGATCGCTTTCGAAAAGCAGTAATCCGCCCCGCCAGCCTGATAGTTGAACACCGCACCGCGCGACGATATGGAAGATCCGATATTGATGACGCGCCCGCCCCGGTCCTTGAGGCTGTCTTCATAGACCAGACGTGTCAGGTCCAGGACCGCATCCGTGTTGATGGCCAACGTGCGTTGGATTCTCTTTCGGTCCCCGTCCATAAGGCGTTCCGCCGACTTGATCCCGGCATTGTTCACCAGAATGTCCAAGGGGCCAAAACGATCGCGTACCAGGGCCAGAACGTCCTTGATCCCCGCCTCGTCGGATACGTCCAGGCGAACCGGCATCACACGGTCATTGCTTGCCATCGCGCTTTCAACCGCGGCCGGGTCAAGATCGGCTGCCACGACATTCGCCCCGGTGTCGACGAACCCCTTGACAAGCGCCAGACCGATGCCGCCGGACGCCCCTGTGACAAGCGCTGTTTTTCCGGTCAGGTCGAAAATTCCCATTCTCAATATGCTCCTTGCTGGGCCAGAAACTCCCTGACCTCCCGTTCCGTTGGCATGGATCGCTGGGCGCCCTTGCGACTGACGCTCACGCTTGCGGCCGCAACCGCGAAGCTCAAGGCGTCTTCAACTTCCTGCTCCTTGGCAATCGCGGTGGCCAGAGCGCCGTTGAACGCATCGCCGGCGGCAGTCGTATCCACGGCGTTCACCGGATAAGCGCTTTGGTGGATGCGTCGACTGGCGTCCAGATACACGGCGCCATTGTCACCGAGCGTTATTGCCACCCCGGCAACGCCCCTGTCGTGAAGGTGCATTGCAGCGGCAAAGGCCTCTTCCACCGTTGTGACCGGAAGACCGGTCAGTTCCTCGGCCTCTGTTTCATTGGGCGTAATGATGTTGATGGACCGGCAATCTGCCTCGGAGACCTGGGTGCGCACTGGCGCGGGATTGAAGATGAGAAACCGGTTGCCCTTGGCCTCGAACGCCGCGCGGCACGCCTCGACCGGCAATCCCATTTCCACGACCACAACCGCGTCCTGGGGAACGTCGTCCAGCGCGGCCCGGACATCGTCGGGGCTGAATTTCTCGTTCGCGCCCGCGTCAATCCCGATCATGTTGGTGCCCTTGGCGCTGACGAATATCAGCGCCTTGCCCGAGGCCGCGCCCCGCTTTCTTTTCATCTTGTCGGTCTTGACGCCGAAATCCGCCAAGCCGCGCGCCAGTGCAGCCGCGGCATCGTCTTCGCCAAGCATCGTCGCGAAATAGGGGTCGCCACCCAGCCGCGCGGCGGCGACCGCCTGGTTTGCGCCCTTGCCGCCGCCGAATTCCTCGATGGTTCCCATCAAGCTCTGGCCGACGGTTGGCAGGTTCTCGGAATAGAAGACGATGTCGAGATTGGTTGTCCCGATGAAAACGAGCGGTCGCATCACTTCAAGGCCCCAAACGTAAGACCTCGTTCCAGATGACGCTGGCCCAGCATGATCAGGAGGATCGGCACGATCATCGACACGACCAATCCCGCCGACACGACGGGGTAGAAACTGACACCCGGGTTCAGAAGCTTCAGAAGCGCCACGGTCACAGGCGTGTTCTTGGCCGTCAGGATCAGTCCGAGTGCGAAGTTGTGCCAGGCCAGGAGAAACACGAGCAGCGACGCCCCCACCAGGCCGGGCCGCAGCAGGGGCAGCACGACTTGAAGAATGATCCGGGGCCGTTTGGCGCCGCAGATGGCCGCGGCCTCTTCCATCTCCAGCGGAATGTCCTCCACATAGGATCGGCTCAGCCAGATGATCATTGGCAGTGTCACAAGCTGATAGACCCAGATCATCCCGAGATAGCTGTCGTATAGCCCCACGGCCTGAAAGAACTGGAACATCGGGATGATGACCAGAAGGACCGGTGCAAATCGGAAGCTGAGAATGAAGAAGGCCAGGTCTTCCTTGCCACGAAACTCGTATCGCGCCAGCGCATAGCCTGCGGGAACGCCGGCGATCACCGACAGGAGCACGGCACCAATCGAGATGATCACGCTGCTGATGACCGGCTTGAAGAACTCGATCTTTAACGTGCCATAATTTGTCGCTTCAGCATCCGCGAGATCGAAGAGGACCTTGTAGTTCTCGAGCGTGGGATCAAACAGGAAGACGGGCGGATAGGCGTTGATGTCTGCAGCTTCCTTGAAGGAGTTCATGACAATCCAGATGATTGGAAACGCCAAAACCATGACGACCAGAAGCACCAGGGCGTTCAGCATTGTCGAGGCGAGCCTGCGATTCTGCATCAACTCACCCTCCTTCTGGTGAACTGCCAGAGTTTCACCACGACTATGGCGCTGATCAACACGATCAGCCAGTTGACAATCATGATCGCCGCGCCGCGACCGAAATGCAGGTTCTGGAATGCGGTGAAGTAGGCGGATACCGAAAGCACGTCGGTCGCGTTCCCGGGGCCACCTTGCGTGGTGCCAAAGATGATGTCGAACTGGTTGAGCGAATCGATCAGCCTGAACAGGGACGCCAGAAGAATGTAAGGCAATACCATCGGCAGTTCGATGCGCCAGAATATGCCCCAGGCCTTTGCGCCGTTCATTCTGGCACCTTCGATGATTTCAGGTGCAATCCCTCGAAGGCCTGCAAATATTATCAACGCAAAGAACGGAGTGAATGTCCAGACGTCGATGAAGACGACGGCGAACATCGCCGTTTCGGCCTTTGACGTCCACGAGAAGTTGCTGATCCCGATGAAGCTGAGGAAGTAGTTCAGAACCCCGGTCTCCGGGTTCATCATGGTCGTCCACATCAACGCGACCGAAAGAGGCGGCAGCACAAGAGGCAGGAGGATCGTCGGACGGAACCATTTGGCAAGCAGCGCCCTGGTATTGAACAACTTGGCGATTGCGAGACCGAGAATGGCTTCGCAGGCGACAGCGGAAAATGCATAGATGGCGGTCGCCGAAACGGAATCCCAGAAGCGTCCTCTGCCGAAGAGACGCGCGTAGTTTCCAAGGCCTTCGAAATCGACCCGCGTGCGACCGAACCGCATGTCGGTCAGGGACTGATAAAACCCCCAAAAGAACAGAAGGACAAAGCCACCGAGGATCAGGACCGCCGGCAGCAGGGAGACCAGCAGGAACGCGTTCCATGATCTGGCTTTCTTGTATGCCATCCCAATTGTCCCCGGCCCGGAGGCCCAAAATGCCGGCGACGAGACGCCGCCGGCAAGTGTCGACGATTTGTCGCCAGGGAAAACCTAGTTCAGCTCGTCGCGAATTTCCTCGGCAAGTTCGGCCAGGCGCTCTTCCACATCCGCTCCGCCAACCATGTCCTGCATGGCGACAGCCCAAGCGTTCATCGCCGTGCCGAAGCCATAGCGCGGCGTGAACAGCAGCGAAGTCTTTTCCTGAACGGAGTTGAACGTATCGTAGAAATTGTTGAACTCAGGCTGGTTGGCATAGTCAATCCACTCCTGCGTTTCCCATGCTGACGCCCGTGGCGGATTGACCAGCTTGCCGTCAGTCGCACCGCGGACGTTCATCTCCTTGGACGTGGCCCATTGTATGAAGTACCATGCGGCGCCCTTCTCTTCCGATGCGGCGTTGATCGCAAGCGACCAGATCCAGATGTTCGACGCGAACTCGTCATTGTCCGGCGCCGTGAGTGGCGGCGCAAAGGCGATCTTGCCGGACGCGTCGGATGCGCCTTCAATGTTGTTCCAGAAGCCGAACATGTTTGCGTCAACCGCCATCGCGGTCTTGCCGGTCGAAAGGCCGTCAACCACCTGGTACCAATTGTCGTTTGCCCAGCTGTCTGGTGCGCAGGCCTGGATCATCGCCACGTAGTCCTTGTGAAAGCGGATCGATTCCGCACTGTCGAGAGCGGTATCGAGATCATCACCCGATCCCACGAAGTCGCTGACGCCATAAGACTGCGCAATTGAGATTGGTGCCGTGTGAATGGACGACCAGAAGCGAACGCCACGAACGGCCATTGGCGTGACGTTCGGATCCGCGGCCGTTATTTTCTCGCAGGCTGCGGTCAGTTCTGGGAGCGTGCTTGGCGGCTCGACACCAAGACGTTCCAGAATGTCCATCCGGTACATGAGCTGCATGTTTTCGAATGCGTGTGGAATGCCCCAGATTTCGCCGTCCGGCGTATCGATGATCTTCTCCTCGGCGACGTCCCAGGTCCAGGCCCGTGTCAGTGCCGGAAAGAAATCCGCATAGTCATAGTCCGGATTGGTCATGCTCGGGTCGTCGACAAGGCCGCGAAGCGGCTCAAGCTGCCCCGCAGGCGTTACGTCCCACGCAGGCTGAATGCCGGTTCCCACGACGTCCCAGTCGGTGGAACCAGTCGAGAGCTGGATGTTCAGCTTGCCCCAATAAGTGTCATCGGGATAGAGTTCCGCGTTGACCTTGATGCCGGTCAACTCTTCAAACTCATCCAGATACGCAACCACTGCGTCCGCATACGGGTGGATGTCATAGGCCCATGTGATCTCTGTGCCTTCGAACTTCCGCCAGTCGAATCCCTCGGCACAGGCTGCTGAGCCCATGAGCGCGACGACTGCCGTTAATGCAACAAGTCTGCTTGTGAGTCTCACGTCATTCCTCCTTGGTTTGTGTGCCACAATGGCACGCCTCCTAGCCATAAACCTAGGCTCTGGACCGCAATCGGAGACCGCTATATTTTGCAAGTTGGGTAAATTTGGGAAAGAGCCAGGCTGCGATGCCGTGGTTCGGGATCGATCGGTCAGGAATGAGAGCAAGTGGTCGAAGGTTTCGCGTTGGGGCCGCAGTCGGTTCAGGCATGGCTGCACGGGCCGCCGAAAACGCTGGTGCGGACTTCATTCTTGCGCTCGGTGCCGGAAAGCTGCGCTCCATGGGGGTTCCGTCTCCGGCGTCATTGCTGCCGATCTACGATTCGGTGGAATTCACGTTGCAATTTGCCTCGCAGGAACTGGTGCCTCGGGTCAAGTTGCCGGTTTACGTTGGACTGCCGCTCTTCGACCCGCGCCTGAGAGTTGACGAGCTGATGCCCCGCCTGAAGTCGCTCAAGATCGTTGGGCTGACCAACTTTCCGGCTGTCTTTCACTTTGGAGATCGGGCGGCGGTTCTGGAGGCACACGGATTGGGGTTCACGCGAGAGATCGATTTCCTGACCGCCGCGATGTCAGATGGATTTGACACGATCGGCTATGTGCGCAGTCGTGACGAGGCGAGCAAGATGGTCGAAGCGGGGTTGACGTCGCTCTGCATCAACTTCGGCTTGAATCCGCACAACCACGATGAGATGGTCAAGGAAGAGACTCTTGATCACTTGGCTTTGGCGGCGAAGGACATTGTCGACAGTGTCCGCCGTCCTCACAGGCCGCTGACGGTGTATCTGGGTGGCGGTCCGGTATCCGGGGGGGCCGATCTCGGGAGACTCTGTCGCAAGGCGGGCATAGACGGGTTCATCGGCGGTTCCGCGATGGACCGGGCCCCTCTTGAAAAGTCGCTGCTGAACAGTGTTGCCTCGTTTCGCGAAATCGAAGTGTTGCAGGACCGCGTCGAGCGGCTGGAGCGTCGCCTGAACAGGTACAGCAAGCGCTACGGGATAGTCTGCCGTTCCGACGCCATGGATCAGATGCTGAACCGTGTTGAGGGCGCTGTCAGGAACGACAAGCACCTTTTTCTTCAAGGCCAAGCGGACACGGGGCGGCGCACGGTCGCTGACATGGCCGCAAGGCAAATGTTCCAGAAGAAAAAGGGCAATCACTGGAAACTGGAATTCTCCGCCTCGAGCAGCGGCGCTGTAGAGCTCTTCGGTGCCCGAAGGGATGCCAGTCTTCGCCGGAAAGTCGGCGTTCTGGAGCTTGCTGGCGAGGCGGATGTCATTACGGTAGGCGGGATCGAAAGCCTGCCTTTGGACGAACGCAACAGGATCGTGCAAGCCCTTGTGAAAGGCGAATACCAGGTTGGACAAGAGGCAAGGACCCGGCAATGCAATGCACGGTTCATCTTGGTTCTCAACGAAAGCGGAGTCGGTGGCAGCATGCTGTCAGGCGAATCGGACGACAGCTGCAAGGCGCAGACGGTTCAGGTTCCGCCACTGCGCGATCGCATCGAGGACATCCCGCTTCTGGTGAAAGGGTTCATGGCCGACTTCAAGGAAGAGCCAGGTGAATTCTCGCCTTCGATCATTCGAACGCTGATCAGGCACAACTGGCCGGGCAACCTTGCGGAACTCAAGAAGACGGTGGGCTGGCTGATCGAAGAGAAGGGGGAACTGTGCAGCGAGGACGATCTGATCTCCTATCTTCGGGACAGCGTGGCCGAAGCTGGAACGGCTTCCATTTCCCAACGTGACAGGATCATCCAGGCCTTGCTGCTGAACAACCTCAATCGTACGAAAACCGCAAACCACCTTGGGGTGACCCGCAAGACGCTCTACAACCAGATCAAGAAATTCAAGATCCTCACCTGACAGCCGTCAGAACGTTATGCGGCGGCCTTTCCATGACCTTCAAGTGCGTCCTCTATTGCCAGATAGGCTGACACGATTGCAGGCCCGATGGTGATGCCCGCACCCGGATACTTGCCGGCCATTATCGACGTGGCGTCATTGCCGCACGCATAGAGCCCCTTGATCGCGCTGTTGTCTTCCCGCAGAACCCTTGCGCTTTCATCGGTCTTCAGGCCGGCGGCAGTTCCCAGCGTGCCGGGCACGATGCGCAGCGCGATGAAAGGTCCGTTCTTGATGGGTCCCAGATTGGGGTTCTTCAGGCCTAGGGTCGCGTCTCCCAGAGTTCTGTTGAATGCGGACTCGCCGCGCGCGAATTCCGGGTCTGTTCCTGTTTCGACGTTCCTGTTGTGCTGGGCGACCGTGGCTGACAAGGCGGCGGGGTTGATGCCGATCTCTTTCGCCAAGTCTTCAAGCGATTGCCCTCGTTGAATGTAGTCTCGTCGAATGTAGCTCCCCAGGCTCGGCGTCCAGGGCCAGGGCAGGATGTCGCCCATTCCACGCACTTTCACGAAGGCTTCCTCGCAGATGAAGAAGAACCTCTCGTCATCTGGATAGCCGTGTTCGAACAGCCCGATGCACACGTCATGGTAAGAGTTTGATTCATTGACGAAACGCGTGCCGTCAGGGCCGACGGCAATGACGCCGGGCCGACCGCGGTCAAGCCAGCCATATGGCACGATTGTCGTGGACCCGTCCCTGTTCTTCAGCTTCGACACCGGGGTCCAGAAGCCCGGGCTGGCAACATCGGCATCGACAGCGCCGCCCGCCTTTCGCGCGGCGGCAATCCCTTCGCCCTGGGCTTCGGGCGCGCAGAGCGTGACGTGATGGCGATATTTCGCGCCAATCTCGGCGCGCAACTCCGCGCTGGCCGCAAATCCGCCGGTTGCCAGGATCACGCCTTCGCGCGCCAGGAACTCGGTTTCCGTCCCATTATGCATCACCCTGGCGCCCGCGACGCCCCTGGCATTCATGATCAGTTCCTTCATTGGGCAACTGGTTCGCAAGTCGACACCCAGCTTGCGGAGGCTCATCAGGCTCGCCGCAAGGAATGCGTTTCCGCCGCTGAGCTCCGTGCCGCGCGAATGTCTCAGCCGGTCTTTCGCGAACCGGCCTACACGACGCAGAACGTGGCCCATGGCCTTCGTCGACTCGAATGGGTTCAGGAAGTGCTTGATCTCGCTCGACGTGATCATCATTCCGCCTAGAACGACCCGGATCGGGTCGCCGATCAGATCGAAGTCACGGCCGAGCTTGCGGCCGTCATAGGGAACCGGGCTGAGCGCACGCCCCTTGTCCACGCCGCCTTCGCGGGACGAGTGATAGTCCGGTGCACCGGCCAGGACGAACTTGACTTCCGAGCAATTCTCGATCGCACGCACGGCTTCGGGCCCGCGTTGCAGATAGGTGTCGATCTTGACCTCGTCATAGAAGTCGCCCAACTCGCCCTTGAGGTATGTGCGGGCCTGAGCGAGCGTGTCGTCGATTTCTGCCTCCTTTGCATGGTCGGAGCACGGGACCCAGATCATCCCGTTGGACAGCGCCGTCGTGCCGCCGATCTTTTTTGCCCTTTCGCAGAGCATCACGGACTTGCCCCGGGACGCGGCGTAGAGTGCTGCGCTCACGCCAGCGGCACCGCTTCCGATGACAAGAAAATCGACGGTTCTTTCGGTGCTCATTCGGGCCGACCTTCTGGAATCGGAATGGACTTGAACTCTTCCGCAACCGACTTGACCGCGCGTTCGATTGGAATGCGTTCGATGGATGACGCACCAACAAAGCCTACGCACCCGGTTTCTTCATAGACACGGCGCGTGTCCGCGGGTTCGGCGATTCTCCCACCGTGGCAGAGGAAGATCGGCGAATGGCCCCCAGCGGTGACAGCGTCGAGCATTTCCGAGATCTTGCGGATTTCCTCGTCGATCCGGGTGCCGGTCTCGTGACCGACCAAGCCGCCACCGGTAGCGCCCACATGCGGAACAAGGCAGTCGACGCCCTTCTCCACGACATCCAGCGCATCCTGAACGGTTGCGACATAGGCCATGGTGAAGATATCGCGCGCCACGGCGCGTTCGAACATTCCAACCTCGCGGTCCCAGCCCAGTCCGACCTTGCCACGGCGCTTGCGCCATGTTTCGCCCATAGTGGATATGGTCGGGTAGTTGATAATGCCCGAAAAGCCCGCCGCCTGGAAATCATCGAGAAGCAGGTCCAGGTCCATTCGGGTCGGATCCCAAGCCTCGATGCCTCCGATAACCGGCGTGTCCGAGACGACGTTGCGGATCTCTGCAGCCATTTCGATGGTTGCCGTGTTGGAATCGCCGACTCGGCTTGTTGGCAGCCCCATCAGACGGGATCGCCCGGTACTGTAGACGATCAGCAGGTCCGCACCGCCCAGGGCCGCGCATTTGGCAATCAGGCCACAGCTCGTGCCGGCGCCTAGAACGGGTCGGTTCGCCTGGGTTTCGGTTTCAAGACGCGCAAGGATCTCTTGTCGAGAGAAGTTTTTCATGGCCGTGCTTCCATTTGCGCAATCATCCAGTCCGAACAAAGCGCTGCAAATTCGGGATCGTTGATGTGGTGCTCCGTTTCGGTCACCGGAATTGAGGGAAGCAGCGTTTCCTTCATGCTGTCGCGCCAGGCCGTGTTGGCGGATGGATCGTGAAACGCATGCCCTGGACGGTCATAGTCCGAAACACCACCGCCGGGCCAGAGTACCGCCACAGGTCCGATTGCCTTGTTCAGCCGGTCGGCCGTCTGGCGCGCGATTTCAGCGGTATCTTCCGGTCTTGTCCGCACGAGTGTTGTCATCGGCGTGTGTTGATATTTCACCCGATCCGAAAATTCCGCCGGCACAGTATCTGGCGAACCAAAGTTCACCATGTCTATCGCGCCAGGCGCAATGACCTGCGGAATGCCAACACGACTTGCCGCCGTAAGGCGGCCTTCGCCCGCACTAGCCGTTCCGCCGAGGTGCAGATCCGCCATTTCGGTCGTCGTCAGGTCAATGACTCCGTCAAACGCGCCCTTGCCGATCAGCGTTTCCATCGTGCGGCCTCCGGCACCGTTGGCGGGAAAGGCAACAACGGTGATTCTGGCCGCTTCCAGCAATGACTTGATGGTTTGCACAGCTGGGGTTGTGACACCAAAGGCGGTAATCGCAACCGTTTTGCCTGTCCTCTCCTCGACACCCTTCCATGCAAGCCCAGCCAGCATGTCAGCGGCGTTGCCCAACGCAGCGCGCGTGAACTGGTTCATGCCGAACAGATCCACCAGCGTTGGCAGAAGGATTGTATCGGTCGTGGTCGCAATCTCGGCAAGCAGGGCGGGACGCCCGCTTGTCACAAGCAGTTTCGGGAACCCGTAAGGCAGGTCCTTTGTGGCACGGTGGAACACGCCTGCACCCTTGCCTCCCCCGATCCCTGCAATTGCCGAGATTTCGCCCTTGTCAAACATCGCGCGGACAATCCTGGCCGCGCCAGTGGCCATGACATCCAAGGCGCCTGCCGGTCCGCTTGCATTGGAGAGTCCTCCTCCCGATCGACTGACGCATTCACGGCTGACATCGGCAGGGAAAGCCGGCAACCCGGAAGTGCCCACATCCACGACACAGACGCAACGATCGGATCTTTCGACCAGGAGGCTCTTCAGATGGGCAGCTTCCTCCCCCTTTGAATCCAAGGTGGCAAGAAGAACAACTTTGTGACCTTGGTTGCTCAAGACAGTCTCCACTTTTGCCATTGTCTTTTTGTCGCACGGAGCCGCTGCGCCGAGACACGGATTGCTTGAGCACTTGGGAAAATTTGGGTAACGGAGTGCATGACAGAACTTTCGGCGCGTGTATCGATCGATCTGGAATCAATGGCGTCCACATCCGGGGAATTGATTGTCTATTCACCTGCGTTGGCGCTCTTCCCAAAGGAGATTGCCCAGGAAGCGGCGTTTCTGCCACTTTGCAACCCAAACCAGGTCGTCATGGAGCGATTGCGAAACGGCGCAGGCTTGGCCCCGGAGAACTGTTTCTGCGGCATTTTCACGCTTGACCCACTCCTTAACTGGGCGCAGCTTGAGCCGATTCTTCGCAACGCGAATTTCAGGGGACTTTGCAACTTTCCGACCCTGCCGGACTTCGGCGAAGAAGAAAGGAATGCGCTTGTTGCGTCCGACTATTCGTACGACTCGGAGATCGCGCGGCTCGCAGATCTTGCCGGTGACACATTTGAGCTGCTTGTCGTGTATTCTGACGATTGCCAATTTGATCGGGCGAAAGCGCAACTGAGCGCTTCCAGTACAACGTTCTGCAAACTTGGAGCAATTCAGTACATGCGCTTGGAGGGCGCCACTGCGGTTGGACAACTTGGCGATTCAGTTTCCCCCTTCCGGAGCCTACTGTAGGGAGGTTCCATGGCCAAGAGACACCGAAGACACAGCGCTGCCAAGAGGCGTGAGGTTGTCGAGGCCTACCTGAACGGGGAGGCGCCCCAGCAGCGCGCAAGCCCTGTGCCTTTCACGCAGCCTTGTCTACGAAATCGATGACACGCCGGCCCAGGCGGCGCAACGCCCGGTCGATGGCCGCAGCCTTGGTCGCGTGATCCGGGTTCAGCATGGGCCGCACTTCGCCCTCAGCGACGCCGAGCTTGCGAGCGACGCCGCGCCGCGACAGGCCTGTCCCGCGAACGCCTCGTAGAAGGCGGCCTTGAGCGCGATCTGCACCGGGGGCACGACGAGCACCTGTTGCCCGGACGGTGCCGACGGGTCTGGCAGGCTCCGGGCTTCCCGCATCGCGCCGGCAATGAGTTCTCGCAGAAGGTCCCGGGCCTCGGCCAGTGCTTCGGCCAAGGTTGCGCCATCCGTCGCTCCCCACCCAAAATCGGGAATCGTGACAACATGACGCCCGTCTTCGTCGAGCGTGATTTCTGCTGGATAACCAAAGCTGTCGGGCATGATTGCATTCCTCCTGGCAAGGGACGCCTGAAAACGACGCTGGGCTAGAATTCGTTTCGGGGGATTCCCAGATCGTCGAGCATCTTGGCGAGAAGTCCCTTGCCGATCTCCTTCTTCCCGCCCTTGACGGTTGTCCTGCGATCGCCCAGGTGAAGCGTTCCGTGTGACCCGGACCGGCCGCCGCGTCAAAATGCACCTGCATGGACCTGGCCCGCGCCCAGTTGCGAACCCTAGAGATGAACTGCCGGCCGGTCACGATGCGGCCAGGAATAGTTGCAGACATGTTTGTGCGCAACACGGGTTCTGGCCAGATGGCCAGATCGCGCGCTGAATGGCGGGCCAGGGCGAGGAAGTCAAACCGTCGTGCTGGCCGGACGCATCGAGTTTCGGCGCAGGAAGGGTTGGGGGACGCGGCGTCGCCAGGGAAAGGCCGGACCTGGTCGTTGCAGATGCCGCGCATGAACCGGGATGTCAGCCCTCTATAGCTTCATGGTCGCACGGGGACTGAAGCCCGGTCGTTAGCGTGTATTCCAACACGAATCTGGCCGGCACCCTTTCTAGGCCATGTGGCCCTCCCTGTCTGATGTGGAAGTCAACCGGGAAATGCCCCATCTGGGGGGCGCTCAACTTTTGGGTCAAGCTCCGAGAGGGCTCGGGATTCGTGGATTCGGGCGTTTGCTTCTGCGAATTGCCGCGGGAGCCCGCATTTGGCCTTTTGTTTCGGACAGGACATGCAATAAGGGGTCGTCAAACGAACCCTCCCAAGGAGATGGCCGATGGAGATTCGTGAGGCGCTCACTTTCGATGATGTCCTGCTCGTGCCCGCAGCCTCCAAGGTCCTGCCTTCAGATGTCGACACGCGAACCAAGGTCACCCGTGACATCCATGCCAACATCCCGCTCCTCAGCTCTGCCATGGACACGGTGACCGAGACCCACATGGCAATCACAATGGCGCAGGTCGGCGGCATGGGCGTCATTCACCGGAACCTTGACGTCGAAGAACAGGTCAGACAGGTGCGGTGCGTCAAGCGGTTCGTTTCAGGCATCGTGTACAGTCCGATCACGCTGGCGCCCAACCAGACGCTCGGCGATGCCAAGGCGCTGCAGGAACGATACAATGTGACGGGGTTTCCAGTCGTGGATGACAAGGGCCGGGTGCTTGGCATCGTGACAAATCGCGACATGCGTTTTGCAGAAGACGATGCCACTCCGGTCAACGTGATGATGACGGCTGATGTCCTCGCCGTCTTGACCGAACCCGCCGATCTGGACGAGGCGCGAAGTCTCATGAAGGCCCGCCGGATCGAAAAGCTGCTGGTTACCGACGGCGACGGCAAGCTCACCGGCCTTCTGACCCTCAAGGACAGCGAACAGGCCGTCCTGAACCCTCAAGCGTGCAAGGATCGGCTTGGCCGTCTTCGGGTGGCGGCGGCCACGACAGTCGGCGATGCTGGACATGAACGCTCGGAAGCGCTGGTGGATGCAGGTGTCGACGTTATTGTCATCGACACGGCGCATGGTCACTCCGACGGGGTCGTCAACGCAGTCACTCGGGCGAAGAAGCTTTCGAACGAGGTGCAGATCATCGCGGGCAACGTGGCGACAGGCGAAGCTGCGCAGGCGCTCATCGATGCCGGGGCGGATGCGGTCAAGGTCGGAATCGGACCCGGTTCGATCTGCACGACCCGCGTCGTGGCCGGCGTCGGCGTTCCGCAGCTCACGGCGATCATGGACTGCGCGGAGGCTGCAGGAGACATACCCGTGATCGCGGATGGCGGAATCAAGTTTTCCGGCGACTTTGCCAAGGCGATCGCGGCAGGTGCGTCCAGCGCCATGGTTGGTTCCCTGGTTGCCGGAACGGACGAATCGCCGGGCGAACTGATTCTCTATCAGGGCCGGACCTTCAAGTCCTACAGGGGCATGGGATCCTTGGGGGCCATGGCCCGGGGCTCGGCCGATCGGTACTTCCAGACGGATGTCGCCTCGGACAAGCTCGTGCCCGAGGGAATCGAGGGGCAGGTGCCGTACAAGGGCCCCGCGGCAACCGTCATCTATCAATTGATCGGTGGGTTGCGTGCCGCCATGGGGTACACTGGCTGCGAGACCGTCGAGGAAATGCGAAAGAACTGCAAGTTCCTGAAGATCACGGGGGCGGGCATGAAGGAGAGCCACGTTCACGATGTCCAGATCACTCGGGAAAGTCCGAACTATCGTACGGGAAATTAGGCGCGCCAAGCATGCCAGGAGCGGCGGGGAAGACGCGCCGTTTGATCGAGGACGGATGAATTCGGCATGACACCGGTGGCGCATGTCGCGGCTGCAGTGGAAATCCTGGACGCGATTCGCGAGGGCACTTCTTCCGAAGTCTGCCTGAGACGTTGGGCGCGAAGGAACCGCTTTGCCGGCTCCCATGACCGGGCAGCAATACGAGACCTCGTCTTCGACGCGCTAAGGTGTCGCCGTTCGCTTGCCTGGATGGGTGGCGCGGAAGACGGTCGAGGTCTGATGATCGGTCATCTTCGCAAGTCCGGGATCGATCCGGGCGAGGTGTTCACGGGTACCGGACACGCACCTGATCCCCTTAGCGAACGGGAAAGCCGGACCGCTCGCCGCCTGGAAGAGGCAACCAGTGCGGTGCGTCTGGATTGCCCCGACTGGCTATGGCCGCAAATGGCGGATTCGCTTGGCGATGATGCGGAGCCGATCCTCGCTCTCATGCAATTTCGTGCACCCGTCTTCCTCCGGGTCAATTCTGCCCGTACCGACTTGGCGGCGGCGCAAATGGAACTGGCCTCGGACGGGATCGAAACGGACCGTCATCCACTTTGCGGAACTGCGCTTGAGGTCACGGGAAACGCTCGCCGGGTGCGGCAAGGCAAGGCGTTCAGGACCGGCCTGGTGGACTTGCAGGACGTCGCGTCCCAGGCGGTGGTCGAATCCCTTCTGCCATATGCGAGGGGACGGCGCGTGCTGGACTATTGTGCCGGTGGCGGCGGCAAGGCTCTGGCGCTGGCAGCTGGCGGGGCCGGAACCGTCACGGCACACGATTCGGATGTTTCGCGCATGGCGGACATTCCGGTTCGCGCCAAGCGGTCCGGGGTCCCGATAGATGTTACGGACGTGCCGCAGGGCGAATTCGACATCGTGCTCTGCGACGTGCCTTGCTCCGGAACGGGTGCGTGGCGGAGAAGGCCTGAAGCCAAGTGGGCGCTCTCCGCCGACCGGCTGGCTGAGCTTTGCCATCTCCAGGACCAGATTTTCGACGAGGCCAGCCGATTCGTCGCACCGGGCGGGGCGCTGGCCTTTTCAACCTGTTCGCTCCTGAACATCGAAAACGAAGACAGGGTTGACGCCTTTCTGAAGCGCCAAGGCAACTGGCGGCGATTCCGCTCCAGGCGCTTTACCCCCCTTGACGGCGGGGACGGGTTTTTTCTTGCCCTGCTTGATCGCAACGGTGAACGGCAAGATGCAGAACCCGGGCCATGAATGGCGGCAACCGGCAAGTCGACGGCGTCCTGGAGCCTGTCTGTCTGGAACCGATTTGCGGGCTGACAAAAAAATCCCTTGCAATGTTCCACTTTTGATCTCATAAGCTCATGAAGGAACATAATGCAAACTCAAGCATCGTTGCCGCCGACAGGCGAAGATGAAATAAAGGAGGCAAGAGCAATGGCCACGGCAGAACTTCTCGACATGACACCCAGGAAACAAGGCGAAAGGCAAAAGGCTCTTGAATCGGCGCTGGCACAGATCGAACGCCAGTTCGGCAAGGGTTCGATCATGAAGCTTGGTGGCGACAACGAGATGCCCGAGATCGAGGCGACCTCTACCGGATCGCTGGGTCTCGACATTGCGTTGGGGATCGGGGGGCTTCCAAAGGGACGGGTCGTGGAGATCTACGGCCCTGAATCTTCCGGCAAGACCACGCTCACGCTGCATTGCGTGGCCGAAGAGCAGAAGAAAGACGGCGTCTGCGCCTTTGTTGACGCAGAGCATGCCCTGGACCCGCAATACGCCAAGAAACTTGGCGTCAATCTGGACGAGTTGCTGATTTCCCAGCCGGACACGGGCGAACAGGCACTCGAAATCACCGATACGCTGGTGCGCTCCGGCGCCGTCAGCATGGTGATCGTCGACTCGGTTGCGGCACTAACGCCGAGATCGGAGCTTGAAGGCGACATGGGCGATTCCTCCGTGGGCGTTCATGCCCGCCTGATGAGCCAGGCGATGCGAAAGCTGACCAGTTCGATCGCCCGATCGAACTGCATGGTGATTTTCATAAACCAGATTCGCATGAAGATCGGTGTCATGTTCGGCTCGCCCGAAACCACCACCGGAGGCAACGCGCTGAAGTTCTATTCCAGCGTTCGCCTCGACATCCGGCGGATTGGCGCGATCAAGGACCGCGACGAGGTCGTTGGCAACGCCACGCGCGTCAAGGTTGTCAAGAACAAGGTCGCGCCGCCGTTCAAGCAGGTGGAATTCGACATCATGTACGGGGAGGGCATCTCCAAGACGGGCGAACTCGTCGACTTGGGCGTCAAGGCTGGCGTGGTCGAAAAGTCCGGGTCCTGGTTTTCCTATGGTGACGAACGGATCGGGCAGGGCCGGGAGAACGCCAAGGCATTCCTGAAGGAAAATACCGACATCGCGCATGAGATCGAAAGCAAAATCCGGGCTGCGCATGGCGTCGAATTCGATGCCGAGATGGACGAAGGCGACGGACCTGACGAAGTGGCTCTCGAAGCATAGCCGAAGGTTTGGATGGCAGAAGAGTGCGCCGATGCCACTTGAGGCCGATTCGGCAACGCTCCGAAGCTGAATGCATTGAGGAACTGGACAGTGACCAGATCAACTAAGGGAGGGGACACTTGCCTGCTAACACGTTCGGAGCACTGTCTGGTCCCGACCGCAAGAGGCGCTTCAAGATCGCGAAGATCTCAGCACTGTGGAACTGTGCGGTACGTTCCTGGAAAGGGTCGTGGCGGCCGTCCGGTTCGAGAAACTGGATTGGCCGGACGGGTGTCGCCTCCGCTCTGCACCGAAAGCAGACCTTGTGGGAATGTGATATGAACGTTGGCAAGAAACTAAATTGCGAACAATTTTGCCCTCTTTCCACATTTTTCCGCTGGACGCATTTCACACTCTCCGGCAAAGATCGTGCCAGATGCAGACGGCAAGAGATGAAGCACAGGTCACCCGGAAAATCCCACAGCGAAGGAATCGGCATGGCCAAGTTACTCCAACGATTCCTTGACAACTTCAAGACCTGCGAAGGAATGCCCCCCAACCATGAGGGAGCCACGCATTTGGCGTCCGAAAACATCTGGGGCGACGTGCATTCCAAATGGATTGAGTCTCTACAGTTGATGATGAGGAGCATGCAAAAGATGGCCTTCCAGAATCTTTTCGCAACGCACCTCATCCGCTACGTGCAGGAATGGCCGGCTTACTACCACCGCCTGTGCGAAATGGGCACAATTGACTGCCTAGTCGACGTTTCCAAAGGTGGCGACGGCAAAAGATTGCGGTACGAGGCTCTCATTGCAGACAACGGCGTGTTGGGTGCGGTGCCGCCATGACCGCGCATACTGCCATTGTTCCCACGGCCAACTCAACAGGAACAGGCCGCCGTATCGCCAAGCGTCGTTCCAAGAGGATGATCGCCTTCGGTTGGTATGGTGGGAAATTCTCCCATTTGGATTTCTTGTTGCCGCTTTTCCCAAACGACGCGACGCATTTCTGTGATGTCTTTGGCGGGTCGGCCGCCGTGCTGTTGAATGTAGAGCCTTACATGGTCGAGACCTATAATGACCTCGACTCGGAGCTCGTGAATTTCTTTGAGGCCCTCCGCAATCAGGGGCCGAAGCTGATCAAGGCGATCGGCTTGACCCCATTTTCACGCGAGGAGTTGATGCGCGCTTGTACTCCAAAGGAGGGACTGTCGAAGTTGGAGCGTGCGCGTCGATTCTATATTAGAGCACGGCAGACACGGACCGGATTGGCACAGACCAGCAGCGAAGGCCGATGGGCGCATTGTGTTCTTACCTCGCGCGCTGGCATGTCTGGCGCAGTTTCCCGGTGGCTTGGATCTGTCGAGGGGCTGTCGGAGATTGCGCAACGGCTTCAACGGGTGCAAATAGAGAACGCGCCTGCCGTTGAGGTGATCCAACGTTACGATACTGCGGACACGGTGTTCTATGTCGATCCCCCATATGTGCATTCTGCACGGGGCGACTCTTCAGCGTATGGCTACGAAATGTCCGATGAAGACCATGAAGGCCTCGCCACAGTGCTAAAAGGAGTTCGGGGGCGAGTGGTGCTGTCGGGGTATCGAACCAGTCTTTATGATCGCCTTTATGAGAATTGGCGGCGCATAGACGCCGAGGAACACAATTGCCCCTCTGTGCGCAAGCCGCGCCAGGAATCGGTCTGGCTGAACTTCTAGCGAATGAACAACGCCGAAGCTCGCAAATGGCTGGATGGTGCTTGGAGACGCGTTCTGGAAACGGGGACAGGCGAACCGGATAGCGAAGTTGACCGCTTGGTCAATTCCAAGGTTCTTTCAATCCGCTATGCGATAGTGACGCAAATGCTAGGCAAAATTGCCGATGAACGCAGAAGCCTCTTGAGCATTCAGCTCGGAACGGAACAACGTCCCGGTGCTTGGGACGCGCGGAGCTTCTGCTCGGCGGTCATCGTGCCATGGGTGGCGGAAAATCATGACCTTTTGGGCAAGAGTCCAGACCCTTATGTCAACAATCCGCTACGGCGGCAAAGGTTGGACGAAGGAACCCACAAACTGCGCGATAGGCATGAGTGGGACGCACTCGTAGCTTTCCTTGCGCCTCTGGATGAATTGGGTCGAACTAAACTCGAAGCCGCGTTCATCCGTTGCCTGGAGAGCGCAGCTCGTCGCCTGACAGCCCAGTCATTCGGATACCAGATCCCAATCCGGGTCAGCCTGCCGCAAATGCTGCGTGTCTTGGAGGCTTTTCTTGCGGAAGCGAGTGGCGGTTTGCGACCTCTGGTAGTAACCGCCGCAATGATGACCGTCTTGGGACGCGCATTCTCGCTCTTCGCAAGTGTTTCGTCGCAAGGACTGAACGAAGCAGACTCATCTACCGGGGCGCCGGGCGATGTGATGTGCCAGGACTGTAACGGCAATACGCTATTGGCTATCGAAGTCAAAGATCACGCTCTGACTTTGGCCGATGTTCGGACGTCAATGCAAAAGACCCGAGCATCAGCAGACCCGTTGAGTAATTTGCTGTTTGCTTCACCAAGCATCAGGACCGATGAGCGAGAAGACATCCGGGAGAGTATTGATGCGGCTTGGGCGTCTGGTTTGAATATCAGTCAGATTGACATTGTTGATCTGGCCAGTGCCGCCTTTGCGCTGCTCTCCGAAGAATGGCGACCGAAGCTGCTACGTGAGATAGGAACGGAACTGGACAACAGAGCGGACCACAAGCATCGCCGTGCCTGGCACGATTTGCTTTCCAATATCAGTGGGGGAGCAGATCATGACCGAGAAACAGGAAATCGACGCGGCTGAACCTGTCATGCGCGAACATCAGCCAACAGAGCGGCACACGAGGCTGACGTAAGGGTTGTTGCGAGTTTCGAGGGCGCGGCTGATTTACTCTGCCCGTCTGGCAATCTCGGCCACATCAACAAGCCGCACCAGCAATGACTGGCGACTCTTCGTACTTACTTCAAATTGAATTTGTCATGCGAGAGATGATCCTATCGTTGTGTGCATTGGAAGAATTGGAATCCAATGCCGCTACGTGGCACTCATTTCAAGAGTGGAGAGCGGATGAAAGTGCGCTCACACTTTTCCGTACCTTTGTGCACTCAGCGGGTCATAGACGCACAATGTCATGGATATGCACCGGCGTCGGCCAAACATTTGAATGAGGCGCTTCAGATTGCGCACCCCTGTCCGGTGGACAGTCTGGACGGCGACGGATAGTCAGGCGCAACATGCCGATTTCGGATGCCGCCCATGACCAGCCTGAACGACATACGTTCGACCTTTCTCAACTATTTTGAAAAATGCGGCCACGAGGTCGTCGAGAGCTCGCCGCTTGTTCCGCGCAATGACCCGACATTGATGTTCGTCAACTCGGGCATGGTCCAGTTCAAGAACCTGTTCACGGGCCTGGAAACGCGCGAATACTCGCGAGCCGCCACCTCCCAGAAATGCGTGCGTGCCGGCGGCAAGCACAATGACCTCGACAATGTCGGCTACACCGCCCGGCACCACACGTTCTTCGAGATGCTCGGCAACTTTTCCTTTGGAGACTATTTCAAGAACGAGGCCATACCGCTCGCGTGGAACTTGCTGACGGACGACTTTTGCATCGACAAGCAGCGCCTCTTGGTCACGGTTTACCATACGGATGACGAAGCCGCTGCCATCTGGCGCAAAATGGGTCTGCCCAACGACCGGATCATCAGGATCGCGACAGACGACAATTTCTGGCAAATGGGGCCAACCGGACCTTGCGGACCTTGCAGCGAGATTTTCTTTGATCATGGCGATCATATCCGGGGCGGGCCTCCAGGATCGCCGGAAGAGGATGGCGATCGATTCATCGAGATCTGGAACATCGTCTTCATGCAGAATGAGCAGTTCGAAGACGGAACGATGCGCGAGCTTGAGATGCAGTCGATCGATACGGGCATGGGTCTCGAACGGATCGGAGCGCTTCTGCAAGGCAAGCACGACAACTACGACACCGACACGATGCGTGCCCTGATCGAAGCCAGTGCCAATGCTGCGAACGCCGACGCCGATGGCCCGGCGAATGTGCACCACAGGGTCGTGGCCGATCACTTGCGTTCGACATCGTTCCTGATTGCCGATGGCGTCATGCCGTCAAACGAGGGCAGGGGCTACGTCCTTCGTCGGATCATGCGTCGCGCAATGCGGCACGCACGAATGGCCGGGGCAACGGACCCGGTCATGCACCGCCTCGTGCCTGCGCTCGTGACAGAAATGGGTCAGGCCTATCCGGCGCTTGCCCGTGCGCAGGCCCTGATCGAGGAAACACTGAAGAACGAAGAGACACGCTTTCTGCAAACTCTGGACCGGGGACTGCGACTGCTGGACCAGGAACTGGAGCGGCTTCCGGACGGGGCAGACTTGCCCGCGGACACGGCATTCAAACTCTATGACACATGCGGGTTTCCGCTGGATCTCACGCAGGACGCCCTTCGCGAAAAGGGCCGCAGCGTCGATACGAAAGGTTTCGACGCTGCCATGGAAAGGCAGAAAGCGCGGGCGCGAGCGGCCTGGGCGGGATCCGGAGAGTCAAGAGAGGCGGCAATTTGGTTCGATGTTTCCGGAGACACTGATGCCACGGAGTTCTTGGGCTACGAAACCGAGGTCGCGGAAGGCCAGATCGTTGCGATCGTCCGCGACGGTGTGTCCGTGGACTCCCTCAGCGATGGCGAAACCGGGTGGATCGTTACGAACCAGACTCCCTTCTATGGCGAGGCGGGCGGGCAGGTAGGTGACATCGGAACGATGCGAGGCGCCGGCGACGCCAAGGATCTGGGTGATGTTGCAGACGTGCAGCGATTCGCGGAGGGCCGTATCCTGGGCCATCAGGTCACGGTCAAGAAGGGGAAACTGTCGAAGGCCGATCCGGTCGTCCTGAAAGTTGATCACGTGCGTCGATCTGCCATCCGCGCCAATCATTCGACGACACATCTGTTGCATGAATCCCTTCGTCAGGTCCTTGGAGAACACGTGGCGCAAAGGGGATCGCTCAACGCGCCTGATCGGCTTCGGTTTGATTTCAGCCATCAGTCGGCGCTGACACTTGACGAATTGAGAGCTGTCGAGACAGAGGTCAACGCGTACATTCGCCAGAATTCGCCGGTGGAAACCCGGATCATGACGCCCGACGATGCCCGCGCCGTAGGGGCGCAGGCCCTCTTTGGCGAAAAGTATGGCGACGAAGTGCGCGTGGTCTCGATGGGTATCGCAAGTTCCGGCAAGGGAATCGATGGCAATGCCTGGTCAGTCGAGCTCTGCGGCGGCACGCATGTGTCGCGCACGGGTGACATTGGCGTCTTCGTGACACTTGGCGACAGCGCGTCTTCGGCAGGCGTTCGCAGAATCGAAGCGCTGACGGGGGAGGCTGCGTTCAGGTACCTTTCAGACCAGGATCATCGGCTCGCGGAAACGGCACTTGCGCTCAAGGCTCCGCCAGACGAGGTCGCAACACGCGTAAAGACGCTGCAGGCCGAACGTCGTGCCCTCCAGCACGAGGTCGCCGAGTTGCGTCAGAAGCTTGCCTTGGCCGGCGGGGAAGCCGAAGCGGAAGCGGAGTCAGTCAACGGCATGATGCTGCATGCCCGGACGCTCAAGGGCGTGGATGGAAAGAGCCTTCCGTCGCTGATCGACGAATACAAGGCGCGCCTTGGTTCGGGAGCCGTGCTCTTGATCGCGGACACGGGAGGCAAGGCCGCCGTGGCGGCAGGAGTCACCGAAGACCTGATCGGGCGTCTTTCGGCAGTGGACATGGTTCGCGCCGCGGTTGCCGAGCTCGGAGGCAAGGGGGGCGGCGGACGCGCGGACATGGCGCGTGGCGGAGCAGCCAGTGCAGACAGGGCCGAGGACGCCATTGCCGCCGTCAGGAAGCTCATGGGGGCGTAGGACTCCAAATTCAGAAGCCGTGATCCAGCACCGTCGATGCGGTTGCGGGAAGGACATTTCCAAAGGCGCGCGGACGGACTGATCAACCCGACGCTGCGGCGATTCGCGCCCCGCCTGCGCAACTCCGATAGAATTCGGCGATGACCGTTGCCGCTTTCTCAAGTGCGGCGTCGTCGACCGTCAGTGCAACGCGAACATGTCCGGCTGCAGCCTTGCCGAAGCTCTCGCCGGGCATGACGGCTACGAGATGCTCGTCCAGCAGCGCCTCCGCAAACTCGATGCCGGTCATTCCGGTCGCCCTGATGTCAACCATGACATACATCGTGGCCATGGAAGGCACGACGTTCAGGCCTTCCCGCAAGAACTTGGCGTTGACCGCCTTGTGGCGTCGCCGGAAGGGCGCCGCGATGGCGTCTTCCAGCGCCGGACCCTGCCGCAGGGCAAATTCGCCGGCGTCCTGCAAGAATCCGGGCAATCCGTAATTGGTATGCGTGGCCAGGTTGATTGCATGCCTGATCACCTCTTCAGGCCCGACCAGCCAGCCAATCCGGCTTCCGGTCATCGCGTGGCTCTTGGACAGGGAACCTGCCACGAGCGTCCGGCTCTCCATTCCCGGCAACGCGCGTGGCGAGACGTGCTCGCCCTTCCAGACCTGGGTGTCGTAGACTTCGTCCGAAATCAGCCACATGTCCCTTTGCCGGACGAACTCGGCAATCTCTTGAAGCTTCGTTCGGGAATAGACTGCGCCTGTCGGATTGTTCGGGGAGTTGATCAGGAGTGACCGGGCTTCGCAGGCTTCCCGGAGATCCGCGAGAGAAGGCTGGAATCCTCTTTCCGCACGCGCCACGACAGTCACGGCCACCGCCCCAGTGGCGCGAATCGTGCCGGGATAGGTCGCGTAGAAGGGGTCGATGTACAGCGCCGCGTCTCCCGGGTCGCACACCGCCATGTGAGCGGCCAGGAGCGCAGCCTGCCCGCCTGCCGTAATGACCACGTTTTGTCGCTCCGTAGCCACGCCCGTCATTCTTTCAATTCGCCTGGCAACGGCATCGCGAAGCCCGTCCGTGCCGGGAATCGTTGAGTAGCCGGTGTGGCCGCCTGTCGCGGAGTCGTGCATCGCCTGGAGGATCGCCGGGTCCGTCTTTCGGTCATGTTCGCCGATCGTCAGTTCGATGACGGGCATGCCACGATCCTTCATGCCGCGGCTCTTGCGGTAGATGTCCCATCCATCCGAACCGCCGCCGGTCAGGGTCCTTATGCGATGCGAGAGCCTGGTCATGCGCTACAAGGGCGGCAACTTGTGCGGCAAGTCAATCGATTGTTGCCAAGAAATCCAGGCCATTGATTGGCATCGATGCGAAAACCCTTTGCACTCCTCACGGACCGCCGCTATTGTCCGGGCCATGAACCGCATCTGCATCATCTGCTGCATTATCCGCTGACATCGTTCACGCGGGCCGGTTCTTCTTCACCTTGAAATGACCTTGTCGGAGCCCGCGAGGGACAGGTTTGCCCAAAAGGTTGGCTCATGACGAACATCCAGCTCCATGACACCGCGACTCGGACGAAGAGACCGTTGGAACCCCTCGTTACGAACGGGCATCCGACGATGTATGTCTGCGGGCCGACAGTTTATGACAGGGCTCACATCGGCAATGCGCGACCCGTCATAGTTTTCGACGTGCTCTTTCGACTTCTCCGCCATGTGTACGGGGCTGACCAGGTGACCTATGTGCGGAATTTCACCGATGTTGACGACAAGATAAACGCGCGCGCCGCGGCCGAGAAACGCCCCATTCGCGAACTCACCGAAGAAACCACGAAATGGTATCTCGACGACATGGCTGCCGTTGGCGCACTCGTGCCGGACGCCATGCCGCGTGCAACGGACTGGATTGAAGAAATGGTCGAAATGATCGTTGCCCTGATCGAAAGGAACCACGCATACGAGGCCGAAGGCCACGTGCTTTTCCGTGTACGGTCCTGCCCCGGGTACGGAGACCTGTCCGGGCGTTCCGTCGACGACATGATCGCCGGCGCTCGTGTCGAGGTGGCGCCCTTCAAGGAAGATCCGATGGACTTCGTGCTTTGGAAGCCCTCGGACGAACAGACCCCTGGGTGGAACAGCCCTTGGGGCCGCGGCAGGCCCGGATGGCACATAGAATGCTCGGCCATGGCAGCGGGCCTTCTGGGAGAGCGTTTCGACATTCATGGCGGCGGCAACGACCTGGTCTTTCCGCACCACGAGAACGAGATCGCCCAATCGAGATGCATGGGTCATCAATTCGCAAGACTCTGGATGCACAACGAGATGCTCCAGGTCGAGGGGAAGAAGATGGCAAAGTCCCTGGGCAACTTTTTCACCCTGCGGGACATCCTTGACGGAAATTGGATAGGCGGCTGGAAGGTGCCCGGTGAAGTGATCCGGTTTGTGTTCCTTTCGACGCACTATCGAAGGCCCATGGATTGGACAGAGGACAAGGCACGTGAAGCCGAGGCGGCGCTTCGGAAATGGTACGCGATGGCCGAGACTGCAGTGGACGGGTCGTGGCGCGATGCAGATATATCCCCTCTTGTGAACGCATTATCGGATGACCTTAACACGCACGAGGCCTTGGCGTCGCTTCATCGATTTGCCGCCAAGGGGGACGTCGCGGCATTGGCCGCCGGATTGGAGCTTCTCGGGCTGATGACGGACCGCGTGCCGAATTGGGCCCGAAAGGCGGTGCCGTCCGAGGAAGTGACCGATCTGGTCAACGCGCTGCTTGGTGCGCGCGCGACCGCGAGAGCGGCGCGGGATTTCGCGCGGGCGGACAGCCTGCGCGACAGCCTCGCCGAAGCCGGCATTGTCATCAAGGACACGTCGGAGGGCGTCGACTGGCACATTGGGCCAGGATTCGACCACGACAAACTGGAGGCGCTGAAATGAAAGCGGAACGGCTGTTTCTGTTCGACACGACACTCCGGGATGGTCAGCAAACCCAGGGCGTCCAATTCTCGACCGAGGAAAAGACGGAGATTGCGCATTTGCTTGATGCGCTCGGCCTGGACTATGTCGAGGGAGGTTGGCCCGGAGCGAACCCCACCGACGACGCCTTCTTTGACGCGCGTCCGCAGATCCGCGCGACCTTTACCGCGTTCGGCATGACAAAGCGGGCCGGGCGATCGGCAGAAAACTGCGACGTGCTGGCAGCGGTGCTGAATGCGGGCACTTCCGCTGTCTGTCTCGTCGGCAAGACCCATGACTTCCATGTCGAGAGGGCGCTCGGAATCTCCTTGGACGAAAACCTGAACGGCATTCGTGAAAGCATTGCGCATCTGGTGCACCAAGGCCGCGAGGCGATATTCGATGCTGAACACTTCTTCGACGGCTACAAGGCAAATCCCGGCTATGCGCTGGACTGCGTACAGTCAGCCTTCGAGGCAGGCGCCCGTTGGATTGCCCTCTGCGACACGAACGGGGGCACGTTGCCTCACGAGGTCTCGGAGATCACGTCGGCTGTCATCAGTGCTGGAATTCCCGGCGACAGCCTGGGCATCCATGCCCACGACGACACCGGCAATGCCGTTGCGGGAACCTTGGCGGCAGTTGATGCGGGCGCGCGCCAGATTCACGGCACGCTCAATGGCCTCGGCGAGCGCTGCGGAAACGCGAATCTCACGACGCTGATTCCGACGCTGATGCTCAAGGAGCCGTATGCAAGCCGGTACAAGACCGGTGTCAGCAAGGAGGCCCTGGCGCGCCTGACGCGCACCAGCCGCGTGTTGGACGATATCCTGAACCGCGTGCCGCTTCGGTCTGCTCCCTATGTCGGTGCGTCCGCCTTTGCCCACAAGGCAGGGCTCCACGCCTCGGCAATTGCGAAGGACCCGAAGACCTACGAGCATGTTGACCCGGCATCGGTCGGCAATGCCCGCGTGGTTCCCATGTCCAACCAGGCCGGCCAGTCGAACCTCATCAAGCGCTTGTCCGAAATGGGCATCAGCGTCGAAAAGGGAGACCCGGCCCTGGTTTCCATTCTCGGAGAGGTGAAGCGCAGGGAGGCGCTCGGCTATGCCTATGACAGCGCTCAGGCAAGTTTCGAACTGCTTGCGCGCGCCTCGCTTGGCCTCTCGGCCGAGTTCTTCGAAGTTGAGCGGTACCGCGTGATATCGGAGCGGCGGCGCAACGCTCGCGGCGAGATCGTCGTCGAGTCCGAGGCCGTTGTCACAATTTCAACGGGAGAAGGGCAACAGACAAGCTACTTCAAGAACGAACACGCCCAAGACCTGCATGATGACGGGCCGGTCAACGCGCTTTGGCAGGCGCTCAAATCGGACCTCGGACCGTTCCAGTCTCGGATTCAGGACGTGCGCCTGACCGACTTCAAGGTGCGGATCACGCAAGGCGGCACTGAAGCCGTGACCCGCGTCATCATTGACTTTGCGGATGATTCAGGGCGGTTCTGGTCAACGGTTGGCGTGTCCGCGAACATCGTTGATGCCTCGTTCGGGGCGTTGCTGGACGCGGTGAACTGGAAACTCGTCCGCGAAGAAGGTGAGATGGGCAAGGCTGCAGGGTGACGCAGGCAGTGTGCTTTCCGTCCGGGGCGATTCAACGTCGTGAGATCTGCGCATTGCGCTTGGGGCGGCCGCAATGAGCCTTCAGTCGGTCGCGGACATCGTTGCCAGGGGCGATCCTGATCGATTCGACGCTTGCATGGCCGCACCGGTGGCAACGCGTGCCGTGCTGTTTCCGATATACGCCTTCAATGTTGAGGTCTCCCGTGCAACCTGGGCGATATCCGAACCCTTGATCAGCGAAATGCGCCTTCAATGGCTCCGGGACGCCCTTGACGACATCGCGAACGGCAAGACAGCGAGCAGGCATGAGGTCATCGCGCCGCTGGGCGATGTTCTGGATGGCGAAGGCGCGCGAATCCTTGACCGGCTGGTGCAGGCGCGGCGGCACGACCTTCAGCCAAAGCCCGCTAGGGACGTCGGGCAGTTTCGAGAGTACCTCGATTCGACCGGCGGCGGCTTGATGTGGGCTGCCGCGCGCGCCCTTGGCGGCGAAGACGAGGCCTGCTTCCGCACGCTTGGCATGGCAAGCGGCCTTGCCAATTTTCTTCTTGCCGTGCCGCGGCTGGCAACGCGGATGGGTGCGCCGCTGCCCGACGGTGGTTCGGACACCATACAGATGCTTGCAAGGGATGCATTGGCGGAACTCCGGTCCTTGCGCCTTCCCAAAGCCGGTCGCGCCGCCTCCCTTGCCGCCTGGCGTGCCAAAACCATCCTGCGTCGCGCGGCCGGCGAGCCCGACAGGGTCGCGAAAGGAACGCTTTCGGAAAGCGAGTTCCGTCGGCGTCTTTCGCTGATCTGGGCGGGCTACAGGCTCTGATCCTGTTCCGGACCCTTGGAATTCTTCCTCGCGGTCACGACAGCAACGGAAATCAGGGCCGCTTCCGCACGGGCGACATCGGGTCCAGCGACCTTCCTTGGGTCTTGCTCCGGACGTGCGGCGCGCCTAAGCACGGTTCGAGCGGGCGTGGCGGAATGGTAGACGCATGAGACTTAAAATCTCTGGAGCCTAGGCTCGTGCCGGTTCGAGTCCGGTCGCCCGCACCAGGCAACGTCAATAGTGATGGCCAAAGCGCGTCCTCTGCGTCTAGAGACTCAAGATCTCGAGACGGAGGAAGCTTCGCCGCAACACCAGCGATGCACGTTCGGCGCTTTCGGACGAAAGCTCTGCCAGCAGCGCGTTGATGTCACGAATCTCCTGCCTAGCCTGATCGATTTCTCGTCCTATTTCGTGCCAATGCAATCCGCGCAGGTTGGCGGCGTGCAGGGCGTTCACGTTTTCTGCGCGGCAGACGGGCGAAAGGCGATTGCCGGTCGTGCCGACGTAGTATGCATTTGCGGCGGTGCAGTATTGATTCAGCCCGGCTTCGCGTCCCCGATGCCATTCCTGTGCATCCGGAACGATGCCGAATTCGCTGCAAGCCTTGAAGTGCTCCACGATGTAGCTCGACCGCTGCCCGCTCGCACCGTCGGAGAGGCCGATGTCCCGCCAGGCACCTTGTCGGCAGTCCGATTCGGAAAGCGAGGCGCAGCCTGCGAGGACGCCGAGCGCCGCAAGGGGGACAGTGAGCCGCACGCCGCAAATTGTAGCGGGTCAACGGCACGGAATCCATGGCGGTTACGCGTCGTCGATGATATGGTCTTCCCAGTCCTCTGTTCCGACCTCCCACTCGGGTACGGTCCAGCCTCGGACCGAAACGCCAGCCTCGTGCACGGTCTCGGGCGTGCCGGAAATCAGCGGATGCCAGTCGTTTAGCGGCCTGCCCTCCCAAATCAACCTGTACGCGCATGTGCCCGGCATCCAATGCGCGACTTCCGAAATGTTCGAAGGCGTCAGGACAACGCAATCAGGAACCAATTGCTTGCGGATGTCGTATTGGGAACACCTGCAAGCCTCTTCATCAAGAAGGCGGCATGCAATGCGCGTATGGGCTATCTCGCCGGTGTCCGCATCCTCGAGCTTGTTCAGGCAGCAGCGGCCACAGCCGTCGCAGAGCGCTTCCCATTCCTTCCGGTTAAGGCTTTCGAGAGGAACGCGCTCCCAGAAGCGGTCGCGCAGCCCGTCGCGGTCTATCGGATCCGGCTTGCTCACGACGGCTTCGGCACGGAATCAGGCATGGGACAGCTCATCCATTGGCTCCGGCCAGCACGGAGCGCGCCTTTGCGCTGTCGTCATCCATCGCAGCGACAAGCGCTTCAAGGCTTTCGAATTTCATTTCAGGGCGCAAGTAGGCCACGAGAGCGATGCTCAAGCTCATGCCGTAGAGATCCCCGAAAAAGTCAAAGAGATGCGCCTCAAGGTTTGGCGCATTGCCGCCAAACATCGGCCGGACACCCAGCGAGGCGACGCCCTCGTAGCTACCCGCGGCGGTGCCGTCCAGGACCTCGACCCTTACCGCGTAGACCCCGAACCTGGGAGGATGCAGCCCGTCCAACGAGATGTTTGCCGTCGGGTAGCCCAGTTCGCGCCCCCGCTGGTCTCCGCGAAGCACTTCACCCTCGATCCGGTGCAAGTGCCCAAGCATGGCGGCGGCGTCTTCGGGCTTGCCGTCACTCAGGGCCTTCCGAATCCGGGTCGAAGAGACTTCATCTCCGTTTTCGGCAACCAGTTGGGCAATCGTGACGCCGAAACCCATTTCCTTGCCGTGTGCTTGCAGGGTCTCCGCGCTTCCGGCCCGACCCTTCCCGAAACAGAAGTCGGCCCCCACCGTGACGTGGACGAGACCAAGGCCTTCGTGGATGACATCCTTCGAAAAGGCCTCCGGGCTCAGGGAGGCAAGGCGGTCGTTGAACGACATCTCGTACAGGAGCTCGACGCCAAGGCTCTGCAGGCGGTGTGCCCTGGCGGCTGCGTTCATGAGCCGAAAGGGCGGAGCGGCAGGCGCGAAATACTCTCTGGGATGCGGCTCGAATGTGAGGACGCCAAGCGGCGCGTCTGCGGCCCTTGCCGCAATGCCGAGAACCGCCTGATGGCCGACATGGACGCCGTCGAAATTGCCGATCGCGGCGGTGGCTCCCCGGTCCTGCGGTTGCACATACGTGGTGTCGCGAATTGTGCGCATGCGTCGGGGCGTATCCTGCCACTTGCCCTCCTGCAAGGGTTGCCGGCACCGCATCGAGTGCCGACCCATGGCAACGGATGTCAATCACGAATGCGCTCTTGGGCGACCCAGGGACAGTGCCGGTCTCGTGTGCGCCGCTGGTCAGGATCTCTCGAACTGACGCGTTGCGGAAGGGAGATCATGCGGCGGCACGATCACGAATCTTCAGGGGGGAGGGATCTCCGCGAGCCCTTGACGGAAACAGTGCCTCGCAGCCCGAACGCAACAGGTCAGCCTGAGTACGTTCCGTCATAGATCGACTCCAGCATCGTGGCGCTGAATAGGCTCGATACGCTGGTGCCTTGCCAGATGTTCTGGATTGCCTGAGCAAACACCGGCGCAGTTGGAATGACGCGGATGTTCTTCGCCCCCGTCGTTTCCTCCGTGGGCTCGATCGTGTCCGTAACCGCGAGGCTCTTCATCACCGACCCGGAAACACGCTCGATTGCCGGTCCCGAGAGGACGCCGTGCGTGATGTAGGCATGCACTTCCGTCGCCCCTTCGTTGATCAGCGTTTCGGCCCCCTTGCACAAGGTGCCCGCGGTGTCGACGATATCGTCAACGACGATGCAGACCCTATCCTTCACTTCTCCGATCACGGTCATTTCCGCCACTTCGCCCGGACTTTCGCGTCTCTTGTCGACGATTGACAGCGGCGCTCCGATGCGTTGGGCCAGTTCGCGTGCCCGCGCGACGCCACCAACATCCGGCGATACCACGGTAATCTGGTCCAGCCTCTCCTTGAATGCATGTTTGATGTCGAGCGCGAATATCGGAGATGCGTACAGGTTGTCGACCGGCACGTCGAAGAAGCCCTGAATCTGCGCCGCATGCAAATCCATGGTCAAGACGCGCTCGATGCCTGCACTCACGATCATGTTCGCGACCAGCTTCGCCGAGATGGGAACGCGAGACCTTGTTCGCCGGTCCTGGCGCGCATAGCCGAAATAGGGAACGACAGCAGTCACGCGCTGGGCGGACGAGCGCCGAAGGGCGTCCGCCATGATCAGCAATTCCATCAGGTTGTCATTGGCCGGGTTTGACGTTGACTGCAGTATGAATGTCTCTTCGCCACGTACGTTCTCGAACACTTCCACGAATATCTCGCCGTCGTTGAAGCGCTCGACCCGCGACTTGACCAAATCGACGCTTGTGCCGAAATGCATCGACATCCGACGGCAGACAGCCGATGCCATGGAGGGGTTTGAATTTCCGGCAAGTATCTTTGGGCCTTCAATCTGGGGCATTGGCAATGGCGTCCCTTCAGCCTGTGCGCGCGACCGAATCAAAAGTTGACACCGCTTAGCACGGGCGTACGGTCAGGCAAACTGACTTGTGGGAGCGAGACGAAAATGGCGCATATCGACTACTATCTGGGGGTGTTCTCGCCCAACTGCTACCTGGCCGGCACGCGCCCCGGCGAGATAGCCTTGAAGCACGGGGCCACGATGACCTACAAGCCGCTGGACCTGATGGCGCTGTTCGCGCGCACCGGCGGCGTTCCGCCAGCGCAGCGACACGTATCTCGCCAGGAGTACCGCTTGATCGAGATGGAGCGGAACGCGAAGATCGCCGGCGTGCCGATCAACCTGCATCCCGCTCACTGGCCGACCAATCCTGCACCGGCATCCTACGCGGTCATCGCGGCGCAGAAGGACGGCAGTGGCGACTTGGCGGCATTGGTTGCAGCAATTGCGCGTGCCTGCTGGGCGGAGGAGAAGGACATCGCGGAAGATTCCGTGATCAGGTCCTGCCTTGAATCCGCCGGATTCGATCCCGGGCTTGCCGACAGCGGACTGCTCTCGGGTGCGGAGGCATACGAAGCGAACCTTGAGGACGCGGTGAATGCCGGCGTCTTTGGAGCACCATTCTTCATAACCGATGACGACAGGCGTTTCTGGGGCCAGGACCGGCTGGATCATCTGGCGGCGCATCTGGGAACACGCGAGGCGTAGCGGCCACACGGGCATTTCACGTCTTTCGGTGCGGGATTTCAGGCCCTCGCCAGAAAGGACGTCACGCTCGCTCCAACCCTGCGACGATCTGGCCGAAGTCATCCGCATTCAGTGACGCACCGCCCACAAGAGCGCCATCCACGTTCGGGACTCCGAAAATCTCATGCGCGTTCGACGGCTTCACCGAGCCCCCATAGAGCAGGCGGAATTCCTGTGCATCAGCTCCGAAACGGGCGGTCAATTCCCCGCGAATGTCCTCGTGCACTTCCGCGATCTCCGGAAGCGTGGGCACCTTGCCTGTTCCGATCGCCCATACCGGCTCATAGGCAATGACCGTGTTCTTGCCGCTTGAGCCATCGGGGACCGAGCCGCCGAGCTGGCCACGCACGACCTCCAGCGTTCGGCCGTCCTCGCGTTCCTGCAGGGTTTCCCCGACGCAGATGATCGCGGCAAGTCCGGCAGACCAGACGGCCATTGCCTTGGCGCGGATCCCGGCATTGGATTCACCATGGTCGGCACGCCGTTCGGAATGGCCGACAATGACGTAGGTGCCGCCGGCATCGGCGATCATTTCGGCGGAGATGTCACCGGTATGCGCGCCCGACGGGTTCGCGTGGCAATCCTGGCCACCAATTGCGATTGCGCTCCCTGCCGCAGTTTCCGCCATACGCGACAACAACGTCGCGGGCGGGCAGATCAGGATGTCGCAGTCCGGAGACGGAAATTCGGAGGCGAGGGCCCGGGCTTCGTCCAGGCTCTCCGCCGTTCCATTCATTTTCCAGTTGCCCGCCGCCAGCCTGCGCATCATTCAACGCCGATCTTCTTGATGACCATGAGCCGAAGACTCACTCTTTCGGCCCGGCTTCCCGTTCGGTCGACAGCTGGTCGATGTCCTTGAACTTGATGGATTCGCCACAGCCGCAGGCGTCTTCAACATTTGGATTCCTGAACTTGAATCCTGATTCGAGCAGCGAATTTTCGTAGTCGATCTCCGTCCCGAAGAGGAACATCTGCGCCATAGGTGCAATCAAGACGCGAGCGCCGTCCTTCTCGACCACCTCGTCCGACGGATCCACGTCATCAGCATAGTCCATGGTGTATTCCATGCCCGCGCAGCCGCCCTTCTTCACGCCGATTCGAAGGCCGGCGCGGCCGTCGCGTTCCATGAGCTTCGTGATTTGGCCAACTGCCGCCGCGGTCATGGTCACGGCCGCCTTTTCGGAAATCCCGAACATCACATGAATCCCAGTTCGAGCCGAGCCTCGTCGGACATCATTTCCATGCCCCAGGGCGGATCCCACGTGAGTGACACGTCCACCTGCCTGACGCCGGGCAGGGGCTCCACGGCCTCGGCAACCCATCCAGGCATCTCGCCCGCAACCGGACATCCCGGTGCCGTCAGGCTCATCAGGACCGTGACGGCCCCGTCGCCCGAAATGTCGATCGTGTAGATCAGTCCGAGATCGTAGATGTTCACCGGAATTTCCGGATCGTACACCGAGCGGCACGCCTCCACGATGGAGCCGTAGAGCGGATGATCGGTGGACGACGGCGCAATAAGTGGCGTGCCCTCAAGCTGTTCGGACGGCTCAACAGTCATGGATGCCTCTACGCTGCCCTAATTGGCTGAGTGATTATATAAGGGTTATGCGCCGGCCAGTAAAGACGCCTGTCCAGTTCGCCGTGGTGGGTGAAGGATCTCGACGACGGTCTGCGGCCACGCCCGTGGGCAAAGGCTCAATGGATGACCGCGCATGCGGGCGAAGATCGCGTCGCGGCGAGCGTGCCCCGAAAGTCGGAATCAAGGATGCGCCGCCACTTGCAATTCCGCCCGACCCGGACCGATTTCTCCGCGGGCCGCCGAGCTGTCCCATTCCAGGGATGCGCGGCGCAGGAGAGGCGCACGGGCATGAAACCTAGTCCCGAAGCTTGACGAGGGCGTGTCGCTTTCTGCCGGCGGACAGCTTGACCGGTGAGCTCAGCGCATCAAGGTCAAACATCTGTCCGGCATCGGACAGCGGCCTGTCGTCGACGCGTGCCCCGTTTTCCGCGATGAGTCGCTTGGCCTCCTTGCCGGACTTCGCCAGCCCGGAACGCACGATGAGCTGCGCGGCGGAAATTCCGTCGCCAACGTCCTCGCGCGGCAGTTCCAGCGTGGGCAGTTCATCACCCACACCGCCCTTCTCGAAGACTTCCCGGGCGGTCTCCTCCGCCGCACGCGCCGCTGCGGGTCCCCGGCAAAGCGTGGTCACTTCGTTTGCGAGCCGAATCTTCGCCTCGTTGATCTCCGAGCCGCCGAGCGCTCCGAGCCTGCTGCACTCGTCAACGGGCAGTTCCGTGAACATCTTCAGGAACTTCCCGACATCATCGTCGGGCACGTTCCGCCACCACTGCCAGAACTCGTAGCCCGGCATCATTTCCTCGTTGAGCCAGACAGCACCCTCTGCGGACTTGCCCATCTTTCGGCCGTCCGCACGGGTCACGAGCGGCGTGGTGAGGCCGAATGCATCGGCTCCTTCAACACGCCTGATCAGGTCGGCGCCCGAGACAATGTTGCCCCACTGGTCTGACCCGCCCATCTGCAAAGTGCATCCAAAGCGCCGGTACAACTCGAGAAAGTCGTAAGCCTGAAGCAGCATGTAGTTGAATTCGATGAAGGAAAGCGCCTGCTCCCGGTCCAGGCGAGACTTCACGCTTTCGAACGCCAGGAGCCGGTTGACCGTGAAGTGCTTCCCGATGTCTCTCAGGAAACCGATGTACCCCAGGTCGTCGAGCCATTCCGAGTTGTCCGCGAGCGGCGAATCCGTGGGGCCATCGCCGTAGGAAATGTAGCGCTGGAAGACCTGGCGAATGCCCTCGGCGTTTTCCCGAATCCTTTCGACGGGCAGCATCTTGCGCATTTCGTCCTTGCCCGAAGGATCACCGACCTTGGTCGTGCCGCCACCCATCAGCGTGACGGGCCTGTGGCCGGTCTTCTGCATCCACCGCAAGAGCATGATTTGCACGAGGTTCCCGATATGGAGCGACGTGGCCGTCAAATCGAAGCCGATATAGCCCGTGACGCAGCCCTTGCGCATTTGTTCGTCGAGCGCGGACAGGTCGGTGCAATCGGCCAGAAACCCGCGTGACATCACGGTGGCAAGAAATTCCGATTTGGGGTGATGGGTCATCGCCGTTCCGTATATTCTCGCGTTCATGCGGCGACGACTTCTATACGCGCCCCGAAGGCAACGCAAACGCCGTGGCTAACGCTGGCTCGCTTTGGGTGGCCGGCACGATGTCCGGAACATCTCTGGACGGCGTGGATGCCGCAATGGTCCGGACAGACGGGATTCACGTCCTGGAACTCGGCAGGACGGATTATCGACCCTATTCTCCGGCCGAACGGGAGACCCTGCGGTCCGCATTGGGACGTGAGGACGGGAGCGAGGTCGAGGCCGCCGCCGACGTGGTCGAAGCGGCGCATGTCGAACTCCTGTCCGGGTTCAAGGACGCGGAACTGGTCGGACTCCATGGCCAGACGACTCTCCATCTTCCCGACGAGGGACGAACGCGCCAAATCGGAGACGGCCGGTCGCTGGCCCGCGCTCTCGGCGTGCCAGTGACCTGGGACTTCCGTTCGGAGGACATGCGGCATGGCGGGCAGGGTGCGCCGCTGGCGCCGTTCTATCACTTTGCACTCGCGCGCATGCTTGAAATTTCCGAGCCGGTCGCATTCCTCAACATAGGAGGCGTGGCGAACCTCACCTGGCTGGATCCATTGCGGGAGGCTCCGGAAACTCCGGGGGCCTGCCTGGCATTTGACACCGGACCGGGAATTGCACCAATCAATGACCTCTGCCAGGTCCGGCTCAATGCGCCGCTGGACAAGGACGGTGGGTTGACCTCTGCCGGCAATGTCGATCCAGCCATCCTGAAGCGGCTGCTGGAACACCAGCGCTATTTCTCAAGAACGCCTCCGAAATCGCTGGACAGGAATTCGTTTTCCGGTTGGCTGTCGGAGGTGGACGCGTGCTCGCCCGAAGATGCTGCGGCAACCCTCGCTGCCGGTGTGGCAAAGGCAATCGCTGTCGCGTTGACCCATTGCCCGAATGTGCCAACGCGCGTCCTGGTGTCGGGTGGGGGGCGCAAGAACCACGGTCTCATGGCGCTGGTATCGGATGCGCTTGATTGCCCGGTCCTGCCGATAGAGGAGGTCGGCATGGACGGCGACATGCTGGAAGCGCAGGCATTCGCCTACCTTGCCGCACGGGTCCGTTCAGGATTGCCGACATCCGCACCGGGAACAACGGGGGCGGCGAAGCCTGTCTGTGGCGGCACTGTCAGCGAACCGTGACGAACTCGGCGAATCCGGCATGCCAAGGGATGTGCGGCAAGCCATGACGTGCAGCCCCCGAACCATGGCTGCTGCACGGCATCGCGAGGTGGTGCGCAAGGCAGCGCCTCAAGTGGCAGAGTCGTCGATAAGGGGATCCGGTTTCGCGAAACGCTTGAGATCCTCAAGGTCAGCGATCCTGACGTGGCTGCCGTCGATGGACACGCCATAGGGGCGCAGGGCCTTGAAGGCCCGGCTCAGGTTCTCGGGAGTCATGCCGAGCATGGACGCAATCCGGCGTTTCTCGAACCGAAGGTCGAACCCTTTCGCGCTGCCCGATTGCTTCTGTTGTTGCAGCAGGTAGTTTGCCAGCCGCTCGAGCGACGATCTGAGCTTGAGGTTCTTCTGCGCCTTGACGACCGAACGGTAGCATTGCGCAAGGTCCGACACGATCGCGCGTGCAAAGCGTTGATCGGCATCAAAGACGGCTCTGACGTCCCGGCTGGGGATCAGGGCAATGCGGCTCTTTTCGAGGGTTCTTGCCGACATCAGGTAAGGAGCGTCCCTGATCGTTGCGGCGAGAATGAAGGTGGAGACGGGCCATGCAGTTGACATGCTTGTCTCGCGTCCGTTCCACGTCGAGAACAGATCGACGGAACCGGAAAGAACGATGTGCAGGAAGTCGCTCGAATCGCCCTCGGTGATCAGCTCGATGCGCGGCGGAAAGTTCTGGACGTAGGCGCCACGCATGAGCTTCATGAACTGCGCATCCGCCATTTCCGAAAACAGGTGCAGTTCCCGAATGTCGGGGTAGTCCGCTTCGAACAGGTCCAATCGCACCAGAGGAGACCTCCCTACCGCAAGCACACATGCACTTGACGCATTTCAAGTGCTCGATTGTCTTGTGTCCAGGTTCGCCTTGATAACTGACTATCGGTGACCAGAATAACTTTGGCAACGAAATTGTTTTGCGGTGCTTTTGCCGTTTTGTTGATCTGAATCAAGTTTCCGCGCTCCCGATGCCTTCATAGTCGCGCGCAAGCCCGCCAAGGCATCCTGACCCAGACGAGAACGCCGGAGGAGCGACAGATGCTAGCACAGGACGAAATCTCGCGCCCAGACCAATACCGTGCGCTCGGACTAAGCACGTTCGCGTTCACGGTCTGCTTTGCAGTGTGGACCATCTTCTCGATCATCGGGGTCAAGATCAAGCAGGACCTTGGCCTCAACGACACGCAGTTCGGGCTGCTGGTCGCAACGCCCGTGCTGACCGGCTCGGTAAGCCGCATCTTCCTTGGCGTCTGGACCGAGCAGTTCGGCGGCCGGATCATGTTTTCCCTGCAAATGCTGATCACCGCAGTCGCCGTCTGGCTGCTGACGAGCGCGCAGACCTACGAGGTCTTCCTCCTTGCGGCTCTCGGACTTGGCCTTGCCGGCGGCTCCTTCATCGTCGGCGTGGCCTATACGTCCCGTTGGTTCGACAAGGAGCACCAAGGCACGGCCCTTGGCATTTTCGGGGCCGGCAACGTGGGCGCCGCCGTCACGAACTTTGCGGCTCCGTTCCTCGTGGTTGCCCTCGGCTGGGAGGGGACCGCGCGGGTTTACGCCGTCGTGCTGGCGATCACTGCCGTGCTCTTCTACGTTCTTGCCAAGACCGACCCGGTTCAGGAGGAACGAAAGCGTACCGGCATGCGACCGGTCTCGGCCGGCTCGCAGCTCGAGCCGCTGCGGAACTTCCAGGTCTGGCGATTTGCCACATACTACTTCTTCGTGTTCGGCGCCTTCGTGGCCCTGGCGAGTTTCCTGCCGCGCTACTACGTCGGCGCCTATGGCCTTGAACTCACTGTCGCGGGCGTGTTTGCAGGTCTCTACTCGCTGCCAGGTTCGGTGTTTCGCGCGCTCGGCGGGTGGATGTCGGACATTTGGGGCGCCAGGTTCGTGATGTACCTGACCTTCATCGGATCGCTCCTGGTCCTGTTCATCATGAGCTATCCGCAGACCAGCTACATCGTCCAGGGAATCGCTGGCCCGATCGAGTTCAATTTCGGCTTGAGCGTTGGCGTCTTTGTCGCGCTGACGGTGATTCTCGGCTTTCTCATGAGCCTCGGGAAGGCCGCCGTCTACAAGCACATCCCGGTCTACTACCCACATCACGTAGGCTCGGTCGGCGGCCTCGTTGGCATGATCGGCGGACTCGGCGGCTTCTTCCTGCCCATCGCGTTCGGCATTCTGCTGGACACCACGGGTGTCTGGACCGCACCGTTCATGCTGCTCTTTGGCATCGTTCTGGTGTCAACGGTCTGGATGCACGTCGCCATCCGCCGCATGGAGCATGCCCGCCACCCGGCGCTGGCCGAGGAGGTCTACCTCTCCGACGTGCCGCACGAACCACATCCGGCTCCCGCCGGCCATTGATCTGGCATATGGTCGAGCCGCCAGCATGACGGCCCGGCGAGCCAAGCACAGCCGAAAGGATCGAACACATGACATTCCAGGACAAGGAAGGAGGCCAGAGAGGTCGCACGATTGCGGAATGGCGTCCCGAAGACGAGGCCTTCTGGAAGGACAGGGGTCACGCCATCGCAACCCGAAATCTCTGGATCTCGATTCCGTGCCTTCTTCTTGCTTTCTCGGTATGGATGGTCTGGTCGGTGGTGGTTGCCAGGCTTCCCGCCATTGGATTCGAGTACACGACCGATCAGCTGTTTTGGCTTGCCGCGCTTCCTGGCCTGTCGGGGGCGACACTTCGAATCTTCTACAGCTTCATGATTCCGATCTTCGGCGGGAGGCTTTGGACCACGTTGTCCACGGCCTCGCTCCTTCTTCCTGCAATAGGCATCGGCGTGGCCGTCCAGAACCCCGGCACGAGCTATCTCGTTTTCCTGGTCCTGGCCCTGCTTTGCGGATTTGGTGGCGGGAACTTCGCGTCGTCGATGGCGAACATTGCCTACTTCTTTCCGAAGAAGACGAAAGGAAATGCGCTCGCATTGAATGCGGGGCTGGGCAACCTGGGCGTGTCCGTCATGCAGTTCGTCGTGCCGATCGTCATCACGATCGGCGTGTTCGGTGCAATTGGCGGCGGGCCTCGGGAACTGGCCGACGGCAGCCGGCTCTGGCTGCAGAACGCCGGATTCGTTTGGGTGCCGTTCATCGTTGTCTCCGTCATCGCAGCCTGGTTTGGGATGAACGACATCGCGGATGCCAAGGCTTCGCTGTCGAACCAGCTGACCATCCTCCAGCGCAAGCACAACTGGATAATGTGTGTTCTCTACACCGGCACTTTCGGGAGCTTCATCGGCTATTCGGCAGGCTTCCCGCTGCTGATGAAGACCCAGTTCCCGGAGGTGAATGTCCTTCAGTACGCGTTTCTCGGGCCGCTCGTCGGCGCGTTGAGCCGTGCCGCGACGGGATGGATCTCCGACAGGTACGGCGGCGGTCGCGTGACCTTCTGGGTGTTCCTCGGAATGGCCGTCGCGGTCTTCGGCGTCCTTCAGTTCCTGCCTCAGGACAGTGGCGACGGCAATTTCTGGGGCTTCTTCTCCTGCTTCATGGCCCTTTTCTTCCTGACAGGCGTCGGCAACGCTTCGACCTTTCAGATGATCCCGTCTATCATGCGGCAGGAAATACCCCGGCTCCGCCCGGGCATCGGCGAGGCCGACACGCACCGGCAAGCCGAGATGGAAGGCGCGGCAATCATCGCGTTCACAAGCGCGATTGCCGCCTACGGAGCCTTTTTCATCCCCAAGGCTTACGGCACGTCGATCAGCGTGACAGGAGGGCCGGCAGCAGCGCTATGGTGTTTCCTGACCTTCTATGTGGTCTGCGTGGTCATCACGTGGGTCTTTTACACGCGCAAGAATGCACCGGTCCCATGCTGACATCGGGCGAAAAGGACGCTTGATCGCGCACGGATGACCTCAGGAGAAATGACATGAGCCACTTGCTCGACAGAATGAACTTCCTGCAACCAAAGGAACTTGAGCAATTCTCGGATGGTCACGGTCAAGTGACGCGCGAGAGTCGTGACTGGGAGGAAGTCTACCGAAACCGCTGGCGACATGACAAGGTTGTCCGCTCGACGCATGGCGTGAACTGCACCGGCTCCTGCTCGTGGAAGATCTACGTGAAGTCCGGGATCGTCACCTGGGAAACCCAGCACACGGACTACCCGCGCACGAGGCCCGACCTGCCGAACCATGAACCGCGCGGCTGCGCGCGCGGCGCCTCCTACAGCTGGTATCTCTACAGCGCCAACAGGGTGAAGCATCCGCTCGTGCGGGGGCGGCTCATGAGAGCCTGGCGCGAGTTGCGCGCAACAATGACACCTGTCGAGGCCTGGACCAGGATGCAGAATGACCCGGCACTGCGCTCCTCGTATGTCGCGACTCGCGGCAAGGGCGGCTTCGTTCGGGCATCTTGGGACGAGGCAACCGAGATCATAGCGGCCGCCAATGCCTGCACCGTCAAGACCTACGGTCCCGACCGGGTCTTCGGCTTTTCGCCGATTCCCGCGATGTCGATGATTTCCTACGCCGCCGGCTCACGATACCTCAGCCTGCTTGGCGGGGTCTGCATGTCGTTTTACGACTGGTACTGCGACCTGCCGCCGGCGTCACCGATGACCTGGGGCGAACAGACGGACGTCCCGGAAAGCGCGGACTGGTACAACGCCGCCTACCTGATCCTGTGGGGATCGAACGTGCCGCAGACCCGGACGCCGGATGCCCATTTCTACACGGAAGCACGCTATCGCGGCGCCAAGTCCGCCGTGATCTGCCCCGACTACTCCGAAGCCGCCAAGTTCGGTGACGTCTGGCTGAACGTGAAACAGGGCACCGATGCCGCGCTGGCAATGGCGTTCGGCCATGTCATCCTGCGCGAGTTCCACCTCGACCGGCAGGCGGAGTATTTCGAGGACTATTGCCGCAAGTACTCCGACTTTCCGATGCTCGTGAAACTCGACGAAGTGGACGGCAAGCTCGTCCCCGGGCGATTCCTGCGGGCCGCGGACCTGGATGGCACCCTTGGCGAGGACAACAATCCAGAGTGGAAGACCGTCGCAATTGACGAGAATTCCGGGGCGCTTGTCTCGCCAAATGGCTCCATCGGCTACCGCTGGGGCGAGCAGGGCGAGTGGAACCTGGAGGAAAGGGCTTCCGGTTCGGACGTCTCGCTCATGATGTCGCTCATACTCGACGATTGTCATGACGAGGTGGCGGGAGTCGACTTCCCGTATTTCGGCGCGGATGCAAGCCCGGCCTTCGCGACCGGTGACGACCGCCCGAACGTCCTGACGAGAAACGTGCCGGTCAGGCGCATCAAGACCGTTGAGGGCGAAACGGCGGTTGCCACAGTCTTCGACCTCTTCTGCGCCAATTACGGCCTTGACCGGGGGCTCGGTGGCGACTGGGTGTCGGACTCCTATGACAGGGACGTGCCGGGCACGCCTGCCTGGGCCGAGAGAATCACCGGCGTGCCTGCCGACAAGATCGTCCATGTCGCCCGCGAATTCGGTTACAGCGCGGAGAAGACCCGGGGCAAGTCGATGATCATCATCGGCGCGGCAATGAACCATTGGTATCACATGGACATGAACTACCGCGGTGTCATCAACATGCTGGTGATGTGCGGTTGCGTGGGTCAGTCGGGCGGCGGCTGGGCGCATTATGTGGGTCAGGAAAAGCTGCGGCCGCAGACCGGCTGGCTGCCTCTTGCCTTTGCGCTCGACTGGGCCCGCCCGCCCCGGCACATGAACTCGACCTCCGCCTGGTACGCGCATACCGACCAATGGCGTTACGAGACGCTGACGACGGACGAAATCCTGTCGCCGACCGCCCCGGAAGGCGATTGGGACATCAGCATGATCGACTACAACATTCGCGCCGAACGGATGGGATGGCTGCCATCCGCCCCGCAGCTCCGCACGAACCCGCTCACGGTGGCAAGGTCCGCGACGGAGGCGGGCGCGGAGATCCCGGGTTACGTGGCCGGGCAGTTGAAGTCCGGCGAGCTGAACATGTCTTGCGAGGACCCGGACGCGCCCGAGAACTGGCCACGCAACCTCTTCGTCTGGAGATCGAACCTTCTCGGCTCGTCCGGCAAGGGACACGAGTATTTCCTCAAGCACCTGCTCGGGACCGATCACGGCGTCCTCGGCCGTGACCTTGGAGAGGAAGGCCGTGAGCGACCGAAGGAAGCGAAGTGGCACGAGGAGGCGCCTCGTGGAAAGCTCGATCTTCTGGTCTGCATCGACTTTCGGATGTCCACAACGGCCGTCTATTCAGACGTCGTGCTGCCGACGGCCAGCTGGTACGAGAAGAACGATCTCAACACATCGGACATGCATCCATTCATCCATCCGTTGCAGGCCGCCGTGGATCCCGCTTACGAAAGCAAGTCGGACTGGGAAATATTCAAGGCCATCGCCTGCAAGTTCCAGGAAGTCGCGCCGGAGATCCTTGGGGTCGAGACCGACGTCGTTGCGGTGCCGATTCTGCATGACACGCCCGCCGAGATCGCCCAGGATCAGGTAAGGGACTGGAAGAAGGGGGAGTGCGACCTGATCCCCGGCAAGACGGCGCCGAATTTCGTCGCGGTTGAACGAGACTACACTGCCATCGGCGACAGGTTCTGCGCCCTTGGGCCTCTCATGGACAAGATTGGAAACGGCGGGAAGGGCATTTCCTGGGAAACGGGACAGGAGGTCCAGCACCTGCGCGAGCTGAACGGCGTGTGGGAGGACGGCCCGGCAAAGGGTTGCCCGAAGATCGTCACCGACATAGACGCGAGCGAGGTCGTGTTGATGCTCGCGCCCGAATCGAACGGCGAGGTTGCGGTCAAGGCGTGGGAAGCGCTCAGCAGGTCCACGGGTCGTGAACTTGGCCACCTGGCACGGCCCAAGGAAGACGAGAAGATCCGCTTCCACGACATTGCCGCGCAGCCTAGGAAGATCATCTCGTCCCCGACATGGTCCGGTTTGGAGAGTGAAGACGTCTGCTACAATGCCGGCTTCACCAACGTCCACGAATTGATCCCGTGGCGCACGCTGACCGGCCGTCAGCAATTGTATCAGGATCATCTGTGGATGCGGGCCTTCGGCGAAGGCCTGATGTCCTATCGTCCTCCGGTCGATCTCAAGTCGATCACGAAGGAGATCAACCTCGATGCCAGGGACGGCACGCCGCATGTCGTCCTGAACTTCATCACGCCGCACCAGAAATGGGGCATTCACTCCACGTATTCCGACAACCTGCTGATGCTGACGCTCAACAGGGGCGGACCCGTGATCTGGATCTCGGAGAACGATGCGGCAGAAGCGGGGATCGTCGACAATGATTGGGTGGAGCTCTACAACGCCAACGGCGCGCTGACGGCCCGCGCGGTCGTGTCCCAGCGGATCAAGGACGGCACGACGTTCATGTATCACGCGCAGGAGAAGATCGTGAACACACCCGGTTCCGAGCGAACCGGCAAGCGTGGCGGCATCCACAATTCGGTTACGCGGGCTGTGCTGAAGCCAACTCACATGATTGGCGGCTACGCGCAGCAGTCCTACGGGTTCAACTACTACGGCACCGTAGGCTCGAACCGGGACGAGTTCGTCATCGTTCGCAAGATGCGACAGGTTGACTGGCTCGACGGCAAAGCAAAGACGAAGGAGGCCGCAGAATGAGAGTGCGTGCACAAATTGGCATGGTGTTGAACCTCGACAAGTGCATCGGGTGTCACACCTGTTCCGTCACCTGCAAGAACGTCTGGACGAGCCGCGACGGCGTCGAATACGCGTGGTTCAACAATGTCGAGACCAAACCCGGCACCGGCTACCCCACCGACTGGGAGAACCAGGCGCGTTGGAAGGGCGGCTGGGAGAGGACGCGATCCGGCAAGCTCCAGCCCAGGCAAGGGTCCAAGTGGCGAATCCTGGCAAACATCTTCGCGAATCCGGACCTCCCGGAAATCGACGACTACTACGAGCCGTTCGACTTTGACTACGACCACCTTCAGTCCGCGCCGGAAATGGAAGCGTTTCCGACGGCGCGTGCCCGTTCGCAGGTTACGGGGAAGCGGATCGAGAAGATCGAGAAGGGCCCGAACTGGGAGGAGATCCTGGGCGGGGAGTTTTCCAAGCGCAGTCAGGACTACAATTTCGAAGGTGTGCAAAAGGAGATCTACGGGGAGTACGAGAACACTTTCATGTTGTATCTCCCGCGCCTCTGCGAGCACTGCCTGAACCCGTCCTGCGCGGCATCTTGCCCGTCAGGAGCGATCTACAAGCGCGAGGAGGACGGAATCGTCCTGATCGACCAGGAAAAGTGCCGCGGCTGGCGAATGTGCGTCTCGGGCTGTCCCTACAAGAAGGTCTACTACAACTGGTCAACCGGAAAGTCCGAAAAGTGCACGCTTTGCTACCCACGGATCGAAAGCGGAAATCCGACCGTATGTTCGGAGACCTGCGTGGGCCGCATCCGCTACATCGGCGTGATGCTCTACGACGCCGACAGGATCGAGGAAGCCGCGAACGTGGCCGACACGAAGGATCTGTACGATGCACAGCTCGGGATATTCCTCGACCCGCATGACCCGGAAATCGTGGAGGCGGCCCGGGCGGACGGCATTCCCGGCGACTGGATCAAGGCCGCGCAGGCGAGCCCGATCTGGAAGATGGCGATGGAATGGAAAGTCGCGTTTCCGCTGCATCCCGAGTACCGGACATTGCCGATGGTCTGGTACATCCCGCCGCTCTCACCGATTCAGAATGCGGCCGAGGCCGGCGCGATCGGCATGGAGGGCGCGATGCCTGACGTGCGCAATCTCCGCATCCCGCTGCGCTACCTCGCAAACATGCTGACGGCAGGAGATGAAGAGCCCATTGCGCAGGCCCTGGAACGGATGCTGGCCATGCGCAGCTACATGCGGGCCAAGACCCTGGAAGGCGTGAATGACGAGGGCATAGCCGCCCGTGCCGGACTTTCGGGCAGAGTGATAGAGGACATGTACCGGATCATGGCACTGGCCGACTACGAGGACCGTTTCGTGATCCCGACCACGCATCGGGAGGAAGTCGAGGATGCCTACGACCTCCGTGGCGACTGTGGCTTCACCGACGGCAACGGCTGCTCGACGGGAATCTCCAGCGGATCCCTGTTTGGTGGCGCGCGAAGGCCCTTGAAGATGCCTGCGGAGATGTCGTGATGGACCGCACGCTCAAGTCCTTGTCCCTGATTCTCAGCTACCCGACGCAGGAGCTGACGGCTGGCATGCAGGAAATCGGGGACATCCTCGACACGGACCGTCGCCTGAGCGGCGCCACCCGCAGGTCCTTGCGTCAACTGGTGCAGGAACTCCGGGCGCGCGACATCTACGACTTGGAGGAGCAGTATGTGAGCCTGTTTGACCGTTCACGCACGCTTTCCTTGAACCTTTTCGAGCATGTCCATGGCGAGAGCAGGGATCGAGGCGGCGCGATGGTGTCGCTTCTCGAGACCTACCGCGCAGGGGGGTTCGATCTCGCGACGACGGAATTGCCTGATCACTTGCCGGTCGTCCTGGAGTTCCTTGCGATGCGTCCTCGCCCGGAAGCGCGGGAAGTGCTGGCCGATGCGGCGCATATTCTTGAGGCTCTGAGCGTCAGGCACTCTCGGCGCAAGAGCCCGTTTCGCGCGGTGTTTGCCGCCCTTCTGGAGCTCTCGGGAACGAAGGCCAATCGCGCTGCAGTCACGGAACTGCTCGGGCAGCCGGAAATCGATCCGGACAACCTGGAAGCGCTGGACGAGATCTGGGAGGAGAGCGAGGTCCGCTTCGGGCCCGACCCAGAGGCTGGGTGCCCGCAGGCGCGGGACATCCTCGCCCGGATCGATGAACCGGCACGCAAGGCGTCCGGTGCGACAACTCAGTGACGGAGGCCCAAGTGCACGACTTTCTGTTTGGAATCTTCCCCTACATCGCGCTTGGGGTGGCGATCATGGGCACGATTGCGCGATACGAGCGCGACCAGTTCACCTGGAAGACATCGTCGTCACAGTTGCTGCGGCGAAGGCAGCTGGTGGTCGGCTCCGTCCTGTTCCATGTCGGTGTTCTGGTGATCTTCTTTGGACATCTGGTTGGCCTGCTGACGCCAATCCAGGTATTCGAAGTCATCGGCATCAGTCATGGCGCCAAGCAAATGCTTGCGCTGGTCGTGGGCGGGATTGCCGGCGTGATGGCGTTGATCGGCGGCGGGATGTTGTTTCATCGCCGATGGACGGACCCGCGCATTCGCCAGACATCAAGTTTCTGGGACATCGCAATCCTTGCGCTTCTGCTGGTGCAACTGGTCTTGGGGCTCGGCACGATCTTCGTCTCGATCGACCATCTTGACGGGCACGAGATGGTGACATTCATGTACTGGGCACAGGGCATCTTCACCTTCGACGCGGCTGCCGCGAGCTACATTGCGGATGCGGCACTGGTATTCAAGCTTCACTTGCTGCTTGGGCTGGTGATCATCTTGGTGTTTCCGTTCACCCGACTTGTCCACGTCCTGTCGGGCTTTGCGGTGCCGTTCCGCTACCTGCTGACACGCCCTGGCTACCAGGTCGTGCGCTCGCGCCGCAGTTCCCCGTTGCCGATGCGCCCCGGGCCCGCGTCCCCGGAACGAGGCACGGCGAAATCCAAGTCGGCACCGCCATCCGGCACTGCCGCCGGCCCGGCCGAGTGACGGCGATGACCGCATCCCTGTTGCCGCCCCTCGTCGTCAATGGCGAGACGGTCCCACGGGCGGCCATCGCCGCGGAGGCCCAGAACCACCCCGCTCCCGAAGGCAAGCCCGGATTCGCCTGGCGCAAGGCGGCCAACGCCTTGGCGGTGCGCACGCTCCTTTTGCAGGAGGCAAGTCGGCGGGGGCTCGAACCGGACCCGGCCGAGATTGGAGCGCGCAGATTCGAAACTGATGAAGAAGCCCTGATCCGACAGCTTCTCGAGACCGTTCTTGAACTTGATTCCCCGACTGAGCAGGCCGTCCGCGCTGAGTGGGAGCGCGATCCGTCCCGCTTTCGCACACCGCCTCTCTGGGAAGTGTCGCACATTCTCGTGGCTTGTGATTCACGCGACGAGACAAGTCGGGCTGAGGCGCAGGCCCGGGCGCTCGAACTGGCGAGCCGCGTTCGTGGCAATCCGCAGGAATTTTCCCGAATCGCCGCGGCGGAAAGCGATTGCAACTCGCGGGCGACCGGCGGAAAGCTTGGCCAATTCGGGCCGGGAGAGACCACGTCCGAGTTCGAGGCAGCTTTGCGCCAGCTTTCCGGAGGCGACGTCACGGCCGAACCGGTTCTCACGCGGCACGGTTGGCACATCATTCGCATGGATGCTGTCGACGAGGGTTCCGAGTTGCCGTTCGAGGCCGCTCGCCTGAAGATATCCGACGCAATGGAAAAGGCGGCCTGGGTCCGCGAGGCCCGATCCTACGTCCAGCAATTGGCGGAGTCGGCCGAGATTTCCGGCGCGGACCCGTCAGTGTTCCAACTACAGGCCAAGGAGTCGGGCAGCCCAATCTGACATGTGCGTCGCGGCACTGCCAATTCGCGATCGCCACCCAAGGCCATGGCAGCAGTCATGGCGTTGCGAGGAAGCTTCGGTCCGCACCTCACCAGGTGACGGAGGCGATGTCGCCGCGTTGCACAGGAGAACTGGCGCGGCCAAGCCGCTTCAGTGGGTCATGACCCCGGTTTCACCGGACCGGGCCGCCGCCGCGCGTTGGGTCAGTGCGGCCTGCTCGGCCTCTTCGTCCCAGTCGATCGGCTCCGGTTGCCGGACAAGCGCGTGCTTCAGGACCTCGGATACCGTCGAGACGGGAATGATGGTCAATCCATCCTTCACGTTGTCTGGAATCTCCGGCAGGTCCTTCTCGTTCTCTTCCGGCATCAAGACCGTGGAGACGCCGCCGCGACGGGCCGCCAGCAATTTTTCCTTCAGACCGCCGATTGCCAGGACGTTGCCGCGCAGCGTAATTTCGCCGGTCATTGCGATGTCCTTTCGGACCGGAATCTGCGTGAGCACCGAGACGATCGATGTGACCATCGCGATGCCCGCCGACGGGCCGTCCTTCGGCGTCGCCCCTTCCGGCACGTGAACGTGGATGTCCATTGAATCGAACCGGGTGGGCCGCACCCCGATTGACGGCGCGATTGACCGCGCAAAGCTCGAGGCGGCGTCGATGGATTCCTTCATCACGTCGCCAAGCTTTCCGGTTGTCTTCATTCTTCCCTTGCCGGGGAGCGTCAGGGCCTCGACCGACAGGAGGTCGCCCCCGGTCTGTGTCCAGGCGAGGCCCGTGACAGCGCCCACCTGATCGGACTTTTCGGCCAGCCCGTAACGGAATTTCCTGACGCCGAGAAAGTCTTCCAGCTTCTCTGGGGTCACCACGACCTTCTTGTCTTTCTTTCTTACAATCCGGGTCACGGCCTTGCGCGCAAGTTTCGCGATCTCGCGTTCGAGGTTGCGGACGCCGGCCTCGCGCGTGTAGGTGCGGATGATCTCGGTCAGGGCCGCATCCGACAACTCGAATTCGGACGCCTTGAGGCCGTGTCCCCTGGTCTGCTTCTCGAGCAGGTGCTGTTTCGCGATCTCGCGCTTTTCGTCTTCCGTGTAGCCCGCGAGCGGAATGATCTCCATCCGGTCCAGGAGGGGGCTTGGCATGTTGTAGGTGTTCCCGGTCGTCAGGAACATGACATTCGAGAGATCGTACTCGATCTCCATGTAATGATCGGTGAAGGTCGAGTTCTGCTCGGGATCCAGGACTTCCAGCATCGCCGACGCGGGATCTCCCCGAAAGTCGTGTCCCATCTTGTCGATCTCGTCGAGCAGGATGAGCGGATTGACGGTCTTGGCCTTCTTCATGCCCTGGATGATCTTGCCGGGCATTGAACCGATGTAGGTTCGCCTGTGCCCGCGGATTTCCGCCTCGTCGCGCACGCCACCGAGACTGATGCGAATGAACTCGCGGCCGGTTGCCTTTGCCACGGACTTTCCGAGCGAGGTCTTTCCGACGCCGGGTGGTCCGACGAGACAGAGAATCGGCCCTTTCAGCTTCTTGGCTCTCTGCTGGACAGCGAGGTATTCGACAATTCGTTCCTTCACCTTTTCCAGTCCGTAGTGATCGCCGTCGAGAACCTTTTGCGCGCGGCCCAGATCCTTCTTTACCCGGGACTTCACGCCCCACGGAATCGTAAGCATCCAGTCCAGGTAGTTGCGTACCACGGTCGCCTCGGCGCTCATCGGCGACATGGACTTGAGCTTCTTCAGTTCGCCCTCGGCCTTTTCGCGGGCCTCCTTTGAAAGTTTCGTGTTGGCGATCTTCTCCTCGATTTCGGTGATCTCGTTTGAACCGTCCTCACCGTCGCCCAGTTCCTTCTGAATGGCCTTCATCTGCTCATTCAGGTAATATTCCTTTTGCGTCCGCTCCATCTGGGACCTGACGCGGGTCTTGATCTTCTTCTCGACCTGCAGCACTTCCAGTTCGCCCTGGATGAGACCATAGACCGCCTCGAGCCTTTCCGCGACGGACAGCATTTCCAGAAGCGCCTGCCGCTTCTCGACTTCGACGCTGAGATGACCCGAGACGAGGTCGGCCAGCTTCGACGGATCCTTGCTTTCCGAAACCTGATACAGCGCCTCTTCGGAGACGTTTTTCCTTACCTTTACGTAGCGTTCGAATTCCTTTGCCACCGATCCGACCAGAGCCTGGATGGCCGCCTTGTCGCCGAGCTCCTCTTCCAGCGTCTCGGCCTGCGCTTCGAAGTAGTCCTCGTTGTCCACGTATTCCGTGATGCGTACGCGGTCTCGCCCTTCAACCAGCACCTTGACGGTACCGTCGGGCAACTTCAGGAGTTGCAGGACATTGGCCAGCACACCGACCTCGTAAATGCCGTCAATCTCCGGATCATCATTTGAAGGATCAATCTGGCTGGAGAGCAGGATCTGCTTGTCTTCCCGCATCACCTCGTCCAGCGCGCGCACCGACTTTTCACGCCCGACGAACAGCGGGACGATCATGTGTGGAAACACGACAATGTCCCTGAGCGGAAGCACCGGGAAGGGCGTTGGAAGTGGCGTCGTCATGAAACTTTCCTGTCTTGCATGAAGGTCCGAACGCGATGACCGCAGTTCGGCCCTTTTCCTGATTGCGGCTTCTGTACTTGGGTGCGGGTCCGGTAACCTTCAACCTCTGCCCGCGGATCAAGTGTGCGGCTCACGATCGCAAAAGGCAAGCACGCGGGCATCTTGCCATCCGCGCCGCGCGAAAAGGAATGGGCCGGCGCATTTGCCGGCCCATGTCGACCATTCCCAACCGCAGTTATTCGCGGCTGCCCATGAACTGCAGCAGGAACATGAAGAGATTGATGAAATCGAGATAGAGGCTCAGCGCCCCCATGATCGCCGACTTATCGAGCCACTCTTGATCCATGGCATGGGCATGTGCCAGGTAGTCCGTCTTGATCCTCTGGGTGTCATAGGCGGTGAGGCCGGCAAAGATCAGGACGCCGATCACCGAGACGGCAAATGCCAGCGCGCTCGACGCAACGAATAGGTTGATCACCATTGCAATGATCAAGCCGATCAGGCCCATCATGAGGAAGGACCCAAAACCCGAAAGATCACGCTTTGTCGTGTAGCCCCAAAGGCTGAGAGCCGCGAAACCGGCCGAGGTCGCGACGAAAGTCTGAGCGATCGATATGCCGGTGAAGACGGCGAATATCCAGGAGATCGAGAGACCCATGGCCGCCGCAAACACGTAGAAGAAGGTTTGTGCAGCTGCCGCCGAAATCCGGTTGATCATGCCACCGAAGAGGAAAACCATTCCCAACGGGAGAAACATCGCGACCCAGCCCAGAATGTTCGGACTTCCGGTGATCGGATCGCGGAAAATCGCCGAGAGTGCATCACTCGTGCCAACGGCCCAGGCCACGGCAGCCGTGACCAGCATGCCGATGGACATGATGCCGTAGACCTTGTTCATGTGAGCGCGCAGGCCCTCGTGGATCTCGACCGATTGCGCGTCCGTTGCGGTCGTATGGATGGTGTCGTACCTGTCCATCAATTGTGCTCCTTCCTGTCTCAACGTGCCGGAGTACGGCTTTCGAAAGGCAATATGGCAAAATCGGCGTAAATTTCAACCTTCAGATCGCAAAAGACACGTCGCTGTCCATCCGGATTCATGGGCATGCGCACTTGACCATGGGAATCGCGCAAGGGACTGCCGCGTTCACGCGGCGGGGGAATGCGCGCTCCTTGCAGACAGGCCTGACCGGAGCCTGTCGGTTTCTCGCATTGGGGCTGGGAACCAGCCTTCGGTCGCGAAGTAGGGACGTTGGTCCGAGGCTTGGCCGAGAAGCCGTCGCCTTCAGGCGATGAAGTGCTCACATGCTGCGCCTGCCCGTGATTCTGCGGCTCCGTCGCGCGCCACGGAAATTCCAGAATGCCTCGCGACCACAAAGAGCGTTTCGGGACATCGATTGACAATGGGCGGAACGCCATTGCACTTTGGGGATGCGTCAGCATATCTGGCGTGAGACCGGTCGAACGGGGCGTTGCCGCTCCCCGTCGCGCCAGAACCAAGTGCAGGATGCAATTTGAACAGCAGGATCCATCCACCAACGGGCAAGTCCGCGCGCCTTGCCGGTTGCGGAAGCGGTTCGCGGTCGGAATTGCAAGCGTCGCCGCGTCTGTTCCTGACGGCACCGTCGGCTTGGCCCTGTTGGCGGCGTCTTCCTGAATTTTTTGAGACCTGAACCATGATGGGTCGAGCCACACGACCCGGGATCAGGTTGCGGAAGCCCTGGTGCCAGGTGCGGGACTCCGCCCACTGCCTGACCCGAACCCACTTGGTCGATCCGGCAGGATAGGAACAGGGAGTCGCGATTCATGGATGCAAGTCTTGTGGTCATCCTGTCCATGGCGATTGTCGCCGGACTCTTTATGGCCTGGGCCATTGGTGCCAACGACGTGGCGAATTCGATGGGGACGTCCGTTGGATCAGGTGCAATCACGGTCGGTGGTGCCATCGTGATTGCCGCAGTGTTCGAATTCCTCGGGGCGTTTCTTGCCGGTGGCGAGGTCACTTCCACGATTCGCACGGGCATCATCGACGTCGAGGCACTCGAGCACGACCCGGATCTTCTGGTTGTCGGCATGCTGTCGGCGCTCTTCGCGGCCGCCATCTGGCTGACGGTCGCGTCGGCGTTTGGCTGGCCGGTGTCAACGACGCATTCGATCGTCGGAGCCATTATTGGATTCGCCGTGGTCACAACCGGCATTGACGCGGTGCAATGGTGGGATGTGGCGGCGATCGCCACGAGTTGGGTCGCCACTCCTGTTCTTGCCGGAGTGATCTCGTTCTTTCTGGTGCTAAGCGTGCAGCGGCTAATTTTCGACAGAAGCGATCCAGCCTACTTTGCATGTCGCTATGTTCCTGCGTACATCTTCGCTTCAGTATTCATCACTTCGGCCGTGACCTTCATCAAGGGCCTGAAGCATGTAGGACTGGACCTGAGCATGCCGATCGCACTTCTTTATTCCGTGCTGGTTGCCGGCGCCGTTGCCGCGCTCGGCCGCGTGCTGGTATATCGGCTGGGTTTCCCGAGTCTTGAGTTCCCGACGGGAAGACAGTCGCGTTTTGACGACGTGGAGAGGGTTTTTGGCATCCTGATGATCGTCACTGCGTCGGGCATGGCGTTTGCACACGGTTCCAACGATGTCGCCAACGCGATCGGTCCCGTTGCGGCGATAGTCGGAGTGGTGTCGACGGGCGGCGTGGCCGCCAAGTCAGTGATTCCGGTCTGGGTCCTGCTCCTGGGCGCGGGCGGCATCGTCGTCGGTCTGGCAACATTCGGCTACCGGGTAATGGCCACGATTGGCCGGAAGATCACCGAACTCACGCCCAGCCGCGGTTTCGCCGCCGAACTTGCGACCGCGTCGACGGTGGTGGTGGCCAGCGGCACCGGCTTGCCAGTTTCAACGACCCAGACGCTGGTTGGCGCCGTCTTGGGGGTTGGCCTTGCGCGCGGTGTCGGTGAACTGGAATTCGGCGTGGTCCGCACGATCTTTGTGTCATGGGTCGTCACGCTTCCCGTGGGTGCAGCGATTGCGGTGATGTTCTACTACCTCCTGAAGGCAATGTTCCTGGGAGGTGCAGGCTGATGCGACTCGCCGAAGAGTTCCTGCTCTTGCTTCGTGACGACGATGGGGCGCTCTCGCGAGCGCCTGAATGGTCCGTTCGGCACGCGCTGGGCGGCGCGGTATTGATGGATCTGGCGCTGGAACGTCGCATAGATACGGATGCCCAACGGCTGTTCGTGATCGACTTCGCGCCCGTGGGAGATCAATTGCTCGACCCGATGCTCGCAGAGATCGCTCGTGCGGACCGGACTTACGACGCTCTCCATTGGGTCAGGCACGCCACCCGACGCGCTGACGAAATAAGGAACACCGCATTGGCGCGGTTGATCGATGACCGCGTTCTGGAACTCTGCGACGATCGCTATCTGCGGGCGTTCGGGAAAAGGCGCTACTTGCTCAAGGATGAGGCGACGGAACGCAGGCTTGCCAGGCGGATCAAGACGGCGCTCCTCGCCGATTCGATTCCGGACCCGAAGGACGTCATGATCGTGACGCTTGCCGACGGCTGCGGACTCGTGTCCCATATTCTGTCCGCGCACGAGCTGGATGCTGCGAAGGCACGCATCGATCTGTTGCGCAAGGTCGAATTGATCGGTCGGGTTTTCCTTGAAGCCATTGAAGTGGCTGTCCAGCCCGCAGCGGCCAAACTCAACAAGGACTGAACTCGCACCCGCGTGCTTCCCAAAGGCACGTCATCCGGTCGCAGGTCCAAGCCAGGATCTCTTTTGCCAGCGGTGTGGCAAACCCAGTTTCCTGGACATTCCAGTGACGCCGCGTCCGTCCATCAAGTAGCGTCCTTGGTGGGTTGCGACGCCTGACGTCCTTCCCATCGTCCCCTTCATCCTGCGACCCGTCGCAGGCGTGTCTGTTCGAAGCGGGCAGGGGGCACTTCCGGCCCCGCTGCCTGGCCACATGGACGCTTTCGGTGCACCGCAAACGGGGCAATCGCCTTCGCGTTCCATGCGGGACATTCGACCGCCAAGGTCCACGACAGGTTGGCCATCGTCGAACCCGCGGACGCCCAGACGGTCGGCACGGCGCCCCCGGTCGGCGTCAGGAATCGAGGGGCAACGTTCAAGTGCCAGGCCCTTCGTGGCCAGTCATGCATGCCAGCCTGGAAATTCACGCTCTTGTTGCAGTGGGCCCGAGATTGGCCGTGCCGCGCCGTGCGTGCCGCCCGGTGCACCGCTTGGCGCAGAAGCGCCGGCGGAGCAGCAAGGCTTGACGGCGTAGGCTCTGCCGCATACGCCGCATGGGGCGTGCGCTTGGGGGATGGTCAATGCCGGAAGGCGACAACGAAAGCGTCGAACTCTGGTCCGTGGCCGAGCGATTGGCAGATGCCGCGCGAGAGGAAACCTTGCGCCATTTCCGCGCTCGGAATTTGACAGCCGCGAGCAAGAGCGAACATTTTGACCCGGTCACGATTGCCGACAGGAATGCAGAATCCTTGATGCGCGCGATCCTCGGAAAGCTACGGCCGGAAGACGGAATTTTGGGTGAGGAGTTCGAGCCAAGGCATGGCGTCAGCGGCCTGACGTGGGTTCTTGATCCGATTGACGGCACAAGAGGGTTCATTAGCGGAACGCCGACCTGGGGCGTCTTGATTGCACTTGCTGATGTCGACGGGCCGATTCTTGGGCTGATCGACCAACCTTATATAGGTGAGCGATTCATGGGTGGTCGCGGCAGGGCGGTTCTTGAGGGGCCGCATGGCAGCCGGCCCTTGAAGGCAAGCGGAACAACATCGCTGGCCGACGCCACGCTGTTCACGACATTCCCGGAAGTTGGCACGCTCGCCGAAGCGGCGGCATTTCGACGCGTGTCCGGAAAAGTGCAACTTACCCGCTACGGTTGCGATTGCTATGCATATGCGCTGCTCGCCGCTGGCCAGATCGATCTCGTCATTGAAGCCGGCCTCAATGCCTACGACATCCAGGCGCCCATTGCCGTGATTGAGGCAGCGGGAGGAATCGTCAGCGACTGGGAAGGAAAGCCGGCTCACGACGGGGGCAGGGCGCTGGCAGCGGCCACTCCAGAGTTGCACGAGGCCGCCATGGAAGCGATTGCGTGATCTGCCGCCATGGCGATCCTGTCATGCTTTCCTCGCCCGCATGGGACCCGGACCCATGAACTGACCCCGTGCCCCAGGTGCGTCCCGCGTGCTTGGAGCCCTTCGCTGTGATCGGCGGCGGAGACGCCTGTTGCGGCGCACCGCTTCTGCGTCTGCGGGAGATGCCTGTCATCTTGCCTTCCCTATCGCCCTCGAACGCACTACCGTCGTTGCAGTCAGCAATTCACCTCGGAACGACTCTTCTGGAGACAAAGCCATGCAGCTTGGCGCCTTCTCGATCAGCCTTGCAGTTCAGGACCTCGAAGTGTCACGGTCTTTCTACGAAAAGCTCGGTTTCCAGGTCACGGGCGGCGACGAAAAGCAATACTTGATACTGGTGAACGGCACGACGGTCATCGGCCTGTTTCAGGGGCTCTTCGAGAAGAACATTCTCACGTTCAATCCGGGACTGGCCCAGGACATGTCGCGTTTCGCCGATTTCACCGATGTGCGCGACATCCGCGCATCGCTGCTGGCCGGCGGGATCAAGATGGAATCCGATACTGATCCGGAAGCGACCGGGCCCGCGAGCATCATCATCAAGGATCCTGACGGAAACCCGATCCTCATCGACCAGTTCTTTCCGAAGCCAGGCAGTTGATCTCCAACCGGTGCCTTTGCTGGAAGTTGCGTCTGCAAGCCGGTCGGGCGCGATAGTTCCGGACGTCGGCTGATCTCGCTGCGCTGGATGCCATTCTGCAGGATGCATCGCTCGCGCAAGATCGACGCGAACGGCATCAGCCAGACCTGCGCCGCCTGCATTCATGGCGAGGCTGCGAGTTGGCGTACCGCTGGCTGCTTCGTATGCGTGGCCAGTGGCCATTCCGATCAGGCAGACCCTCGACCGCGGAGACCGGCATGGCTCGCAGAGGGCATGTTGCGGCGGCCTCGGCAGGCAGGTGACATGGCGTCGATCCGTGGGCCGTGACGAGCATCAGGGACATGCAGGTGAATGGGCGGCCAAGCCAGGCAAGTGAGATCCTGACGGACCACCAGCGACCAATGAGCCTGTTTCACCTGTCCCAAGGTGCCCTATGCTCAACCCTGGGGCGCAAGCGCCGCCAGCGCCACGACCGCAAGCATCGCTCCCGCCATTCCCACATTGATGCCCCGCTGCCACCTCTCGGGCAGGTTCATCCGTCGAACCGTCACCCCGGCGCAGAGCCATGCGACATGAATTGCAGTCCATAAAATATTGAGAAGAAGTAACTTAATTCCAATCTCGAAAAGTGGATGTTCGGTCATGAACGCGAACCCGGAAAACAATGTCGTGTTCACCACATAGGCCTTCGGATTGACCGCCTGAAGCAGGATGCCGCCCCGGATTCCGGGCGGGCCCGGCTGTTCGATGAAAGCAACTCTCGTCCCTGCAAAGGCGATTCGGAAGGCCAGCCACAGCAGATAGGCCGCCGACGCCATGGTCAGGACCACCCGGAGCCCGGGCTCGGCGAGCACCAGCGCCGCCAACCCGCTGATCACGGCGAGGCACACGAGGTTCGTGCCGACAAAAAGCCCCGCCAGGTACCGGAGGCCATGCGAATATCCGAATGCGGACCCGACGCCCGCGAGAGACAGGACACCGGGACCGGGCGTGATGATCAGGAAAAGGACAGCCAGAACGAAACTTGCCATGGGCGCTCATTGCCCCGGGATTCTCGGCGAGCGCAAGGAATCATTTGCGGCAGGAAGGCATGCGCGTCTCATCGGGATGGCGAGAATCGTGAGGCTACTCAAGCGCCTTTATGTAACCTGCGATGGCAAGGTGATCCTCGGGCGAAAGCCTGCCTATGGTTGCGACAACTTCGGCCATGTCGCCGCCGGCGCTGTCAAAGTCCGGCGTGAATCCGGTTTCAAGGTAGTAGGCAATGTCTTCCGCGCTCCAGTCCAGGGCGCTTGGCACCAGCCCGGGAATGCGTCCCTTTCCGGCAGGGTGTGGCGCACCCTCCATCCAGGCCGAAACCAGGCTGCCTCCCAGAAAGTTCCTGGGTGTATGGCACTCGGCGCAATGGCCCAATGCTTCCACCAGGTACCGCCCGCGCTTCAATTCGGGCGTTTCAGCAGGCCGCACCCAGGTCGGCTTCAGGAACAGGAGTTTCCAGGCTCCAAGCGTGGCGCGGACATTGAACGGAAAGGCCAGGTCGTGCCGCTGGCTTGCCACGGGCAATGCCGGCAGTGCCCGCATGAACGCCCAAAGATCGGCCACGTCCTGGTCATTCATTCGGGCATAGGACGCGTATGGAAATGCCGGGTAGTAGTGGCGACCGTCGGGCGACGTGCCATGGAGCAGGGCCGAGGCGAATTCCGCGATTGTCCAGTCACCAATTCCGTGGGTCGGATCAGGCGAGATGTTGGGCGCGATGAATGTGCCGAACCGTGTCGCGAAACGGCGACCTCCAGGCAGCGCCAGATCGTTGTCGCTCGTTTCCGCCTTGTGGCACGAGGCGCATCCCCCTGCCCAGAACACCACTTCGCCCGGCATCGCGTCGCCTTGGAGCGATGCAAACCGTGCCGGACTGACGACTGCGGGACGGGTCAGCCAGAGCCCTGCCGCAATGACGAGCACCGCCAGCACGGACAACCACGTCATGGCACGCTTCATGGCTGTTCAACCTGCATCGGCAGGTTGCCCTCGTCGCCGTCAGAGTCAGCGCTGACGATAGTTTCTGTGGCAGGCGCTGCAAGCACCGCCGACACCCCGGATTGCGGCGCGCAACGAGTCCTGTCCCTCTCCAGCCGCCGCTGCGAGCTGGCGGGCCGCCTCGACCAGTTGAATGCCAATGTCTCCGAAACGCGACCGGTCCTCCCAGATCGAGGGCAGGGCCCTGGTCTCATTGCCCAGGTCCTCCGTCGAAGTGGCTGGAGCCCAATAGGCGTCCTGATGCATCATCGCGAGCGCCAGGAGATTGTTCGCAGTCGCCTTGGCCGCATCAGCATTGTAGCCGACTTCACCCTTCGCCATGGCACCAAGCACGTCGAGGTTAAAGGCGTAGAGCTTCATGTGCGCCTGCCTGGCGTTGGCGGCAGGATTGCCGTCATGTCCGCCCGCATGGGCGAGCGTCGCCCCCGCCAACGCCAGAATGGCAACCATGAGAGCGAATTGCCCGGAGAATCTCATCTGCATCTCCTCGAACATGCAAGGGCCGTTGTGCCTTGCATGTTACCCGAAGACTCCGGGAGCGCCACCATTCTTTGGCTATGGGGCCCAATTGCAGGTGTGCGTCCGCACAATGCTGGCTACGACTCTTCCGCCACCTCGCTGTCAAGCCTGCCGTCCGAATCCACAACGCGCACGCGACCGATGTAGGGCAGGTTCCTGTTCCTCTGCGCATAGTCAATTCCGTAGCCGACCACGAATTCGTCGGGAATCTCAAACCCGGTCCAAGTGGCGCAAATGTCGACTTCACGACGCGACGGCTTGTCCAGCAGCGCGATCGTTTCGAGCTTTCGCGGGTTGCGCGCCTGCAGGAACCTCACAACGTGGCTCAGCGTGTACCCCGTGTCCACGATGTCCTCGACAACGAGAACGTCCTCGCCCTCGATCTCGCCCCGGAGATCCTTGAGGATCCTGACCTCACGGCTCGAAACCGTCTCGTTCCCGTAGGAGGAGACTTCGAGGAAGTCGACTTCGACATTCATGTCAAGCTTGCGCACGAGATCGGCAATGAGCACGAAGGATCCACGCAAGAGCCCGACCATCACCAGCTTTTCGGTGTCGCGAAACGTCGAATGGATTTCCTGGGCGAGTTCCTCGACCCGGGTCGCAATGGCCCTTGCCGATATCAACTCGACTATCACATACGGTCTTGTCAAAACGACTCCCCCCTTGACCCCCGTTCCCGCTCCCTACACGTAAGGGACAGCACAATTCCAGACCCGAGCACATGCCGTCCCATACCGAGAGCCGTCGCGTGCCTTACAGCGCCAGACAGATGTACGACCTTGTCGCGGACGTGGAACGCTACCCGGAGTTCCTGCCTTGGACCACTGCCGCGCGCATCCGCGAGATGCGCCAAGAAGGCAGCCATGTCGTGATGCTTGCCGACCTGGTGGTTTCCTTCAAGGTGTTCAGCGAGAAGTTCGGCAGCCGGGTCACGCTCTGGCCCGACTCGAACAGGATCAACACCGAGTATCTTGACGGCCCTTTCCGCCGAATGAATTCGGACTGGGAGTTCGCTGACGCGGAGGATGGCGGATCTGACGTGAGCTTCCATGTGGACTTCGAGTTCCGGAACAGGCTTCTCCAGACCACTGCCAGGCTCTTCTTCAATGAAGTGACACAGCGCGTCGTGCAGGCCTTCGAGCGCCGTGCGGCAGATCTGTATGGGCGCGGCTAGACACGGAATCCTGGCGCGCGGCCTCAGCGATCTGCAGCAACTTTGTCGTAAATAGATAATGATTACAGTTTATTGCATATATAAGATCATCTTGATTTTCGGGAAGAATTTCTAACTTATTGATTGTAAATGATTTCAAGGGATGCATGTTCAGGAACTGCGGAATTGCCTGATGACGGGTTTCCTGTTTGAGCCGTTTGGAAGTGATCGCCGCCAAGGCGCTGACGGCAGACAATCCTGTTCGGGACATCGCGGACCGGGCATGCAATCAGGATGTCGCCGGACGTCGGCTTGACCGGAGGCACGAGGGGGCCTTGGCGGTCAAGTCCCGCGCGCCGCCTTTTCGTCGACTCCCGATATGCCCTCGCGCTCTTCGAGAACCTTCAACACCTCGTCAAGCTCGATTTCCCGCGTCGCCAGCATCACGAGCAGATGATAGAGAACGTCCGCCGCCTCGGCCACGAGCCTGTCGCGGTCGCCCCGAACCGCTTCAATGACGGCTTCAACGGCTTCTTCGCCAAATTTCCTGGCAGCCTTCTCCGGACCGGCCGCAAGGAGTTGCGCGGTCCAGGAACTCTTCGGGTCTGCCGTGCGCCTTTCGGCGATGGTGCGGCCGAGTCGGTCCAGAATGTCGGTCATCCGAATTTCACGCTGGAAGTCCCGGCGACTGGACCGGGGCGAAAGGCGCGCTCCCTTTGTTGATGCCACAATGCAGGTGTGGCGGATCGTCGTTGGTGTGGCACGGAACTCTCCCGCGGAAAACGTCGCTGCGACGCCTGGGCGCTTCTTGCGAATGCTTGCCGGCGAAGTGCGGCCTCGAGGAGAACATGGATTCCCCCGAACCTGCGAGCGCCGAAGACGTTGGAACCAATTGCAAGACAATGCCCCATGGGATGATCGAGCGGCCGCACCTTGCGTCTTCGGCGTCGGGCCGGCGTCGTGCAATCGGGCTGTCGAAGTTCGCGGCAAGCCCTCGCCACTGAGGACAGGGAAGGGATCAATTGAGCCTCACGGGAACGCCGTGCGCCGACATGTGTGCCTTTGCTTCGGCAATTGAATACTCCCCGAAGTGGAAAATCGATGCGGCCAGCACGGCGCTGGCCCCGCCCTCTGTCACACCTTCAACCAAATGATCCAGCGTGCCGACGCCGCCGGACGCGATCACGGGGACTGAAACGGCGTTCGCAATCGCGCGGGTCAAGGGGATGTCAAATCCCGCGCGCGTGCCGTCCCGGTCCATGGACGTGAGCAGGATCTCGCCGGCACCTTTCGTTTCGACGGCTTGCGCAAACTCGACGGCGTCGATTCCGGTCGCACGTCGCCCTCCATGCGTGAAGATTTCCCACTTGTCCCGTCCGGTTGACTTTGCGTCAATCGCAACAACGATGCATTGCGAGCCAAACCTTTCCGCTGCGCGGGCCACCACGTCGGGATCTGCCACCGCCGCCGAATTGAAGGAGACCTTGTCCGCTCCCGCCAGCAAGAGGGCGCGGACATCCTCGACCGTTCGAACGCCGCCGCCCACCGTCAAGGGCATAAAGCAATGTTCGGCGGTTCGCGTCGCAAGATCATGCATCGTGCTGCGGTTTTCGTGCGTTGCATGAATGTCGAGGAAACAAAGTTCGTCTGCGCCGGCCGCATCGTAGGCGATTGCCGCCTCGACGGGATCTCCGGCGTCGACGAGATCGACGAAATTCACGCCCTTCACGACTCGGCCGTCGGCCACGTCCAGGCACGGTATGACCCGGGTCTTCAGCATGTGGGGTCTATCGGCATTCGCGTCCAAGGGCGCAAGATCAATCTGCAAGCTGAGCCCGTTCGAACCACGGGGCGCGCTTGTCCGACCCACCGGTTCCGGTGCCCGGATCTGGCCACCTGCACGCGCCGTCACATTTCGTCGCTCGTGCGGCAGGCGATGCCCGGGCATTCCCGGGATTCCAGCGGACGCTGCCGTTCACTGGGCAAGTGCCCGTGCAACATCCAGGGCAAAGTAGGTCAGAATGCCTTCGCAGCCGGCCCGCTTGAAGGCAGCAAGGCTCTCCATCATGACCCGGTCGCCATCGACCCATCCATTCTCGGACGCAGCCTTGATCATCGCGTACTCGCCGGAAACCTGATACGCGAAGACGGGCGCGCCGAAGGCGTCGGATGCCCGCCGGCAGATGTCGAGATACGGCAATCCCGGCTTGACCATCACCATGTCCGCTCCCTCGGCAAGGTCGCGTTCGATCAGGCGCAGCGCCTCGTCCGAGTTGCCGGCGTCGAGCTGGTAGGTCCTCTTGTCACCGAGCAGCAATCCGGACGCTCCAACCGCGTCGCGAAAGGGACCGTAGAAGGCGCTCGCATATTTTGCCGAGTAGCTCAGGATGCACGTGTTCGCGTGGCCGGCGGCTTCCAGTGCCTGCCGCATCGCCCCGATACGCCCGTCCATCATGTCCGACGGACCAAGTATGTCGGCTCCGGCCTCGGCTTGCGCAACCGCCATCCGGACAAGGGCATCCACGCTCTCGTCGTTCACGATTTCGCCGTCACGCACGATGCCGTCGTGGCCATTGACGTTGTACGGGTCGAGCGCCACGTCGGTCATGACCGCGATCTCGGGCACCGATTCCTTGATGGCGCGCGTGGCGCGGTTCGAAAGATTGTCCGGATTCCATGCCTCTTCACACAGTTCGGTCTTCAGGGAAGTGTCGATGCAGGGAAAGAGGCAAATTGCCGGGATGCCCATGTCCGCGGCCTCGTGCGCCGCCTTGACCAACCGGTCCACGGTCAGCCGCGAAACGCCCGGCATCGCTGGTACCGGCGTTTCGTCATCCCGGCCGTCGCGCACGAACACAGGCCAGATCAGGTCATCGGCAGACAGCGCGCTCTCGCGGACAAGCCGCCTAAGTGCTTCCGTTCGACGTGTGCGCCTGAAGCGTCCAGCCGGATATGGTGCGACGACCATTGATTGGATCCCTTGTGTGCCAACTCTGACAACACATGCGGTATTGAAGCGGCAATGTGCGGTCAAGGCTTCTCGCCCGGGCCCTTCACGCAGGATTGCCCGGTTCAGTCCACGACAGGGCTATGCAGATCTCTTGGTCTCTGAACGCTTCATCGCGTCCTGGTGTGCCGTTGAGCCGTTGATCGAGCATCGTCAATGCAGGAGCCCCGGCGATCCGGCAAGACAAGCTCCGCCACCCTGGTGTCCGCGTCCCGGAGAAATTCGGTTAGGACTTCGGCCAATGGCGATGCGGCCCGTTGCCCAGGTCGCTTGTGCCGCGGCCGTGGAAGCAACCTGGCGTCATGGCAAGCGCGTGCCCTTGGGCGAGAGGAGTCCCGGAGCCGGAATTGTTCGCGCCGTGACTGTTTCCTGCCGGAACGTGCCGCTCCATTGCGGCCCGCTCAAGAATCCCGTTGACATGGATGCTAGTGGGACCATAGTGGGCAAGAAGTGCGCGAAGGGGATCGAAAATGTCCTACAAGGCGTATGCCGCAACCATGCAAAGCGTATGGTTCAGCGAGGACGGGGGTGTCAGCTGGAACCGCCTCCTGACCCCGACCGGAGGATTCTATAACGAGGCGCGCACGTGGGCCGTTTGCACGCATGCGGACCGGCCGGGCGAACTGCTTGCCGGTTCGGATCAGGGTCTCTATCGATTCAGCGAGGAAGCCGGGCGGTTCGACCATGTCCCGTCACCGATGGAAGGGCTTCATATCCTGAAGATCGCGCAATCCCCGGCTGATCCGGACTGCATCGTCTGCGGGACGAGGCCGGCCGAGATATTCATCTCCGAAGACAACGGTGCGACCTGGATGCGATCGAACCTCGACGCATCGACGGAGTGCTGGTTCATCAACACGTCGCGCGTGACGTCGGTCCATTTCGACCCGAAGGACGCCGACACCATCTGGATCACCGTGGAGATCGACGGGGTGTTCAGGTCGACCGACCGCGGCCGGACCTGGGAAATGATCATCCGCGGCCTGCACGACAACGACACCCATGACCTGGTCTTCCGCGACCGCGAAGACGGGAGTCGAACCGTGCTGTGCTCGACCGAAGACGGGGTGCACCGGTCGGACGACAACGGCGCGACCTGGGAGCAACTCGTCGTGCCGCAAGCCAGGTGGGACTACTTTCGTTCGCTGAAGCAGCCGGCGGAAAACTCGGACACCGTCATCGCTTCGGTCGGCGACAAGCCGTCAGGGGAGGCGGGGCAGTTGCTGGTCTCGAGGGATTTTGGCGAGAGCTGGGCGGAATGCGAGATGTCGCACCCGGCAAACTCCACGATCTGGTCCATCGGGACGAACGCGGCGGATACGAGCCTGCTCTTCGCCGCAACGATCTTCGGGCAGGTTTTCAGGAGCGTTGACGGCGGCGAGAGATGGCAGAAAATGGAACGCGAACTCGGCGAGATCCGCATGATCACGTGGGCGCCTGTCTGAGGAGTGCGACAATGTTCCTCTTGAAACCGCATGTCACCGGTCCCGAAGGCCAGATCACGACGCCGGACATCGTCGTCGACTGCCTCCTGGTCGACGGCGTGAAGCGATCACTCGGGCTCCTGACGCACGACTGCTGGCAGGCGGTCGGGCCGAACGCATCTTCCCGTCCGGCCTATGCGCTGATGGCGCTCGGTGGCGGGGCACTGATCCTGCCCGCGCAAGTCTTGTCAAACGGCCTGGTCGTCGCCGCGCGGGCGGCTTGGCGGCTCAAGAATCTTGATGGCCACGCCGGCGACGTCACGCTGAATGGCATTGCGCTTTCCGATCTGGAACTGCCCTCGGATCTCGTTGCCGCCGCCGATGGCACCGAAGACGTCCTGCCACGGGGCTTCATGCTGGTGAGGACGCTGGGAGTTGCGGCAACCGAGGTGATCCTCGCCGACCCGGTTCTGGTCCGGGAACTGCGCCATGAGGTGCACTTGCAATCGATTGAGGCCGACCGTTGGGGCGGCGCGAGACCCAGGCCACGATACTCCGTCGGACCGACTCAGGAAGAGGTGCCGCACTTCATCTGACGGGCTGGCGGCATGTTCGCGGGCGACCGGAATCATGTCGTGGTTGGCGCCGGCACCGCAGGATGCGCGTACAGACGATCGAACTGCGCCGCATTCCCGAATTTCCAGCGTGTCTATGAGGTGCGGAAACGCGTCGGCACATTCTGGCCCGCGTGACCTGCGACGTCGCCATTGGCAATCGGCCGGTTCCGGCGTTGCCCCAGGTGCCGTTCCAAAGCCGCAAAGACCGGCGTTCCCGGAGTGCCGAACTCAGTGATGATCTCCATGTGATTCCGGCCCGGGCTCTCGAAGTGGTCGACCGGATTGCCGTGTGCCCTCAGAGCCTCGGCAAATTCGCGGGACTGCAACCTGAAAGCCTCGGTTTCGGCTCCGCCGCAAGAAACCGTGACCGGCAGTTCAGGTGGCGGGAGATTGTGAACGGGACTCATGGCGCGGGCCGTTTCGACGTCGAGATTGAGCCAGCCGTTGGGCGCTTCGTCGAGGAGAGGCTGCAGATCGTAGAGTCCGGAGACAAGCGTGAGCGAGGCGACCTTTTCGGGCCCGGATCGTGCGGCCACCATTGCGGCAAGCTGCGCCCCCGCGGAATTGCCGCTGAGATGGACCCGGGTGCTGTCGATGCCGCACGCTTCGGCATTCGAGATGACCCAGTCGAAAGCGGATTGAGCATCCTCAAGGATGTCTGGCAAGGACGAATCCGGCGCAAGGCGATAGTTCGGCACGATCCACGCCGCCCCGCGCGCAACCCAGGCGGTTGCGGGAAAGCGGCGGTCTTCCTTTTCGCCGAGCTTCCAGTAGCCGCCTCGAAAGAACAGGTGCGCAGGCGTGCCCGTCCCTGCCGGAAACACGTCGAGCCGCTGACGGGGACGCGAACCGTAAGCGACATCGAATTGCGCTCCGGGAAGGGTCGCCGTCTCTCGCGACCGCTCGGACATCTCGGCCTGCGCCTCTGCAAATCCGGGCATGTCCGCAGGAAGGTCGTAGGCACCCGGCATGCCGTCAGGCCTTGTAGGTCTCTCGCGCAACGACCGAAATGGGGCAGGGTCCGACCGTGCAGGCGACCGTCGTCTGGACGTGGCGTTCCACGGTTGGCTTGCCGGACCCGCCGTCGGGTTCACCCCAGGTGAGGGCAACTTCGGTTCCGGGTTCCGCCGCGCTTTCGTCCAGCAGCGCGAGCGAGATCCAGCTTCTGAGGTTTGACGTGTAGACCGGGTAGTGGGAAATCCCTACTGGCTTCCCGTCCTTCCGGACCTCGTCATAGGGGCAGGTCGCGTAGTGCGAGGCAGGCATGTCCATGAACTTGTACCGTTCCCCATCGCCGAGCTGGGACGCAAAGATCCTGACGACATCGTCCTTTGACCAGAGCAGGGTGCGTTTGTGCCTGTGCGGCTCCCCTTGCCGCCTTAGCAGCGCGTCGCGACCGATGAATTCATGGTCGAACTTCACGATATGGCCATAGCCGATGTCGTTGGGCGTGAGATAGTACTCCCCAGCCGACGTCCCGATGAACGACCCGCCGAGGGAAAGGCTGGCTTCAAGGCTCGTGCCAGGCAGCCATTTGCGGTAGTCGGCAAGCGCGTCTCCCGTGTAGATCGCCGGCAACGGGGAAGGGAACCAGCCGCTTTCATGGGCGACGGTCGAGTAGGTCTTGGAACCTGCCGCGAGGAGACCTTCGGTCGCGCCGACTTCCAGGATCGCGTCGCGGATAGGTTCGTAGTCATCGAACGGACCGAAGAGCTCCAACCCTGCGGCGCCTGCCATGCCGTGACGCAGGGCCCGGACGCGGCGACCCGCAATGTTGATTTCGCCCATGCCGAAGAACTTGAAGCCCTCGATCGGCCCGCCATTCAGCCTTTCCAGGATTCCCCAGGCGTTCGGGCCCTGGACCTCGAACCTGTATCCCTTGCGACGGCCCTTGTTGTCGAGGGCGCGGGAATCCAGGTCGAGATCCACGTCGAATCCATGTTTCTCGGCATGGTACATCACCCAGTTGGCATTCATGGGCTTGTTGACGATGTTGGCCTTCTCCTCCTCCAGGATGAAGATGATTGCGTCGCCGACGATGTAGCCGTCTTCCGTGCAGTGAACGAATTGCTTGGCAATGTCGCGTCGCCAGTTTGCCATGGAGTTGACCGCGAGAAATTCGCAAAGCCGCCTTGTGTCCGGCCCTTCAACGTAGAGATCCGTCATATGGAACGACTGGTCGAACAGGACTGCGCCCCGGCGCCAGGCCTCCTGCTCATCCCGCCAGTTGGTAAACTCCGCCTTGATCGGGAACTGGTAGGGGCCGGAGGGTGCGTTCCTGAGCATCGTCAGCGGGTCGCCGGCCTCGTCAATCTTGTCCTGAAGCGTCGGAACTGGCATCCGCGATCCTCCCGTTTCTTTCTCCTTTACTAGTGGGCAGAAAATGGGCAGGGTGCAAGCGAATATTGTTCCTGGAGGAAAGATGGGTCGAATTGACAGGAAGCTTGCGGAGATGGGAATTGAGCTGCCCGCACCCTTGGCGCTGCCAAGCCCGAACCGGACCCCTGCCGTGCAGGTGGGGGCGATGCTGTATGTCTCTGGCCACGGCGCGGCCTTGCTGGAGGACGACAGTGTCAAGCGGCGTGGCAAGGTTGACGTGGACATTACCCCGGAGGAAGCCTCCGCGACCATGCGAGCGTTGGCAGTGAAGATGATTGCGACGATCAAGCATCACGTGCGCGATCTGGACCGGGTCGAAAAGGTCGTGAAGATTCTGGGCATGGTCAATACACATCCGGATTTCGAAAGGCCGAACGCGGTATTGAACGGCGCGAGCGACCTGTTCTTCGAGGTCTTCGGGCCCGAGATCGGTCGCCACGCCCGCTCGTCGGTGGGCGTGGCGACCCTGGCCGGGCGGCAACCGGTGGAAATCGAAGGCATCTTCCTGATCGGGGACTAGGGGATTGGCGGCCATGGACAAGGATATCGCGGCGCTTGTGGAAGAGGTGCGCGGGTTCTGTGACAGGCACGGGATCGCGGAAAGCACCTTCGGGCGACATGCCGTCAATGACGGCAAGCTTGTCAGCCGGATGGCGAACGGCAGCTGGATCGAGGAAGAAACCTCGCGGCGGATGCATGACTTCATGGCACGGGTCGACCGAGGGGAAGTCGTGCTGCGCGGACGCCCAAGGCGAAAGAAGTCCGACTCCAGCACGGAGAAAATGGCGGAGTTGATCTCCCGGGAGAGTTCGGTGCGGACGCCGGGGAGCTTCGCCTTCCACGAACAGCGGCAAAGGTTCCATATCTTTGCCAACACCACAAACGAAAGCTGGGTGGTCGCTGACCGGGTGTCAGCGGAGCTGGCCGACATCTCTCCCGGGCGAGACGGGTTTCGACTGCTTTACGCGCCGATGGACAACGGGATCATCCTGACCCGAACGCTGCGTGCGCTTCATGCGCTGCACCCTGACGTTCCGGTACTTGTGGCAATGAAAGGACGTGGCCTTGAGGACCTGCGCAACACCATGGGGCGTCTTGTGGACCGGTTGGCGGAACATCCTCTTTCCGCCTTTGTGATGACCAACATGTATCTGCGCGAGGCCGTGGACCTGACCAAGCGATCGGAGGACAGCCCGGAGGATGTGGTCTGGCGGGACGTCGCACTGAACGGGAATCGGACCTACGACTTTCAAGGGCAGGTGGCGGATCTCTACGGTGAGCTCAGCCGCGAGTGGCTGATCCACCAGGGGGCGAACTCACAGCCGGTCTATGCGGTGCCCTCCGTCGTAACGGTGTACAGGGCGGATCGGGCGAAGGCATTGAGGCGCATCCTGCCTAAGCCGGGCGATGCGGCGCTGCGCTACAATTACGCGCTGCTGAACCACCCCTATCTGCACAGCCACACAATGACGTTCCGCCTGGACCATGTGCTGCGTCCGGTCTTCGACCGGCTGGCGGATGGTGGCCGCATGACCGTGATTCAGGGGCTTGGGCAAGACCCGGCACACGAGATCATATCGTGTCTCTGGCCCGATCAGGCGCCGGTGATCAGTCGCTACGACGTGATCCGGGAATTCCGGAGGGCGCTGGCCGGCGAAGAGTTCTCGATCTCCGGCTTGACCGACACCCACGCGCTGTTCCGGTTCGACATGCACACGCTTCCGGTGATCGAGGGGCAGAATCTCGGCACGCAGTCCCTGTCGGCGGCATTCAACAACGCCGTCTATTTTGCGCAGGTGCGAGAAGAGCTTGCACAGGAAGTCATCCACGAGGGACGTCAATACCTGCAGGTCACGGAGGACGTGCTGAGGAAACATGGCGGTCTTTGGTTCGTGAACGAGGCGTTTTCGGTCACGAGGAAGGCGGCATGATCGAACTCGATCGTTCCGAAGCGGCAAAGCTCGCCATGTGTTTCGCGCCCGCAAGCGCGACAATCATCGGAGCCTCGACCAATCCGATGAAATTCGGCGGCCGGGCACTGAAGTTCTGCCTTGAGCGCGGCTACAAGGGACGGCTCTATCCCGTCAACGCGAACAGCGACGTGGTGCAGGGCGTGCCGGCCTTCGCCTCGGTGGCCGATGTGCCGGAAGCGCCCGATATCGCGGTGATCGCGGTGCCCGCACCACAGGTGAAGGAAAACCTCCTCGCCGCTGGCGAGAAAGGCGCAAGGGTTGCCATCGTCTACGGCGCGCAATTTGCGGAGGCCGGGAAAGCAGGAGCGGCGCAACAGCAGGAACTCCTGGAAATCGCGCGAGCGCACGGGATGCGGATGATCGGGCCGAACTGCATGGGGGTCATGTCGCTGGCCTCGGGGTTCGTGGCGAGTTTCTCGTCAGCGCCGGAACATCACGACGGCAAGGGCTGGCCCGAGGCAGGAACCTTGTCGGTGGCGAGCCAGTCAGGCGCCGTTGGCATCCAGATGTTCGCGCAGCTGCGTGATCGAGGCTTGGGGCTGGCGAACTGGATTTCAACCGGCAACCAGGCCGATATCGATGTGGCCGATGCGATTGCCTATTTCGCGGCGGATGACGCCACCAGGACCATCGCGGTCTACCTGGAGGATGCAGGCAGGGGGTTGAAGCTCGTCCAGGCGCTGGAGCTGGCCCGGGCAGCCAGGAAACCCGTGGTGGCTCTCAAGGTGGGCACGACGCGGCTGGGCGGTGTTGCGGCCGCGGGGCACACCGCGGCGATGTATGTCGAGGATCGGCTGGTCGAGGACGTGTTCGCGCAATACGGCGTGTTGCGGGCGCGGTCGATCAACGAACTCATTGACCTGGCAGCGGCTTGCAACGCTGGCGTGGTGCCGACCTCGAACAAGGTCGCCGCGGTGTCGGTTTCGGGAGGCGGTGCGGTGATGATTTCGGATGCGGCGGCCTCGGCCGGGCTTGAACTGCCTGGCTACCCGGCGGCCGCGCTGGCGGAACTGAAGAAGGTGAACCCATATGTCAACGATCGTAACCCGATCGACATTTCCGCACCCTCGATGAGCGACATGGCCATAACGGGCGGCCACCTGAAATGGGGAACTGAGCGTGGACAGCCGGTGGTGGTGGGCTACATCAGTCACGTCCCGCTCGTGCCGCGCACGCGCGGAGACATCATGCCCCGGCTTCTCGACCTCCGTAAGGGAAATCCGGACCAGTTGGTGGCCATTGCGGGGAACTTCCACGACGAAGACCGGAGGGAACTGGTGCAGGCCGGCGTCGCGGTCTTTGACGATCCGACCGTGGCGACATTGGCGGTCGCAAAGCTGGTGAGGGCGGGACGCGCATATTCCAGGGCGGAAAGCGCCCCTGGAGCGGCAACGGAACATGTGGCGGACGCGCGGGCTGCCTTGGCCGATGCCGGCATTGCGTTCGCGGCAGAGGTTCCGGTGGCTTCCGTTGAAGACGCCTTGGAAACGCTGCGCGAGCACGGGCAAATTGCGTTGAAGCTCTCGGCGCCCAGCCTGCAGCATCGGACCGAGCTGGCCGGTGTTGCGACGAGTCTTTCAGACGAAGGGGCGGTGCGGCGGGCCTTTGCCACGCTTTCAGCCCGGATTGCCGAACACGAGGCGGCGCATCCGGACCTCTCGATCATCGCGCAGGAGATGCTGCACGGGGTGGAGATGCTGATTGGCGTCAGGCAGGATCCGAGCTTTGGCCCGCTGGTGTTCGCAGGTTCGGGCGGGACGATGTGCGAACTTCACGAGGATCTCGGCTATCGCAAGACGCCGATCGAGCGCCAGGATGCGGAAGCGATCATTGACGCAACGCGGGCGGCCCGGATGCTCGGCGGCTGGCGCGGTGCCCCTGCCGTCGACCGTGCGGCGCTGGTGGACGCAATGCTGCGGCTGTCCGAAGTCGCGCCGCAATTGCCATCGCTGGAAATCAATCCGTTGATCGTGATGGAAAAGGGCGCGATTGGTGTCGATTTGGCGATATCGCGAGGGTGAGGCATGACGGAGATACCGAACTTCATCGATGGCAGGAATGTTGCCGGCGAGGGCACATCGATCGACGACCTTGACCCGTCGACAGGCAAGGTCATCGCCACGCTCCGCGAAGCGAGCGAATGCCAGGTCCGTGAAGCGGTCGGCGCAGCGAAGCACGCCTTCGAGGCGGGCGCGTGGTCCTGTGCGCCGATTGCGGAGCGGCAGGCCGTGCTGCGCCGGGCCGCGGCCGCGATCCGCGCAGCGTCGGACGAGATCGTGGAGTTGCAGGTGGCGGAGGCGGGAATCACTCCGGCCGCCGTGCGCGGCCAGCTTGGCATCGGGGCGGCCTGGTTCGACTATTTCGCGGATCTCCTGACCACCGTTGCGGGGCAGGTTCATGGCCAGACGGCGGGGGCGACCACGATTGTCGAACAGGAACCGATCGGCACCTGTGCAATGTTCACGCCATGGAACGTGCCGGTGGCGCTCTCGACCGTGAAGGTCGCGCCGGCGCTCGCGGCGGGGAACTCGGTGGTCTGGAAGCCGTCGGAGATGACTCCCATGGTCACGCAACGTCTGGCCGAACTGATCAATGGAGCCGGATTGCCGCACGGTGTCCTGAACGTCGTGAACGGGTCCGGATCGACGGTTGGGGCGGCGCTTGCCGAAGCGAACGGCATTGACATGATCTCTTTCACCGGCGGGCATCTTGGCGGTGCCGCAGTCGCCGAGGCGGCGGCGCGACGGCACCTGCCTTGCGTGACCGAGCTTGGCGGCAAGTCGGCGACAATCGTCTTTGACGATGCCGACATCCCCGCGGCCGTCCGGGGCGCCGTGATGTCGGCATACGGCAACAATGGCGAAGCGTGCCTGAACGGCACGCGCGTTCTGGTTCAGGAGCGGATTGCGGGAGCGTTCAGGGCAGCTTTCGCCGGCGCCGCACGGGGTCTCAAGGTGGGCAACCCACGCGACGACGGAACAATCGTGGGGCCCATGATTTCAAGTGCGCACCGCGATCGGGTGGCCGCGTATTACGATGCATCGAACGGCGAGAGGATCTTTGGCGGAGAGGTCCATGGCGAGGGCTTCTTCATCGCGCCGGGGGCGGTGGAAGTTGCCTCGACGGATTGCCCGCTCTGGCGGGAAGAGGTCTTTGGACCCGTTGCCGCCTTCCGGACCTTCGTGGACGAAGCGGAGGCCATCGAACTGGCCAATGACAGCGAGCACGGGCTCGCGGGCTACGTCTGGACGACGGACGTCGGGCGGGCAATGCGCGTCTCCAAGGCAGTGCGGGCGGGAACGATGATGGTGAATTCCATCTTCCGGCGAGAGTTGAACGCGCCCTTCGGCGGCTACAAGGCGTCGGGAGTCGGGCGGGAGGGGGGCCTGCATTCCTGGATGAACTACACGCAGACCAAGACGACGGTGATTTCGCATGGCTGAGGTGCTCGGAGGAAAGCGCATCATCGTGACCGGTGCGGCCCAGGGAATTGGCGCGGTGCTGGCGGAAGGATTTGCCGGTTTGGGCGCAAGGGTCGTGCTGGCCGATGTCGCGGATCCTGAACCTGCCGCGCAGCGGGTTCGTGACAGGGGCGGCGAGGCTGTTGGCGTGAAGGCTGACGTGACGGATTTCGCCGACTGCGAGCGAATGGTGGCCGTCGCGGAGAAGGCGCTTGGCGGCCTGGACGGGCTGGTCAACAACGCGGCGCTGTTCGCGACGCTTCCGATTGCCATGCAAGACGAGATCGAGCCCGAGCTTTGGGACAAGGTCATGGCGGTCAACGTGAAGGGGCCTTGGCTGTGTACCCGCGCGGCGGTCCCGGCCATGGAGCGTGCGGGCGGTGGATCCATCGTGATGATCGCGACGAACCGGATTTTTCATGGGTTCCCCGGGATGCTGCACTATGATGCGTCGAAGGGCGCGGTGCTGGCGATGACCCGGTCCCTGATCCGCGAGCTTGGGTCAAGGAACATCCGGGTCAACACGATTGCGCCAGGCCTGACAATGAGCGAGGGCGTGCTTGCTCGAGAAGGCATCGAGGACCGTGCGCCCGAGATTGCGGCCGGCCGGTCGCTGGCACGGGACCAGTTTCCGGAGGATCTGGTCGGACCATGTGCATTTTTCCTCAGCGATCAGGCAGGGTTCGTCACCGGCCAGTCGCTTGGGGTCGATGGCGGCGGGGTGATCCATTGATGACTCCGGGAACGAAGTGCTTCAAGGGGCTTTGCCGGGAAGATTCGAAATTCCCTTGCCCACCGAGAGGAGCCGGGAAATGGCAATAGTTAGCGTGACAATCATCGAAGGTCGACAATCCGAAGTGAAGCGAGAGCTCATGTCGCGGCTGACGGATGCTGTCGTCGCCGTCCTGGGGGCGGATCCCCGGCAGGTGCGGGTCTACATCAACGAGGTCCGGGACGGCGACTACGCCGTGGGCGGCAATCCGGTGAGCTTGCGTGCAGGCGGGCATGCCTGAGATCCTGGCCGCAACCCAGGGCGCCGCGGGTGTCATCCGGTTCAACCGGCCGGAGGCACGCAATGCGTTGACCGACGCAATGCTGTCGGAAACACGTGCGGCGATGGGGGCCTGGGAGCAGGACAGGTCGATTGCGGCTGTCGTGCTGACCGGGGACGAGCGGGCGTTCTGCGCAGGTGGGGACGTCAAGGGCACGGCATCGCCGGACATGGACGCGTTCGAGAAATACCGCCACCGCCATACCCAGGGCGTCTGGCACGAGTTCATGCGTTTCCTCGCACGCTATACCAAGCCCGTGATCGCGGCGGTGGAGGGCCACGCCCTTGGAGGCGGGCTCGAAATCGCGCTGCGCTGCGATTTCATCGTGGGCTCGGAGACAGCCAGGCTGGGCTTGACCGAAGCGAGGCTCGGGCTCTTCCCGATCCTCGGCGGGACCTGGTCGCTGACACGCGCGATCGGGGAGCGAAAGGCGAGGGAACTGGCCTATACAGGGCGGCGGATCGAGGCGGAGGAAGCACTGGCGCTGGGCATACTCAACCACGTGACGCCAACGGGAGGCGCCGTGGCCAAGGCACTCGAGATCGCGGAGGACATCGCCCGGTCGGCTCCGCTGTCGGTCATGGCGATCAAGCAGGCGATCAATCGCGCAGGCAGGCAGAGCTTCGAGGAAGCGCTTGCGGAAGGAGGCGATCTGTCGGCGCTCCTGATGTTTTCCGAGGACCGTAAAGAGGGGCTTCGCGCGTTTGTCGAGAAGCGCAATCCGGAATTCAAGGGCACATGAGCTACGACGCCATAATCATCGGTGCCGGCCACAACGGCCTGACTTGCGGGGCCTATCTGGCGCGGGCCGGGAAAAGGGTGCTGGTGCTGGAACAGAAGCCCTACGTGGGCGGAGCGAGTGTCACGGAAGAGTTTTCTCCAGGCTTCCGGGCCTCGACCTATTCCTTCATTTTCGGCCAGATGCATCCAAAGGTGATTGAGGAACTGGAACTGAGAAAGTTCGGGCTGGAGTACTACCCGCAACCCAATGTCTTCAACCCGACCGAGGATGACGGGATCGTCTTTTCCAGGGATCCCGTGAAGACCCGCGAACAGATCGCGCGGTTCTCTGCGCATGATGCCGCGAACTACCCAAGGTTCTTCGAACGGCTCCAGTCAACGATCGAGGTTCTGCGACGGCTTCAACTCGAGACTCCGGTCAATCCCTTCCGCAAGGATCCCGTCGGCCTCTGGAAGACCGCGCGATTTGCCTGGAGGTATCGCAAGGCGGAGAAGGAGACCTACAACCTGGTCCGGGCCCTGTCGATGAGCGCCCATGATTACGTCAGCCGTTGGTTTGAGAACGACCTGGTCAAGGCCAAGTTCATGTTCTGGGCGACGATCGGCGGAAATGTCGGGCCCTACAGCCCGGGGACGGCATTCTACCTGGTCACCCACCTGATAGGGCAAACGGGCATGTCGTTCTGCAAGGGCGGGATGGGGGCGATCGCGGATGCGCTCAAGGCCAGCGGAGAGGTGCATGGGATGGAAGTGCGCTGCGGTGCCTGGGTTGAGGACGTGCTGGTTCGGGATGGCAGGGCGTACGGCGTGCGATTGCGTTCCGGCGAGGAGATCGAGGCCGTGCGCATCGTTTCCAATGCCAACGCCAGGCGGACGTTTCTTGACATGGTCGACGAAGCGCATCTTCCTGAGGATTTCGTGGATGACATCAAGGGTTTCCGATCACGTGGCATGAGTTTCAAGCTGCTTTGCGCGGTCGACCGGCTGCCCCGGTACAAGGGGTTCTCAAGAGAAAGAACCGGAGTGGAATATCCCGCCTACTGCCACATCTGTCCTACGCCGGAGTTCCTGGAGCGCGCCTTTCACGACGCAAAATTCGGCTGGTACAGCCAGGAGCCGTTCCTGAGTCCAAACGTGCCGAGCTACACGGACCCGACGCTTGCGCCCGACGGCAAGCATGTGGTGGTCTTTCAGGGAGGCGTGACACCTTACGAACTGCGCAACTCGGATTGGGAACGTGAGGGGCCGCAACTGGTGAAGAACGCGTTTGCGGTCATGGACCGATACGCGCCGGGATTCCCGGACAGCGTCATCGACCACAAGCTGATCACGCCCAGGGACATCGAGGCCGACATCAACTTGCCTGGCGGCAACAGCCAGCACGGGGAGCTGACACTTGACCAGTTGTTCTTCATGAGGCCGGTGCCGCGCTATGCCGACTACCGCTCTCCGATTCAGGGCCTTTACCAGTGCGGGGCGTCGACGCATCCCGGCGGGGCGGTTTCGGCCGTGCCGGGGCACAATGCCGCAAGGGAGATTCTCGGTGACATCCGGTGGCGGCGCTGATGGCCCGCCAAAATCCCGTTGACTAATTTTCTTAGTGGGAACATGGTGGGCAGAACAGGCAGACGGTGGGTGCAACATGCCGCATAGCGTCGAAATTCCAGAATACGTGATCGAAAGGATCATGGCCAAGCGCGGCAAGCTTGAGGTCTTTGACGAATTCGAGGCCAGGAAGACGGCCTTTCTCGTCATCGACATGCAGAATTTCTATGTTGCCGAGGTGGATACGGCGATTTCCATCGTGCCGAACATCAACCGAATCGCTTCCGCTTGTCGCGAGAAGGGCGTGCCGGTGATCTGGGTGATCATGCGGTGTGCCGAGAAAGAGGGGGCGCCGAGCCAGTGGCGGCTCTATCATGACTATTTCTTCACGGAAGCAAAGGGACGGAACCATCTGAGCAAGCTGTCCCCAGGCAATAGCGGCTACGAGATCTATCCTGACCTCGACGTGAAGGAGGAGGACCGGATCGTGACCAAGAAGCGGTTCTCTCCCTTCATAGTTGGTGCATCCGATCTCCACGACATCCTGCAGGGCATGGGCGTCGAAAACCTGATCGTGTCGGGTACAGCCACGAACATGTGCAGCGAATCCACCGCGCGTGACGCCATGATGCTGGACTACAAGGTCGTGATGGTCGAAGACGCCAATGCCGCACGTTATGACGACGACCACCTTGCGGGACTCACGTCGTTCTATCAGAGTTTCGGGGACGTTCGAAAGACTGACGACGTGATCGGCATGATCAAGTAGACGAGTGAATCCGCAGTTCATCCGCCCGCAAGGGCAAACGCACAATGGGGAGAATCAAAATGAAACCAAGACACTGCCTGCTGGCAGGCGCGATGGCGGTGGCTGCCAACATGGCCTTCGCCGATTGCATGAACACCGTGCCGGTGAAGACGATCTCGAACGCCTTTCCGGCCTACGAGATCATGACTGGCGTCATGGCCGGCTGCGGAAACGTGGAGAGCGAGCTCGACAAGGATCATCGGCTGAAGATCGTCGATGCCTTTTCGGCCAATCCGTCGCTTTATTCCATGACGTCGCTCACGAACTCCACGTCCGTGCCGATGATCGACGCGGACCTGTTGCGCCCGCTTGACGACCTGATCGCGATGCACGGTGCCAGCCTGAATCCGCACCAGTTCATCGAGATCGACGGCAAGACCATGGCGATTGCCGCATTCGCGAACACGCAGCATCTCATGTATCGCGAAGACATTCTGAGCGACCTGGGCATCGCGGTGCCCACGACCTGGGACGAGTACATCGCAGCGGCGGAGAAGATCCAGGCCGCCGGAGTCGTTGACTATCCGATCGGCCACTACATGAAGGACGGCTGGAACCTGGCCTTCGTGTTCGTCAACCACTACCTCGGCGAGGGCGGCGGGTTCTTCAACGCCGACTGGACCCCCTCGATCAACAACGAGAAGGGCATGGCGGTGCTGGAGCGGATGGCGAAGCTCGGAACGCTCATGGATCCCGAGTATCTGGTCTCCGACACCACTTTCGTCACCAAGCAGATGCAGCAGGGCAAGATTGCCATGGCAAACCTCTGGGCGTCACGCGCAGGCGCCGTGAACGATCCCGCCGAATCAACCGTTTCGGGAAAGATCCTGATGGCTGCCGGCTTGCGCGGGTCGGAGCGCATTGCCTCGACGATCTGGTGGGATGGCTGGGCGATTGCCAAGAACATCTCGGATGAAGAGGCGGAGGCCGCCATGAAGCTGATTGTCGCCTCGATGGCCGAAGACGTGATTCAGGCCAACAATGACGACGCGATCTGGCTGGCGAAGGGATTTGTGCCGGGCGATGCGGCCAAGGGCGCCTTCGATACCGCTGCCGGAGACGCCGTGCCCTATCCGATGAACAAGTACATCGGGTCGATGCACAGCGCCCTTGGGTCGGGCCTTGCGGCCTTCATGACGGGCGACAAGGACGCTGCGACAACGCTTGCCGACATCGAAGCCGCGTATGTTTCCGACGCCATGGAGAAGGGCTTGCTGAAGTAAGGCGGCGAGACAAGAGTTGGCGGGTGCCAGGTTCGGCCTTGGCTCCCGCCCTTCATGGCCGAGGCGGGGCAGATGAAGAAAAAGACCTTCGCTATTTTCGTGGGCCCTTCGGTCTTCATGATGGTCCTGTTCATTGCCGCCCCGCTGCTTTCGGTTCTTTGGCAGAGCTTCCACGTCACGCAGCCTGTCTACGAGCAGGTAGAGGTTGAGACCTGTACGCCGGGGCTCCTGGGTTCGGTCTGCACGACCGAATTGAAGACCCGGCCCCTCCTGAGCGAAAACGGAAAGATACTCACCGAGACGACCTTTGTCGGGCTGCAAAGCTATCGCAACGTGATCGAGCCCGAAAAGCTGCGCACGGCGATAGCAAGCGGCAGCTGGCGGGACCTGATGAACATCCGCTTCTGGGCGGCGCTGCGGTTCACGCTTGCATTCACGATCCTGACCCTGCCGCTCGTCTTGGGCACCGGGCTGCTCATTGCGCTTGCGGTCAACAACACGCTGCAGCGGATCAAGGGCCCCGTGATCTTCGTTTCGCTTCTGCCTTTCATCATCACGCCCGTGATCGGGGCGCTGTCGATCCGCTGGCTGTTCCTCGGTGACGGCATCCTCACGGCGGGGCTTGAATGGTGGCTGGACAGGGACATTGCCATGTTCGCCCAAGCCTGGACCATCGAGTTGATGTTGTACATCTATCGGGTCTGGCACGTGGCGCCGTTTGCGTTCGTTGTGTTCTACGCGGGCCTTCAGACCGTGAACAACGACGCGGTGGAGGCGGCAATCATTGATGGTGCATCACGATGGCAGCGGCTGCGATATGTCATCATTCCGCATCTGATGCCTCTGGTGATCTTCCTGACGCTCATCCATCTGATGGACGCCTACCGCGTGTTTGAGGAAATTGTCGGGTTTTCCGCCTCGGCCCACGTCATTTCCCTGCAATGGCTGACCTATGAATTCCTGCTGCAAGACGGCACCGGCGCACGCGCCATCAGCCGGGCATCGGCCAGCGCGATCCTGACGATGATCGGGATCGCGGTCTTGCTCGGCGTGCCGCTGCGCCGGGTCTGGCGCGAGCAGATGGGAAGCTAGCGCGATGTCGCGCTCAGCCTTGCGCCAGCCGATGGGCTTGAAGGCCCTGTCGAACGGGTTCCTGGCGTTCTGGTGCATCGTTGCCGCATTCCCGATCGTCTGGATCGCGGTCATGAGTTTCAAGACTCCCGTTGACGCCTTTGATTCAAACCCGTTCCGGGTGGTCTTCGGGCCGCACACCCGCGCCAATATCGGGGGTCTGTCGATCATCGACATCCTTTTGGGTCTCGCGCTCGCCTGGATACTGGTGCGGCAGGCGATCCTTTGGCTGCCAGGAAAGGTCGCCGACTGCGCGCCCGATGGCCGGACCGGAATTCCGTGGTTGATTGGCGGCGGCGTCTATGCCCTTGCCGCGCTGGCATTGCTGGTTGTCGTGCTGCCCGCCGCCCTGGCCGTGCTGAACCCGCTGCTGGGCCCGCTTGGAACCGACATCCTGGGCCTGACCACGAGGCACTACGAAGCCGTCTGGATCGACCGGGGCTTCACCCGCAACTTCGCCAACTCCATGATTGTGACGACCGGCGTCGTGATGGTTTCCCTTACAGTGGGGACCCTTGCGGGCTATGGCCTGGCGCGGTCGGATTCCGTCATAGCCTTCTGGCTGCTGGTCGTCGCGCTGGTGTTCCGGGCGCTTCCGCACTCGGTGCTGGTCTCGGGCTACCTGCCGTATTTCATCTCGTCGGCAGAATGGCTCGCCCCGATCCTCGGCGACGCGGCCCCGACGCTCTACGGCAAGCCCTGGGCGATCATCGCCGTCCTTGTCGCCATCAACCAGCCGTTCACGATCTGGATGCTGAGATCGTTCTTTCAGAACATCCCTGCAGAGCTCGATGAAGCGGCACGGGTCGACGGCTGTTCTCATTTCGGGGCGTTCAGGCGAGTCATCGTGCCGGTCATGTGGCCGGGCGTGATCACCACGGGGTTGTTCAGTTTCCTTTTGGCTTACAACGACTTTCTTGTGACGTCGCTGCTCCTGGATGCCCAGAACATGACCATGGTGCCCGCCATCGCCAACATGTTCAATCGCGAAACCACGGCATCTGACGAGGTGCAGGCCATCGCCGCAGCGGTCTCCATCACCGCGCCGCTTTTCGTGCTTGTGCTGGTCTTCCAAAGGCAAATTGTGTCAGGACTGACCGCTGGCGCCGTCAAGGGGTAGGTGGCGCAGGGTGCCGGGACAAGACGGTCCTCGCTCGATGAATTGGTGGTGGCGCACGCAAGCGCTCCCCTTGAATGCATTTCCGGGTATCTGATACGAAGTCACCCAAGGGCATGGAGTTGCCTTTCGGCATGTTGCACCCTTGACTCCTTCAGAGAGCGAGTGGGGCAGCTTCGATTCCAGTCCGGCTGGTGAACCACCCGGCCATGGGGAAGACCCGCATGACTGGGGACATTGAATGACGCTCAAGGAAATGGAGAAATCAAATGCATAAGAAACTCGCTGCCGCGGCCGTCGCCACGCTGATCGCGCTACCGGTGCACGCCGAGACCTACGGCGTCCTGATGAAGACGTTGGCCAACCCGTTTTGGGGGGCGATGGAACTTGGCGTTCGCGAGGGCGCCGAGGCCGCCGGTGTCGACTATTACCTGCAGGCAGTCGAAAGCGACCAGGCAGCCGAGCCACAGCTCAACGTGTGCAACACCATGCTGGAGCGTCAACCGGACGCGATGATCACGGCCGCGATCAACTCGACCATCCTGCTGCCCTGCCTCAAGCGCGCGAACGACATGGGCATCCCGGTCGTCGACCTCGACGGCAACCTCGACCACAAGATCGCAGCCGATGCCGGCGTCGAGATCGCTTTCTCGATCGGGTCGGACAACGTCGCCGCTGGCGGTCAGGGTGCCGATTGGCTGGTCGGCCAGCTGGGCGCCGACGCGACCGGCCCTGTTCTGGTGATCGAAGGCCTCTCGGGCAACATCACCGGCCAGAAGCGCGCCATGGGCTTTGCCGACACGCTGGCCGAACTGGCCCCGGGCCTGGAAGTCGTGGCCTCGCTGCCCGGGGACTGGGATCGCGGCAAGGCAGCCAACATTACCAATGACATCCTGACCTCGCATCCCGATCTGGTCGCGATCTTCGCCGCCAACGACGGCATGGCGCTGGGTGCCGTTGAAACCGTCTATGCAGCGGGCAAGGGCGGCGACGTGATCGTGATCGGCGTTGACGGCAACTCCGACGCCGTGAAGTCCATCAAGGCCGGTCGGCTGAACGCCTCCGTGGCACAGCTGCCCTACCTGGTTGGCAAGCAGGCGGTCGAAATGGTCAAGGCCGGCGGCGACCACGAAGACTGGATCTACGTTCCCACGATGGTGCTGACCAAGGCAATCCTGGATGCCGGCACCGACCCGATGCTGGAATACGTCAAGTAGGCCAACGCGGCGGCCCCGGAGTGGCGGGCCGCCCAAAGGCGGGGGGGGGGAATGCGGGAGGGTGTGGGACGGGGCCCGGTGGGGGCGGGGTGGCGTGGGGGGGGTGTGGGGGGG
>VXSG01000046.1:0-12627 GCA_009838075.1 Boseongicola sp. SB0665_bin_10 | reverse complement strand
TAGGTCCCCCCGTGGGTGCTCCCCACGCAAATCCTGGAGGCCGGCACCTCCCCCTGGCTGTAATCCGTCACTTTGCCCACCGGGGCGGCCCGGATTTGCGGGGCCGCCAATCTCCGGGCGGGGCAAATGCTGAAGCTTCTGGAACGGACCCATGTGCGGCCTGAATCTCTTGCTGTGCTTGTCGGGCTGGCCGTGGTCATGGCGATCCTGTCGCCGGTCACCGGCTCTGGCGTGCGGGTCTTCCTGACCGCGAACAACTTCTTCAACATCATCCTGGCCTCGGCGACCTTTGGCATTCTGGCCATCGGCGCGACCTACGTGATCAGCGCCGCCGGGATCGACCTGTCCCTGGGCTCGGTCCTGGGGCTCGCCTCCGTCAGCGGGGCGGCGCTTGTCGTGACCCTGGAATGGCCGTGGTACTTCGCGATCATCGGGTCGCTTGGCGCGGGGGCCGCCGCGGGGGCGGTGAACGGATTCATCATCACGCGCGGACATGTGCCAGCCTTCATCGTCACGCTGGGCATGCTGGGCATCGCCCGCGGTCTTGCGCTGATCATCTCGGACGGGCGCGGCATCTATGGTCTGCCGCCCGAGATCCTGTTCCTCGGCCAGGCCCGGCCATGGGGCATCCCGACGCCTGTCTTCATACTGGTCGCCGTCGCCCTGGTGGCGCATTACATCCTGGCGCACACGCCCTTCGGTCATCATACGCTGGCCTTGGGTGACAACGAAAACTCCGCGCGCGCCACTGGCATCAATGTGCGTCGCCAGCGAATGATGCTTTACACGATTTCGGGCCTGATGGCCGGGATTGCGGGGCTGATCTTTACCGCGAGGGTGAATACCGGTGACCCAACGGCTGGGCTGAGTTATGAACTCCTGGCCATCACGGCGGCCATCATTGGAGGCACCAACCTGTTCGGCGGCAGGGGATCCATTCTCGGCACGATGATCGGGGCGTTGATCATGGGCGTGTTGCAGAACGGGCTGAACCTGATGGCCGTGCAGGCATACTATCAGCAGATGGCCATCGGCGCCGTGCTGATTGCCGCAGTCTGGCTCGACCAGATTCGAACAAGGGGGAGGTCTCTGCAATGAACCTCCTGGAACTCGCCGGCGTCAAAAAGAGCTTTGGGGCGGTGCAGGTGCTGAACGGGGTCGACCTGACCGTCGATGCCGGAGAGGTCCTCGGCCTGGTCGGCGACAACGGCGCGGGCAAGTCCACGCTGATGAAGTCGATCACCGGGGTATATTCGACCGACAAGGGTCATGTCAGGTTCGATGGCATCGACGTCACCCATCTGGATCCAGGCGAACGGCGCGAGATGGGGATCGAGATGATCTATCAGGACCTCGCCCTTGCCGCGCAACAGGACGTGGCCAACAACATCTTTCTGGGACGCGAGCCGACAAAGCGGATGCTTGGCCTCATCCCGTCCTTCGTCGACAAGAGGAGGATCGACAGGCAAGCGCAGGAGATGCTCGACCAACTGGGCGTGCATGTACCTTCCGTGCACATTCCGGTCGGCATGCTGTCGGGCGGGCAACAGCAGACCATAGCCATTGCACGTGCGCTGACCTTCAAGCCCAAGCTGGTGATCATGGACGAACCCACGGCGGCGCTGGCGGTGCGCGAGGTCGAAAGCGTGCTGAAGCTTATCGACCAGATGCGCGCCGAAGGCATCGCGACAATCCTGATCAGTCACCGCCTGAACGACGTCTTCGAGGCCTGCGAACGCATCGTCGTCTTGCGCCGTGGCAACGTGATTGCCGATCTCAAGCGCGACAAGACGGACATGGCCGAGGTCGTGTCCTATATCGTCGGTGCCCATGGTTGAGACGTTCCCATGCCAAGGCTAGGATTGCACAGTCTCGCCTTTACCCCGCTTTGGAACCCGCAAGAAGCGGACGCGCTCTTGCCGCCGATCACCGCACATGGGGTTGGCGTGATCGAAACGCCGCTTCTGGACCCGCAGAGCTACGACAGTGTCGGCACCCGTCGCGCGGCGGAGCGTTTCGGAGTCGAGATCGTGTGTTCGCTGGGCCTGCCCGCCGAAATGGACGTGCTGGCGCGGCCTGACGAGGTTGCGGACTACCTGGGTCTTGCCCTGAAGGTTGCCCGCGATGCCGGGGCAGGGGCGCTCTCCGGCGTAACCTACGGAACGATAGGCAAGCGCTCGGGCGCGCCGACGACCACGGCAGAGCTTGACGCCATCTGCCGCCTGATCGAAAGGGCTGCCCGCAAGGCGCGCGACCTGAACATGAAACTCGGGATCGAGCCCTGCAACCGCTATGAGACCCACCTTCTGAACACTGCCAGGCAAGGCGCTGCGCTGATCGACCGTGTCGGCACCGAGAATGTCTTTGTCCATCTTGACACGTATCACATGAACATCGAAGAGGTCAGCATGGCGCAGGGGTTCGTCGATGCGGGCGAGCACTTGGGCTATGTCCATCTCTCCGAATCCAACCGAGGCGTCCCCGGGCGTGGCACGCTGGACTGGAAGGGCACTTTCGAGGGATTGAAGGCAGTAGGCTACGACGGGACCATGACACTGGAGAGTTTCGTTCACCTCGCCCCCGAGATCGCGTCGGGCCTTGCCGTTTGGCGCCCCGTGGCCGAACGACCGGAAGACGTGATCGAGTCCGGATTGCCATTCATTGTCGAAAACGCCGGGGATGCCGGGCTCTCCATGTCCTGAGCATCGCCCGGGAGCCTGGGTCCCTCGCACCGGCCAAGAATCGAGACGCTCGGGCAAGAAGCTTCACCGCTGTTGCCGATGCGACAAACGCGATCAGGAACGGGGGACGAATGCAGGCAATCCGTCCCTGACAAGAGGCGATCCTTCAGGATGAACAAGCGACCAACCAACCGGCCAAGGTCATGGACGCCACTGCCACTGCATCCCGGTCGCTCCCGAATGAAGCCATGGGCAGGTCATTGCAAGCCCTTGGTTCGCCGGCGTGCACGACCGCCAAATGGTCCGTCCGCAGGGACGCATTCCAATTCTTGATGCAATTGTGGCGAACTTTGACAATGCGGCGGACGGCGGCGGCGCAATGCAGCCGGCCCGTAGTCGTCAATTCACGGATTGCGACGCGCCATGGGTCGCGTTGGCATCGAGGTTGCAGACACCGATCCTGACACGCGACCTCAAGCTTGCAGCTGCTCGGCGAGGAGGCATGAACGTCCTATTGGGCGAGCGCATGCATCGTTCACGCGAACAGCCCGGAACAGCCGGCACCCCCGTAGCTGGCACCGATGATCGAATTGGCAGATGACTGCAGGACAGCCTTGAAAGGATGGGGCAGCCGCAAGGTCGCGCCATCACGCGGCGTGCGTGCGTTTCCAAACAACCGTTGACACGGGAGACCGAGCATTTACGTCGGCGCCATGTCCACCTCCTGCATGAAGACCCTCTCGGGGGCGCCGGAAGGATTTGACGCCGCGCTTGTCCTGCGCGAGTTGGAAGCCTCGCCCAGGATCTGTCACGTCGCGAGAGACGACAGGCGAATGGCAGCCATGGCAGAGGCTCTTGCTTTCTTCGCGCCGCATGTCCGGGTGCTGAAGTTCCCGGGTTGGGATTGCCTCCCGTATGAACGTGTCTCACCGAACGTGGACATTTCGGCACAACGCATGGGAACCCTTTCGCGCCTGGTCAATGATGCTCCCTCTTCCTTCGTCCTGCTTACAACCCTCAATGCGGCGACACAGAGAATTCCGCCACGCGAACGCGTCCGGGCGTCCGGCTTCACGGCCCGGGTCGGCGAGCAGGTGGACGAGGCGGCGCTGAGGGAATTCCTGAACCGCACGGGATTCGTGCAGGCGCCAACCGTGGCGGAGCCGGGAGATTACGCGGTTCGCGGCGGCATCATTGACATCTTTTCGCCGGGCGAGGGCGGGCCGGTTCGGCTCGACCTCTTTGGGGATGTACTGGAAGTCGCGCGGCGATTCGATGCCGTGACGCAGAGGACAGTCGCGCAGCTTTCGACCATCGAGCTCGCGCCGGTCAGCGAGGTCATCCTTGATGAGACATCCATTTCCAGCTTTCGGCAAAGCTACAGGCTGGAATTTGGAGCGGGCGGATCCAGCGACCCGCTATACGAGGCGATCAGTTCGGGGCGAAGGCATTCAGGCGTCGAGCATTGCCTGCCGTTCTTCTATGGGCGCCTCGACACGATTTTCGATTACCTTCCCGATGCAGCGATCACGCTTGATGACCGGATGAGCGCCGTGCACGAGGCCCGCTGGGAATCCGTGAACGTACAATATGAGGCACGCAGGGAAGCCCGGCTCGCCGTCAGCGAGATGGACAGCATCTACAAGCCGGTGCCGCCCGGACTGCTCTATCTTGACGAAGCCGCTTGGCACGCCGCAACCTCGGGGCGCAAGATCCTGCAACTTGCCGTTTCGCCCGGGCCGGAGGAACCGGGGAGCACTGATGCGGGCGGGCGAGTCGGTCGCGATTTCGCCCCCGAGCGCCAGCAGGAATCCACGGACCTTCTAGAGGCTCTGGCCAGCCACCTGAAGACGAGGGCGCTCACGGATCAAGTGGTCATCGCGTCATATTCGGAAGGAACGCGGGACCGCCTTCAGGGTCTCATTGCGGACCACGACATACTGGGGGCCGCCCCGGTTTCCAGCTTCAGCGACATTCCCGCAGGCAAGGGAAATGTCTTCCTGGCCGTGTGGGCACTGCAGCACGGATTCGAGAGCGGGGACGGTCTCACGGTCATCTCCGAACAGGACATCTTTGGCGATCGCCTGACCCGCCAGCCCAGAAAGAGGCGCCGTGCCGACAATTTCCTGACAGAAGCACGCTCGCTTAGCCCCGGCGACTTGATCGTTCACGTGGAACATGGTGTCGGACGCTACAAGGGCCTGGAAGTCGTCGAGGCTCTCGGTGCGCCACATGAGTGCATCCATCTCGAATATGCGGGCGGTGACAAGCTGTACCTGCCCGTCGAGAACATCGAGCTTCTCAGTCGTTACGGCCACGACGAGAGCCTTCTCGACCGCCTTGGCAGTGCCGCCTGGCAAGCGCGAAAGGCAAGGCTGAAGAAGCACATTCGCGAAATCGCCGACAGGCTCGTCCGCATTGCCGCCGAACGGCATCTCCGGAAAGCTCCTGTAATCGTGTCCCCGGACGGATTGTGGGAAGCGTTCTCGGCGCGGTTTTCCTACCAGGAGACGGATGACCAGCTCGCCGCAATTGGCGAAACTCTGGAAGACATGGCATCGGGCCAGCCGATGGACAGGCTGATATGTGGCGATGTGGGTTTCGGCAAGACCGAGGTGGCGATGCGTGCGGCCTTTGCGGCTGCCATGTCCGGGGTGCAGGTCGCTGTCATCGCTCCGACCACGCTACTGGCGCGTCAGCACGCGGAGAGGTTTGTCGAACGGTTCAGCGGATTCCCGGTAGAAGTTCGGCAGCTGTCCAGGTTTGTTCCGGCGAAGGACGCCGCAAGGACACGTGACGGGCTTGCCGACGGCACGGTGGATGTCGTTATCGGGACGCACGCCGTTCTTGCCAAGTCCGTACGCTTTCGGAACCTCGGGCTGCTGGTCGTCGATGAGGAGCAACACTTCGGCGTCAATCACAAGGAGCGAATGAAACAGCTTCGCTCTGAAATCCATGTCCTTACGCTCACCGCGACACCCATACCGCGCACGCTTCAAATGTCGCTGACGGGCGTGCGCGACTTGTCCGTCATCGGGACGCCGCCCATTGATCGCCTCGCCATTCGCACCTTTGTGAGCGAATTCGACAGCGTCACGGTCCGGGAGGCGTTGCTTCGTGAACATTACAGGGCGGGGCAGTCCTTCTTCGTGGTTCCAAGGGTCAGCGACCTCCCCGAAATCGAGGCATGGCTGTCTGAGCAGGTTCCTGAACTCACCCATGTCGTTGTCCATGGGCAACTGCCGGCAAGCACGCTCGATGGTCGAATGAATGCATTCTACGATGGCAAGTTCGATATATTGCTGGCCACGACAATCGTGGAATCCGGTCTCGACATTCCAACTGCCAACACCATGATCATTCACCGAGCGGACATGTTCGGGCTCGCGCAGCTCTACCAGATTCGGGGTCGGGTAGGGCGCTCGAAAGCCCGCGCCTATGCCTACCTCACGACACGACCCAATTCCAGGCTCACGGTGCAGGCAGAGCGACGGCTGCGCGTTCTCGGTTCGCTGGATTCGCTTGGCGCAGGGTTCACCCTCGCATCCCAGGACCTCGACATCCGCGGCGCCGGCAACATCCTCGGCGAAGAGCAGTCGGGACACATTCGCGAGGTAGGCTTTGAACTCTATCGCTCCATGCTGGAGGACGTGATCGCGAAGATCCGGTCGGGAGAATCCGAAGGGATCACCGATACCGACGACCAGTGGTCACCTCAGATCAGGCTCGGCGTTCCTGTCCTGATTCCAGAGAGCTACGTTCGCGACCTCGATGTCCGTCTCGGCCTCTATCGTCGCCTTTCGAGCCTGGCGTCCAAGGTCGAGGTCGAGGGATTTGCCGCCGAACTCATTGACAGGTTCGGCACGTTGCCGAAGGAGGTGAACGCCCTGCTGCTCGTTGTACGCATCAAGAGCGAATGCAGGAAGGCCGGAATTGCGCGCTTCGACACCGGACCCAAGGGAGCGACGATCCAGTTTCGTGATGACCGATTCGCGAATCCGGACGGCCTCGTGGAGTTCATTCGCGATCAGAACGGGCTTGCGAAGATAAGGAAGAACAAGCTCATCGTGCGCCGAGATTGGAGAAAGACCCGTGATCGGGTCCAGGGTGCATTCGTCGTCGCGCGCGAATTGGCTTCAAAAGCATGCAGTTGAGACCGATTCCGGCAGGACTGCGGCAGATTCCGGATCCCGGTACGTCGCAACACGTCTTGCGCCTTGGGTCGGCTATGGCCTAAATGCGCCGAAATGTGCCCGAGTGGCGGAATGGTAGACGCAGCGGATTCAAAATCCGCCGGCAGCAATGTCGTGCGAGTTCGAGTCTCGCCTCGGGCACCAGAAAGCGCCAGGACGTTCTGGCAGGTGCATTGAGGGACTAAGTTGGACAGGAAGCGACCTCAAGTTCACATGAAGCACGCACTTGCCACTTTCGTTCTTGCATGTTGGGCCGGTCTCGCGACGGCTGCGGACGTGACCGTTGCCGTGGCATCGAATTTCGTCACGACGGCCTTCAAGCTCGTTGCCGAATTCGAAGGCGAGACAGGATTCTCCGTCGCCGTAGGCCACGGCGCCACCGGACATCTCTATACGCAAATCGTGCGCGGCGCCCCTTTCGACGTGCTTCTTGCGGGCGATGACGCACGTCCGGCGATGCTCTTGGCCAACGGGCGGGCGACAGAGACCCGCGCATACGCGGTGGGACGTCTTGCATTGGTGTCACGGGAACCCTTGACGCGAAAGACCGCGGCGGAGGCCCTCGAAGGCAGGACCGTCGCTTTGGCCGACCCCATCGCAGCCCCCTATGGCAAGGCATCCACGAGAGCGATGGAGCGCTTGAAGCTGGACACCGCCAGCTTTCGGACCCTTCTGGTCATAAACGTCGGCCAGGTAGCCACCCTCTTCGATACCGGCAACGCCGATGCCGCTTTCGTGGCGGCGTCGCAGGTGCCGTTTCTTGATGCGCCCGAAGTATTTGAGCTCGAACAGCTGATTCCTGGCATTCCCCAGCATGCAGCCTTTCTCTCCAGGGCCGTTGGGAACGAGGCTGCACGTGCATTCTGGGACTGGTTGGCGACGGAAAGCGCACAGGACGTGATCGCGGCATCGGGTTACGAACTCCCGACAAGGTGACTGCTCGCCGCATTGAGGAAGGTGATTCCTGATTCTCGGGCCGTCGCGCGCAATGTGCCCATCTTGCGCAAGTCCCCAGAGGCGGCCCCGCCGCCATAGTCTTCGGGATTCCCTGCCATCCGTTGTGCCGGGCGACGTCGATGTCGCGGTCGCTTTCCAGGCAACGGGTGCGGCATAGACGGCGTCGCGATGAAAGAAGCGATGTCCGCCGTTTGCGGTCGCGCTGCCATGTGCCTGCACTTGCAACTTGCAGGCGCCTGAGATTTTTTGGCTTGCAACTGTCGGCGCGCCATCATATTTCGCGCCCACTTCACAGGCAGGACTTGGGCCGCCGAGGGATGCATCCTCGCCTGGTCCGCCGGTTGGGAGAGATCTCTGACGTCTTGCCGAGGCGAAAACCGGAAAGGAAACGGACATGGCGCTCCCTGAATTCACGATGCGCCAGCTTCTGGAAGCTGGCGTGCATTTCGGTCACCAGACGCAGCGATGGAATCCGCGCATGTCGGAATTCATCTACGGTGAACGCAACGGCATCCACATCATCGACTTGACCCAGACCGTGCCCATGCTGGACGCGGCGTTGAACACGGTTCGTGAGACCGTGGCAAAAAACGGTCGCATCCTGTTTGTCGGCACGAAGCGGCAGGCGCAGAAGCCAATTGCCGAGGCGGCTGAAAAGTGCGCGCAGTACTACATGAACCACCGCTGGCTTGGCGGCACGCTGACCAACTGGAAGACAGTCTCACAGTCGATCAAGCGTCTGAACGAGATTGACGAGCAAATGGCGGACGGGGCCGAGGGCCTGACGAAGAAGGAACGTCTTGGCATCGAGCGCGAGCAATCGAAGCTTCAGGCGTCGCTCGGCGGAATCCGCGAAATGGGCGGTGTTCCGGACCTTCTCTTTGTGGTCGACGTGAACAAGGAAGACCTTGCGGTCGCCGAAGCAAGGAAGCTTGGCATTCCGGTCGTCGCGATCGTTGACACGAACTGCACGCCGGATGGCATTGACTACATCATTCCAGGCAATGACGACGCCTCGCGGGCAGTGGCGCTCTACTGTGATCTCGTGAGCCGCGCTGCACTTGACGGCATGAGTGCCCAGCTTGGCGCTGCCGGTATTGACCTTGGCGAGATGGAAACCGCTGTGGAGGAAGTGGCGCTCAAAGGAGACACCAGCGCGTCGGCGACTGAAGATGCGCCAGTCGCCGAGGCCACGCAGACAGGAGAGGCAAAGGCTGACGACGCCCCGAGCGGCGAGGAGGCGCCTTCGGCGGAGAAGGAGGAACCCGCAACCAATGTGGCGTCTGCCGAAATGGCGCCGGAAAAGATTGCGGACGCGGGTGCGGATGCCCCGGAAGGAACGCCGGAAAAGGACGCGGATGCAGTTGAGGGGAAGGCGTCAGCCAAGACCGCGGCCGCAACCCCGGATGCAACCGCCGGGAAAGATGCATCGGAAATGACCGCAACTGCAGGGTCCGAGAAGCCCGAGGCCAGCGGGACAGCGGAGCCGAAGAAGCCTGCCAACGTCGAAGAGGCGGGCTGAAGCCAAATCAGCCAGACGGAAATCAGGGGACGGGGAACCGTGCCCGGAACAGGCGATCAAGGAGAGCCGGGATGTCAATCACTGCAGCACTTGTGAAAGAGCTCCGCGACGCGACTGGCGCGGGCATGATGGATGCCAAGAAGGCGCTGACGGAGACCGACGGCGACATGGAGGCCGCCGCGGATTGGCTGCGAACGAAGGGGCTGGCGAAGGCGGAAAAGAAGTCGGGCCGCACGGCCGCCGATGGACTCGTCGCTGTCAGGACAGACGGGGGCAGGGGCGTTGTCGTAGAGGTGAACTCCGAAACCGACTTCGCTGCCAAGAGCGAGGATTTCCAATCGATGGTCACGGATCTGGCCACAGCTGCTCTTGGCGTCGACAATGTCGAAGCGTTGAAATCCGCGGACCTGGGCGGGAAACTTGTCCCGGAAGTGATCACCGATGCCGTGGCCAAGATCGGCGAGAACATTCAGCTTCGCAGGATGACCAGGTTGGAAGGCGATGACATTGCCTCGTACGTGCACAACGCGGTGGCTCCAGGGATGGGCAAGATCGGGGTCCTGGTGGCGTATTCGGGTGCCGACCCGGAGCTTCCCCGGCAAATTGCCATGCACGTTGCGGCCATCAATCCCGCCGCGCTTGACGAGGCCAGCCTGGATGTCACGGCAGTCGAGAAGGAGCGCGACATCCAGATGGACATTGCCCGCGAAAGCGGGAAGCCCGAGGCCGTGATCGAGAAGATGATAGAGGGCCGGATGAGGAAGTTCATTGCCGAGTCCACGCTCCTGAACCAGGCATTCGTCGTGAATCCGGACCTTACGGTCGGCAAGGCCGCGGAAGAGGCCGGAATCGAGGTCACGGGCTTCATCCGACTCGAAGTCGGTGAAGGCATCGAGAAGAAGGAAGAGGATTTCGCGGCCGAAGTCGCGAAGGCTGCCCAGGTGGTGCAAGAACCGGTGACACATGACGAAGAACCCGATGCCTGACGGAGAACATGGCCGCATTTGCCGGTTTCCCGGGCTTGCCACTGCTTCAGGCGTGCCAACGAGGCTGCGCATGCGACCGACTTCTCCCTGATCCACAGGGCCGTTCGTCACCAGTGCATGGAGGTGATGGGCCCCGGTGACTTCGGGAATGCCGTCACGGAAGTGATCAAGAATGCGCCCGGTGGCACGCTTTTGGTTGAGCGGCCTATGCCTCCCAACGATCAATTGAACATGTCTTGCCTGAACTTTCGAATGCACGCTTTTGATATAAAAGGAATATGGCACTCAGCGATGCTGTCTGGTGCGTACATTATATTTAACATAATGTGCCTTATGCGCCTTTTAGTTGTGCGCGCAAAGTCAAGTGCCCCACATCTCCAAGGCAGAAGTGTCACACTCTGCCCCAATGAGAACTGGCAGAGAGGTTGAGCACGGGATTGGTTCTGAAGAGCAAGCGTGAGTTGAACCAGATCGAAGTGTTGCCACGTGGTTCTGGGCCCGTGTGCCTGGATTGTGCCAAAACGGAAACAAGACCAGTCGGTCACGTGACCCGGCAGATTCCGGCGTTTCCCTTGAATCGGTGTCGGGCCCGATGACGGGCGCTGCGGCGCGCCCGGGAATCCGGCCGTGGCACGAGGTCGTGCAGGAATCAATGGTCCTGAGCGGCCCTGCTGTCGCTCACGGCGACCGTTCGGTTCCAATCAAGCGATGATTGCCGGAAGAAAAGCGGTGCAGCGCAATTTCCTCGGCGAGACAATCCATTGTCATTCCACTTCGGTTTCATTACCTGATTGCGTGCAACACATATGGAATTGTCCAATGAACAAGGTTGTCGCCCCGTTTCCGAAAGGCCGGGAGATCAGGCCACCTGTTGCGCAGCTTTGCCGGATCGGCGAATCCCATGTGAAGTTCGGCAAGATGCACGCTTCGGGGTGCCTGCCGTTGTCTTGGGTTGCGTTCAAAGCCCGGCGCGGGAGCCGGGCGGCTTGCCAAGGAATTCAGTTTCCTGAAACCATCCGAGGCGCAGGCCAAGGCGGCAGAGGTCGATTTGGAGAACCTGCAGAAGCGGACGCGGCTACATGCGGAAACCATGGGCCGGGTTCCAGACGTCCTCGGAAGGCTTCACGAGGAACGCGCAACGGATTCTCCGAGAGCCCGGGCATGCGACCTTGAAGTCACAGAGGCGTCGCTTCCAGGCAACGAGAGGGAACATGATGCAAGGCACGGTAACTCGGTACATCGGCGAACTTGCCGAATTCGGCGGCCTGAAGGGAACAGACATCGCCAACATCACTGACGTGTCCAAGGCGACCGTCTCACGTTGGAAGGCCGGCGAATTCAAGCCGCAGCCTCGCAACGAACTGATCCTGTCCGACCTATACTACATCGTCGGTCGTCTTAGCGAATACTATGCTCCCGACGAGGTGCGTGCCTGGCTCTATTCACGACATCCGCAGCTTGGCGGCGAACGTGCCATGGACTTGATCCACAATGACCGCAGCCTGGAGGTCCTGGCCGTCATTGACCGCCTCGACAACGATGTCTTTGTCTAGAACTGGCCATGGTTCGGGCCCGCCGCGACAACGCTCTGATTGACGCACTCGAGGCGATGGAGCCGGTGGCATTTGCCGGTCCTGTCTGGAGGCTTGCGCGCGACGGGCGCGATCCGTTGCAATGCAGCGCATCTGGCGGTCGGTGGGATGACGGCAGCTTTCACGTGCTCTACACGTCGATGTCGCGAACGGGTGCGCTCGCGGAAATGCGCTTCCACCTGATGCGCGGACAACCAGTCATGCCAAGCCGTGTCAGATACCGGATGTTCGAAGTCGATCTGGCCCTCGAACGCGCATTGCAGTTTCTCGACCTTGCCGCTCTCGGAGAGGTTGGCTTGAAGACCGAGGCATTTGGCCGACTATCCTGCCAGCAGAAGGATGACGAGTTCCCGAGAACGCAGGAAATCGGCGAGGTTGCACACTTCCTGGACTTCGATGGGTTGATCGTTCCATCTGCCCGATCGGGCGCGAAGAATGTCGTGGTCTTCTGCGACAAGGTCGAAACGCTCCACGAAAGCGTATCGAAAGATCGAGGGATCGTGGATTGGGCTTCCTGACTTCCATTTCCGGAACTCCTGTGCGAAACGGACCGGGAAGGACCGGCGACAGAATTCAACTGGCACGCACCCGCGCGACGCAAACGTGGAGAATTATATGCGAAAGTGCCAAAATCCTGTGATCGGCCAGAAAGATGTTGCTGTTTCGTTCCGGAACGGTCATGCTGCGTGGGCGGGC
>VXSG01000059.1 GCA_009838075.1 Boseongicola sp. SB0665_bin_10 | reverse complement strand
CGCCCGCCCCGCTTGCGAACGCACCCGAGATCGACCCGATCGAGGGCCTCAAGGCGCTGGTCGGCGCGCCCAACTACGCCCGCAAGCATTGGGTGTGGGAGCAGTACGACACCCAGGTCACGGCAAGCACCGTGCGCACCCCGGGTCACGGGCCGGGCATCGTCCGGGATCTGAAGACCGGCAAGATGCTGGCCTTCACGTCTGACGTCACGCCGAGATACGTGAAGGCACATCCGTTCGAGGGCGGAAAGCAGGCCGTCGCGGAGGCCTACCGGAACCTGACGGCCGCCGGAGCCAGGCCGATTGCGGCAACCGACAACCTGAATTTCGGCAATCCGGAAAGGCCGCAGATCATGGGCCAGTTCGTCGGCGCCATCAAGGGAATCGCCGAGGCGTGCACGGTGCTGGGCATGCCGATCGTGTCCGGCAACGTCTCGTTCTACAACGAAACCGACGGGCAACCGATCCTGCCGACACCGACCATTGGGGCCGTCGGCTTGATTGGGCCCGGAGAAGCGCTCATCGGGGCCGAAGTGCAGGACGGGGACTGGGCGCTCATGATCGGGGAGACGACCGGATGGCTCGGCCAGTCGGCGCTGCTGGCCGAGGCCTTTGGCCGCGAGGAAGGGCAAGTCCCGGCAGTCGATCTCGCCGCCGAGCGCGCCCACGGCGAATTCCTCAGGGAACACAGCGCCCTGATCCATGCCGCGACCGACCTGTCGGACGGCGGCCTCGCGCTTGCAGCCTTCGAAATGGCGGATTCCGCAGGAATGGGCGTCACCCTTGATGCGGATGACGTTGGCGCACTGTTCGGCGAGGACCAGGCCCGCTACCTGATTGCCTGCGACTTCGACCAGGCCGAAGCGATCATGGCGGGGGCGTCCCGGGCCGGCATCCCCGTCAGCCAGGTCGGACGGTTCGGTGGCAACCAGGTCTCGTTCGGCGGCGCTTCGGCACCGCTCGCCGAACTCTCCGAACTCTACCGCAGCGCCTTTGCCGACGCGCTCTCCCTGGATGGTGGCTAGGCACGACCGCCTGTCGGGTATCGGCCGTTCGGGCACAAGTCCATGTCGGACCCCGGAGATGACACGGGCCTCGATCACGGGATGGTCGCGACGCTTGCTTTGCCTTCCGCCGTACCGTTGCCGCCATTGAAAGCGTGGATGTCCTTCAACGTTCGGGAGCGCGTTGCCGGAAATTTATGGAATCCCCGCGAATTCAAGTGCCTGCGGGCATGCAGCGTGCGGCAGCAAGGTGTGAGAACCCGTGGGATTCACCGTTGCGGCCCGATTCTCCAGGGTCCGAATCTTCATCCCGCGGCACCGTCACCGCACAACCGAACGGTTGCTTCAGACCGAACGCGTGATCCCGCCGTCCACGCGGATGTTCTGGCCCGTGATATACGCGCCGGCCTCCGAAGCCAGGAAGGCCACGACCCCGCCGATCTCCGTGAGCGACCTTCCGTAGCGCCCCATCGGGATCTTCTCCCGAAACTCGTCCTTTTCGGGCAGGCTGTCGATGAAGCCCGGCAGGATGTTGTTCATGCGCAGGTTCTCCGCCGCATACCTGTCGGAGAAAAGCTTGCAGAACGACGCCAGGCCGGCACGCATGACACCGCTTGTCGGGAACACCGGGCTCGGCTCGAACGCGGCAAAGGTCGAGATGTTGATGATGCTGCCGCCGCCCTGGGCCTGCATGATCGGCGTTACAAGCCGCGTCGGGCGAACGGCGCTCAGGAAGTAGACCTCCATGCCCTCGTGCCAGTCGCCGTCCGTCAGTTCAAGGATGTCCGCGCGTGGCCCGTGGCCGGCGGAGTTCACCAGCACGTCGACGCGGCCCCACGCCTTCATGGCGGTGTCAACAAGCCGTTGCAGGTCGGCGTCCTCGCGGTTCGAGCCGGTCACGCCGATGCCATCCAGCTCCTTCGCAAGGGCCTCCCCCTTTCCCGATGAGGAGAGAATTCCCACGTTGAAGCCGCTTGCGGCCAGGGCGCGCGCGCTGTCCGCACCCATGCCGCTGCCGCCGGCCGTGATAAGCGCAGTTCTTGTCATTGCATCCTCCCTGTTCAGTCGATTCCGTCCCTGACGGCGGCAAGGAGCCCGTCGGCGCCGCGCGCAAGGACCGATGTGTCCGTTCCGCAGGCCACGAAGGTGAAGCCCTTGTTCAGGAGTTCCGCGGCAAGACCCGCGTCAAGGACCAGCGTGCCGGCGGGCTTGCCGGCCGCCCGCACGGCGCCAGCGGCCGCGCGGACCAGGTCCCAGACCTCCGGCGCCATCGGCTTTCCCAACTTGCCTATATCCGCCGCGATGTCGGCGGGGCCGAAGAATATGCCGGACACCCCGTCGATTCCCGCGATTTCGGCCGCCTGCTCCATCGCCGCACGCGTTTCCAGCTGGAGAAGCACGGTGGTTTCGGCCTCGACGCGCTGGACATAGTTCTTCACGCGTCCGAACCTCGTTGCGCGGGTCGAGCCCGCAACGCCCCGCACGCCACGCGGCGGATAGCGGGTCGCGGCGACTGCCTGACGCGCCTCTTCGACGGACTGGATCATCGGGAACAGGAGGCCCGGCGCACCGATGTCGAGCATGCGCTTCACGGCCACCGGGTCGTTCCATTCCACGCGCACGATCGGCGTCGTGTCGTAGGGCGCAAACGCCTGCAACTGGCCGAGAACGCTGAAATAGTCGCCGGGACTGTGCTCCGTGTCGATCAGCGCCCAGTCATAGCCGGAGGGCGCCACGACCTCGGCGGCAAGATTGCTGCCCAAGGTGATCCAGATCCCGACCTGCTTCTCGCCGGCCGCGATCGCGTGCGTGAACCGGTTTCGCTCAAGCTCCATTCAGATCACCGCCCTTTCGACAATCGGGACATTCTTCACGATCCGCCCATAGTTGAAACGCGCCAGGTCCAGCGCCCTGTATTCCCCGTAGGTCAGCCACTCCGCCGTGCCGCGTCCCATTGCCGGCGACTGTTGCAGCCCGTGTCCGGAGAACCCGTTCAGGAAGATGAAGTTGCAGACCTCGGGATGCGGACCCATGATCGCGTTCTGGTCAAACGTGTTGTAGGCGTAGTGACCTGTCCATTCGCTGGTGACCTTGACGGTCTCGAATCGCGGGATGCGGGTCGCCAGCGCAGGCCAGACGACTTCCAGCCACAATGAATGATCCATGGCAAAGTCGTCGTAATCCACCGCAGGATCATGATCGGCGTGTCCGCCTGCGAGATACGTGCCGCCGCCGTTTTCGCGCACGTGAACGCCCGAGGGGTCGATGGTCAGCGGCAGGTCCTGCTCCAACGGCCTTTCTGCGGAGAATATCCAGGAGAAGCGCTTGCGCGGCTCGACCGGCACTTCGAGGCCGGCCATGGCCGCCGTCCGCGCGGCGCGCGGCCCTGACGCGTTCACCACCTGCCCGCAGGCAACCACCTCCCCCGAACTCAGCGTGACGCTCTCGATGCGCCCGCCCGATCGTGTCATTGCGACAACCTCGTTCTCGACATACTCGACGTCCCGTTCGCGCGCGCTCCGACGAATCCAGTCGAAGACCGTCGGCCCGTCCCAATAGCCCTCGTCGACCGTGTTGATCGATCCAAGCACGATGTCGTCGACATTGTAAAACGGATAGGTTGCCTTGATTTCGTCGGCGGTCATAAGGACGGTCCCGGCGCCCGCCGCGCGCTGAACCGCAAGATTTGCCCGCAGAACGTCCGCGAATTCCTCGGTGTCGGCGAGATACATGTAGCCGTGGCTCCGCAGCAGGATCCCCGGAACCCGCTCGTCGCCCCCAAGGTAGGTCCTGAAGTTCTTCACGAACTCCGCCGCGAACTGGCTGATTTGAACGTTCAGTTCCTCCGAGAACTGCTGGCGCATGCAGGAATTGGTGTGCGCGGTCGAGCAGGTTTCGTAAGTCGTGTCGCGCTCAACCACGAGGACGCGACCGTCAAAGTCCGGGCATTCGGTCAGGAACCAGGCAGTGGACGATCCCATCATCGCCCCGCCGACGATGACGACGTCATAGGTCGAATGCGCCGGCGCCTCGGCGATTGCGGCCATTCAGACGGCCTCCCCCTTGCGTGCTGCCTCCTCGACCGTCCGAATGTTCTCGTCCGAGAGGCCGTAGTCACGCGCGGCGGTCTCGGCGGAAATGTAACCTCTCGCAAGGTCGCGCTTCACGAGCGAAGGATCCCTGTCCACGGGCTCGCCGTATCCACCGCCGCCCGGGAATGCCAGCATCACCTTGCGTCCGTTCGGAACGAACTGCTTTCCCTTGCCGCGCATCGGCGTGCCGTCGTCACGGGCAATCGTCGTCGGTGCGCCAGGCTGGCCTCCGTTGCGGCCGCGCGCCGGATAGTGGATCCGATCGAACATGGCCTGAAAGTCGAATTCGTGACCCTCTGCCGCGCCGATTTCCATGTACTGGCCAAGGCCGCCCCGCTGTCGACCCGCCCCGCCGGAATCTGGGCGAAGCTCCTTCCGCCAGATGATCACGGGACCGGTATGCTCGGTCGCCTCGACGGGCATGGTCATGACGCCGGACGGAAAGGCGGTGGCATTCAGCCCGTCATGCTCGGGGCGCGCTCCCGAACCGCCGGAATTGAATGTCAGCACCTCCCCACGCCGAGCGGCGCCCGGGGCAGGCGCGCCCGGGCTTGGCCGCAGCGAAAGCTGGAAATTGCAAAGGCATCCGGCTCCTTCGGCGGGAACGACGCCGGGCAGTATCTGGTCGAGGGCGCCATAGACCGCGTCCGGGACGAAGTGCCCGATGATGTGCCGCAGCGCGACGGGGGCCGGATGCACGGCGTTCACGATCGTGCCTTCCGGGGCCTCAACCTCGAATGGCTCAAGCGATGCATGGTTGTTCGGGATCTCCGGAGCGATGGCGCACTTGAGGGCATAGCAGGCATAGGCCTTTGCATAGACGAACGGGCAGTTGATGCCCTTCGTGTCGATGCCGCTCGTGCCCTCGAAATCCACCAGGATCCGGTCGCGCTTGACCGACAGCCTGACCTTGAGGGTAATCGGGGTGTCGAAGCCGTCCACGGTCATCGAGCCGCGGGCCTCCTTTCGGGGCAGCGCGGCAATCCTCTCGATGGTCGCGCGGCGCGAGTTCTCCAGAATGAAACCGGCGATGCCGTCCAGATTCTCGAGCCCGAACTCGTCCATCATGTCCGAGAGACGACGATGCCCGATCTCGTTGCAGGTGGCGAGCGCATACATGTCCCCGATCAGCTGGTCCGGCTCGCGCACGTTGCCACGCACGATGCGCAGGAGTGTTTCGTCCACCTCGCCACGCTCCGCGAACTTCATGATCGGAATGTACAGACCCTCTTCGTAGACGCTGTGCGCATCGGCGCCGAAGCCCCGCCCTCCAATGTCGACGATATGGGCCGTGCAGGCGAGGAAGCCCACGAGCATGCCCTCGTGAAAGGAAGGTGTCACCATGGTGATGTCATGCAGATGCCCGGTGCCCTCCCAAGGATCGTTGGTGATGTAGACGTCCCCCTCGAACATGTCCTGCCGCCCGATCCTGCGAATGAAATGCGCCACCGCGTCCGCCATCGCGTTGACATGGCCGGGCGTCCCGGTCACGGCCTGGGCCAGCATCCGGCCCTGCGCGTCGTAGACGCCCGCCGACAGGTCGCCGGCCTCGCGGACACTCGTGGAAAAGGCCGTGCGAACCAGGGCCTGCGCCTGTTCCTCGACAACGGAAATCAGGCGGTTCCACATCACCTGGAAGGACACGTTCGAGGGATTCATGAACTACCCCCTCACCTGGATGTCGATGCAGCCGTCGGGTTGGCAGATCGCCCTGCTGCCGACCGGCACGATGGTCGTCGTCTCGCCCTCGGTGACGGCCGCGGGCCCGGCGACATGGTCTCCCGGCGACATGGAACTCCTGTCGACCGTGACGGCAATCTGATGCCGCCCACTCGCGGGATCGACGATTCGACGCGTTCCGTATCCCGTTGCCTTCCTTTCGGCCGGCACCGGGCGCACCGGCTTCACCGCTTCCGCAGGCGTCGACGCCTTGACGGACCAGACGGTGATTTCCACGTCCAGGCCCGCAACAGGTCGCCCGAAGAGTCTCGTGTAGTCCTCCTCGAACCGTTTCAGGAATGTCACCGCATCCGGCTCTCTTGCCTGCTCCTGGGACAGCTGGACCGGGATCTCCCAGCCCTGCCCCGCGTATCGCATGTAGGCCTTGAATTCGGAGATGATCTCGCTGGCCGCATCGCAGGTCCGGACGAAGCCTGTCGCGTCCTTCTCCAGTTCGGCAAGCAGTTCCTTGCCCCGTGCCGGATCGAAATCAGAGAGCCTCATGTAGATCGAACGGTTGGCCTCGAAGCTGAACGGCGCGCGCAGGAACCCGATCGCCGAGCCGACGCTTGCTGCGGGCGGCACGATCAGCCGCGCTATGCCAAGTTTCCCGGCGACCCGTCCGGCATGCAGTGGTGCGGCGCCGCCGAACGCGATCATCGTGTACTCGCTCAGGTCTTCGCCGTTCTCCACGGCATGGACACGTGCCGCGTTGGCCATGCTCTCGTCCACGACTTCCGACACGCAGAGGGCCGCCTCGTCCAGCGCCATGTCAAGCGCGTCGCCCACATGGGTCGCGAGTGCCGTTTCCGAAAGGCCGGGGCGAAGCTTGATTGATCCGCCGGCAAAGTTGTCCGGATCGATCCTGCCCAGCACCAGATCCGCGTCCGTCACGCCGGGACGCTCGCCGCCGCGGCCGTAGCACGCCGGTCCCGGTTCCGAGCCGGCGCTTTCCGGCCCGACCCGGATCTGTCGCATTGCATCCACCCGGGCGAGGCTGCCGCCTCCGGCCCCGATCTCGACCATGTCGATCACGGGGATCGAGATCGGCATGCCCGAGCCCTTCTTGAACCGGTAGGTGCGGGCCACCTCGAAAACGCGGGATGTCCGCGGCGTCTGGTCCCTGATGAGACAGATCTTTGCGGTCGTCCCGCCCATGTCGAAGCTAAGCGCCTTCCCGATTCCCTGGCGTGCCGCGACATGTGCCGCGTAGACCGCTCCGCCGGCGGGTCCGGATTCGACCAGGCGGACGGGAAACTCGGCGGCATTCTCCAACGAGATGATCCCGCCGCCAGAGTGCATCAGGAAGATGTCGCAGCGCACGCCTTCCGCAACGAGACGGTCTTCGAGACGGCTGAGATAGGAATTCATGAGCGGCTTGATGTAGGCGTTTGCCAGCACGGTGTTGAAACGCTCGTATTCGCGCATCTGCGGGCTGACCTCGGACGAAAGCGACACCATGGCATCCGGCATCCGTTCGGCCAGGACCTCTTGCACCATCACCTCATGCGCATCGTTGACATAGGAGTGGATGAATCCGACGGCGACGCTTTCGAAGCCGGCCTCGGCGATCCGGTCAACCATGGCCTCGACTTCGCCCCGGTCCGGTGCGACCAGCACGTCGCCGCCCGCACTCACGCGTTCGCGAACGGTGAATCTCATCTGCCGCGGCGCAAGCGGCTCGGGCAGGTTCAGGTTCAGGTCATATTGTTCGAACCGCGATTCCGTGCGCATTTCGATGACGTCACGAAATCCCTCGGTCGTGACCAGCGCCGTCTTTGCTCCCCTGCGTTCGATAAGGGCATTGGTCGCCAGCGTCGTGCCATGGATGATCTGCCCGATGTCACCGGGCCGAATCCCCGCCTTGCCGCATGCCTGGTGCATGCCGTCGACGATCGCGTCCTCGGGGGCCGCATAGGTGGTAAGAACCTTGGCCAGAAACTGCTTGCCATCGCGCTCCAGCACGATGTCGGTAAAGGTCCCGCCGATATCAACGCCGAGTCGGATGGAGCCAGGAGTCACGTGGTCGGTCCCCGCAGGAATTCGGAAGGTCTCCGGAATCACTCGCGTATGTCTCAAGCCAGAGATCGGAAAACGCAAACCCAATTTTGATCCCGCGGCGATCCTCGCCTGATGCGCTGACGCCTCGCCGGTCCGAGGGGCAAGGCAACTCGCCCCGGATTGAGCCCACCGCATCCAAGTTTCCGCTTGAAGCGACCGCAGGGTTCGCGAGCCGAATTGCAACGTGCAGCTTGCAGGGCCTGCTCTTGCACCCTAGATTCGCGTCAGAAATTGCGGGGGAATGACCCATGCCGATGCAGGCTCACGAAATCGAGGCGCTCCTGCGAGAGCGCTTTCCGAACGCCACCATACAGGTCGGCGGCGATGACGGTGTCCACATGTCGGCGATGGTGATCGACGAGAGCTTTCGTGGCATGAATCGCGTTGAGCAGCAGCGCGCGGTCTATGCCGCGCTGAAGGGCCGGATGGACGGACCGGACGGCGAGCTGCACGCGCTCGCATTGACCACCAGGGCTCCGGAATAGCCCGCTGCTTGGGCAGTCATCCAGAAAGACGCCTGGGACGCTTTGCAATTCAGGCAATCGCGGACTATCTGTCAGGAACATGGCCGCGATCGCAGAGAGACAGACATGACCGCGCAGGATCAGATCAAGGATACCGTCGACGCCAATGACGTGGTGCTGTTCATGAAGGGCACCAAGGTGATGCCGCAATGCGGGTTTTCGAGCCGCGTGGCCGGCGTGCTGAATTTCATGGGTGTCGAGTTCAGGGACGTGAACGTCCTCGCCGACGAAGGCATTCGGCAGGGCATCAAGGACTACTCGGACTGGCCGACGATTCCGCAGCTCTACGTCAAGGGCGAGTTCGTCGGCGGCTGCGACATCATCACCGAGATGACCCTTTCGGGCGAGCTGGACCAGCTCTTCGATGAAAAGGGCGTCGCCTACGACAAGGACGCAGCCGACAAGATCCGGGAACACAACAGCGAATAGCCCGGGCGCCTGTTGGCTGGCGACGCAGGTGGCCTGCAAGCCCGGAAGTCGATGCCGGCACTGCAGGCCGGACCATCACTTGGCCCCGCAGGACAGCGTCAGCAGCGGACCCGAGGGGTTCATCGGAAAGCGCCCCGCATTGCCGAATTCCCCGTCGCGCCGCAGCAAGATGCCCATCGCCAGTTTCATGCACGCACCTCTTGATCAATCCGCTGGACACACAGGAAGACTCAAACGGATCAATTGCCTGGCCATGGCCGCCGTGCTGCAGGCAGCGACGGCGCCGGACACCGATGCAGAAACGTTGCGCTGGGCGCGTGCGGGTGACTCGCTGACGCTCGACCCGCACGCACAGAACGAGGGTCCGACTTCCGCGCTCGCGCACCAGATCATGGAGCCATTGGTCCTCCGGGACATGACCGGCGCGATCGTTCCGGCACTGGCAACTGAATGGGGCCCGTCCGAAAGCGATCCGAACGTCTGGATCTTCAAGTTGCGCGAAGGGGTGAAGTTTCACGACGGCGCGGAGTTCGACAGCGAGGACGCAGTCTTCTCGTTCAACCGCGCAATGACTCCGGAAAGCGACTTCAAGACACTTCTCGCTTCGGTCATGGAGGTGCGCGCGCCCGAAAGGCACGTGTTCGAGATCGTGACCGACGGGCCGAACCCGATCATGCCGGCCAACCTCACCAACATCTTCATCCTCGACAAGGGCTGGGCCCGTGCGAACAACGCGGTGAAGGTGCAGGACTACGGGGGCGGCGAGAACACCTACGCCGCCAGGAACGCCAACGGAACCGGTCCCTACAAGCTCGTCAGCCGCGAGCCCGACACGAAGACGGTGCTCGCGATCAACGAGGAATACTGAGGCAGGGACGAGTTCCCGATGGAGGTGACGGAAATCGTCTACACGCCGATCACGAACGGCGCGACCCGTGTCGCCGCGCTGCTGTCGGGCGAGGTGGACTTCATCCAGGATGTCCCGGTTCAGGACATCGCGCGCGTCGCGAGCAGCGACGGTCTCGACGTTCGGACCGCCTTGCAAAACCGCGTGATCTTCTTCGGGATGAACGTCGGCGATGACGACCTTGCCACGGACAATGTCGACGGAAGGAACCCGTTTTCCGACATCCGCGTGCGGCAGGCAATCAACATCGCGATCAACCGGAACGCCATCAAGAAGATCGTGATGCGCGACCAGTCCCAGCCGGCGGGAGTCATCATGCCGCCCTTCGTAAACGGCTGGACGGAAGCGCTTGACCGGTCGCCGGACCCTGACATTGCGGTCGCGAGGGCGCTCATGGCCGAAGCCGGCGACGGCGACGGGTTCTCGATCCGGCTCAACTGCCCGAACGACCGCTACGTCAACGACGAGTCCATCTGTCGGGCGGCGGTCGGGATGCTGGCGCGGATCGGAATCACGGTGACCATGGAGGCGCTGCCAAAGGCTCAGCACTTCCCGCTCATCACCAACCTGAAGACCGACTTCTACTTGCTTGGCTGGGGCGTTCAGACCCACGATTCCGAGCACATCTTCAATTTCCTGGTGCATTCGCGGGACGACAAGTACGGATCATGGAACGGCACGCGCTTCAGTGACGCCGGCCTCGACGCCAGGATCGAAGCGCTGTCAACCGAGATCGACCTGGACAAGCGCGATCGCATGATCGCCAAGATATGGCAGGCGGTCCAGGACGAACAGATCTACATCCCGATCCACCACCAGGTGCTGAACTGGGGCATGAAATCGAACATCCAGACCATCGTGGCGTCCGACGACACGGCCAAGTTCAAGTATTTCAGCTTCGACTGACGCCATGATGACCCTCGGAGCCGCGCAGCAACCGCCTTGAGCAACGCTCCGGACATGATCCGACAACTCGACTGTCCGGTCGAACGCCTTCTGGCGCAGCCGCGTCCACAGGCGTGACATGGTCGTGTCGCGATCACCCGCAGCATCGCCGAAAGGTGATACCGCGTCGATTTCACAAACCGGTTGACGCTACTCTTCCGTTCCTCAATCCGGTCACAAATGGCTACAATGGCGCGAACGAGAAATGCCAGAGATCAGCCTAAGGGACGCGAAGACGGGGTTTTCGAGCGTGGTCGACGAGGCAATCAAGGGAAGGATCATGACGATCACGCGCCATGGCAAGCCGGTCGCCGCCGTCGTCTCGCTTGAGGCGGCCGAACCGGCTCGGCAGTCCCAATTGCGTGAACGGAGCGGCTTCGTGTCCTGCCTCAAGGAGTTTCCCGGCGAGAAACTCACGCGCAACCCGGCACCGTCCCGGAACATTGATCTGTGAAGCGCTTTCTTCTCGACACGGATGTTGTTTCGTTGCTGGCGAGGCCGCTGCGAGGCGAGGGCGGCGTGTTCGCCGACTGGCTGGAGCGGAGGGATCGAGAAGGCCGCGTGTTCCTTTCCGTCGTCGCAAGCCACGAAATCCGGAAAGGAATTGCATTGCCAGGGCACAAGCGTGCGACGACCAAGGCGTCTGCACTTCAAGCCTGGCTAGCGGGACTTCGTGCAGGATTTGCCGACAGGGTTCTCGAACTCGACGTCTCCATGGCCGAAGCCTCCGGGGAATGCCGAGGCGCGAGCGTTAACGGCGGGACACCGCCCCGCCATGGCCGACGCCCTGGTGGCCGGGGCCGCAGATTTCCATGATCTGGTTGTCAAAACGCGCAACATCAAGCACTTTCGCGCGTAGGGCGTCGCCGTCGTGACCCCGGAAGAAGTTGTGCAATTGGAAGAATGTCCGTCGTCATGATCCTCGCGGATCGCGCAAGGCGCACGTCAAGCCGGAAGCGGGCCTGAGCGAGACCTGCGCGCATGGCTGACTTGGGAGCGTCAGGATGCAAGCATGCGCAACCCAGATCGACGCGACACCGAACGATCTCCACCGCGAGACCGCGTTGGCCAGATCGGAATTCCGCCATCCCGGAGCGCGCGAGGATGTTCATTCATCAGATGTTGTCGGGTTGCGGGGCAGGACGCGGGACGAATTGCGGCTGAACGATCTGCCAAGCCATGCATGCAAGTCCCAATTCGTACATCCAGACCGTCTTGGCGTCCGACGGCACGGACTGCCCAAACCATTTGGGCTTCGACTGACGTCAACGTGGCCCAAAGGTCGCGGAAACCGCCTTCGGATCTGGACGAAGTCCCACGATTGCGGCAAAAGCCCCATTGCAAATCCGTGCGCACGACCATTACTTCAGCCAGTCAAACAGGAAGGAAAGTTCATGCAGACTAAGTACCTGACAGCCGCAGCGGCGCTGCTGACGGCAACTTCGCTGGGCGCGAGCGCCGAAACTTTGCGCTGGGCTAGGGCGGGCGATTCGCTGACGCTCGACCCGCACGCGCAAAACGAAGGCCCGACTTCCGCGCTGGCGCACCAGATCATGGAACCGCTGGTCATGCGGGACATGACCGGCGCGATCGTGCCGGCATTGGCCACCGAATGGGGCCCGTCCGAAGGCGATCCCAATGTCTGGGTCTTCAAGCTGCGAGAAGGCGTGCGCTTCCACGACGGCGCGGAGTTCGACAGCGAGGACGCGGTCTTCTCGTTCAACCGCGCCATGACGCCGGACAGCGACTACAAGGAGCTTCTCGCCTCGGTCAAGGAGGTGCGCGCGCCCAGCGGTCACGTGTTCGAGATCGTGACCGACGGACCGAACCCGATCATGCCGTCCAACCTCACCAACCTCTTCATCATCGACAAGGGCTGGGCCGAGGCGAACAACGCGGTGAAGGTGCAGGACTACGAGGGCGGCGAGGACACCTACGCGGCAAAGAACGCCAACGGCACCGGTCCCTACAAGCTCGTGAGCCGCGAGCCCGACACCAAGACCGTGCTCACGATCAACGAGGACTACTGGGGCAAGGGCGAATTCCCGATGGAGGTGACGGAAATCGTGTACACACCGATCCAGAACGCGGCGACCCGGGTCGCCGCGCTCCTCTCCGGCGAGGTGGACTTCATCCAGGACGTGCCGGTGCAAGACCTGTCGCGCGTCGCCGCCAGCGACGGGCTGGACGTGCGAACCGCGCCACAGAACCGCGTGATCTTCTTCGGAATGAATGTCGGCGACGACGACCTGGCCACGGACAATGTCGACGGAAGGAACCCGTTCGCGGACATCCGGGTGAGACGGGCATTCAGCATCGCGATCAACCGCGATGCCATAATGAAGGTCGTGATGCGTGACCAGTCTCAGCCGGCGGGTGTCATCATGCCGCCCTTCGTCAACGGCTGGACCGCTGCGCTTGACAAGGTTCCGGACCATGACGCCGCCGCCGCGAAGGCTCTCATGGCCGAGGCCGGCTACGGAGACGGGTTCTCGATCCGGCTCAACTGCCCCAACGACCGCTACATCAACGACGAGGCCATCTGCCAGGCGGCGGTCGGGATGCTGGCGCAGATCGGTGTCACGGTGACCCTCGAAGCCTTGCCAAAGGCCCAGCACTTCCCGCTGATCAACAACCTGGAAACCGACTTCTACATGCTCGGCTGGGGCGTGCCGACCTACGATTCCGAATACATCTTCAACTTCCTCGTCCATTCGCGGGACGAGAAGTACGGCTCGTGGAACGGCACGCGCTTCGGTGATTCCGGACTTGACGCCAAGATCGAGGCGCTCGCTTCCGAGACCGACCTGCCGAAGCGCAACCGCATGATCGCCGAGATATGGCAGGCGGTTCAGGATGAGCAGATCTACGTCCCGATCCACCACCAGGTGCTGAACTGGGGCATGAGGTCCGACATCCAGACCATCGTTGCACCGGACGACACCGCGAAGTTCAAGTATTTCGCCTTCAACTGACGCCGGAACAGCCTGGAGGGCGGCGCGCGAGTCGCCCTTCGGTCCCCGCCCTGCCTAGCACTGCAGGGCGCCGAGCCCGTCCATCGACCTGACCGGTGCCGTTCCGGACCGGCATCGCGAATCTCGGATCCGCCCCGGTCGCCATTGCGGGCCCTGTCGGCATGCGTGCATCGCGGAAGGTGGAGCGACCACGCCTTGCCATCCGCGACAATCATGCCAGAGTGGCGCCTGCTGACACGAAGGGGGTTACAATGACAGCAAGAGTTTCAACCGGTGCACTGGGTTTCCTGTTGGCAACCGGCATCGCTGCCGGCACGCATGCCGAATCCTTCAGATGGGCTGGCACCACCGACCCGCAGACGATGGACCCGCATGCCGTGAGCTCGGCGCCGGTCCTCGGCTTCCTGAACAACGTCTACGAGGGCCTCGTGCGCCGCGGCAGGGACATGTCGATCGAGCCCGCGCTGGCCACGAGCTGGGAACCCATCGGCGACGGGGCGGGCTGGCGCTTCTTCCTTCGTCAGGGTGTCACGTTCCACGACGGAAGCGAGTTCGACGGTGACGACGTGATCTTTTCCTACGAGCGTGCATCATCGGAAGCGTCGGACGTGCGCAGCTGGTTCGCGACCGTGTCGGACGTGATCAAGGTCGACGACTTCACGATTGACGTCATGACCAACGTGCCGAACCCGATCTTCCCGGATTCGATCGCCAACTGGATGATGATGGATGCTGGCTGGGCCGAAGCGAATGGCGCGGCGCGGCCGGACAAGGAGTCGGGCAACCATGCCACGCTCAACGCCAATGGCACCGGCGCCTTCTTGCTGGACGGCCGCCAGCCCGGACTGGAGACGGTTCTTCGGCCCTTCGGCGACTGGTGGGGCGAAGTCGAGCACAACATCACCGAGGCGACATTCCTGCCCATCCAGAACCCGGCCACGGCCGTCGCCGCCCTGCTCTCGGGAGATGTCGACCTGATCAACCCGGTGCCGATCCAGGACGCAGAGCGGCTGTCCGGCCAGGACGCGGTCAAGGTCATCCGAGGCATCGAGGCCCGCGTCATCATGCTTGGCTTCGCCCACGAGGCGGAGGCCCTGAAATACGGCTCCAACACCGGCGATCCGAATCCTTTCAAGGACGTGCGGGTGCGTGAGGCGGTGGCAAGCGCGATCAACGTGCCTGCCATCCTGCAAACCATCATGCGCGGCAGCGCCGAACCGGCAAGCCAGCTTGTCAGCCCCGCGATGCGAGGCTTCTCCGCGGCAAACGACATGCGTCCGGCATTCGATCCGGACCGTGCAAGGGCTTTGCTCGCCGAGGCTGGCCATCCCGACGGGTTCGGCTTCGGTCTCAAGTGTCCCAACGACCGCTACCTGAACGACGAGGCCGTCTGCCAGGCCGTCGTCGGCATGCTGGCCCAGGTGGGCATCACGGCTGAACTCGACGCGATGCCGGTCCGCAACTACTGGCCGGAACTGCGCGAGGACAACTATGACATGTACATGCTCGGCTGGTCGCCGGGCACCTTCGATCATGAGCATCCGGTCCGTTTCCTCGCCTCGACGCCGAACAGCGAGAAGAAGCTTGGCAGCTGGAACTTCGGGGGTTACTCGAATGCCAGAATCGATGAACTCCTGCCGATGATCCAGTCCGAGATCGACGACACCAGGCGCCAGGCGATGCTGGACGAGGTGACCGCGCTCTATCAGGACGGGCATGCCTACGTGACGATGTACGTCCAGCCGCTCGTTTGGGGTGCCCGATCAAATGTCGAGCTGACGCAGCGACCGGACAACTTCTTCATCCTGCGGTGGGTGAGGGTCAACTGACCTTGCGGACGCACAACCGTCGGCCCGCCTCCCGGCGGGCCGGAATCGTTCCCTGTCCGCGCCGCCTTCGCCGCTACGGTCACGGGGAAGCCAAGTGCTGAACTACGTCATTCGCCGCGTCTTCCAGTCCGTCGTCGTGCTGCTCATCGTCGGCCTCGTGGCGTTCTCCATGTTCCGGTTCGTGGGCGATCCGATCGACAACATGCTTGGCCAGGAACGCACCCAGGCCGACATCGAGCGGCTGCGTACCCAGCTCGGGCTCGACCAGCCGTTCCCCGTGCAGTACTGGCGCTTTCTCGAGAACGCGGTGCAGGGCAATTTCGGCGTCAGCTACAGGCAAGGCCGGCCCGTGGCCGAGATCATCGCCGAACGGGCGCCGGCAACGCTGGAACTGGCCGCCGTCAGCGGTCTCTTCGCGATCGTGATCGGCATCGTTCTCGGCGTCTTCACCGCGATTCGACGCGAGGGCTGGGCCTCAAACGTGATCATGACCGGTTCGCTCATCGGGGTCAGTCTTCCCACGTTTCTCATAGGCATCCTGCTGATCTACGTCTTCTCGGTGGAACTCGACCTGCTTCCCAGTTTCGGGCGCGGCGACGTCGTCGATATCGGCGGATGGTCCACCGGATTCCTGACCGCAAGCGGCCTCAAGGCGCTTGTACTGCCTGCAATCACGCTCGGCTTGTACCAGATGACGCTGATCATGCGGCTCGTGCGCGCCGAGATGCTCGAGGTCCTCCGGCAGGACTACATCAACTTTGCACGCGCCAGGGGACTCTCCGAGCGAGTCGTGAACTTCCGCCATGCGCTGAAGAACACGCTCGTCCCTGTCATAACCGTGACCGGCCTGCAGCTCGGCTCGATCATCGCCTTCGCGATCATCACCGAAACCGTGTTCCAGTGGCCGGGAGTCGGACTGCTCTTCATAAATGCCATCCAGTTCGTCGACATCCCGGTGATGGCGGCTTACCTGATGCTGATCTCGGTCATGTTCGTCGGAATCAACCTCCTGGTCGATCTCCTCTATGTCGCGATCGACCCGCGGCTTCGCGGCGAGGGGAACACCACATGACAAGCGTGTACACCGCGCCGGACCGGTTCAACCAAATGGCATTGCGGATCAGGGCGATGTGGCAGGGCGATCTCGCGTGGGCGTTCCGCCACTCGCCGGTCGCCATGGTCTCGTTCGTCGTGGTCGTGCTCCTGGTCTCGGGCGCCCTCCTTGCCCCGCTGATCGCGCCGCATGACCCGTTCGATCCCGCGACGCTGAACCTCATGAACGGGTTCACGGCGCCGGGCACGCCAAACGCGTTTACCGGAGAGAGTTTCTGGCTCGGCACGGACGACCAGGGTCGTGACGTCTTCTCGACCATTCTCTTTGGCATGCGCATCTCGCTTCTGGTGGGCTTCGCAGCCGTGTTGCTCGGCATGGTGATCGGCGTGACACTGGGCCTGATTGCCGGCTACCGGGGCGGCTGGACAGAGACGATCATCATGCGCGTCGCCGACGTGCAACTGACCTTCCCCGCGATTCTCGTCGCCATGCTCATCTTCGGTATCGCCAAGGGGTTCACGCCCGTGGAATATCGGGACCAGATCGCCATCTGGGTTCTCATTCTCGCGATCGGCCTTTCCGACTGGGTCCAGTTTGCGCGCGTCGTGCGTGGCGCGACGCTGGTGGAGACGAAGAAGGAATATGTGCAGGCTGCGCAACTCATCGGCAGGTCGGGGACCGCGATCATGATCCGCCACATCCTGCCGAACGTTCTCTCGCCCGTGCTGGTGATCGCGACGATCTCGCTTGCGCTCGCCATCATTGCCGAGGCGACGCTGTCCTTCCTCGGGGTCGGCGCACCGCCCACACAACCCTCGCTCGGCACGCTGATCCGGATCGGCCAGGGATTCCTTTTCTCCGGCGAATGGTGGATCCTGTTCTTTCCGGCCTGCACGCTGCTTGCGCTCGCGCTCTCCGTGAATCTTCTCGGTGACTGGCTGCGCGACGCGCTGAATCCGAAGCTGAGATAGGCGTGTCCCGGATCAAGATCCCGGTCGGCGGACAGCGGCAACCCGTGCCGGTGCCGGGCCGCCGATGAGCGCAATTCTCGACATCGCCGACCTGACGGTCGAGTTCCCGACACGTAGGGAGATCTTCGTTGCCGTTGACGGGGCCAGCCTGACGGTCGAGCCCGGCGAGATACATGGTCTCGTCGGCGAGTCCGGGGCCGGAAAGTCGACCATTGGGGCGGCCGTCATGGCTCTGCTCGAACGCCCTGGCAGGATCGCGGGCGGCACGATCCGCCTCAAGAACAGGATCATCTCGGGACGTGATCGGGCAGAAATGCGGAGCCTGCGCGGAAGCGAGATCAGCATGATCTTCCAGGATCCGCTGACTTCGCTGAACCCGCTCTTCACGATTCGCGAGCAGCTGACGGAAACCATCACGACCCACTTGAGCGTGACCGACGCCGAAGCGCACGAGCGGGCGCATGATCTGCTTGCACGCGTCGGAATCCCCGAACCCGACATACGGCTCGACCAGTATCCGCACCAGTTCTCAGGCGGCATGCGGCAGCGCGTTGTCATCGCGCTCGCCCTTTGCTCGGAGCCCGATGTCATCATCGCCGACGAGCCGACAACCGCGCTCGATGTATCGATCCAGGCCCAGATCCTGGATCTCATCAGGGAACTCGCGAACGAGCGCCAGGTTGGCGTCATCCTCATCACCCACGACATGGGCGTCATTGCCGACACGACGGATCGCGTCACCGTCATGTACCAGGGCAAGGTCGTGGAAACGGGCGCCACCAGGCTCGTTCTTGGAAAGCCGAACCATCCCTACACCAAGTCGCTCATCGCGGCCGTCCCGCGCCCCAACGTGAAGCTTCACCGGTTTCCGCTCCTTTCCTACGACGGGCGCGCCACCGAATTCCGGATCGATGACCTGGCACGAAACTGGAACAAGGCGGATACGGACTCCGCCAAGCCGCTCTTCGAGATAAGCGGCCTGACCAAACGCTTCCTGCAGAAGCGTTCGTTCATCCCGTCCAGGAGGCAGTATCTTGTCGCCGTCAACAACGTCAGTTTCGACATTCGCCAGGGCGAGGTGTTCGGAATCGTCGGCGAGTCGGGTTCCGGCAAGTCCACGGTCGCACGCATGATTGCAGGGCTGTACAGGGCCGACGGCGGCACGATCCTGTATGGCGGACAACCTGTCACCGGCTCCGGCTCCCTCGCCTGGTACCGTCGACAGATCCAGATGATCTTTCAGGATCCGTACTCGTCGCTCAATCCGCGCATGCGGGTGGACGCCATCGTTGCCGAACCCGCACTCCACCACAGGCTGCTTTCCGGCAAGGCGCTGAGACACAGGGTCGACGAGTTGCTCGAACATGTCGGGCTTGGCGCAGCCGCCGGGCTCAAGTATCCGCACGAGTTTTCAGGCGGCCAGCGCCAGCGCATCTCAATTGCCCGGGCGCTTGCAACGCAACCAAGGTTCCTGATCTGCGACGAGCCGACATCCGCCCTCGACGTCTCGATCCAGGCGCAGATTCTCAACATCCTGAAGGACCTGCAGGAACACTTGAGCCTCACGATGCTGTTCATCTCGCACGACCTGCCGGTGGTGCGACAGATGTGTGATCGCGTTGCCGTCATGCAGAACGGTCGCCTGGTGGAAGTCCGGGATGCGGAGGCGCTCTTTGCCTCGCCGAGGGAAGCCTACACGCGATCGCTTCTCAAGCTGATGCCACGTCTCGACGGGCTTGCAACCGAAGGCATCCAGGATCAAGTCGAAGCCTGAGCGGCATCCGCAACGCCCGCGGACGGGTCAGGGTCCGGACGTCCCGCGAATCGTTGCTCTCTTCATTCAGGCTCCGCAACCAGCCTCGGCTATGCGTGGGCTCCTGACCTCTTTTCGGCCAACTCCGCCAATGCTTCCGCTCGTTCGGCAATCCTGGCCAAGGCTTCAGACACCTTGTCCTCGGGTGGTGCGGCCTGCTTCCGCCCTTGCTCGAGCCGGTCCTCCAGATCCTTGATTCGGGCCTCCTGCCGGGCGACCGTTTCCTCCAGTTGCCGCTTGTCGCTTGTGGCGGCGACATGTTTGTCCGCCACCATGAGCCCGGCCATCAGGAGCATCTGCGCTTCGGGAAGACGCCGGGACTGGCCCTCAAGCGTCTTGGCTTCCGTGTTGAGCAACCCGGCCGCCTGTTGAAGGGCGCCCTCTTCGCCGTCAAGGCAGGACACCTTGAAGAGCCGTTCGCCGATCCGAATCGAGACCTCGGGCATCATCCAGCCTCCTTGAGCACAGGTTCGAGCATCGCCAGGACTTCCTCGATCTCCGCCTTCTCCACTTCGCGAGTGGCGCGAAGGCCGGCAAGTTCGCCTTCCAGGGCGAAATTCAGCAGGTCCGCCTGCACCTGCCCTTCGGCATGTGCCGCGCGAAGCGCGGCGTTCGATTCCCTGAGCTTCCGGTTCACCGCCCGCATCTGCTGAAGCAGGGCGTCCCGGGTCCTGAGCGCCTTCTGCAAACGCGTCACGTCTGCCCTGAGCCCTTCAACGACACCGTCCCGGCCATCACCCTCGGCGTTCGGGCCCATCCTGTCCAGCGCCAGGCCCATCCTGTCCAGCGCTGACAGGACCCTGCCTTCAAGATCGGACGTGTCACTCATGATTGCTCCTGGCTTGCCAATTCATCTGCCGAGCACTTGATGCCTGGATCGCGAATCGACGGCAGACAACGGGGCCCGCCCGAAGCATAGCGCATGCAGCGACAGTTTCATCCACTTTCCGAACGTTGCGCCGCGGCTCGCCTTGCGTTCGGCAAGTTGGCTGCTAAGAACCTAGGCGACATGGACCAGCCAAGGGCGGCAGCATGGACATCGAGACCCTGAAGGAACTGCATCCGGACCATTTCGAGCGCGCTGCGGCGATTCGCGTGCTCGCCATGGATGCGGTCCAGGCCGCCAATTCAGGCCACCCCGGGATGCCCATGGGCATGGCGGACGTGGCGACGGTACTCTTCGAAAGGCATCTCAAGTTCGATGCGGCCGAGCCGGACTGGCCGGATCGCGACCGCTTCATCCTGTCTGCGGGCCATGGCTCGATGCTGCTCTACGCGTTGCTCCATCTCACAGGCTACGCGGACATGACGCTCGGCCAGATCAAGCGATTTCGCCAGCTTGGCTCCATCACGGCAGGCCATCCCGAGCACGGGCATGCCAAGGGCGTCGAAACGACGACCGGACCTCTTGGCCAGGGATTGGCGAATTCAGTCGGACTCGCGATTGCAGAAGAGGCTCTCCGGGCGCGATTCGGGAAGAAGGTCGTCAGCCATTACACCTATGTCATCGCAGGTGACGGATGCCTGATGGAAGGATTGAGCCAGGAGGCGATCGGACTTGCAGGCATGCAACGACTCTCAAGGCTGATCGTGCTCTGGGACGACAACGACATCTCGATTGACGGAAACATCGCGCTTTCCGACGCGACGGACCAGAAGCGGCGCTTTCAAGCTTCGGGTTGGGAGGTCCTGGAATGCGACGGGCACGACCCCGAGGACATCGACCGTGCGCTGAGCAAGGCCCGAAAGTCGAAACGGCCCGTGATGATCGCGTGCAAGACCGTCATCGGATTTGGCGCACCCAGGAAGCAGGGCACCGCATCGGCACACGGCTCGCCCCTTGGGCAGGACGAGATCGAAGCCACACGGGCCTCCTATGGTTGGCAACATGCGCCGTTCCATGTGCCCGGTTCCATCCTGGACGCATGGCGCGTCATTGGTCGCCGTGGCGGCGAGGCCCGCAAGGCTTGGCAGGACCGCTTTGCGACGCTGTCGGCTTCGCGCCAGGCAGACTTCAACCGGATAATGTCGGGAGGCGCGCATAAACGGTTGGTCCCCGTCGTCCGGGCCCTGAAAAGGACCCTGTCGAACGAGCAGCCCAAGGTGGCGACCCGGAAGGCGTCGGAAATGGCGCTGGAGGCGATCAACCCTGTCGTGACCGAGACGATCGGCGGCTCGGCCGACCTGACGGGATCGAACAACACGAAGACTCCGGATCTTGGAATATTCGACGCCACGAATCGCAAGGGCCGCTACATCCACTACGGAATCCGCGAACACGGCATGGCGGCCGCGATGGTCGGCATGACGCTCCACGGCGGCGTCAAGCCCTATGGTGGCACGTTTCTTTGCTTCACCGACTACGCCAGAGGGGCAATCCGGCTTTCGGCGCTCACGGGCCTGCCCGTGACCTACGTAATGACTCACGATTCGATCGGACTGGGCGAGGATGGCCCCACCCACCAGCCCGTCGAGCATCTGGCGATGTTGCGCGCAACGCCCAATTGCCGCGTGATTCGGCCTGCTGATGCGGTCGAAACTGCCGAGGCATGGGAAATCGCGCTTTCGTCACGGCGAACCCCGACGGTTCTGGCACTCTCGCGCCAGAGCCTGCCGACCGTGCGAACACAGCACAAGTCAAGAAACCTCACGGCCATGGGTGCCTACACCTTGGCCCGTCCCGGTTCAGGCCGCAGACGGGCCGTCCTGATCGCCACCGGCTCCGAGGTGTCCATTGCGCTGGAGGCACGGTCGCTTCTGGAGGCGGAGGGAATTGGCACGAGCGTGGTTTCGATGCCCTGCGCAGAGCTCTTCGCCGAGCAGCACGAAGCCTACCGCAGACGGGTGCTGCCTGCAGGCGCAGTCCGCGTCGCCATAGAGGCGGGCGTGCGCCAGGGCTGGGACAGGTGGCTTCTTGGCGAGCGGGGCCGCGCGGGACGAGACGGGTTCGTGGGCATGGAGGGATTCGGGGCTTCCGCACCGGCTGGCGACCTGTACCGCCATTTCGGAATCACGGCAGAAAACGTCGCTGCAAAGGTCCGGTCGCTCCTGTAGCGGCGGAACCCGAGGCTTCGCACCGCCCGGAGCCATGCCGGCACGGGCATGCCGGTCGCCTACTTGATCTTGCCTTCCCTGTATTCGACATGCCTGCGGGCGACCGGGTCGTACTTCCGTACTGTCATCTTCTCGGTCATCGTGCGGGCGTTCTTCCTGGTCACGTAGAAATGGCCCGTGTCTGCAGTCGAATTCAGACGAATCTTGATCGTCGTCGGCTTCGCCATTGCATCTCTCCTCTCGAGCTCTGCCCCTGAAGGCCGCGAGCCGGAATTCTCGAAGCCCGAGTCTTAGTCGTCGGGCATGGCGTGTCAACTGGATTCGATCCGGCAGCAGTGCTGACCATGGCTTGAATCCGCTGGTCCTCGGAGACCTGGCCATGATCGTCTCGTTCCGAACTTGGCCAAAGGCAGCCAAACGGGATCGCGGCGGCTTCCCTGGCGCGGCCAGCGATTTCCGGAGACTGGGTGCGGATGGCCTGTAAGCCGGATTCTGTGCCCCGTGTCCGGGGTGATGACCATTCATCTTGCCCCGCCGTCGCCGGAAGGGTCATGCTGCCAACCCGGGTCCCTGAACCGAAGCGTGTCCATGCGAGACCCCTATTCGGCATTGCTCCAGGTGAGGCTTGCCGTGCCGGTTCTGTTGCCAGTCCCGCGGTGAGCTCTTACCTCACCGTTTCACCTTTGCCTCGCTGGCGAGGCCGTCTGTTCTCTGTGGCGCTATCCCTCGGGTTGCCCCGGCCGGGCGTTACCCGGCACCTTCGCTTCGTGGAGTCCGGACTTTCCTCGAAACCGTGGTTTCGCGGCCATCCAGCCATCCGCAATGCGCCACATATGTGCTTTGAACTCGCCAAGCAAGCCGCGAGAGCTGCAGTTGCAAACGAAGGACTTCTTGACGAAAGCGCACGGGTGGCGCTTCGAACGCCTCAACCGATCAGGGCATGGCGGTTCAGTGTATGGAACATTCCATCCGTCCGCTCTCTCGCGAGCGCGACCCCGGCCATGTCAAACGACCGTGGCAGCTCTGGAAGAGGTTTCCGGATTGCAGTTTCTGCAAGGAGACGCCGAGTTCCGCTGCGGTACCGAACCACCCTGGAGCTTCGAAAGCCATGGCAACCTCGTTCCAAAGCCCAATCGACGCGCGGATGCATGAGCAAGAAAGCGACAATTGGGCCAGGTGCATCGCTCAGCGGCCAGGAGAGCCCCATGCGACCCCTGCCGGCAACCCGCGTGCCAGTCCGGCCATGAGCGCCTCATCGTCCTTCGATACCGGACCTCTCGCGCTCGGATTGAAGCGCTGGCGGAAGGCGGACAGTATGGCGCTTTCCCCCACCTGAACCGGGTAGCCGAACGCAGCGGCATCTCGCATGAAGTCGCCGCCAGGCAAGGGTGCCGGCCAGACCGAGAGACCCTTCTCGGCCAGCCGCCGCCAGTCGAAGTGCCGCCCAGGATCGCGCTTGCGGTCGGGGGCCATGTCAGAGTGCCCGATCACCGCCCGTGGATGCAGGACATGACGGTCCAGAATGTCTGCGAGCAGAACTTCGAGCTTTTTCATGAGCGGTTCGGTGAATTGCGTCGTGCCGTCATTGTCGAGTTCGATCCCGATGGAACGGGAATTCACGTCGCCCCGCCCTGCCCAGGAGCCGGCGCCCGCGTGCCAGGCCCGCTTGTCCTCGCGAACCATCCGGTACACCGTGCCGTCCCGCCCGACCAGGTAATGCGCTGAGACCTCGAATTCGCTGCCGCAGAGGCGTTCAAGCGCCGCCTCCGCATTCTCCATTGCGGTATAGTGAATCACGACTAGTTCTATCCGGGACCCGAGGCGCCGGTCCCCAAAGCAGGACGCAGGCCTGTCGATGACCTCAAGGCCCGACACTGCCGTGCCTTGACAGGTGCGCATTGCAACAGGTCACTTCTCGTGACGCAATGCACGCCTCTGGCCGGCGCCGAAGCCGACGCGCTTGCCAAGCGAGACGCTCAAGAGCCGAATCTGCAGGCGGAGCAAAATCTGGCTTCCCGGCTCCGAATCGTGCCGACGGCCGCGCCAACCACCGAGATGGACCCCCGAAGCGCACCGCTCCGCGCGCACGGTCCCGAAGCCACCTTTCGCGAACCAGTGCATCGTCACAAAGGAACCCTGCTTCGTGAACGGCAAACATCAGCCCTGAACCGAAATTGGGCAATCGAGGTCCAGGCGGCGCCATGGCCAAAATGCGCCGGATGACCATCGCATTGATCGCGGCGATGCCGACACTGATCCCATGTTCCGGGCTAGCCGCCCACAGCACGGCACTCCTCGCAAGAAGTGCCGACTGGCACCTGTCTCTCAAGCGAGCCCCCCAGGTCCTGATTTGGCCGCACAGCCGCATGATCCACGCAAACCACACCGAACCTGCCTCGCCAAGCCCGATCGGCCTCGAGTTCTCGAATTGCCGACGGACCTGAGGCTGGCCGGCCGCAAGCATTTGCCACCCTACGCTTCATCGACAAGGGTCCCTGCAAGAAGCGGCCGGCACCCGTCGTGCGCCTCGAAGTCGCGCGGCGCCTGCCACGCGCCACGCAAGGCGCGGCCAACCGGAGACTGTGCCGACCCGAAGCTGAATTTTCGCGACGAGCCCGCGTCATTCGGCCCGATCCGTCATGACCCGGCAGGGCTAGAACCTGTACGTGAACGAGAGTGCCGCCTTGGTGTCGCCGGAATCCAGGAACTTCACATCGCCCAGCTCGACCTGGGCGGCTTCGTAGTTCAGGCCGAATTTCGCGGACAGGCCCCTGGCCAGGTCGTACTGGACCCCCAGTGCCGCGGAGACTTCCTCCTGTCCTTCGATCTGGCCGTAATGCCCTTCGAGTGACAGGCCCCAGACCATGATCTTTCGGCGAATTCCCGACGATATGTACCAGCGCGTGGCATTCACGCCGGCGGAAGAAAAGCTCTCCTGTCCCATGCCAACATCGAGCAATGTACTCCCGTAAACGACCTCCCCGACCACGCTGTACCCTCGGCTCGTGAACAGACGCGAATCGTCTGCGGCCTCGTATGCCCCCTGGCCGGCACGGAACGTGAAACGATAGTCCCTGCTTCCGTTGCCTATCGGCCGCTGAAATGCCAGGCCCAGGTCAATGTTGCTGTCATCGCCCACCACGCCGCTCACCACGAACGGGCCAACCCGACCAGCGTACCCCGCGCTCCTGTCGGCACGTTCGCCGTGAAAATCGTCAAATGCGAGGACTGCATTGCCGAAAGCACGCCGGCGCCGGGTCAGGTCGCGCACGGTTTCCGACACATTGCCCAGCGACACCGTGCCCCAGACTCCGCCTACCGACAACGCCGCATCATCCGTGTATCTTTTGCCCTCTTCGGACGAAAGGGATTCATCGGAGACGAATTGGCCGGCATAGCCCAACTCAACGCGCCAGCGGTTCGGAAGCTGGGTCATGGCCACCGCCCCGAGGCCGCCGATCAGCCCTGGGCCATTTTCCTCGTCGTCATCTGAACCGGCCGTGTACCGGGCCTCGATCGCTCCGGTAAGCGTCAGCGTCACGTCACCGATGTCCATCGCGATCGCTTCTTCCAGCGGAGACAGGTGGCCAAGGCTGGGCAGGCCGCCCTGCGCCACCGCAGGGCCAGCGCCTGCAAGGCCGATCAGGGTGAATGCCGCAACGAGTCCGGAGCGCCGGGAGGTTGTCGTGCCCATTGCGTCAGCTCCGCTTCGGAAAGGTCGTGCGGAAGGCATGGCGGGCAATGGCGCGCCCGGCAGCAAGGCCCTGAACGTTGTCGATCGCCCAGTGGACCCCGCCATAGAGCCTGCTCATGCCGTTCTCCTCGGCCATGTGGCTCAAGCTTGTCCAATGCCGCGTCACGCCCTGCAACTGCGGCCACAATACCTGATCAGGCGACCTGCCGGTGAACGCGATGTCATCCCGGCCATGGATCAGGGCGATCATTTCCGCGGCTGCGCCACCAAACGTCGAGTGGCCGGACGTGTACGACGGGAATTCCGGGGTGGGAATGTAGCTGCGCCAGCCGGCGTGCGCGCTCACCCTGTCATCCGGATTGCCGAATTCAGGAGCCCGCGCTCGGATGGCGGTTTCTGGACGGAGCACGTCGTGGTGGTACTTGCTGTCCCAGGCAGAGATCGACGCATCGCACTGCGCCATGCCAACCAGGGCCATTGCCCGGGCGAGTTCAGTGAAGCCAAGGCCGCGATCCTGGAGGAGCTGCATCGCGATGTACATGAAGTGGCCCGGATTCGTCACGCCCCAGGGCCCGTCTTCCCAGAACAGCGCCACTTCCGACTCGTCCGCCGTGCGGGTCGTGCTGTCATTGCCGCCCAACCTGCGGATCATGTCGAACTCTTCCGCGAATTCCGGGCTTCTGGGATCGTGGAAGCCGGAGACCCGGAATTGCGACCCTGTCTTCATCGTCCAGGGCGTGATCATCCCGTGTCCGGGATATAGGCATCGGTCGAATGACGGGAAGGACGGTCCCGGCGAGGCGCCGTAGAACGGAGCGGTCGGGCTCCACTGCAGCGCATCCCCGCGCCGTTCGTACCGTCCAAGGTAGTAGTTGACCTCGCTCGGTTCCGAACCGTCGTCGGTTCGCTGGCGGAGCACGGTCATGGCAGCCCTGCGGCCCCATTCCACGCCTAGTGTCTTGTCACAGTGATTTTGACTCTTTGATTGATGGTTTGGAAGCATCG
>VXSG01000085.1 GCA_009838075.1 Boseongicola sp. SB0665_bin_10 | reverse complement strand
GTGCGTCCGCCCAAAGCCATCTTCCCCGATCTCTCCGATCGCATGCTTCCGATTCTCCTCGCATTGCGAGTTTAGCGAATCCGGATCTCGTTTCGCATCCGCCTCGCGGTTAGTCTGTCACAATCCACAATCGTATGCGATCAAATAGCGATCTCATGGCCGTAATGCATGAGAGTATCGTGATCGACGAACATCCCGCAAGATGGGACACCGCGCTTCGGGAACAAAGTCCTCCGTCGGGCCCTCGTCGGAAGGACGACACGCGTTCCCCGGGCGCAGACGGCTAGCGCGCCGGGATCATGGACACCCCGTCCTGGTTCAGGTCGATCTGCAGGGTGTACCCACACGAGTGGGTCGGCTGTGGACTCGCGTTCGTGGCGGCCGGGAGAGCGCGTCTTTCGAGTGCGACGCGGCGCGGACGGATCACCCCCTGCGCTTCGCCCTCGAACCCGCGCTGACCGTTGGACGGGGCCCATACCACACTCGCCGGAGACTCTTCGGATCCGTCGGCGATTCGGCGCCGGACCGCTGGGGCCGGGTCCTCCTGCGCCACGCGCCGAAGTCAGGCGGGCGAGGTCGGAAGGCCGAGCGCCCCGAACCCTGTTCGAATCCGACTTCCTCCTTCGCGTGGACGACGAAGTCCGCATGGGCGCGCTCAGGTTCTCGACGCGGGGAGAAGGGCCGTTTCTCGCCGAAGCGGGCGCCGTGCGCGTTCCTCCGCTGGTCAATCTGCGGCGGCTCATGGCGGCATCTGGCTGTGGGATGAACCCTCACAGCACGCCCGTTGCGCTTGGGTGATCGTTGTTTCACCGCCGCCAGGCATCCACACCGGGGATGCCACGGCTGAACAGCACTTCCATTCCTGGTTCGGCGCCTTGTCCCACCGCGTCCGCCGCCGTCTGAGTCGCGGGCGGTAAACCCCGCAGGAATGCCCGCACCTGCCCGGTTTGTGGATCCCGCAAGATGGCCATCGGACGGTTTGTCGCTTTGCCGAGTGTGGCCGACCCTTCGGGGCCGGAGAGCGTGATGCTTGCCATATCGTCTGCCCACCAAGTCTGTACGGGCAGGGCGAACACGAAGCTGGAACCGCCGCCCCCATCGGCCACCTCCGGCATGGCAAACGACAGAGAGAACAGCACACGGCCCTCGGCGGTTCGTCCGGTCAACCGGTATTCACCCGTCGAATCCGGCAGCACGTGCCGGGCGTCCACAACGAACGCCGGTTCCAGAAACAGGACGCTGTCCGCAGCAATGCCACCCCACACGAGCAGGGACCGGGACGCCGGAGATCTGGTGGCCAACTGCGCGGCGTAGGCGCTACGCAGGCGGTAGTCCAGCGCCTTGCTGAAGTTGTATTCGCTTATCCACCTGGGGCCGCAGTAGGACATCAGATCCGCAGTGGATGGATGCACCAGTCGCTGGTCCGCAAAGTCGTAGCCCCAGACGCCGATGGATCCGTCGGGATAGGGGTACTGCGGGTCACGGCCGGTCGCACTGCCGCACGGAGCATGGCCGAGACTCAGATTGTGCCCGAATTCATGTGCGATTGTAAGAGCGTCCGCCCGCGCGAAGCTGGACCACCCGGGACTATGGGCCACGCCGGCGGCTCCCGCGATGTTACCGGACATCAGACCCATGTAGTGCCCGCTTCTACCTTCCATGACCCGGATGACCTCCGTTTGACCGAGTAGTGTGAACGCGTTGTTGGTCGAACTGAGCACCGCTTCGTGGGCTGTCACGTCCAGTTCACCGACCGGCAGCAGCTCGCGCAGGTCGGCAAGCCTCTCGTGGTTCGCCGGATCGGCCTCGATAGCCGCAGTCAGGTCCACGATCGACGAATCCTGGTTCGCGTCCCAGACGAACGGGATCAGCGTGAGGTCGAGCAAGGGCATTTCCCTTACCTCGACTACCAGACGACCCTCTGCAGGTATCCGCTTCGCCACCCCAAGCGCCGCATCCAGCGTGCCCCCCGGATCGACCTCCATCACCATTTCGAGTCCGGGCTGCACCACGCGCCCGGGAATCTCAGTGTTTGCGGACTTTGCCAGGTCCCCCTCATGGATCTCGGTCGGGATCGGCGTGGACTTGCCAGGAATGTCCACGACATGCGTTTCCCGACCGTCGCGGAAAAAGCGCGCCCGCACCGGCGGGATGCCCGCGCTGGTGCTGTGTTGTGCCGTTGGGAAGACGCGCAGCAGCGCTCGTTCGCCCGCCACCAACGGGACGGGGAACTCGCGCGCTTGAACGGCCTGTGTCAGGTACGCCGCCACCGTACTGGCGCCGCAAACGGCAACGTGTTTCTGGTGCAGTCCCGCAAGCCAGCTCTGGAAGGGGGGCTCGCCAGGTGCACAAAGTCCAGTGCCGCGGGCAAAGAAAGTCTCGAGCTGGGCGAGACTAGTGATTTCGGACGGTAGCTGTCCGACGAGGTTAGAGTTATTCGCCAGGCCGAGGTGGCGCAGGGCCGTGAGGTTGCCGAGTTCAGGGGGCAGCGGACCCGACAGGTCGTTCAAGTTGAGTGACAGGATCTCCAGGTTCGAGAGGTCACCAAGTACGGACGGGATCGGGCCAGAGAGATCGTTTCCGCCAAGGTCCATTCGCCTCAGGCTGCCGAGGGTGCCGAGTTCCGGCGGCAGGGGGCCAGAGAGATTTGCTCCTTGCACGACCAGGTGCGTCAGGTTGGCGAGGTTGCCGAGCTCCGGTGGGATTGGGCCGGAGAGATCGGTCCCTTGCAGGTCCAAATACCTAAGATTGACAAGGTTGCCGAACTCCGCCGGAATCGGGCCAGTGGCGTCGGATTCCAATACCAAGGTTTCCAGGTTGGTGAGGTTGCCGAGTTCAGGCGGCAACGGGTCTGCGCTGTGGAACCGCAGCACCAATGTCTCCAGGTTGACAAGCTTGCCGATGCTCGGCGGGATCGGGCCAGCGAAGCCACCGACGTTCAGGTACGTCAGATCGGCGAGGCTGGTGAGCTCTGGAGGAAACGGGCCCGACATGTAGGCGCATCCCGAAAGATCGAATACCTCCAGTTTGTTGAGATCGCCCAGTTCGCGAGGCACCGCACCGGCCCATCGATTGTACGACAAGTCCAGGTGTGTCAAGCTGGAGAGGTTACCGATTTCGGGCGCTATCGTGCCCCAGAGGTCATTGGCCCTCAGGTCCAGATGAGTCAAGCTGGAGAGATTGCCCAGTTCGGGCGGCATCGCGCCCGAGAGTGCGTTGCCGCTGAGGATCAAGTACCTCAGGTTGGCGAGGTTGCCGAGTTCGGGCGGAACTAGATATCCTGTGTCTCGTGCAGTCCAGTAGAGTA
>VXSG01000087.1 GCA_009838075.1 Boseongicola sp. SB0665_bin_10 | reverse complement strand
TCAGGGCGGCCTCGATTCCGGCGATCATCGCGTCCGGCAGCGCCCACGCTTCGCGACCTTGCTTCGCATCGCCAAGCGCGGGTCGCCAGAGGCCGCCAGAAAGCCGCCAGGCATTCGCCTCGCCCGTATCCGCGCCGCCCTGCCACCATGGTCCGGGAGCTATCGCGTAGCGGGCATCCAGGCCGTAGCCGCCCGTCGCGTTCAGGTCGTAGAGCCACCGGGGCAGGCCGTCGCCAAGATCACCCTTGATGAAACGGGCGCAAGTGAGCAGGCGATTGAGCCGGGGGATGTTATCTTCCGGGGACCTGCCCCATCCGGCTGTCTCGATCAGTTCCCTGGCCGTCGCCTCGAAACATGCGCTCGCTGCGAACACCAGGTCTCCGAAATGGCGCAAGTCGCTGCGCAGGGATGACCTTGTGTCCCCGGTGAGCGGCAGGCAGGCAATGGCTTCAAGCACGATCCCGCCGGTTGCCCGCCGGTCGATTGTCAGGGGCAGGGCGTCCATACGGTCTTCCGGGCCAAGTATGCGATAGCGCCGCATTTCGACGGGGCCGGGCGAAGCGAACGGCTCGCCGTCAACCTCGACTGCATGGAAGCCCTGCGGGTCAAGCGCGGCATGGCAAGCCACGCGATGCAGCGCGGGAGCCTTGCTTGCCCGGAGTCCCTGGCTCTCAACCACATCGAGCCGCCGCTGCCCCGCCGTCCTTGGCCTGTTCAGCCACGCCCGCAGCGCCTCGGCAAGGGGCGGGTCCCGGTCGTCGGCCTCTGCCTGCCAGGCGACGTATTGCTCCTCCATACGGCGGCAAGCCTTCATCGTCGCCTGGTCGCGGAACCGTCTCAGCTTCCCTTCATGCCAAGGCAGGCCACGCGACGCTCTTGCCGCCCTGGACGCCACTGACGCAATGCGCTCTTCCAGAAATTACAGTGCACCGGGCGGATCGCCTTTCAGGCCGATGTGTTTCCACGAGTGGCTGATCACCTCGTCGGCGATGGCGACGGTCTTGTCGAGCGACCTGGCCTTCTTGGCCAGATCGGCAAATGCCTTGTCCAGGACAAGCGAACCGACTTCATTGGCCAGGTCGGCAATTTTCTTGCCCAGTGCGTCGTTCGCGGGTGCGCCACCGGCCAGCACGAGCGCCAGCTTGCTTATTCCGTGTCCAGCGGTGTCGCCAGCCAGCGCAAGAGCCAGGTTGCTTGTGCCGCGCCCGCCGAGCAGGCCGGACGATGCATGATGTTCGAGATCATTCGTCACGGATCATCGCTCCTTGCCGAAAGCGGCAGCTTCTTCCTGCTGCCGCCCTGGCCGTTCGCGGTCCCGCTTCCGCATTCCGGTATGATCTTGTCGGGATTGTATGCCTTGGCCGCGTCTTTCGCCGACGTGATCCGCCAGGCCAGTTCAGTCGGCGGTCCCTTGACGTAATGGCGCTCAAGCCAGACGTGCCGGTCCTCGCGGGCATAGGACGCCTTGTCCAGCCTGAGCCGCAACGCGCCTGCCTTCCTTTCCTTCCCGTCGTCATGGACCTGGATGCCGGTTTCGTCGCTTGTCTCCATCAGCATCATGTAGCGGACGGCGTTCCGCCAGTCGGTCGAGCCGGAATAGCCGCTCTTGCCGGACCTTTCCTCCTCCTTCGGCGGGTGGCCGACAATCAGGACGGCGCACCCGCTTTCCTCGGCCTGGCGGTCCAATGCGCTGGCAAAGGCCCGCACTTGCGACCGGTCGATCTCCGATGACATGAAGGCGGCGGCAAGGGGGTCGATGACCGCGAGCGCGTAGCCTTCTAGCATGGAGAGAAACCGCCTGCCCGTTTCCGTCCAGTTGAAGCCTCCGGCCCCGTCAGGACCCCATAACGCGCCGCCGATCTTTCTCATGTCAACCAGGCCAAGCCAGGCCGGGTCCGGGTATTCCTCGGTGATCGCCTCGGCACGGTATGCCTGTCGCCACCGGCGCTTGAACTCATCGGTTTCGTCCTCCCAGGAAAGCCAGAGAACGCGCTGGCCACCCTGGAGGGTCTTTGCGATGCCGGACGCTTCGGCCCGGTCCTTATCAGACAGGCGCTGCTCCCTATCAGACAGGCGCTGCGTCGCCACAGGTTTCCCGCCATGCATGACGGCGGCGGCGATCTGCAAGGCCAGCAGCGACTTTCCCAAGCCGCCCTTGCCGTATAGGGAGCCGAGGCGGCCTGCGGGAATCCAGTCCTCGACAAGCCACTTGCGTGGCGGCGGCTCCGTCCGGTCCCATGTCTCCAGCGGGAGCGGGGCGACTTCCGCCGACTTCCCAGCTTGATCGCCTTTCACCTCGGAGAAAAACGCGGCCCTCTCGGCCTTTTTGTAAGCCTTCGTCAGGTTTCCGGGGGGACTCGTTGCGCTGCGCCACCCGCTTCCCGCGTGGCGGCGCAACTCCTCCTCCGACCAGGGCGGCTCGCACCGGGGGTTCCAGTGTTCGAGCATACGCTCCACGGTCAGTTCTTCCGACAGCCCGAAGCTGTGGCCCATGGCCCCGGTCTTGGCCAGGGTGTGGTTTCCGTCCACGCCGCAAGTGCCGGTTTCGGCCTTTCCCTTCAGCCATTCGGAGTAGTCGGCATCGTGCTCCGGCAGGTCTTGCTCGATCAGCCATACTTCGGCCTTGGGGTCCCTCTCCCTTGCCTTCCCGGCGGCCTCGACAAGCGCATCCGACCGGAAGGCGGGATCGCCCCGCGACTTCCACGTGTATTCGGTGCCGTCCGGCCCCTTGGAAGGCGGCAGCAGACCATACGATCCCTTGCACCGAATGTCGATCTTCTGGCCGACCTTGCTGGTCGATGGCGGCAGCAGTTCGCCTTCCTTGAGTGCGTAGACCAGGTGCAGGCCGCCGGATGGCGTCCTTATGGCCATGCCCGTCCTGGGGAGCTTCAGCGCGTCAAGGTCCTCATGGCTGTAGCCGCCCTCGCCGTCGCCCTTGTCCACGTCAAGATCGACTGCGACCGTCCCGCCCAGGCTCATGGCGGGGCACCAGGCTATGTTGGCCTCCGGCCATTCGGTCCACCGCTTCTTGATCTTCGCCTCGTCGGTCGTGGCCTCATGGACGCCACGGGTGCCGGGGAATGGCTTCTTCTCCCCAATCTTCTTTTCCCTCTTCCCCCTTTCATCTTCATCCAGGTCAGCTTTCGCCAATTCAGCGCGAAGCCTCTGCGCATCGGCGGGGGACTGGACGGGGAACACGGCAAAGCCCTGCCGTGCGTATTCCAGTGCGTGTTCCTTCATTGCGTATTCTCCATTTCTGGTCCTGCGAGGCATGACACGGCTTCGCCGGGTCCGGGGATGCCAAGGGCCGCCCTGCGCAACGGGTGGCTGCGCAGGGCCATTTGAAGGCGGGCCTCTACGCGGCCTTCCCGCCCGTCTCCTCCTCCGTGAACCTGACCTGATCGGGGTCCTTCACATGAAACGACCATGCGTCCCGGAAGCAGCGCTCCCAATCCGGGTTCCAGCGGTGCGCATCGCGCTTGAGGATGAACACGGTGCCATCCTCGCAGCCTCCCAGGCAGGCGATTGCGTTGTTGCAGTCCCTGGCGGCCTCCGGCCCGTGCGTGGCCGCGATCATTCCAAGCGCGAACTGGCTTGCGGAGGCCGCCATCGCCGCAGAGCTTGCGGCGACCGCCACATCCGCAGGACATGCATGGTCGTCGTGGTCGTGGGCAAAGCCGCCGCAGTCGGGACAGGTCCTTTCGGCCAGCCATTTCTTCAGGGCGTCATGGTCAATGACGCTCTGGGCGTCACGGTCCATGATGATCGTGCCATTGGTCATTTCAAGACGCATACGATCTTCCTTTCTCTATTGCTTTTGGTTTCGTTTGCGCGTCCGGGAGCGGTCGGCACCCGGCGGAGCCGTGTGACGCTGCGCGGCACCCCGTGCATGGGATGCCGTCAGTGTTCCGGTTCGCTTGCTGTAGTGGAATGCGGCCTTGGTCAGGCGGCTGCGGCCTTGCCGACCTCGCCGGTCGCCCTGGGGCACTGCTCAAGGAAAGCCTCAAGCTCGGATCGCCGCCAGCGCACGGCCTGTTGCCCTACCCTGATCGGTTCGGGAAAGTGGCCCTCGCGCATCAGCCGGTAAATTGACGACCGCCCCATGCCCAGCAGTTCCTCGACCTCCGGGCGCTTCATCAGTTCGTTTGTGTTCATCGGATTCTCCAAAACTAAGGGTTGCATGGCCGCTGCGAATCACCTAGTTTCGGATTGTGAAGCACGAAATAAGGCACTCTGGGCGACCAAGCTCAGAGTGCTTTTCCTATACCCATTTCCAGTATTTGTCAAGCAGATTCGGCACGGACGAGTACAGCCGGGCATCCGTCATCGGCGCAACGCCACAACGTCAGCCCCTTTCCCTGTGAGGAAAGCCGCCCATTGGTCCATCAGGACGCGCCGCCGGTCGAACAGGTCCGAACGGAAATACGCGCCTTCGACGCCGCCCACCGTGTGCGCCAGTGCCGCCTCCGCAATCTCCCGTGGCTTGCCGGTCTCGGCGCACCAGTCCCGGAAGCTGGACCGGAAACCGTGAACCGTGGCCCTGTCGGCCAGCCCGTTGTCACGGAGCACCTTGGTCAGCGTCATGTCCGAAAGCGGCTTGCCGCCTCGCGGGGAGGGAAAGCAGAGGTCGGAACGCCGGTCGCGCAATTCACTGGCCTGGGCCAGAACGTCAAGCGCCGCGCCGGACAACGGGACGCGGTGCTCCTTGCCAGCCTTCATGCGGTCGGCTGGAACCGTCCATGTCGCCGCCTCAGGATCGACCTCGGCCCATGTCATGCCCCGGACCTCGCCGGATCGCGCCGCCGTCAGGATGGTGAAGCGCAGGCAGAGCTTCGCCGCGACGGACGCGCCCGACGCCTGCACCATGCCGAGCGCAGCCGCGACCTCGTGATAAGGAAGCGCCCGGAAGTTGCGCCCGGTGCCGCGCATCGACGGCAGAGCGCCGTCTATGGCCTCGCCCGCAAGGTTCGTGTCGCAATGCCCGTGCGCCTGCGCCCAGGCAAGCACGGCCTTGATCCTGGCCCGCAGCTTGCGGCCCATTTCCGGCTTCGATGTCCACAGCGGCGTCAGGACGGCAAGCACGTCGCCACGCCCGATCCGGTCAACCCGGATGTCGCCAAGCCTCGGCAGCGCGTGAAGCTCCATCTGCTGCCACCAGGTGCGCCGGACCTTCTCCGAGCGCCACCGCGCCTTGTGCTGGTCATAGGTCTTCTCTGCCGCCTCCCGGAACGTCGGGGCCTTGGCCCTGCGCCGCTCGGCAAGGGGGTCCTCGCCGCGCCGCGCCTTGCGGCGGTTGTCGAAGGCGATGTCCCTCGCCTCGGACAGCGAGACGAGCGGCCAGCCGCCCAGCCCGATGTCGTGCCGCCGCCCGTCGATTGCCAGCCGCTGCACCCATTGCTTCGACCCGCCCGGCGCTATCCGCAGGTAGAGCGTTCCGCCGTCGCCGTGCATTCCGGGCTTCTTCAGCGACTCGACTCGTTTAACGGTCAGCTTTCCCATCGCATGTCCTCCCTGGCATTGTCGCGCCGCGACCTTAGCACGCTTGTCCCACGTTTGTCCAACGTTTGGCGTGGGATACAGGGGGAATCAGCAGGAAGCCGAGATTCATGACATGTTGGAAAACGCCTTGTTTTATGGGCCTTCTGGGGTCGTTTCGGCATGTTTGGGAAGTGAGTTTGGTGCCCAGGAGAGGACTCGAACCTCCACGTCCATAAAGGACACTAGCACCTGAAGCTAGCGCGTCTACCAATTCCGCCACCTGGGCAGGTGGATCGAAGGTTGGGAATATGCGCGGGCCCAAACCGAGTCAACGATCAAATAGCGGCAAATTGGACCTTGTCCGGCAACATGCGCGGGGCTACACCCTAGTGCGGAAGTGGCGAAGGTGCAGCGCATGTCGCGACTGGTGACCATCTATGGCGGGTCGGGATTTGTCGGGCGGTACGTCGCAAACCGCATGGCGCAGGCCGGCTGGCGCGTGCGCGTGGCGGTTCGGCGACCAAACGAGGCCATTTTCGTCAAGCCGGGGGGCACGCCAGGCCAGGTCGAACCGGTCCTTTGCAACATTCGAGACGACAATTCTGTGCGGCAGGCGGCGCAAGGCACCGAGGCGGTCGTCAATTGCGTAGGCACGTTCGATGCGTCCGGACGGAACAACTTCAACGCAGTCCAGCATGTCGGCGCTGGCCGCATCGCCCGCATTTCCGCAGAGGAAGGCGTATCGCGCCTGGTGCATGTGTCAAGCATCGGGGCCGACGCGGCCGCGGAAAGCGAATATGCAAGCAGCAAGGGTCTTGGAGAGGCGGAAGTGATTGGCGCCTTCCCTGGCGCGGTCATCCTGCGTCCCTCCGTGATCTTTGGCCCCGAAGACCAGTTCTTCAACCGCTTCGCCGCGATGGCCAGGCTATCGCCGGTCCTGCCGCTCGTCGGGGCCGGGACGAAGTTCCAGCCCGTCTATGTCGATGACGTGGCCGCTGCAGTGGAGAAAGCCGTTCTCGGGGAGGCCGAGGCGGGAATCCTCGAGTTGGGCGGGCCGGACGTCGCGAGCTTCCGCGAACTGATGGAGGTGATGCTCGCGGTCATACGCCGACGGTCCCTGATCGTGGCCCTGCCATTCTGGGCTGGCCGCACCATCGCCCGAGCCAGCGGCCTTGCCTCGTTCCTTTCCTTGGGTGTCCTGAAGCAGCCGATTACGCTCGACCAGGCAATTGAGCTGAAGCGCGACAATGTCGTGGCCGCCAATGCCCGCACCCTTGTCGACATTGGAGTTCATCCAACCTCCATGCATGCAGTGTTGCCAACCTATCTTTGGCCTTATCGCCCCGACGGGCAGTATTCCGACATTACGCGAAGCGCCCGCAACCTACGCGGCTAGGCCGTAGGACCAGGCAAGCAGGGCCAGCCCAAGGACAACCCTGTAGATCACGAAGGGGGTGAAACTCACCCGCTCGATCAGCCGCATCATGAAATGCAGCGCCCCGAGGGCAGCGACAAAGGCAAGGGCGGCGGCGATGCAGCCGTCACGTGCCCTGGGCAGGTCCAGGGAGGACGCGACTTCCAGGCCCAGGAGCGTGCCGGAAGCGATGATCGTCGGGATCGACATCAGCATTGCGAGGCGGGCGGCGTCCACGCGGGCATATCCGAGCCGTCGCGCCGCAGTGATCGTGATGCCGGACCGCGATGTTCCGGGGATCAGGGCAATTGCCTGCCAGAGCCCCATGACGATTGCGTCTCTCAGGTTCCAGTCGCCAGCGGTTCTGGCCTTGGATCCGGTGCGGTCGGCCCACCAGAGCACAAGTCCGAAGATCAGCGTGGCCCACGCGATGACAGTGACCGAGCGCAGCAGGAGGTCCAGGCCGGCCAGCCTGAAGGCCAGGCCCGCGATCATGACCGGGGCGGTTGCAAGCACGAGCAGCAGGGCGAGCCGCACTTCGGGCCCGTCGAACCTGCCCGAGGCGATGCGGAACATGCCGATGAGGATGCGCGCCACGTCGTCGCGAAAGTAGAGGAGCACGGCCCCGAGCGTGCCCACGTGAACGGCGACGTCGATCACGAGACCCTGGTCGGGAAGGCCGGCGAGGTTTGGCAGGAGGATGAGGTGGCCGGACGAGGAAACGGGCAGGAACTCGGTGATGCCTTGGATGACGGCCAGGAGGAACAACTGAAGCAACGGCATGCGCGGAGACTGCTTGATTCTGCCTGTACAAGACTAGGAACAAGGATATTGAGCGCAAAGGGGAAATTAGGCCCGGTTCGGACATTGTTTGAATGCGGAGTGCTTATAGTTGGGCGTCTTGGCGGACATTTGACCACAAGAGGTCAATTATCATGACATGATCACCTTCCCTTTGCAGCGAAGGTCGTATGAAGGCGCCTTCGAAGGCGAGAGACGTGATGGCCGGCACGTCAATGCTCAAGTTCGTTTCGATCGGGAAGGACATGCCCGAAAAGCGCACCGCCGACGAGCGGCGTGCGGACTCCGCGAGATCTATGCAGGATGTGCCGCCGCCACGGCCCGGGAGCAGGCCGGAATGTGCAGCCAATGCGGCGTGCCCCATCGCCAGTCCCATTGTCCGCTGCACAACAACATTCCCGACTGGCTGAAGCTCACTGCCGAGGGACGTCTTCATGAAGCGTGCGAGATCTGCAGTTTCCTCCAGGCCGTGCCGAAGGAAATGCTCGACAAGCTGGCGATGCCGCGTGGAGGGTTGGGCGAGTCCGCCCAGGCGGAGTGGCGGCGCGGGAATCAGGCTCATCGGGGGTTTGGTGCACGCCGACGGGCGCGGATTCCCGTGGAAGTCCCGTCGCTGCCGTGACACGCCGGGACCGTTGCATGTCGGGTCCCGCCAAGATTCAGCAATCGAGCTGGTGGCAATGGGTTTGCAAAATTCCGGAAATGAAGATCCGACCATCCATGACATTGGCGGAACTTGCGATTGCTCGATCGACCGAATCATCGTTCGCCTCGGACATCCCGAGATGTCGGCCAGTTTCAACGAGGCTTGGCGGCGGCAGGACGCATAAGCCCGAAACGGCTAATCGCGAATTCCCGTGATCCGTTCAGTGAGGGCTGCCCTGATGGTTCGGACCGGCACCTCGCCCGCGGGGGGATTGGGCTGGAATTCCGCGCCGCCTACCACGGGTGCGACTGCTCGTGCTTGACGTGGTCGGGCAAATTGTAGGTAAGACCGCTCTCTTCATAAACGGAAATCTGGAGAAGCTGGCTGAAATTGTCCGCCCTGACCATCAGCCCGCTCTTCAGGTAGCGCTGGAGGCGCTGTTTCATGCGGAACGCGAACAAGGTTCCGAATGTCCGGACCTGGGGATACTGGAAGTGCCCGGCAAGATCGTTCCCTATGAGCGCGCGAGAAAGCTTGTAAGCAAGGGCGATGACCTGCTCTTGCTCTTCTTCGTCCTTGATGTCCACGATCCCGGGAACGGCGCAGATCAGCGCGTTCGCCATCGCTGCCGAATCCGAATCGGGCGGCGGCTCGCACATGTTCGCAATCCGGTGAATCATGTCCGCCTCCGCGCCGTCCTCGTAAAGGATCGATTCGGGAATGCCCATCAGGTAGCCGGCATAGCGCCAGACGTCGAGAATGCTTGCCTCTTCCTCTTCCGTGAAGGACGCGCCCACCAATTGGGAATAGTCCAGGAGCCGTTTGGAAAAGACCGAAATGGCAAATCCGAGATGGGCCGCGCTCAGCGGCGTGCCCCAGGCTTCTCTGTCCCATTCGTCGTGCCTTGCCAGCAAGCTCCTGATCCGGGCATGCACGAAGCGTACGCGGGTCGAGAGCTTCCAGCCGTCCCCGTTCCGCTGCAGGCCGCCGGGGAAGAAGATCTCGAGCAATTGGCGGTTGTTCTGCTGGAGGCGCCTCTTGGTGGCCGCAACACGGCCGGTCATGGCGAACGACTTGGCTATGAGCGTCGCAAACCCTTCGACCAGGACGCCTGCGACGAACGCCACCAGCATGAGGTCCGCATTGGCGTGAAAGGCGCGCACACCAGGCTGAAAGGCGTTGTGGTCCAGCCATTCCGGCTCCTGGAAATCGGCGAAAAATTGTCGAAGCGGCTCCGGCGCGTCCCGCAGTTCCGCTTCCCGCCGCTCGATTCCTGCTCCGACGAACTTGTGAAGCTTCGCGGGATGCAGCGAATAGATCTCATCCATCACCGGATCGAGCGCCGGGTCGCCGATCGTGGTGTGCCGGACATAGTTGTCGGCCAGCGCATTGTCGAAACGACGTGCGTTCTTGTAGCCTTCGGCATAAGCCGAAGGTACGTCAATCGTGTCCGCTGCGTTCTGCGTGGGGGAATTCATGTGTGACTGCCGCTGGTTGGGTGGATGATTGGCACGCAATTCGAGTCCATGTCAGCCAGTTCTGACGACTATCTGATTCCTTCCAACTACCGGTCCATCGAAGCCAAGCGCCGATTTCAGTCGTCCGTCTGCACCGACGTATCACTTTGCGCACAGACCTTCAACACTTGCGCCGGACCGGTTCAGGGCCGTCGCGTCCGGGAATCTGACCCTGGCAACCCGATTGTCGCGTGATGCCCTTTTGGGAAACAAGGACTTTAGGACAGAAACGAGGCAGGAAAGTGCAGTACCTCGAACCTGCTTTCGAAGAAGTGGATGACGTTCGCGCCAGCAACGCGGCCCGCCATGGTTTCCGTGAACCGCCGATGGTCGCGCTTCCCCGCATGAGTTGCGGCGGCCGGAAATGCACCGCCATGGAGGAGTCCGGGCAATCGAAGAAACGGTTTCTTTGCCGTTTCACGGGGATCGATCATGGCATTCCAAGCCTTGGTCACCGCAAGGCTTGGCCGGGGAGTCGCCTCATTCGCCGGTGGCGTGCTCACGTCGCACGGAAGACTTGCCCTGACTTTGCCGACCGCCTTCCGGTTCGCGGCGATCATGTCCGGTTCCTGGATCCATGACAGCGCGGTCCGGCGCATGCCGGGCCGCGATCGCGTCGGGTGCGAGGCGGAGCCTGCCCGGCAGCAGGCTCTGCACACACGCGTCACGCTCTGCGTACCTGTTCATGCGTGCACGGACGGGCCGGTGCGTCCCTCCGCCCTTGTCGCCAAGCATGCGCAAGACGGCAAACCTGACATTGGTCGCTGTTTCGTCAGTGAATCACATGCATCCCGGTCCGGCGGGTCATGGCCATGCACGCAAGTTCGGGTTCATGTCGCGGTGACCGGTCCATTTGCCGCCACCGATCGGGAGACCGATTCCGGCAAGGGGCACAATCGCAACGGGCCGGGAAAACCCGGTGCACGTGCGGATCGTGCAATTCCCGCAGCAAAATGGGCGGCTTGCGCTATTGCGTGATGACGCCGCAGGCGATGCGAGGGCCTGCCGCACCTGCTGGATCGGAAACATAGTCATCCGGCCCGTCGTGGATCACGATGGCCGCGCCATCGGCGTCGAACAACGTGGCATCCAGCTTGAGCAGCGTGTTCAGCACCTCTATCTCCAGCACCCCGGAGTCCGGCACGTGGATGTTGGGCATGTCGCCCGCGTGCATGCCCTCGGGGTTCTCGATTCCGTGCTTGGCCTCACCCGGATTGAAATGGCCGCCGGCGGATGTGAACGGCGGCTCGCAGACACCTACTGCATGGACGTGGAAGGCATGGGCGCCAGCCGGCAGATTCTCGAGCATCGCATGCAGGAGCGTGCCTTGCGGGGTGGCGCGCAGCATGACCGAGCCCACGGATTCCCCGTTCGCGTTCATCATCTCCGCCGACGCTCTCTCCGTCGCGTTTCCCGCACCTGATGCGACGACCAGCGCGACGGCTGCCGGGAGCGCCCTTCTCATCACCGGCATGTGGACATTCAACATGGCGAATTCCTCCATCAAGGCGTGTTCGATGTATAGCACGCCATCACGGGCGGCGTCACGGGGGAACGCGGCGTCCGAGTCCGGCACGCGGCGCATTCACTGCACGCCGTTGCCAGCTTGCACCGCGCAGGGCGGGCGCATGCACGCGCAACGCAACGTCATTCCACGAAGATCAAGACTGCCTCCACGCGACGGTTCGCGGTCCGTCCCGTCTCGGTCAGGTTCGATGCGATCGGCGACAGGTATCCGGCGCCGGCTGCCTCGAGTCGGCTTGTTTCGATGCCGAACGCCTCGATCAGCCGATCCGCCACGGCCTCCGCCCTTCTGCGCGAAAGTGTGGTGTTCGTCTCAAGGGAGCCCATTGAATCGGTATGCCCCACCAGAACAATGCGGGCCGACGGATTGTCCAGCAGCCAGGCCGCGAGTTCCGCCAGCACGGGATAGGGCCCGTTTCCCAGGTCGGCGGATCCAGAGCCGAATTCAAGCGCGTCGAGCACGACGTGACCACTCTCCATCAAGGACGCAGCCAGCGTGCCGGGCTCCTGCGTGGCGTGACCCGCATCCCCTTCCGTTTCCGTCGCGACGTCTTCTGCACCCGGCTCCACCTCGGGAAAGCGAGCGCTGGAAACTTCCGTGACGTGAATGTTGCCTGCGCTGGTTGTCGGCGATGCAACCAGGGCGACGGAACGAGGCTCTTTCGACGGATGCCGCATCAAGAGGTAGCGGTAGTTCCCGAGATCGACATGCATGTCCGGTTCGCCGATCAGATCGAGCTGGAAGCGGAAGTCAAAGCCGCCGCACTCCGCGTCCGCGCAGGCGAAGACCTGGACATATCCCGCCTCTTCCAGCTCGTCGCGCAGCGGCCCGATTAGCTGGAGAGTGGTCCACTGCGCATCGGGCAACTTGAGCACCGTCTTTCGGATTGCACCCTCGGTGCCAGGGACGATCGTGCCTGGCGACCAGGGAGCCTCGGGCAGGCGGACGCTTGCGGCGTCGCTTGTCTCGATGGCAACGGTCACCGCGTTGGGAAGCGCAAGCTCAAGCGCCGACGCCGGCGCTGCAATGACCAGGCCTATGATTGGCGCAAGTCTCACGAAATCGTACTGCTCGCATGAGAGCCGCTTGGCAGCCGGGCCGTCGCCAGTTCTGCGCTCCCGTGACGCGGCTTGGCGATGCTGACCTTGCAAGTGCCTGCATGGACCAGCCTGCGGACGGAGTTTCTGGACGCCCGTGCCACCGTGGTGCATGCGTGCGTCTCGCCTGGCTCCATTCGCGGCGAGGCAGGCATCAGCGACAATGCATGCGGACATGCGGAACGGGCAATCGACGTGGCATTGCCGCCCAGGACTGCAGTCTCGTCGTCCCGCATGGGAAAGGTCGCTTCCGACTCTGCCGCAAGCCTTGCCGCCGCGAAACGAGTCACGGGTGCACGCCGAGTTCCGCCTTGGCTGCCGCGACACCTTCGCTGTCCGGCCTTGGAAGAGGACGCCGGGACCGCTTTGCCTTCGCGCCGGGGTTTCGGACGTCCTGAAGCAGGTTCCGTCACGATGCGTCGTCTCCGAACGCGGCCCGCAATTGCGCCGCAGCATGGTTGACCTGTTGGGGATCCGTGCCCCGGATCACGACATTCGCACCGTACTCGCCGTTCCGCCGGAAGGGGTAGGAACCAAAGCTCAGATGCGCGAACGCCTCCGCGAGCTCGTTCAACCGGGCGGCGATGTCGCCCTCGGCCCGATCAATCCGTATGCTCTCGGACAGCACGGGGTCGCCTCCGGAAATCGTCGGCAGAATGCTTGCGACCATTGCCTCGAAGATTGCCGGAATTCCCGCCAGGACATGGACATTCCCGATCGTGAACCCGGGCGCGGCAGAGATCGGGTTCTTGATCAGCGTGGCGCCTTCCGGGACCCGCGCCATGCGCAGCCGGGCCTCGTTCATTTCGATGCCCTGTTGATCATAGTGCGCCTGAAGGATTGCGCGCGCATCCGGGCGGACATCGATGGAGGCGCCCATGGCCTCGGCCACGCAGTCGGCCGTTATGTCGTCATGCGTCGGCCCGATGCCGCCCGAAGTGAAAATGTGGTCATGTTTCCGTGCAAGCGCCCTTACACCCTCGACTATTGCCATGCGGTCATCGGCAACCATGCGCACTTCCGTGAGATTGATCCCGGCCTCGGTCAGCCTGCCGGCGAGGTGGTGCATGTTGGAGTCACGGGTGCGTCCGGATAGTATCTCGTCGCCGATCACCAGCATGGCGGCGGTTGGGTTGGCCATGGGGTCAGTCCTTGTCCCTCTCCCTATGCCGGTATAGGGCCCGGGGCATGCGCTTTCAAACGCCTTTGGTGCCGGGTCGCCTGATTCGACGCTACAAGCGGTTTCTCGCGGACGTGGAACTGGAGAAGGACGGTCGCACCGTGGTGGCTCATTGCCCCAATCCGGGGTCGATGTTGGGGCTTGCCGACGAGGGCATGCGTGTCTGGCTTGAACCAAACGACGATTCGAGAAAGAAGCTGAGTTTTGGCTGGCGCCTGGTCGAATTGAGGGGCGGCCATCTCGCGGGCATCGATACCTCGGTGCCGAACCGGATCGTTGCGGAGGCGCTGGCTGCCGGACATGTCCAAGGCCTTTCCGGATACGGCAACGTCCGGCGCGAAGTCCCTTACGGCGCCAACAGCCGCGTGGACTTTCTCCTCGGGGAGCCCGGATTGCCCGACGCCTATGTGGAGGTGAAGAACGTGCATCTGAACCGCACCGGAGATCTGGCGGAATTTCCGGATTGCGTGACCGCGCGAGGCGCACGGCACCTGGCCGAGCTCTCGGCCATGGTGGCAGAAGGATTCCGGGCGGTGATGCTGTATGTCGTGCAGAGGACGGACTGTGCCGGGTTTGCCCTGGCTCGTGACCTGGATCCTGGCTACGGTGTCGCGTTCGACCGGGCTTGCGCGGCTGGCGTTGAGACGATGTGCCATGGAACGAAGATCACGCGGGAGGGCGTCGAAATCGCTTCCGAACTGCCGGTTTTCGAACAGGCCGTGGCCAGCAGATGACTGGCGGTTTTCTTCGGAAGGCACTATATGGCGGACGAGAAGAGGAAGGATGTCCCGTGTACGACCACAGCAAGGGCCGTCTGACCAAGGACGGCATCCGCATTCATGAATCCGGGGACCTTGCCGGCATGCACCGCGCCGGCGCGCTCGCCGCGCGCATCCTGGACGAGATTGCTCCGCTGGTGGAGCCGGGCACGGCCACTGGTGAAATCGACAGGGCGATAATGCGGATGATAGACGAGGCGGGCGCCACGTCGGCCACGATCGGCTACAAGGGCTACCAGCACGCCAGTTGCATCAGCGTCAATCACGTCGTCTGCCACGGGATTCCCGGGAAGAAGCGGCTCAAGGACAAGGACATCCTGAACGTGGACGTGACCGTGATCGTTGACGGCTGGCATGGAGACACGAGCCGGATGTACGTCGCGGGCGGGCTCTCCCGAAGGGCGGAGCGCCTGATCCAGGTGACACATGATGCGCTCATGAGGGGCATCGAGGAAATCAGGCCCGGCAACACGTTCGGCGATATCGGCCATGCCATCCAAGCCTACGTTGAGGCGCACCAGATGAGCGTGGTCCAGGGCTTTTGCGGCCACGGTCTCGGCCGCCTGTTCCATGCCCCGCCCAACGTTCTGCATTTCGGGCGGCCGGGAACGGGTGCCGTGCTGGAGCCCGGCATGTTCTTCACCGTCGAGCCGATGGTGAATCTGGGCAGGCCCGAAACCAAGATCCTGGCAGACGACTGGACGGCCGTCACGAGGGACAAGTCGCTTTCCGCGCAGTTCGAGCATTCGGTCGGCGTCACCGATGGCGGCTGCGACATCTTCACGATGTCTCCCGCCGGCAAGTTTCACCCGACCTGGCACTGAGGGCGAGCCCACGCCGGCCTGGTCCAGCGCCGGACGGTGAAGAGCCGTGATGCGTCCTGCCGATTCCGAACTTCACGGTTTCACTTTCGTCGGATCCAGGCACCGTGCGCGCATCGCCCGGCATGACGCGCCAGTGGCGATCACCGCAACCGCGCGAGAGCTTGCCGAACGCGACGGATGCTGCGCGTGACCTCGAACGGTGAAGCTGGCGTGACGGATCGGCTTTGGGCAATGGAATGCATGATCAGGCTGGCGAAGGAAGTTGCGCAAAGGTAGAACATGGCCCAGAAGCGCTGGAATCAAGTATCAATCCGACTCGCTGCCAGACGATCCCGTTTTCTTGTTGTGGGGAGTCGGAAGTTCCGTCCTTTGACTGCTGGGGGAAATCCTGGAATGCGGCACCTGCTTGACATTGAGACCTATCCGATCGACCGGCCTGACAGCGATGCGTGCAAAGCCTTGATCAAGCGGTGCCGCGCCGACCTGGCCGCGCATGGCATGTACAATCTCGAGGGGTTTCTGAAGCCGGAGGTCGCGCAGGCGGCTGCCGAAGGCCTCAGGTCGACCATGGCCAGCGAAGGCTTTACCCACAGCCGGGTGCACAACATCTATTTCAAGAAGGAGCTGCCGGACCTGGCTCCGGATCATCCCGCATTGACACGGTTTCAGACGGTCAATCACACGCTGTGCGCGGATCAACTGGGCGCCAGCCCCGTCACCGAGATCTACGCCTGGCCGCCGCTGGTGGACTTTCTGGCGGTGACGATGGGCAAGCGGGCGCTCTTTGCCATGGACGATCCCCTCGCACGAATCAATGTCATGGCCTATTACGAGGGCGAAACGCTGAACTGGCATTTCGACCGCTCCGAGTTCACCACGACGCTGCTCCTGCAGGCGCCGGAAGACGGCGGTGACTTCGAGTATCGCACCGATCTGCGCACTGCGGACAATCCCAACTATGACGGCGTTGCCAGGTTGTTGCGGAACGAGGATCCGGACCTGCGGGTGGTCACGCCGACACCTGGCACGCTGAACGTCTTTCGCGGCATCAACACCCCGCATCGCGTAACCAGGATCAGCGGAAACCGGGAACGGATGATCGCCGTGTTTTCCTACTACGACAGGCCTGGCGTCACGTTTTCGGACGAAGAGCGGATCGGGTTCTATGGCCGTTCAGCTTGACGACGACCGACTTGCGCAGCGTTCGCCGGCTTGCCGAGGAGCCGGTGCAGGAATGACCGAGATGCCGCCTCTGTTCAGAGACGAGCGCAAGCTGACCTATTTGAACGGCGAGGGCGCAGACAGGCCCTTGATCAGCCCGGTCGCGCCGGAAGTGCTGGACCGGGCCCGCGCCTATCGGCTGGGTCGGTTTCGCGAGGCGATGGCGCGGGCCGATGTCGCGGCATTGTTGCTCTACGATCCGATCAACATCCGCTACGCCTTCGACAGTTCGAACATGCAGGTCTGGACCGCGCACAACCCGATGCGCTACGCGCTGATCGTGACGGATGGGCCCGCGGTCATGTTCGAGTTCAAGGGCTGCGAGCACCTCAATGACGGCCTCCCGGGCATCGACGAATTGCGGAACTCCACATCGTGGACCTTCATGGCCAAGGGCGACAAGTCGCCCCGCCACATGGCGCGTTGGGCGGACGAGATCACGGAGTTGCTGCAAGTTCATGGCGGCGGCAACAGGCGCATCGCCATCGACAAGCTTGACGGCGCTCCGCTGCTGGCCCTTCAGGCGCGCCAACTGGAATATGTCGAAGGCACAAGGCTGACCGAAATGGCGCGAGCGATAAAGTCGGCCGACGAAATCAAGCTGATGCGCTGGACCATTCGCGTCTGCGAGGCAGGCATGGCGCGAATCTATGACAACTCCCTTCCCGGGGTGACGGAACGCGAGCTCTGGGGGCATCTGCATTTCGAGAACGCCCGCTCGGGCGGTGACTGGCTCGAAACCAAGCTGCTGACCTGCGGGCCCAACACCAACCCCTGGTACAGGGAATGTTCTGACCGCCCGTGCCAGGCGGGCGAGATGATCGCGTTCGATACGGACATGATCGGGCCCTATGGCTATTGCGCGGACCTGTCGCGCAGCTGGACCTGTGGCTACGTCCCGATGACGGGCCGGCAAAGGAGGCTCTATGCCACTGCGCTGAGCCAGATCGATCACAATCTGGCGCTGCTGCAACCGGGCCTGTCATTTGAGGAGTTCAACGCCAGGAGCTGGCGCATTCCGGCGAGGCATGTCGAATACCGCTACTCGCTGGCCGTGCACGGCGTCGGCATGGCAGACGAATGGCCCGTGGTGCCGTTGCATGCGGATTTCGACGAAGGCGCCATGTCCGGGCAGTTCGAACCGGGCCACGTGGTCTGCGTTGAAAGCCTGATCGGAGAGGAAGGGTCAGAGAGCGTCAAGCTCGAAACCCAGGTCCTGATCACGGAAGACGGTGCCGAGCGGCTGGACAGCTTCCCCTGGGAAGAGGTCTGAAGACCACGCCTGTCCGTTCCGGCGCACTTTCGCGCACGGACGCACTCCTGACGCCGACCTGCCGCGCAAGCCCCACCCGAAACAGGCGACGCGGTCGCGCGTGACACCATGACCCCTGGCCGCCGCATGCCTTGCGGCTTTCAGTGCCATGGACCTGTCGAACGCGCCGCAAGGCCCGTCAAGGCCCGGGGGCAGTCACGCTTCCAGGATTCCGGGCAAGTTCAGTCCCTGCGCGCGCGCGCATTCCAGAGCGATTTCATAGCCGGCATCCGCGTGTCGCATGACACCTGTGGCAGGATCGTTCCAAAGGACGTTTGCGATGCGGCGGTCGGCGTCTTCCGTGCCGTCACAGCAGATGACCATGCCCGCATGCTGGCTGAAGCCCATGCCGACCCCGCCGCCGTGATGCAGCGACACCCAGGTGGCGCCGCTCGCGACGTTCAGCATCGCGTTCAGCATGGGCCAGTCGGACACGGCGTCCGAGCCGTCCTTCATCGCTTCGGTTTCGCGGTTGGGTGACGCGACCGAACCTCCGTCCAGGTGGTCGCGCCCGATGACGACCGGGGCGGACAGCTCGCCGGTCCGCACCATTTCGTTGAAGGCAAGCCCGAGCCTGTGGCGCACGCCGAGGCCCACCCAGCAGATCCGCGCCGGCAGTCCCTGGAAGGAGATGCGCTCCCGGGCCATGTCGAGCCAGTTGTGCAAATGCGGATCCTCGACCAGCTCCTTCACCTTGGCATCGGTCTTGTAGATGTCTTCCGGATCGCCCGACAGCGCGCACCAGCGAAACGGACCGACGCCCCGGCAGAATAGCGGGCGAATGTAGGCGGGCACGAATCCGGGGAAGGCAAAGGCGTTTTCCAGGCCCTCTTCCTGCGCCACCTGCCGGATGTTGTTGCCGTAGTCCAGTGTCGGCACGCCCCGGTTCCAGAAGTCCACCATCGCGGCGACATGCACCTTCATCGAGGCACGGGCGGCTCTTTCCACCGCCTTCGGATCGCTTTCCTGCCTTTCACGCCAATCCGCCACGCTCCACCCTTGCGGCAGGTAGCCGTGGATCGGATCGTGGGCGGAGGTCTGGTCGGTCACGATGTCGGGCCGAACCCCGCGACTGGCCAATTCGGGGACCACGTCCGCCGCGTTGCCTATCAGCGCCACGGACCTTGCCTCGCCAGCGCCCGTCCAGCGCTCGACCATCTCCAGCGCCTCGTCGAGCGAATGGGTCTTTTCGTCGACATAGCGCGTGCGAATGCGGAAATCGGCGCGGGTCTCGTCGCATTCGACGGCAAGGCAGCAAGCCCCGGCCATGACCGCCGCCAGAGGTTGCGCGCCGCCCATGCCGCCCAGACCGCTCGTCAGGATCCAGCGTCCGTTCAGGTTGCCGCCATAGTGCTGACGACCTGCCTCCATGAACGTCTCATAGGTGCCCTGCACGATGCCTTGCGTGCCAATGTAGATCCAGGATCCGGCCGTCATCTGGCCGTACATGGCAAGGCCCTTTCTGTCGAGTTCGTTGAAATGGTTCCAGTTGGCCCAGTTGGGAACGAGGTTGGAATTGGCGATCAGGACGCGGGGCGCGTCCTTGTGGGTGCCGAAGATCCCGACCGGCTTGCCGGATTGCACGAGCAGGGTCTCCGTGTCCTCCAGCCCTTGAAGCGCCGCGACGATCGTGTCGAAATCGTCCCATGTGCGTGCAGCGCGGCCGATGCCGCCATAAACCACCAGTTCATGCGGGCTTTCGGCCACGTCCGGGTGCAGGTTGTTCATCAGCATCCGCATCGGCGCCTCGGTCAGCCAGCTCTTCGCGGTGATTGCCGAACCCGTTGGAGGAAAGACGTCGCGGATGTTGTGGCGCGGGTCGGTCATCGATAAGCTCCCAAGCTGGAGGCCGTGTCGGCCACGGTTGTCAGGACGGTCTTCAAGCGGGATCGCAAGCGGTCGGCCTTCTCGGTGTCGTAGGTCCATGGCGGGGCCTCTTCCGCCAGGTAGGTCGATTGCGCAAGTTCCACCTGGATCGCGTGGCAGCCCTCGCCCGGGCGGCCATAGTGCCGCGTGGTCCAGCCGCCCTTGAAGCGTCCGTTCACAACGGTGCTGCAGCCGGGCGCGTCCTCGCAGACCCGCGAGACGGCGTCCTGCAGCGTCGGCGCGCAGGAGGTTCCCATATTGGTGCCGATGTTGAAGTCGGGCAACGTGCCGTCAAAGAGGAACGGGATCCGGGACCGGATGGAGTGGCAGTCGTAGAGGATCGCCACCCCATGCCGTTGTCGCACGCGGTCCAGCTCCGCCTGAAGCGCCTCGTGATAGGGGGCGTGCCAGGCCGTGCGGCCGGCTTCGACGTCCGCCGCGGTCGGCGGGACGTCCCAGATGTCATGCCCGTCGAAGTCCGTCAGCGGCACGAGCGCCGTGGTGTTCTGGCCGGGGTACAGGCTCTCTCCCGACGGGTCGCGGTTGGCGTCGATGACATAGCGGTGAAAGGTCGCGCGAACGGTGGTCGCGTCAGGCAGCAAGCCGTCATAGAGCCGATCGACATGCCAGTCAGTGTCCGTCAACCTGCGTCCGCGTTCGCCCAGGCGCGCCCCTATCCCTTCCGGCACGTGGGTCCCGGTATGTGGAACCGCCAGCACAACGGGACCCGTGCCACGCGCGACCTCGACAGGAGTCATGACAGTGATCCTTGAACATATGCGGGCAGGTCCACGGCATCCGCCAGCGACCCGGTTGCGACGAGCCGGGCAGCGGATTCCAGGGACGGTGCCATGTACCGGTCTTCGGTCACGGCCGGCACCTTGGCGCGCAGCGCATGCAGGACCTGCGCCAGCGCCGCGCTCGTCTTCAGCGGCGCGCGGAACTCGATTCCCTGCGCGGCGCACATGGCCTCGACGCCCAGGATCACGTTCAGGTTGGCGTTCATGCGCTCTAGCCGCCGCGCGCCATGGGCGGCCATGCTGACATGATCCTCCTGGTTCGCGGAGGTTGGCGTGCTGTCGGTGGTGCAGGGATTGGCGAGATGCTTGTTTTCGCTCATCAGGGCCGCCGTCGCCACTTCGGCAATCATCAGGCCGGAATTCAGGCCGGGATCCGGTGTCAGGAAAGGCGGCAAGTCAAAGGACAGCGTCGGATCGACCATCAAGGCGACGCGCCGCTGGGCAATCGCGCCGATCTCCGACACCGCGAGCGCGACCTGGTCGGCGGCAAAGCCGACCGGCTCGGCATGGAAGTTCCCGCCCGAGACGATCACGGCGTCCTCGACAAGGACGAGCGGATTGTCGGTGACGGCATTGGCTTCGATTTCAAGCGTGCGTCCCGCGGCATGAAGCAGGTCCATCGCGGCGCCCGTGACTTGCGGCTGGCAGCGTATGCAATAGGGATCCTGCACTCTCGTGTCGCCGACGCGATGGCTTTCGCGGATCTCGGACCCTCGCATCAGGCTGCGCTGCGCCTCGGCCACCGCGGATTGCCCGGCATGGCCGCGCAGAGCGTGGATCGCCGGGTGCAAGGGTGCGGTCGAGCCCATGATCGCGTCGGTAGACATCGCGCAGGTCACCACGGCGGTCGCGGCATTCGTCCAGGCGCCCCAGAGTCCCGCCAAGGCACAGGCTGTCGAAAACTGGGTGCCGTTGATCAGGGCCAGACCTTCCTTCGCGCCAAGAACGATCGGGGTCAGGCCCGCTTTCCCGAGTGCATCGCCGGCTGGCATCCGGGCGCCCTCAAGGACGGCTTCGCCTTCGCCGATCATCGCCGCGGCCAGATGGGCGAGAGGAGCCAGGTCGCCGGACGCACCGACCGAACCCTGAACCGGAATGACGGGCGTTACGCCGGCATCGAGCATGTCCTCGATCAGGGTTACGGTTGGCAGCGCCACCCCCGACGCCCCGCGCCCGAGCGACAGGAGTTTCAGCACCATCATCAGCCGGGTCGTGGCGACGTCCAGAGGCTCGCCGACGCCGCAGCAATGGGACAGGACCAGGTTCCGCTGCAGGCTGCTCGAGTCTTCTGCCGCGATCTTGACGCTCGCGAGCTTCCCGAAGCCGGTGTTGACTCCGTAGACGGGGTCGTCGTCGGCAGCGGCTTGCGCGACCATTCTTGCGGCGGCCTCGATTGCGGGACTGGCAGTCGAGTCCAGCCGGACCGGGCGCTGCGCGGCCCAGATGTCGTTCAGCTGGGCAAGTGTGGCCGCACCCGGGTCCAGGACGACGGTCATTGCCTTCCCGCAAAAATGCGCGCGTGCAGGGGATTGAACCCGATGCGATAGGCCAGCTCGGCCGGGTGTGCAATGTCCCATACGCAGAGATCGGCGCGCTTTCCCGGGACAATCCTTCCCCGGTCCTCCGCGCCCAGGGCCTTGGCGGCATGTGCGGTCATGCCCAAAAGCGCTTCAAGCGGCGTCATCCGGAAGAGCGTGCAGCCCATGTTCAGGGCCAGTAGCGGCGAGGTCATGGGGGACGAGCCCGGGTTGCAGTCCGTTGCCAGGGCCATTGGCACGCGATGTCTCCGAAACGCCCGGACCGGCGGCACTTGCGTTTCGTGCAGCGTGTAGAATGCACCGGGCAACAGCACTGCAACCGTGCCGGAGGCGGCCATGGCTTCGGCGTCGCTCTCGCTGGCGTATTCCAGATGGTCCGCGCTCAACGCGCGGTATTGCGCTGCAAGGCGCGCGCCGCCGATGTTCGACAACTGCTCGGCATGCAGCTTGACAGGCAGCCCCAGCTCTGCGGCGACGTCAAACACGCGCGCCATCTGCGCCGTGTCAAAGGCGATCCCCTCGCAGAACCCGTCCACTGCGTCGACCAGGCCTTCCGCGTGAACTGCTCGCAGGGCGGGGATGCAAACCTCGTCAATGTAGGCGTCGGGACTGCCTTGATATTCGGGCGGGGTTGCATGGGCGCCGAGATAGCTGGTGCGCACATCCACCGGGCGTGCGCCGGCGACGGCTCGTGCCACGCGCAGCATTTTTGGCTCGCTGCTCAGGTCCAGCCCGTAACCGGACTTCACCTCGATCAGCGCGACGCCTTCCGCGATCATCGCGTCGACACGGGCCAGCGCCTCCGAGAGCAGCGCGCCTTCGCTCGCGGCCCGGGTCGCTGCCACGGTCGAGACGATCCCGCCGCCGGCCTTGGCGACCTCCTCGTAGCTTGCGCCGTTGAGACGCAATTCGAACTCGGCTGCACGGTTTCCGCCAAAGACCACATGCGTATGGCAGTCGATCAGGGCGGGCGTGACGAGGCGGCCATCGAGGTCGCTTGCCTCAAGATCCTGGTACGGCGCGGGCAGTTCCGCTCGCGGGCCGACCCAGGCGATGTGGGTGTCCTTGATCGCGATTGCGCCATCTTCAATCAGTCCAAAGCTGTCATCGTCGGCCAGCGTGGCAATGCGGGCATTGGTCAGGAGCATCGGGTGCGACTCGCTTGTCTTGGGAAGCTGATCATGTATTATGTATATACATAATAGCATGTCAAGTGGACATAAAATGCGAATCTGGGCAGAATCGGCGCTGTTGCCGAATGGCTGGGCATCAGAAGTGGCGGTTGCGGTGGATGGCTCCGGTCGCATTGCACAGGTGGAAACCGGTGCTTCGAAGGCCGGGCATTGCGTTGGATTGCTGCTCCCGTCGCCGGTGAACGTGCACAGCCATGCGTTTCAGCGCGCGATGGCCGGTCTCACCGAGCGGCGGGGGCCGAACCCCACGGACAGCTTCTGGACGTGGCGCGCCCTGATGTTTCGATTCCTGGACCATCTCACGCCGGAACACGTGGAGGCGATCGCGGCGTTCGTCCAGATGGAGATGCTGGAGGCGGGATACAGCACCAATGCCGAATTCCACTACTTGCATCATACGCCTGCAGGCACCCCGTATGACAACTTGGGAGAGATGTCGGAGCGCATCGCCGCTGCGGCGAACAGGACCGGAATCGGCTTGTGCCTCTTGCCGGTGCACTATGAGTTCGGCGGATGCGACGGTCGCGGACTGGGACCGGGGCAAGTCCGGTTCGGAAATGGCCTGGACCAGTTCCGGCGATTGCACGATGCAGCGCAAGGCGCGTTGACGACTTTGCCGGATGACACGCAAATCGGTGTGGCACCGCATTCCCTGAGGGCCGTCGCGTCAGAGATCCTGAAGACCTACGCCGACCAGTTCCCGGATGGTCCGATCCACATGCACCTCGCGGAGCAACTCCCCGAGGTCGAGGAGGTGCAGGCGCAATGGGGTGCGCGGCCCGTGGAATGGGCCCTGGATCACATGGCGCTGGATGAACGCTGGTGCCTGATCCACTGCACCCAGATGACGCCGTCAGAGACGACCCGCCTTGCCGCGACGGGGGCCGTTGCAGGCCTGTGCCCGATCACGGAGAGCAGCCTGGGCGACGGGATATTTGACGGCGTGCGCTGGGCTGGGGAAGGGGGCCGCCTTGCCGTCGGATCGGACAGCAACATCCGTATCGCGTTGAGCGAGGAACTGCGCACCCTCGACTATTCCCAGCGCCTTCGGGATCACACGCGCGCAGCGTTCGCAACCGCGCGGATGTCGACAGGGCGCCGTCTCTTCGAGCATGTCCTGCAAGGTGGCGCGCTCGCCGCGGGACGCAAGTCCGGACGCCTGGAATCGGGCCACTGGGCAGACATGCTGGCGCTCGACACCACGTCGGTCATCTTGCACGGCTTCGGCGGGGATGCCGCCCTTGATGCATGGATTTTTGCGGGCGACGACAGGCTGGTTTCCGATGTCTGGTCGGCGGGCCGGCATAAGGTCCGGCAAGGCAGGCATGTCGCAAGAACTGAAATTGTCGCAGGCTACGTGAGAACCATCGACGCTCTGAAGGGCGCTCTATGAACGTGCAGGCGGCACAGACTTGGCAGGGCGTGCAAGAGGAAGTCTTGCGCCGCATTCACGCACGCGAATGGAAGCCCGGAGACTTGATCCCCAACGAAGCCGAGCTTGCCAAGGAGTTCGGATGCGCCCGCACCACGGTGAATCGCGCGCTGCGCAGCCTTGCGGACGGTGGCTTGCTGGAGCGCAGGCGCAAGGCGGGCACCCGGGTCGCTGCACCGCCCGTTGCCAAGGCGACCCTGAACATCGCGGTGATCCGGCACGAGGTCGAGGACCGCGGCGCGCGCTACGGATACCAGCTGGCCCTCCGGGAAGTCCGCGCCGCGCCCACCCACATAAGCGCCGCCCTTGGTGTTGGAGTGCAGGAACGGTTGCTGCATGTCATGGCCCTGCATCTGTCGAACGATGCGCCATACGCGCTGGAAGATCGTTGGATCAACACGCTCCACGTGCCCGGCGCACTTGGGCAGGACTTTCGATCCGTCAGTGCCAATGAATGGTTGCTGCAAAATGTTCCCTACACGAAAGGCGAGATCGCGTTCGCGGCAAAGCCGGCCACCGCCGAGAACGCGAAACACCTGAACTGCCCGGAAAACAGCGCGTTGCTTGCGGTCAACAGGCTGACCTGGGACCACGACCAGTCCGTCACGGCCGTTCAGGTCCTGTTTGCCCCCGGCCACCAGATGCGCACCCGTATCTAGGTCCCGCCAGGTGTCCCGGCCTTGCTTCGTTCCGGCAGGCACATGACGCGGTCCCCGGTCTCCTGGAGCGGTCGCCGCCGCTACCCGGGTTTCCGGTACGGGATACCCGTCACCGGGTCCCTTCGTGCGCCCTCGGCGAGTTCAGGATTGAACGCGCCCGGATTACGTCCCATCCTCCCGCGACCGCGACATCGTGCTTGGGCCTGTCGGGCCGGGCGCGGGGCCGGAGCGGGCGGGATCAACCACCAGCCGGTGTCTTGCCGGACCTGCACGGTAATGCGAAACAGGGACCTTTGCACTGGACGGCAAGATGCGCACCGAACACGGCACCTTCGACCTCTTCATCATCGGCGGCGGCGTCAACGGTTGCGGCATCGCGCGCGATGCTGCGGGTCGGGGCATGAGCGTGGGTCTCGCCGAGATGAACGACCTTGCCTCGGGCACGTCCGGCGCGTCGACCAAGCTCTTTCACGGCGGCCTCAGGTACCTGGAGTATTTCGAGCTGGGGCTGGTGCGCGAGGCGCTTGCCGAACGGGAGGTTCTCCTGCGCGCCATGCCGCATATCTCCTGGCCGATGCGTTTCGTGCTTCCCTATCATGACGACATGCGTTTCGAGGTCGGAACGCCCGCTTCACGGCTTCTGTCAGCCGTCATGCCGTGGATGAGGGGTCGCCGCCCGGCCTGGCTGATCCGGACGGGCCTCTTTCTCTACGACCATCTCGGAGGGCGCCGCATCCTGCCGGGCACGGCGACGCTCGACCTCGACACCGACCCGGCCGGAGAGCCGCTTGACCTGAAGTTTCGCAAGGCATTCGAGTATTCCGATTGCTGGGTCCAGGACGCGCGGCTCGTCGTCCTGAACGCCCGCGACGCCGCCGCGCGCGGAGCGCAGGTCATGACCCGCACGCGGGTTCTCTCGGCTGAGCGCACCGACGGCTCCTGGAAGGTGACGCTGGAAGCGGAGGGCAGGACCTTCGAGGTTCGTGCCCGACTGCTTGTCAACGCCGGTGGTCCGTGGGTTGACGACATAATGGGCAACGTCGTGCGGGCGGACGCACGCGAACGCGTTCGACTGGTGCGCGGCAGTCACATCGTGACCCGGCGGCTCTTCAGCCACGACAAGTGCTACTTTTTCCAGGGCGCGGATGGCCGGATCATCTTCGCCATTCCCTACGAAGAGGACTTCACCTTGATCGGCACCACCGACGAGGATCACGAGGACCCGTCCGTGCCGCCCGTCTGCACCGCGAAGGAAATGCGCTACCTGCTGGAATTCGCGTCACGGTACCTGAAGGCGCCGGTGACGGAGAACGACGTTGTGTGGACCTATGCCGGCGTGCGGCCACTCCTTGATGACGGCGCCACTTCGGCAACGGCGGCAACGCGCGGCTATTTCCTGAAGCTCGACGAGGCGGACGGCGCGCCGCTCCTGAGCGTCCATGGCGGCAAGATCACGACATACCGCAAGCTGGCCGAAGCCGCACTTGCCAAGATCGCGCCACTGCTGGGAAGTCCGGAACGGGAATGGACCGCGGCGGTGCCCCTGCCCGGCGGCGATCTGCCGGTTGACGGAATCGGGGATCTCGTGGCGGAACTGCTGGCGAAGCATCCGTTCCTGACCAGGCGCTGGGCGCGGCGGCTGGCCCGCACCTACGGCACCGAGGCGAGACAGATGCTGAGCGGGGTTCGCGCACGCGATGACATGGGACGGGACTTCGGCGCTTCCATCACCGCGCTTGAACTGGATTGGGCCATTGCCCACGAGTGGGTGATGACTGCCGAGGACTTTCTTTGGCGTCGGACGAAGCAGGGTCTGCGAATCGACGGGGACGGGGTTGAGCGGATCGAGGCTTACATCGCGTCTGCGCGTTCGGGAACGGGTGAAGGCGCCGGCAGTCCGCGGCCTCGTTCGGCACGCTGACGGCATCGGCCGGTCTCGCCCTTGCGTCGCCGACTGCCGCACCCAACGCGATTCGGCGCCGGCGCCCCGGCAGATTCGTGCTTGTGCGGAAGCGACCGGCCTTCCAGAATGACCCAATGGCGGACCAAGGCTGGACACCGGACCGGATCGGGAGCCTCCAGGTTTGGCGATGGAGCCGGAAGGGCTATGCAGCATGAGGCTGGACGCGTTCAATCTCGGCGGGAAGGTCAGGTGATCGCCTTGGCAGGAGCATGCGCCGGGATCCAGGCAGTGACGTGGCGGGGCGCGTGAGCACGCCGCTCCTGGAAGTGCAGGGCCTGCGAAAGGCGTATCCCGGAGTCGTGGCCAACGACGATGTGAGCTTTTCCGCCCGCCGAGGCGAGGTTCACGCGCTTCTGGGCGAGAACGGCGCCGGAAAGTCGACGCTGGTCAAGACGGTCTACGGCCTCCTGCGTCCTGACGATGGGCGGATGCAACTCGACGGGCGGGTCTACGCCCCGGCCTCGCCGCATGATGCCCGGCAGGCCGGTGTCGCGATGGTGTTCCAGCACTTCAGCCTGTTCGAAGCGCTGGACGTTGCCGAGAATGTCGCGCTTGGCATGGAGGTGCCGCCGCCGATGCGGGAACTGGCGACGCGCATCCGAGACGTAAGCGAAACCTACGGATTGCCGCTGGACCCGAACCGGCTGGTCGGCACGCTGTCAGCCGGTGAGCGGCAGCGGGTCGAGATCATCCGGTGCCTCCTGCAGGATCCGCAGGTCCTGATCATGGACGAGCCGACAAGCGTTCTTACGCCGCAGGAAGTGGCAATTCTGTTCGAGACCCTGAAGAGGCTGCGCGCGGAAGGGAAGCTCATCCTCTATATCAGCCACAAGCTCGAGGAAATCAGGGCCCTGTGTGACTGGGCCACCATACTTCGGCACGGCAAGGTGACCGGCTCGTGCGACCCTCGCCAGAAATCCGCGCGGGAGCTCGCCGAGACAATGGTGGGGAGCGAACTGGCCTTGCCCGCCGCGCGGACCCAAGACCCCGGTGAAGTCGCGCTGTCGATAGCCGGACTGACAGCGGCGTCCGGCGCCGCGTTCGGAACGGAACTGAAGGACATTTCCCTTGAAGTGCGGCGTGGCGAGATCCTCGGGATCGGCGGTGTCGCCGGAAACGGGCAGGACGAGCTTCTCGCGGCGTTTTCGGGAGAATCGCGCAGCGCACCGGACTCGATCCTGCTCGGGGACATCCCGATCGGTGCGTTGGGGCCGAACGAGCGACGCGCACTTGGCGTTCTCGCCGCCCCGGAAGAACGTCTCGGTCACGCGACGGCACCGGACATGAGCCTGATCGAGAACGCCGCGCTGTCCGGCCGACGTCGCATGGGCATGGTCAGTCGCGGATTTGTCAACTGGGGCAAGGCGCGCGCGCATGCCGAGCGCGTGATCGAGCAGTTCGATGTCCGGGTTCCCGCGGCCGGAAGCGTGGCACGGTCGCTGTCGGGCGGGAACCTGCAGAAATTCGTCATCGGTCGCGAGATCCTGCAACGGCCGGACGTGCTGGTGGTGAACCAGCCGACCTGGGGCCTTGACGCGGCGGCCGCGGCCGCGATCCGGCAATCCCTCCTCGACCTGGCGGGCCAGGGCGCCGCAGTCATCGTGATCAGCCAGGATCTGGACGAATTGATGGAAATCTCCACGCGGTTTTCCGCGTTGAACGAGGGGCGGCTGAGCAAGCCCAGGGATACGGCCGGACTTACCCTGGAAGAGATCGGCTTGATGCTTGGCGGCGCCCATGACCTCGAGATCGCGCAGGGCGCTTCGAGGCCCGACCGGGCGGTCGGGCCCGGGGAGTCGGCTCCGTGATCCGGCTGGAGCGCCGTCCCGCGCCGTCCCGCGCCTGGGCGTGGGCAACACCGCTGCTCGCGGTGCTTGCGACAATGGTCGCGGGGGGCCTGCTGTTCGCGTTCCTGGGCAAGGATCCACTGCTCGTGATCCGAACGATTTTCTGGGATCCGGTTCTCGGCGAGTTCGCGTTCTACTATCGGGGACAGTTGCTGGTGAAGGCCGGCCCCCTGGTCCTGATCGCGATCGGGCTTTCGCTCGGGTTTCGCGCCGGCGTCTGGAACATCGGCGCGGAAGGCCAGTACATCATGGGGGCGATCTGCGGGGCCGCGGTCGGTCTGGCCTTCTACCCGCTGGAAGCACGATGGCTGGTCTTTCCGATGATGGTGCTTGCAGGCGGACTGGGGGGATTCCTTTGGGCGATGATCCCCGGAATTCTCCGGACGCGCTTCAACACCAACGAGATCCTGGTCTCGCTTCTGCTGGTGTATGTTGCCGAGCAGATACTGGCCTGGATGGCGCTTGGTCCCCTGAGGAGTCCGGACGGATCCGGATTTCCCGGTTCGCGCAACCTCAGGCATTACGATGCGGCGGCGAATCATGAGCTGATTGCGGGGTCGGGCATGCACTGGGGCGTCGTCGCCGCATTCATTGCAGTCATTCTGGGCCACGTCCTGCTGTCCCGTCACATCCTGGGGTTCAATATCCGTCTTGCAGGTGCGAGCCCGCGCGCCGCCCGGTTCGCAGGCGTGAACCCGGGGTTGCTGGTGCTGACCTGCCTGGGCATGTCTGGCGCGCTGGCCGGGTTCGCGGGGCTCTTCGAGGTCGCCGGTCCCGCCGGGCAGATCAACATCGACTTCAACGTGGGATACGGGTTCACGGCGATCATCGTGGCATTTCTCGGACGGCTGCATCCGGTCGGCATCCTGCTTGCAGGATTCCTGATGGCCCTGACCTACATTGGCGGAGAGGCGGCCCAGGCCACGTTGGGCGTGCCTGCGGCGGCAATCCAGGTGTTTCAGGGATTGCTCCTGTTCTTCCTCCTGGCCCTCGACGTCTTGACGAACTACCGTATCAGGATCGATGCGAGGGCACGGGCATGAGTGACGTCGGAATCGACCGGTCAGCCATGCGCCGATTGGCCTTGCCGCGCGAAACGCGCAATCCTGCGGTGAGGTGCGTTCGGTCGCCGTCATGTCCAGGTCAAGGGAAGCGAGGGCATCCGGTGCGGGGCGTCGCGCGGACGGCCGGAAAGTCGCCGTGATGGACCTGGGATCAATCAACCCTGACCTGCTGGTCGCGGCGCTGTTGCTGGCGTCAACGCCCATCCTGCTGTCAGCCATGGGCGAACTCGTGGTCGAGAAGTCGGGCGTTCTGAACCTGGGCGTCGAGGGCATGATGATCGTTGGCGCGGTCGCGGGCTTCATCGCTGCAGTAGAAAGCGGCTCGCCCGCCCTGGGCTTCCTGGCCGCCGCCGCCGCTGCCGCCGCGCTGGCGCTTCTGTTCGGGGTGCTGACGCAGGTTCTCCTGTCAAATCAAGTGGCCACCGGGCTGGGACTGACGCTGTTCGGGCTTGGGATCTCTTCGCTGATGGGCCAAGGCTACGTGGGCATTCGCCCTCCCGCATCTCCGAGACTGGAACTTCCCGTTCTCTCGGACCTGCCGATCCTGGGACCGGTCCTGTTCAGCCAGCATGCCCTGGTCTACCTGTCGCTGGCCCTGGTAGTGGGCGTCTGGTGGTACCTGAGATCCACCCGGTCCGGCCTGGTTCTTCGTGCCGTGGGCGAAAGCCATGAAGCGGCGCACGCGCTCGGCTACTCGGTGCTGGGCACGAGGCTTGCGGCGATCGCGTTTGGCGGCGCGCTCGCAGGGCTGGGCGGGGCCTGCCTGAGCCTCGTCATCGTGCCGCAATGGACGGAGGGCATGACGGCCGGGCGGGGGTGGATCGCGCTGGCGATCGTGGTCTTCGGCTCCTGGCGGGCCTGGCGGGTCCTGCTCGGCGCCTATCTCTTTGGCGGCGTGAGCGTTCTGCAGCTGAACCTGCAGGCGGCAGGGATAGCCATTCCCGTCGAACTCTTGTCGATGTCGCCCTACCTGATTACCATCCTTGTGCTGGTCATCATTTCGTCCGACAAGAGGCGTGCACAGGCGAATGCGCCGAACTCGCTCGGTCGCACGTTCCACGCTTCGGGCTGAGAAGAGTCCTTGCACTGTCAAACTGGGGGAAAACACGATGAAAATCACACTACTGGCGGCTGCGGCCGCAATGTCGATGGGCTTGCCGGCTTTCGGCGGCAGCCATGGCGACGGACCGGTCAAGGCCGGATTTGTCTATGTCGGGCCGATCGGAGACGGCGGCTGGACCTATGAACACCACCAAGGCCTTCTGGCCGTTCAGGAGCATTTTGGCGACAAGGTCGAGACCGTCTATCAGGAAAACGTGCCCGAGGGCGCTGATGCCGAGCGGGCAATGACCCAGATGGCTCTTCAGGGCGCGGACATCATATTCACGACCTCGTTCGGGTACATGGATCCGACGATCAACGTGGCCGCCAAGTTCCCGGACGTGAAGTTCGAGCACGCAACCGGCTACAAGCGCGCCGACAACGTCAGCACGTATTCCGCGCGATTCTACGAGGGACGTGCAGTGCAGGGCCATATCGCGGGCAAGATGACGAAGACCAACAAGATCGGTTACATCGCGTCCTTCCCGATCCCGGAGGTCATTCGGGGCATCAACTCGACCTACATCCATGCCAAGAAGGCAAATCCCGATGTGGAATTGAGCGTGATCTGGGTCTACACATGGTTCGACCCTCCGAAAGAGGCGGATGCCGCGAAGGCGCTTATCGACAACGGCGTGGACGTCGTCCTGCAGCATACGGATTCGACCGCGCCGCAGGCAGCCGCTGCCGAGGCGGGCGTGATCTCCTTTGGCCAGGCCTCGGACATGTCGGAATACGCGCCGCTGCCGCGCGTGAGCTCGATCATCGACAACTGGGCGCCGTACTACATCGCAAGGGTGCAGGCCGTGATGGACGGCACCTGGGAGAGCGTTGACACTTGGGACGGCATCGGCCCCGGCATGGTCGAGATCGGCGAAATCACGGAAGCGGTGCCCGCGGACGTCAAGGCCGAAGCCGAAGCGATGCGTGATGCGCTCGGAAGCGGGGAGTATCATGCGTTCACCGGGCCGCTGAACAAGCAGGACGGATCTCCGTGGCTGGCTGAAGGCGAGACCGCCGATGACGGAACGCTGGTCGGCATGAACTTCTATGTCGAGGGGATCACGGGCGAAATTCCCAATTGACCGCCCCCGCCGGGCGCGGGGCCGGCGCCCCCGCCGGCGCCGCTCCGGGCTTGCCGTCGATATGCGCCTTTCCCGAACCTGGGGTCGTCGGAAACGGATTCGCGCTGAACCGATGCCGGAGTTGAGAACGATGTCGGGGCAGGCCCTGTCGAGATTCAGACTCGGCACGATGCAGTTCGGCGGTGCCGCCGACGAATCCGCCTCCGCGAAGATGTATGCGGCCTGCCGGGAGGCGGGCGTCAACTTCCTTGACACGACGTCTCTCCATTCCGATGGCCGTTCCGAGGAAATCTCCGGACGGCTGGTCGCACCTGAGCGCGAGGACGATTTCGTCGCCACGAAATGCGGGTATCACGGCGCATGCCGGTCGCGGATCGCAGAGGAATTCGGCGCGAGCCGAAGGCGGCTTGGCATGGCGGCCGTCGATCTCCTCTGTCTCCACCGCTGGGATGGGGAGACGCCGCTTGAGGAGACGTTCGAAACGCTTGCCGGGTACAGGGAAGACGGTTCGGTGCGCGCCTTCGGCGTATCCAGTTACGCCGCCTGGCAGGTGATGAAGGCACGAGGGGTCGCGCACGGGCATGGTGTCGAAATCCAGTTCCTCCAGCCGATGTTCACCATGGTGAAGCGACAGGTGGAGGTCGAGATCCTTCCAATGGCCGTTGCCGAGGAATTCGCCGCCTGTGCGTATTCCCCGCTCGGCGGCGGACTCCTGACCGGGAAACACGCTTGCGGAGCAACAGGCCGTCTCACGAACAATGTCACCTGTGCCGCTCGCTGCGGGTTCGACTGGATGCACGAGGCGGTGGCGAAACTGGCCAGGATCGCGGAGGAGGTCGGCACGGCCCCGGCGACCCTGGCGGTGGCAGGGGTCGCGCGGCATCGGGGCGTATGGGGTCCCGTCGTCGCGGCAAGGTCGACGGGGCAGCTTGGGCCGTCACCCGCGGCCATCGATTTCGAGATCGACGATGCGCACCATGCCCGGCTCTCGGCGTTGTCGCCCGCGCCCCGTCACGCGACCGACCGGTTGGAGGAAGCGTGACGCGCGTCACCATAATCGGAGGCGGCATTGCGGGGCTTGCCGCGGCGGCGGCACTGGCGCCGTCGACCCGCGTTCTGGTGCTGGAACGCGAGACCGCGCTTGGCTACCACGCGAGCGGGCGTTCGGCGGCGATGTTCATCGAGGACTACGGAAATGACGTTGTCCGCGCCCTGAACCAGACGTCACGCCCGGTTCACGAATCACTTGAAGCCTTGTCTCCACGGGGTCTCCTGGCCGTTGCGTTTCCCGAAGACGCGGACGCGTTCGAGGCTGACATGGCTGCATTGGGCCTTGCGGAAATTCCTGTGGGGGACGCGCATTCGCGGGTGCCGATCCTGTCTCGTGACATCGTGCGGGCCGCGTATTCCGAAAATGGGCAGGACATCGACACGAACCGTCTCCTGCAAACCATGGCGTCAGAAGCGCGACGACACGGCGCCACCATTCGGGTCGGTGCCGGCGTCACGAAGGTCGAGCGTGCGGACTCCTGGCATCTTTGGGTCGGGGAAGAGGAGATCGTGGCCGACATCGTGATCAATGCTGCCGGAGCCTGGGCCGACGAAATCGCGGCCATGGCAGGCGCGGCGCGAATCGGGCTGCAACCCTACCGCCGGTCCGTCGCGCGTCTGCCTGCGCCGGGCGGGCACGACGTCAGGAACTGGCCATTGCTGATGGGTCCGGGCGAAACCTGGTACGCGAAGCCCGATGCGGGTGGCTGGATCGTCTCGGCAGCCGAGGAGCATCCGATGGAACCGATGGACGCATGGGCGGACGACATGGTGCTCGCCGAAGGCCTGGCGCGCTACGAACCATACGTGACCGAGCCGGTGGTGCGCGTGGAAACCAACTGGGCGGGTCTCAGGACCTTCGCGCCGGATCGCGCGCTCGTCATCGGCGAGGCGTCGGGCCATCCGGGTTTCTTCTGGATGGCGGGCCAGGGAGGCTTCGGTTTCCAGACCGCGCCTGCGGCGGCGGCGCTTCTCGCCGACCTCGTGCTTGACAGGAAGCCATCGTTGCCTGCTGACGTTGTTGGCTCCCTCCTGCCGTCGCGCTTCTGCTGATGAACGTGCGCGATCGGTCCTTGGCGCACGGTTGCGGCGGAACGATCGGCGGCCTTCGCGACAGGAGTCACGGCGGCACATCCGCAATCAGTTCAGGCTCCTGATCGAGGCGACGATTTCGCGCACCGCCTTCAAGGGATCGGGCGCGCGATGGACGGGGCGGCCGATGACGACGTGGTCGGCGCCGTCCCGGATGGCGTCGACCGGTGTCGCGATCCGCTTTTGGTCGCCGGGATCCGCGCCGCTCGGCCGCACGCCGGGCGTGACGACCAGCTTGCCATTGGCTTCGGGCAGCGCGCGGATCGCACGGACTTCGAGGGGAGAGGCAATGACGCCGTCGGCGCCGGCCTCGAATGCCCGTCCGGCCCGCTCGGCCACGAGATCGGCAATCTCTCCCGGCCTTGTCTGGGCGGCATCAAGGTCGCTTCGGTCGAGCGAGGTGAGGAACGTGACCGCCAGGACACTCATCGGGGAACCGGCCGCGCCTTCACAGGCGGCGCGCACGACGTGCGGATCCCCGTGGACGGTCAGGAAATCGATGCCGGATCGGGCAAGGCCCCGCGTGGCAGCCTCGATCGTTGCGCCTATGTCGAAGAGCTTCATGTCCAGGAAGATGCGCTTGCCATGGTCCTGCTTGAGCTCGCTTGCGAGCGCAAAGCCGCCGCCCGTGAGCATTCCAAGCCCGATCTTGTAGAAGGACACGCTGTCGCCAAGGCGCGCCGCGAGTTCAAGACCCGCGAGTGCGTCCGGGACGTCAAGCGCGACGATCAGGCGATCATCAGACCGGATCATGGGTGCCGCCTAGATGCTTCCCGCGCCGAGGGCAAGCATCGCGTGCTCGATGGCACACGGACCAGTCATGCGCGCGTTTGCCCGGGAGCAGGCCGGGCCGTTCCGGGTCCGGATGTGCCGAATCGCTGCCCGCGTTACCGGATTATGTTGGGGCGGAACTTCAACCGTGTGCGGCGCTCCTGCGGCAAGTGACGGTTGAGCCGCTGGTTGACGAGGCCGAATGATCCGATCAGGGCAAGGGTCAACAGGATGAAGTAGAAGGCGACGATCGGGTAAGGGATGAACGGGTTGAACGTCTTGTCCGCAAAATAGTTCGCGTAGTAGAGCGCGTCGCCCTGCTGTCTCCAAGTGGGGAACCCGGAAAAGAAGACCAGCGTCGTTGCGTGAAAGAGGAATATGGCCTCGTTGGTATAGGCTGGCCATGCGAGCCTCATGGTTGTCGGCCAGACAATCGAGACAAACCTCTTCCACCCCGTGAAGCCGTAGGCATCCGCCGCCTCGACCTCGCCGCGAGGCACCGTGCGCAATGCGCCAAAGAAGATCTCCCCGGAATAGGCGGCGGTGTTCAGCACGAGAACGATCAGGGCGCCGGCCTGTGCCGACGTGAGCCAGGGCATGTAGCCCGCCTGCTTGATGCGCAGGAAGATGAAATAGGCCAGGAAGAACTGGATGAAGAGCGGCGAGCCGCGAAAGACGAGGATGAACCACTCGGCAGGCTTCCTGATCCAGGGATTGGAAGATGCCTTGCACAGCGCCACCGCGTTGGCGATGAAGAAGCCGACAAGCAATGCCAGAAGACCGAAATAGACGTTCCAGATGAGCCCGGACCCGATCAGGGTGAATTGCTGGCACAGATCGAAGCCTTCGCGCGGCAGGAGGCGCTCGCCGATGCCGATCGCGCGCAGGCCGTAGTCCTGGACGGTTTGCCAGCAACTCATGCCGTTGCCCCGATCGTGGCCTGTCCGTGGCTGAGCCGGCGCGTGAGCCGTGACAGGACGACCTCGCTGAGCCTGGTGAAGGCGAGGTAGAACACGAGCAGCGCGAGGAAGTACCAAAGCCGCCAGTCGCCATGCGGGTAGTCGGAGAAGCGTGCCTGTTTCGTGCCGCCCAGCTCGCGTGCCCAATAGACAATGTCTTCAACGCCGAGCAGGAAGAGCAGCGGCGTCGCCTTGATCAGGAGCATCCAGAGATTGGACAGGCCGGGCAGCGCGTAGATCCACATTTGCGGGACGAGCACGTGCCAAAAGGCCTGGCGGCGCGTCATGCCGTAGGCTTCCGCCGTCTCGATCTGCCCGCGCGGCACCGCCTGCATCGCGCCGTGGAGCACGTTCGCGGCGAAGGCGCCAAAGACGATCGCGAATGTCAGGACGGCCAGAAAGAAGCCGTAGACTTCGTGCACCCACTGCGGCGCGCTGCCCAAGGGCAGCTTGGCCGCACTGCAGACGACGAAGTCGTTGCCCTGCCAGATCCTGTCGGTCCAGTCCGGGCACAGATACTGATGACGCAGGAACTCGAAGCCCTGGTCAAGCGCGATGACGAAGAAGAGAAAGAACGCGATGTCCGGAACGCCGCGCACGATGGAGATGTATATCGTGCCGAACCAGCGAAGCGGCGGGAACTGGCTCCGCGCCGCCGAGGCGCCGCCGAAGCCGAAGAGCAAGGCGGTGGGAGCGGTGACAGCCAGGAGGACCAGGACCGTGACAAAGGACCAGTAGAACCCGAAATGCTTGCCCGTCGTCAGGTAGCACGCCATCCACCTTGCGGTGTCGAGCGTCGTCGGATCGGCGCAGAACTCGAAAATCGACCCGTCTCCCGCTAACGCACCCGCGCCTGAACCGGCCTGGCGCGCCCGGCCGGATCAGGCTTGCACGCCCCGGCAGTTCCGTTGCGAGGCATGCAGCGAGGCTTGCGAATCAGAACGGTTCTCCGATTTCCCATTTCTCGATCAGCGCGTTCAGCGATCCGTCGTCCTTCATGGACTGGATGGCCATGTTGAACTTTTCCTTGAGTTCGGTGTCGCTTTCCCGGATGCCCATGCCGACGCCGCCGCCGATGAGCTCGCTTCTTGCCAGGAAGACGAGGTCAGCGTCCTCCGCCTCGATCGGCGTGAGGTACGACTTGTCGGCCAGGACCGCGTCAGCCTCGCCGCCCTTGACGGCCGCGATGGTCTCTTCGGGCGTGGCGAACTCGACGAGCGTCCACCCCATCTCGGCGATGAAGGCGGCCTGGATCGTGTTGGTCTGCGCTGCAAGAACGGCGCCTTCCACGTCGATGTCGTCGGACATTGCGAGATACGCGGACGGATCCGGCTGGCTGTAGTTCTGGGTGAAGTCGATGACCTGGTCGCGCTCGGCGGTGATCGACATGCCGGCGATGATCGTGTCGTAGTTCCCCGAGACGAGGTTGGGGATGATCGAATCCCAGTCGTTGGTCACCCATTCGCAGGTGAGCTCCGCGCGCCTGCAAAGCTCGTCGCCCAGTTCGCGCTCGAAGCCGTCCACTTCACCGGCATCGTTGAGAAAGTTCCAGGGAGGATAGGCGCCCTCGGTGCCCATGCGGATGACGGAATGGCTGCCTGCGTGAGCAAGTCCCGCACCGAGTGCGAGCGCCGCGAAGGTCAGGATGAGTTTCTTCATGTGGGGTCTCCCTTTGAAATGTTGGTTTCCTTGCCGTGTTGTCGTCAGGCTGCCCGGACGTGACTCAGGAACTGCCGCAATCGTTCGGTCCTTGGCGCGTCGAAAAGGGCATCGGGCGATCCTTCCTCCTCGATGCGGCCTTCATGCAGGAACAGGACGTGGTCGGAGACGTCGCGCGCCATCGCCATGTCGTGAGTGACAAGCAGCATGGTCCGGCCCTCCTCGGCGAGCGACTTTATGACTTTCACGACTTCCTGCTCGAGTTCAGGATCGAGCGCCGATGTCGGTTCGTCAAAGAGAAGCGCCCTGGGCTCCATGCAGAGCGCGCGCGCTATCGCGGCCCTTTGCTGCTGTCCGCCCGAAAGCTGTGCCGGGTAGGCGTCGCACTTGTCGCCGATGCCGACCCGCTCGAGATAGCGCCGCGCCGCGTCTTCCACGTCGGCACGGTTCCGCCTGAGCACGGTTACGGGCGCCTTCATCACGTTCTGGAGGATCGTGAGATGCGCCCAGAGATTGAACTGCTGGAACACCATTGACAGGTTCGTGCGGATGCGCGTGACCTGAACCCGGTCCGCCGGCCTGCGGCTCGCGCCTTCGCCGCGCCAGGAGATCGGCTCGCCTTCAAAGATGATCCGGCCTTGCTGGCTGTCCTCCAGCAGGTTGATGCAGCGAAGAAGCGTGGACTTGCCCGATCCCGAAGAGCCGATCAGCGAAACGACATGGCCCTTTGGCGCGGCCATCGAAACGCCGCGCAGGACTTCGAGCGTGCCGAAGCTCTTGTGCAAGTCGCTGACTTCGATCACGGGTGTGCTTGTGTCTGGCACGTGCGGCAGGAACTCCTTGCTATCCTGTTTCGAAGTAGGGCGGATATTCGCTTCTTGTGCAATGCCTAATTGGGCCTTCGCCGCTCCGGGCACGAGCCGGGACCAGCGGCGCGAACGGGCATCGTGCCGGAACAGGCGCAGCATGCAGCAGGAAGCAGGGACGCCATCGAGGCGTGGCCTCGCCGCGCGGCCGTGTCCGGGGTCGGTGTCCTTGCCCGGCCCCTTGCGCCACTGTGGGCCGCTGCCCATATAGGATGCAAGGCCCATGGATGCATGCCTGGAAGAGGGTGCGGACAAGCGGGCGCTTGCAAAGGAGAAGGCCAATGGACTTGCAAAAGTTCACCGAGCGGGCGCGCGGCTTCCTGGAGGCTGCGCAAACAATTGCAACCCGCGAAAACCACCAGCGGCTGGCGCCGGAACACCTCCTGAAGGCACTGATGGACGATGAAGAGGGACTGGCCTCGAACCTGATCCGTGCGGCCGGTGGTGCGCCGGAGCGAGTCGTGGAAGCCGTCGACCAGGCCCTTGCCGGCAATCCACGGGTCTCGGGCGATGCGGCCCAGGTCTACGCGGACCAGCAGGCCGTCAAGGTGCTTGACGAGGCGCAGAAGATCGCCGGGAAGGCCGGCGACAGCTACGTTCCCGTCGAGCGAGTCCTGACGGCTCTGGCGGTCGTGCGTTCAAGGGCGAGGGAGGCGCTGGAAGCCGGGAATGTCAGCGCCCAGGCGCTGAACTCGGCGATCAACGACCTGCGGAAGGGCCGGACCGCCGACACCGCCTCGGCCGAGAACGGCTATGATGCGCTGAAGAAGTACGCGCGCGACCTTACGGAGGCCGCCGCCGAGGGGAAGATCGACCCCATCATCGGGCGTGACGAGGAAATCCGGCGGACGATGCAGGTGCTTTCGCGCCGGACCAAGAACAATCCGTTGCTTATCGGCGATCCGGGCGTCGGAAAGACGGCGATTGCCGAAGGCCTCGCGCTCAGGATCGTCAACGGCGACGTGCCCGAGAGCCTGCACAACAAGAGGCTCCTGGCGCTGGACATGGGCGCGCTCATTGCCGGGGCCAAGTATCGCGGCGAGTTCGAGGAGCGCCTGAAGGGCGTGCTGAACGAGGTGACGGCCGCCGCGGGCGAGGTGATCCTGTTCATTGACGAGATGCACACGCTCGTCGGCGCGGGCAAGACGGACGGCGCGATGGACGCTTCGAACCTCCTGAAGCCGGCCCTTGCCAGGGGAGAGCTGCACTGCGTGGGGGCCACGACGCTCGACGAGTACCGCAAATACGTCGAGAAGGATGCGGCGCTCGCGCGGAGGTTTCAGCCCCTGATGGTTGACGAGCCGACGGTGGAGGACACCGTGTCCATCCTGCGGGGCATCAAGGAGAAGTACGAACTGCACCACGGGATCCGGATCAGCGACAGCGCCCTTGTCGCCGCCGCGACCCTCAGCCATCGGTACATCACCGACCGTTTCCTGCCGGACAAGGCGATCGACCTGGTCGACGAGGCCGCTTCGCGGCTCCGGATGGAAGTGGATTCGAAACCCGAGGAGCTTGACGCGATCGACCGGCAGGTCCTTCAGCTGAAGATCGAGGCCGAAGCGCTGAAGAAGGAGGACGACAAGGCGTCCAGGGACCGTCTCGAGAAGCTCGAGCGCGAGCTTGCCGAGCTTCAGCAGAAGTCCGCATCGATGACGACGGCCTGGCAGGCCGAGCGGGACAGGCTCGAGGGCGCACGCATCGTGAAGGAGCAGCTGGACCGTGCCCGTGCCGAACTCGACCAGGCAAAGCGCGAAGGCAACCTGCAGCGCGCGGGGGAACTGTCGTACGGCATCATTCCGGGTCTCGAGAAACGGATTGCCGACGCAGAGACGGCTGACGACAACGTCATGGTCGAGGAGGCGGTCAGGCCGGAACTCATTGCCGAGGTCGTCGAGCGCTGGACCGGCATTCCCACCTCGAAGATGCTTGAAGGCGAGCGCGAGAAGCTGCTGCGCATGGAGGAGGAGCTGGGCAGGCGCGTGATCGGCCAGGCATCGGCCATCGGCGCGGTGTCGAATGCCGTGCGCCGTGCGCGTGCCGGGCTGCAGGACGAGAGCCGGCCGCTTGGATCGTTCCTCTTTCTGGGACCCACGGGCGTCGGGAAGACCGAGCTGACCAAGGCGCTGGCCGAGTTCCTGTTCGATGATGATCGCGCGATGGTGCGGATCGACATGAGCGAGTTCATGGAGAAGCACTCGGTGGCAAGGCTGATCGGCGCCCCGCCGGGATACGTGGGCTACGACGAGGGCGGCGTGCTGACCGAGGCGATCCGGCGGCGACCCTACCAGGTGATCCTGTTCGACGAGATCGAGAAGGCGCACCCCGAAGTGTTCAACGTGCTGTTGCAGGTGCTTGACGACGGCATCCTGACGGACGGCCAGGGCAACAAGGTGGATTTCAAGCAGACGCTTGTTATCCTGACGTCAAACCTCGGGTCGCAGGCGTTGAGCCGGTTGCCCGACGGCGCGGATGCAAGCCAGGCGCGGCGGGACGTGATGGAGGCCGTGCGCAACCACTTCCGGCCCGAGTTCCTGAACCGGCTGGATGACATGATCGTCTTCGACCGGTTGACGCGGGAGGACATGGACGGGATCGTCGAAATCCAGCTCGATCTGCTTCGCGAGCGGCTTGCCAGGCAGAACATCAAGGTCGATCTCGAAGAGTCGGCGTTGAAGTGGCTTGCGGACGAAGGCTACAATCCGGTCTACGGAGCCCGGCCCTTGAAGCGGGTCATCCAGAACGCGCTTCAGAACGAGCTGGCCGAGATGCTGCTTGCCGGCGACCTTGGTGACGGGCAGACCGCAAATGTGAGCGCGGGACCGGAGGGCCTGATCATCGGCGACCGGATTGCGAGATCGAACCGGGCCGTGCCTGCGGATGCGGTTTTGCACTGAGGCATGGCTTTGGTGACGCCGGACCTGGTCTCGGTCCGGCGGGCATTGCGTGGTGCGTGACGGTTCCCGGGCCTGTTCGCACCTGTCACAGTGCCTCTGCGTTGACGAGCGAGTGCACGTCATCCACGCGGGCCGCGTCGAGGTCGTCCTCGGTTATGTCGAACTCCACTCCCAGCACGCTCTCAATGCCTTTGACGAGGGCCAGTGCGTCAAGGCCATAGTACCACATGAGATAAGGGCGAGATCCGCCGTGCGCGTCGGTGTCTCTCAAGCCCAGGCGCATGAGCCGCTTGCCCACGCCGGCGTCTGCCATCACTTCCGCCACAAGCGAGCCGATGCCGCCTTCGGTCACGTGGTTCTCAAGCGTGACCACTCCGCGCGTCACGTTGTTGACGTGATTCAGGAGAGCCTCGGCGTCAAAGGGCTTGACGGTGTGCAAGTGCAGGTGCCGGATCGAGAGGCCTGCCTTGGCGAACGCGGCGCGAGCCCGCATGGCCTCTTCCGTGCAGATGCCGGACGTGACGACGAGAACGTCGGCGCCTTCGCAGCCGAAGGTGCTTGGCCACGAACCCGTGGGCGAGGTGGTCGCGCTGGGTGCAGGTGTTGCCGAACTCAAGATCGGCGACAGGGTGTACGTCAATCGCCACGTGGACCGCACCAACTTCCACCTTTCGCGTCGTGGGCATCCCACGCGCGATCCGTTCTACCGCCAAAATGAAGCTCGATCCTGGCGGGGTCTGCAACTACTACCGCGTCACGGCGCGGCACCTGGCAATGGATGCGCATGTGCTGCCTGACAGCATCTCGACCGAGGCTGCGGTGACCATAGAGCCCTGGTCCTGCGTGTTGTCCGGGCTGAGGGTTTGTCACATCCAGCCGGGCGACACGGTGGCCGTCGTCGGTGCCGGGTTCATGGGGCAGGGCCTTGTTCATCTGGTGCCGTTGTTAGGGGCGGGCAAGGTCGTGGCACTGGACTTCTCGGACTGGCGGCTGGCGCGGGCGCGTGAGTTTGGCGCGACGCATACCAACAATCCCAGGACCACGGACGCAGTCGAGATGATGCGGAAAATTTACAGCGGACGGCTCGCCGACACGGTGATCGTGATCGCGCCGTTTCCCTCCGCGCGGGAACAGGCGCTGCCACCGGAGACTGACTGGGTGCGTGACGGAAATCGCGCCTATCTTGATCAGGTCAGCGTCACTTCGCGCCATTCCTGTGACCATACCGATACCTACAGTTAGGGCATCATACCGTTGACTGAAACGCGATGCGTTTCAGCCCCGGCTGATTTCACGGGTCGATGAGGTCGGCAACCCGAACGCCCCTCGCCGTGCGGATGCGCCAATCCCGGACGCCTCGTCATGCCTTTCCGCCCACGCGGCGGTCGTTCACGGGGCCATAGGCACAAAGCCTTTGCGAAGATCGGCGGGAAACCCGCCCTTCCGGCTGTCCCGGACATGCCGCGTTCCTCCGTTTCAGTCAACGATATATCCCCTACGGTTACATGCGTCAGCTGGAAGCCGGGCGGATCGTGGCGGAACAGGCGATTTCGCATCGGTCCGACATATGGGACTCCGCCGAGGCATTTCGGATGCTGGTGGAGGCGGAAGAGTCGCTCAAGATCGTTATCTACCCTGGCGGGATCCCGGCGGAAGACTCGAAGGAGGCATGATGCTGACGGCGCTCAAGGAAGAAGTTTGCGAGCAGAACCGCGAGTTGCCCAGGAACAGGTTGGTCGCGGGATCCGGAGACAAGGTCTCCGGTCGCGATCCGGACAGCGGGCTCGTGGTGATCAAGCCGTCAGGCGTGAAATTCTCCAGGCTGGCACCGGGCAGGACGGTTGTCGTCGATCTCGATGGCAACGTGATCGACGCGAAGATGAAGCCCTCGGTGGGCACGGGCATCCACCTTTGTCTTTACAGGCCCCGCCCGGATGTGGGCGGCGTCTGTCATGCACATTCGCCATATGCCTGGAGCTTTGCCGCGCCGGGCGAGCGGATCCCGGCCGTTCTCACGCCGATCACCCATTTCCTTGGCCGCGACGTGCCGTGTTCGCGCTATGCGCCGCAGGGAGAGGTGGACACGGGCGAGGCCATCCTGGAGGCGGCCGATGGCGGGATGGTCGCGCTGGTGAAGGCGCACGGGGTCTTCACGATGGGAATTTCGGCGACCGAGGCGACCTCGGTCGCGATGTACATCGAAGAAGCGGCAATGACGACGCATCTGGCAATGCTCCGTGGACCGGTCGAGGAACTTGGCCAGGAAGAAATCGACCGATGCCATGCCTGGTTCCGGCAGGACTATGGTCAGATGGGGCATAAGAAGGTAAGCGCCTGACAGCATGAACAGATCCGGATCCTCCGCTCGCACAACAGGCGACAAGGAAGCGCAGCTGTCGAACGTGGCGCTGTTGTACTACGGCGAAGGGACGACACAGGGCGAAATCGCGAAGCGGATGAAGGTGAGCCGCGCAACCATCGTGAACATGCTGCGCGAAAGCCGGGAACTCGGGATCGTCGACATTCGCGTGGATGGCAAGGTCCTAACAGGCTCCAGCCTTGCGCGGGACCTGCGGGAGAAGTTTGGCGTCGAGGACGCCAATGTCTCGCAGACGTCCGCGTTTGGCGAAAGCGCGTCGCGCGACGAAAGTTTCGGACAGCTTGCGCGAATGGCGGCTGCCGCAATCCTCGACGTGGTCGAAACGGGCGACACCATCGGCGAGGCCTGGGGCGAGACAATCATGGCGGTTGCCAACGCGATGCCGCGCAGTCCGGCCGCCAGCGTGGAAGTCTGCCAGCTTATCGGTTCAATGATCTCGGAGCGGGTTCCAGCCCCGGAGAATCGCGCGATCCCGATTTCGGGAAGGCTGGAGGCGGCCGCCTGCTACACGTTGCACGCGCCAGGGCTGATCTCGACGCCAGCGCTTGCCGAGACGATTCGGGGCGATCCCACCATCAAGGCGCAGCCCAGGCGTCTCCGGGCACTGGATCTCGCCGTGTCATCGATCGGCAATGTTGCCTCGGACACTCACCTGGCGGCGGCGGGGATCGCAACCGCCGAGGAATTGCAGGCCACAAGGGCGGCTGGCGCTGTTGGCGTCATTTGTTGTCGATACATTGCGGCCGACGGACAGGAGATCGCGATGCCCCCGCACGACAGGCTGATTGCCGCCACGCTCGACGACCAGAGATCGGCGCGGAAGCGGCTCCTGGTGGAGTGTGGGGTCGACCGCGGTGATGCTGCGCGCGCAGCGTTGAACGCCGGTTTGGTGACACATCTCTGCGCCGATCACGCCCTGGCGCGTGCCTTGCTGGATGCCTGAGGCGATGCCAGCCAAACCGGGATGCTGTCCCCCATCCGCTCGACCCGGAGCTGCGACGGCAGGCCGCGCCCTGTCCACTGGCAACGCAACGCCGCCGCCGGTCATCGAGATTCCGGGCGATGCGGCGTTGGTCGGGACGCGCGATCCCGTCATCTCGGATGACGCCGAAGGTCCTCCGCGAACAAGGCGCGTGGCGCCGTTTCGCATTGGCGAAACCGCCGTGACAAATGCGCAATTCGCGGCGTTCGTGGACGCGACCGGCTTTGTCACCGAAGCGGAGCGCTTTGGCTGGTCGTTCGTGTTCTGGGCGCAGGTGCCCGAGAGTGTCGGACCCACGCAGGCGGTGCGCGACGTGACGTGGTGGAGGCGCGTGGACGGGGCAGACTGGCGGCACATCCACGGTCCCGACAGGGATCTTGCACGAGACAGGCCCGATCACCCGGTGGTCCATGTCTCGTGGAACGATGCGCGGGCATACGCGAAGTGGGTTGGCGGACGCCTTCCGACTGAGGCCGAGTGGGAGCACGCGGCACGGGGCGGTCTGGGAGACGTCCGGTTTCCCTGGGGCGACGAGGAGCCGGATGACACCGGACACTTTCCCTGCAACATCTGGCAGGGACGCTTTCCCGAGACGAACACCTGTGCTGACGGATTTGCCGAGACCGCGCCGGCAAGGAGCTTCTCGGCCAACGGCTACGGGCTTTACAATCTTGTCGGCAACGTCTGGGAGTGGACCGCCGAGCCCTTCGTGATCCGCTCGCAGAAGAGGGCGGCCAAGGCGCGGCGCGCCCAGACGAAGGGATTCAAGCTTGCCAAGGGCGGCTCGTTCCTGTGTCACAAGAGCTATTGCTATCGCTACAGGATTGCCGCACGTACGGGCAATTCGCCCGACAGCACGACAACGCACACCGGGTTTCGCGTCGTCCTTTGGTCGTAGCGTGAGCGTTCAGGCCGCGAGGGATTCCAGCCCCAGGCGCGCCAACTGTGCTGGCGGGCAGCCTTCCCCATCCAGCAGCGCCCGAACCAGGACCAACATGCGTACGCGCTGTTCGGGATGGCTTTCCCAGAGGTTCTCTTCCTGGCCCGGGTCTTCAGAACGGTTGAACTGGAAACTCTCGTCCGAGCGCGGGTCGACCGTGATCGGGATCTGCCACATGGGCAATTCGACGGACGGGTCGAAGCATCCTTGGTCGACGGGCTTGTTCGGAGGCTTGGAAAGGCGGCCGTCAACCGGGCTATCGACGATCAACGGCCGGCAAATGGCGGTGGAACAGAGGTAGAGCGGCATGTCGGGCTCGGGCGACTTCAGGATCGTCCAGGTGCCATCGGTGGCGCATACTCCCTGGCCGAATATGCCATAGAGCACGGCATCACGTGGCGATGGCGCGCCCGAAGTCACCATCGGCAGAAGCGATCGCGAATGGCGGTTGGCCGTCGTCAGCTTGGCCCCTGCGGCCTCGATGATCGTCGCGAACAGATCGACCGTCCGGGTCAGGCCGGAGACACGGCGCGGGGCCGGGCTGGCCGGGTTCCAGATCATCAGGGGGACATTGGCATGGCTGTCGAAATGCGGGTGCTGCTTGCCGAAGGCGCGCCGCTCGCCCATGTCGTGGCCGTGGTCCGTGGCGAAGATCACCATCGTGTCTTCCCACAGCGCCATCTCATCCAGTTTGTCGAGCGGTCTTCCGAACCATTTGTCCATCATGGTGACCTTGCCCATGAACTGCGAATTGAAGAAAGTCTGTTCGGCCTCGCTCGTCTGATCCATGAAGGCATCCAGCCTGTCCGGGCGGGAGATTGGCGCCCGGGCGCTCCACGAGGAGCTGAAGAAGGAGGGCAAACGCCCTCCGAAACAGACCATGGACAGGTGAAACGCCTCAAGAGCGTCGTCGAGGCCGGCCATGGCAAGATCGAGCGCCTGATCAAGCCGACCCTTGGCTTCAAGTCAATGAAGACGGCCTGAGCCACGAGGGCTTCGAGGCCATGCGCGCACTCCGGAAGAAGCAGGCCGGCGCCTTCCAGCTTCAACCCGGCATCAGGGGCGAAGTGCGTCTTGTCGAACGTGCCTTCGGGATCGGGCCAGAGATGATGAGCGAGTTGATGTCGCTGCATGGATCGGAACTTGAACAAATTGCCATCCAGCAAGGACTTTGAGGAAAGGCGGTGCCAGATCACGCACCCGGCAATTCCGGTAAATTTGTGCAACAGAACCGTTCTTGAAAGCTCTGTCACTGCGCCCTGCGACGCTTTCACGGCCAATGAGGCGAGCGGCCCTAGCGGAATCCTTGAACGGCACTTTCTTCACGACACTGTCCAGTCTTCCAGCCGAAGATCAGGTACACGTTCGAATTCTCGAACGTTGTTGCTTACGAGAATGAGATCACGGGCTCTTGCCTGCCCGGCGATCAACAAATCGTAGGGACCAATCGGGCTCCCCGCTTCGTTTAGCTTTGCCCCAACCTCACCGGCCTGGCGGGAGTCCTCTTCGTCGAAGGGCAGGACAACGAAGTCTCTCAAGAGCAGTCTGATCGTCTCAAGATTAAATGAGACTCTCTGGCTCTTGTAAGCACCAAAGTAGAGTTCGTGCGATACTATCGCGGGAATGCCGATCTCGCCCTCAGAGCAGTCCAGCACGCGATCGATCAGAGCATCGGACTTCTGTCCGAGCAGTGATATGACAGCATTCGTATCAAACAAGAACCGCATCAGTTGAAGATCTTGTCCAGATCGGCTCGATCTTTTTCAGCAGGCTGCTCTCGCCCTTCTTTCATGAAGTCGTCGCTCACACCGCGCTTCAGAGCGGATCTTAGCGAACTCCAACCACGATTGTCTTCCGGATGTGGGCGAAGAATGATCGCTTCTCCCTCTCGCGAAACTTCAACTTCACCAACGCTAAAGCGAAACTCCTTTGGCAGACGGACTGCCTGAGAGTTTCCGGACTTGAAGACTTTTGCTACCTGGGTCATGTTGACCTCGCGAAATGTATATACTGCACAGTATATACACTGTCCGTTTGGGATTGCAAAGTGATGTTGCCAATTTTCCCACCAACTCGTCCTGACCATGAAGTTCCGGCAAGTCCCGCAAAGTCTGTAGATCGAACGTCGCGAGAAACTGAAGCGTCGACGCAAGAGTATGTTGCGCACCAAGCCTTGGAGCAGGAGGGCCGTTGGGTATCAACTCTTGATGCCCGAGTCTTGAGATCAGGTCGCGACTGATTTTCTTGCCGAAAATGCCAGCCAGCCCCGCCCGGTCAATCGGTTGACGATAGGCGGTACTCTCGACATATGCACTTCCTGGAAAAGTGTGCAATTTTGCTTTGACAAATGTGAGCAGTTCTAAGTTGACGATGACAAGGTGAAGTTCGGTGCCCGCAATGTCCCTATCCGACCTTCAGATTCGCACGGCGAACCAGTGGGCCATGGCGTAACGGCTGATCGATGGTTGGGGACCGCATTTGGCGCTGAAGCCAGATGGCTCTGAGCTTTGGAGAATGCGATTTCAGTTGCCACCGATACTCAATACGGGACCTTCGATCTTCCGGGCCAGACCGACGGGCCGATCCAAGGCACTTGTCGCATTCACGTGCCGACGGTTCGGCAGGAGCGTCGCGATAATTACTTGCATGACGCATTTAATTGCAATATGCATTTAATGGGGATTCGCCTCCCCTGAAATCAACACGATTACAACTCTTCAAGGAGGAGACCATGACCTACAAGATGCTCAAGCCCTTGCTTGTGACGGCAGCCATGCTGCCGCTCGCAGGTGCGGCAGCGGCAGACAGCCATGCTCGGACCGATCTCGTGATCGCCGATCTCGGTCAGCCGGAAACAAACCCTTGGGTGATCAATCGCCACCGCTTCGAACGCTGCGTTGCCGATGCGCTCGGTGTCGAGTTGAGGGAATTCGACGACCAGAACTCGGAAGAGCAGCACGCGGCACAAGCTGAATCCATCATCGCAAGCGGTCCGGACGGACTGATCTTCAATCCGCTGACCTCGCCCGCCGGCATCCAGGTCGCCCGGCTTCTGGAGGAGAATGACATTCCCGGCGTCGCAGTCGGCCGCCTGGTGGTGTCGAGCTACGACGATGACTACGAGGGCGAAGACTTCATCGCGCAGGTGACCCAGAACAACGACACGTGGGGTCAGGCAATCGGCAAGACCACGGCGGAGCTTGGACACAAGAAGGTCGCGATGATCTGGAACCAGAAGGGCGTGACCTCCGCGGAGGAGATCTGGGTCGGCGTCCAGTCCGAACTCGATGCAGCCGGCATCGAAGTGATTGCCGAAGCCTGGGACCGTCTCAACCGCGAGAACGGCCAGAAGTATGCAGAGCAGTACATCGCCCGTTTCGCCCCCGGCGAGATCGATGCAATCATCGTGCTTGGCGCGGTTGCAGGCCTTGGCAGCCAGTTCGCGGTCGACCAGGCTGGCCGTGATGACATCGCCATCATCACCACGGATATCGATGAGCAGGTCGCTCAGTTCATAAAGGACGGCAAGCTGGACTTCTCGATAGGCGGACACTGGATGGTTGGCGGTTTCGGCCTGATCCAGCTCTACGACTACCTGCACGGTCACCCGATCGAGAATACGCAGCCGCGCGTCGGCTTGATCCCGGTCACGGCCGAGAACGTGGATGTCTATGCGAGCAGTCTGCTCAGCGGCTGCATTCTATCACCGGACACGATCCGCAGCCTGAGCAAGGTGCACAATCCCGACGCCGACCTGCCGGGATTCATAGACGCCTGGCAGGCAAACTGGCAAGACCACGTGCAATAGCCTCCCTTGCACGCAGCTCGCCCCCGGCCCGTCGGGCCGGGGGCCCAGGACAGCAAGGGCCATTTCGGAGACCGCAGATGAGACTGTTCGGATACGCTCCGGAACGCGGCGCCGCCGCCGGCGATACGATGCCGTTCCATCACGACGGCAAGTGGCACCTGTTCTTTTCGCAGCCGCCCGTGGCCGCCTGGGAATATGTTGAACGGGCGCGGGTCTCGACCGCCTACCTGAGATCCGACGATCTTGTGAACTGGGAAGTGATGCCCGATGCCTTCGGTCCTGGCGCCCATGGCGATTGCGACGGTGACGGCATCTGGACCGGCTCAGTCATTGAGCATGAAGGCGTCTTTCATTTTTTCTACACTGGCTACAACCGCCAATCCGCGTCGCCGCAGACAATCTGCAAGGCGACCTCGGTCGATCTGCGAGACTGGGCAAAGTCCGGGGCCAACCCAATGATCTCGCCCGATCCGCGCTGGTACGAGACGGTCGACTGGCGAGACCCCTTCGTCTACCGCGACGACGAGGCGGGGTGTTTCAAGATGCTGATCTCGGCCCGCCTGAAAGAGGGGCCGCAGTTCCGCCGCGGCTGCATTGCCGTTGCGACCTCCGACGATCTGGAAAACTGGGAGGTCGGCCCGCCGCTTGCGTCCTCCATGCTGACGCATTGCCCCGAATGCCCCGAGATCTTCAAGATGGGCGACTGGTGGTATCTGGTCGAGAGCCGGTATTCCGAACGGATGCAGACGGTCTATCGCGTCGCAAAGTCCCCGGACGGTCCCTGGGAGAGCCGCAAGCTCGACAGTCTGGACGGGCGTCGCTTCTATGCCGCCAAGTCGGCCAGCGACGGCCGCCGCCGCATCACTTTCGCCTGGATCCCGTTTCGCAAGCATCACGATCCCAAGGGGAACTGGGTCTGGGGCGGTGAACTCGGCAGCCCGCGCGAACTGGTGTCGCTGTCGGACGGAACGCTGATCAGCCGACTGCCCCAGGACGTGGACAACAGCTATGCGGTGACAGTGCCCCATGAACTGCACCCGATGCTGGGCGACTGGACCAGGGAGGAGAGCCCTCGCTGCGACGCGACCGGATCCTACGGTTACGCGTTTCTCGGCGGTCCGGACCGAGACGATGTCCTTCTAGACTTGGTCATCGAGCCCGACCCCAACACCGAATCCGTGGGCATCCTCGTCGAATCCTGCGGCGGGGATCACCTGGACAGCGGATACAGCCTTGCCATCGAGCCGATGAAGGAGCGAGTGCTCTTCGACCGCTGGCCGGCCGCGATGGACCCGCTTTGGGACAGCCTGGTGCTCAAGGAACGCCATGGCATCGAAGTCCGCCAGGAGATCGACAGCCCTCTGGCCGAACGCCCGCTTGCCTTCACTCCCGAAGATGGTCGCTACCGGGTCCAGATCCTGCGCAAGGGATCGGCCATAGAGTGTTTCGTGGCCGGGCAGGTCGTTGCGTCGTTCCGGATCGACGACATGCCGAACGCCGATGCGTGGGGCCTGTTCGTGCAGGAAGGCGCGGCCAGGTTCCACGATCTGAAGTTTCGGAAGTAAATGCCGCACCATGCCCCTGGTAACCCTCCGACAACTGCTGGACTGCGCCGCCGAGCATGGCATTGGCATACCCGCGTTCAACATCTCGAACATGGAGCAGGGCCTTGCCATCATGAACGCCGCGCCGGCCTGCGACGCGCCGGTGATCCTGCAGGCCAGCCTGAATGTCCGCCGAACCTATGCCGGGGACCGGATGATCGTGGCTATCGTGAAGGCATTGGCCGGGATGTATCCAGACAATCCGATCTGTCTGCATCAGGACCATGGCCACGACGAACGGGCCTGCGTCAGCGCCATCTCTGCCGGGTTCACTTCGGCCATGACGGATGGATCGTTGAAGGCGGACGGCAAGTCGCCGGCCAGCTATGCACATAACGTGGACATCACCGCCCGCGTCGCGCAGATCGCTCATTGGACGGGTGTCTCGATTGAGGGCGAACTGGGCGTGCTGGGATCGCTGGAGACCGGCGCGGCAAGCGAAGAGGACGGGTCCGGCGCAACGGGCAGGCTGGAACATGATCGGCTCTTGACCGATCCGGATCAGGCTGCCGAATTTGTCGCAGCAACAAATGTCGACGCATTGGCCGTTGCCTGCGGAACGTCGCACGGTGCCTGCAAGTTCACGCGAGAGCCCGATGGCGACATCCTCGCCATCGGTCAGATCGAAGCGATACACCGCCGATTCCCGGACACGCACCTTGTCATGCATGGATCAAGCTCGGTGCCGCAGCACTTGCAGGACCTGATCAACGCGTTTGGCGGTGACATGCCGCAATCCTGGGGCGTGCCGGTTGAAGAGATCGAACGCGGCATCCGCCACGGGGTGCGCAAGGTGAACATCGACACCGATTGCCGCATGGCCATGTCCGGCGCCATGCGGCGGTTCGCCCGGGAAAGCCCGGAGGCTTTCGACCCGCGCGCATTCTTCCTCTCCGGAATGGACGAACTGGAGAAGCTTGTCCGTGACCGGTTCGAGCGGTTCGGGGCGGCAGGTCACGGACGCAAGATCAAGCCGATCCCGCTGGCCGAAATGGCGCGGCGCCATGCAGATGGCGCCCTTGACCCACGGCTGGAGGCCGCGTGAGCCAGGCGCTCTTCATAGGCCGTTCGGTGCTGGACGTGACCGCGCTTGTCGCGGACTTTCCCGGTCCAGACGGCAAGGCCAAGGCCTTGGCCAACGACGTGATCCCGGGCGGGTCGGCGCTCAATGCCGCCGTTACCTTCGCGCATCTGGGCGGCACGGCCTCGCTGGCCACATCGCTCGGGTCTCCGGGTCCGATGAAGGCGTTTCTGGCATCAGACCTGAGCGCCCGAAACGTGACCGTTCACGACGTCTGCAATGACCCTGACTACAGGATTCCCCTGTCCACGGTCGTTTCAACCCGCGGTCTCGGCACCAGGATGATCGTCAATGGTGCGGGCGACGAATGTGAAGACGTGCACAGCCGAAACGACTTGATCCTGGGCGGTGCGGACCTGATCCAGATTGACCAGTACGAACGGCATTTCGTGGCCGCGCACAGCGGTGCGTTGCAGGCCTACGAGGGGACGATCATCCTGGACGGCGGCAGCTGGAAGGACTGGTCGCCTGATTTCCTGCGCCTGGCGGACATCCCGATTGTCAGCGAGGTGTTCTGCCCGGACGGTCCTCGCGCCTTCGCCAACTTGTGTGCCGAACTGGGGATCTTCCGCTGGGCGATGACGCGGGGCCAACGCGGCGTTCTCTGGCATGAACGGGGCGCAGAAGGCGAGATACCAGCCCTTCCGATTGATGCCGTCGACACGATGGGGGCCGGCGACATCTTTCACGGCGCCTTCTGCCACGCCTTTCTCGAAAGCGGGTCCTTTGTCGAGGCGTTGAATGCCGCAAATCAGCTTGCAGGCAGATCCTGCACCCATGTCGGCACACGGAGCTGGATGGATGCCTGAACGCCTTCGCGACTACGCCAGCCTTCTGCGCGTTGTCGAGACAAGGTTGGACGCTGTGCAGCCGCCGCTGGTCGTCGCAATCGCAGGACCGCCCGCGACGGGAAAGTCCACGCTGGCCCAGCGGCTGACCGAGGATCTCTTGGCCGCGGGGCAATTTGCAGTCCATTGCCCGATGGACGGATTTCACAAGACGAACACGCAGCTTGCCGCCGAAGGGCTGTGCAGCGTGAAAGGCCGCATTGACACGTTCGATGGCACCACATTCGCCAAGGCTGTGGCGCGATTGGCCAGGGGCGACGCTTTCTGGTGGCCGCGATATTCGCGGCTCAAGCACGACCCGGTCCCGGAAGGCACTCGGATCGAAGGCAGCGAAACCGTCTGCATCGTCGAAGGAAACTACATTCTGGCGAATGACAGGCCGTGGAGTACGGCCGCGGCCCACTTTGACCTGCGCATCTTCAAGGACGCGCCGGATGGCCTTCTGAGGCAGCGGCTGACGCAGCGCCACGAGCGCGGCGGCAAGGGCAAGAGCGAAACGAGCGCAAAGATTGCCCGGACCGACATGCCCAATGCAACGGAAATTCGGAAGAGCGCAAGTGTCGCGGACTTCCTGTTTCAGGAGACAGTCGACGGATAAGGCCGGACAATTCATTGCAGGCCGCAAGCAATGCTCGATAAGATTGGACCAGCACATGAGAAAGGGGTTCCGGACATGAAAGACGCTCAAAGAGGCCTGTCAATCGGAGGCATTCAGGGACACAACAGGCGCGCCATCCTGGCTGCCTTGCAAGACATGGGAGCGTGTTCTCGCAAGGAACTCAGCGTTGCAACCGGCCTGGACCAGGCGACGGTCACACGCGCGATTGCCCCTCTTCTGGGCGATGGCGTCGTCGAAGAAGTGGGGCTCGTTCGTGGGGTACGCGGCCGCAGGTCGATCAACCTGAGCTTTTCGGGCACCGGCCGCTACATCCTTTGCCTGAGACTGCAGCGGCGAAGCTTCTCCATTGGCGTGTTCAGTCTGCGCGGCGACATTCTGGAATCCACAGAGTTCCCCATCGCGCGAGAATTTGCCGCAAAACAGACCTTTTGCGAGATCTCCGCGACCTTGGACGGCCACATTGCGAAACTTAAACGGGTCGATGGCATTGGCGTTGCCGTTCCGGGCCCGTTCCTGGAGCGAGATGAGCGGGTCATCCTCATGACCGAAAGTCCCCAATGGCAGCGCTTCGACCTTGTTCCCGAACTTCGCCGCCGCTACCCGGACGTACCCGTGCATTCCACTCACGACGCCAAGGCCGCAGCCTTGACCGAATGGCGCCACCATGCCCGTGCGTACGGGGCCAGGGTCATGCTGTACCTATCTGCCGGGCAAGGGATCGGGTCCGCCTTGGTCGTGGACGGTCACGTCCATCGCGGCGCCCAAGGTTTGGCAGGCGAACTTGGCCATACCTCCATCAGCGTGGATGGCGACTTGTGCAAATGCGGAAATCGCGGCTGTCTGGAACTCTTCACCTCGCGCATTTCCCTGCTGAGGGCCATTCGTGAACGCGCCAGCGGCTTTGGCGGGACTCGATTGACCCCCAACTGCGACTTCACCCAGGTGCTGGATGCCTACGAAGCCGGGGACGAACTCGCCGTCGAGGAAGTGCACAGGGTTGCGCGCTATCTGGCGCAAGGGATCACCAACTGCATCAACTTCGCCAATCCCGATCTTGTGGTGATCGGCGACGAGTACGCAGGCCTCGGTACGAGATTCCTCGACCAAATCAAGGCCCATGTGAAGTCTGCAGTCCTTCCCAGCATCTATGGCGCGGTCGAAATCGAGCTGAGCCAGCAAAGCGAAGACACCGTGCTGCGCGGGACGTATCTGGATGTTCTTGCCCAGACGTATCTGGGCACTCCCCGAGAGGAGCCGGCACGCCTCGTCGCGCAGGCGGCTGGCTAGAGATGAAGGAAGTGCGACGATGAATGACCAAACCGCCCGGCCGCTCCTCTCCGTCAGGAACGTTTCCAAGTCCTTTGGCGGCGTGCAGGCGCTTCGCGATGGCTCGTTCGACCTGCATCGCGGCGAGGTCCTGGCCATCGTCGGCAGCAACGGCGCTGGCAAGTCGACCCTGATCAAGGTCGTGGCCGGAGCGCATGTCCCGGACGCAGGGCGAATCGTCATGGACGGCAAGGAAGTGCCTCGGTCCGAACACAGCGTCTCTCACATGCAGGAACGCGGGATCGAGGTGGTCTATCAGGATCTCGCTCTCGTTCCGAACATGACGGCGCCTTACAACCTGTTTCTCGGGCGCATCCCGCGCAAACTGGGAATCTTCGTGGACGAACGGAAGATGCGCAGCAAGACCCGTGAAGTTCTCGCACAGCTCAACGTCACGACCGTTCAGGACCTGTCCAAACCAATTTCGTCGATGTCCGGCGGTCAGCAGCAAAGCATTGCCATTGGGCGTGCCATCGCCTGGGGCAGCGACATCGTGATCCTGGATGAACCGACTGCCGCTCTTGGTCCGAACGAGACCGCCGAGGTCGAGCGATTGGTCGAGGACGTGCGCGAACGTCACGGAACGTCCTTTATCCTGATCAGTCACAACCTCGACCAGGTGCGCCGCCTGGCCGATCGGATCGTGGTGACCCACCATGGAGTGACTTCGCGTGAATTCAGGCGTGACGAGATCACGTCGGACCGGCTCGTCAAGGCCATCACGCTTGGCGAATGAGGAAGAAGCAATGACCGAGACAACCGCCTCCCGTTCACTTCTGACGCCCAAACGTGCGGAAATGCTGCGGGACTTTGTGCCATTCATCGCCATCTCGTTGGTCATCCTGATGTTCTGGGCGATCTCCGGCGACCGATTCATGTCGGTGCGCAACTGGACCTTCATCGCCCAGCAGACACCGGTCCTGATGCTGCTGGCATTTGCGCAGCTGATGGTCGTTACGACCGGCTCGATCGACATTTCCATCGGGTCCAACCTGGCGTTTTCCGCCTTTCTGGGGGCCCTTGGAATGCTCTGGTTCGGGGATGCGGGACTGGTCCTTGGTGTCCTTGCGGGCGGACTCGTTGGAATGGTCAACGGCCTGATCATCTCCCTGCTGAAGATTCCATCCTTCGTGACAACGCTGGCGATGCTCATCATCGTGCGGGCCGTCGTGATCATCGTCTCGGACGGCACGGCCATCTACATTACCGATGACAGCGTGTCTGGCGGCACCAACATTTCGTCGGTTGCGGCACCGTGGCTGTTGTCGATGGGGAAATTCCCCGCGATCTTCATCCTAGCGGCAGTCGTTGCCCTTTTCATGTGGGTCTTCTACGAAAGAACTGTCTTTGGCCAGCAGTTGCGTGCGGTCGGCGGCAACGAGAAGGTTCTGAGCCTCGTCGGCATCAACGTCACGGCTTTCAAGATCAAGGTCTTTGCCGCGGCCGGGCTGATGGTTGGGCTGGCGGCTTGCGTGAACCTGGCAAGGGCTGGGGCCGCCACTCCGCAGGCGGGCTTGATGATTGAACTCGATGCCATTGCCGCAGTCGCGCTTGGGGGCACACCGCTCACCGGTGGCTACGGCAGCGTGGTCAAGACGATCATCGGGGCACTGACCCTGACAATCGTACGCAACGGACTGACCATAGCCGGCGTTCCGCCGTCCTGGAGTCAGGTTGCCCTTGGCGTCCTGCTGATTGCAGCAATCGCCATTTCGCTGAACCGAAGCAAGGTCGATGTGGTGAAATGAAGGGGGATCATATCGTCGACTGAAGCTGCGGAACGTGCGATGTTCAGGGCCATCCGGACGGGCGGGTTTCCCGCCGATCTTCATCAGGATTTGGGCCAATGGCCGCGTGAACGACCGCCGCGTGGGCGGGAAGACATGACGAGGCGTCCGGGATTGCCGCATCTGCGCGGCGAGGCGTTTGCATCGGCAACCTCACCGACCCGTGAAATCAGCCGGGGCTGGAACGACCACGTTCCAATCAACGGCATTCCCAAATGAAGTGCGACTGCTGAGTGCGGCGATCAGGACCTTTCCGCGCCGCGGATGAACTTGCAGGCACGATCAAGCATGCAATGCGGCGCGTGCCTCTTGCTGTCGGCGGAACCGGATGCTTCCGCCGCGCGCAGGGGAAGAAGCACACCGTGGCCTGCACGCGCACCGTGCACGTGCTCGCCGAGATTGTTAACATGAAGGGCTGCCTCGCCGCCGTGCAGTTCGCGCGCGCTGTCCCGGGAGGAGCTGGGGGCCGTCGGCGCGTGGCGGAACCCGGGGACGGGGCGTCGCGAGCCGGTCTCGAAGTCCACCCTCCACCGGGTTGTCCAGTCGGTCGACCCCTAGGCGCTGGAGGAGGTGGTCGGCCGCTGGTCCCGGCCCCGGTCGGCGCTGAACTCCGAACAGCGCTCCGCCAGCGCCGGATCCCTCTCCATCAGCCCGGAGGCCATGCGCTTCAGTTCCTTCACCTCCGACGCCGAGGCCCGCGTCAGCGACACCGCGACCTGGATCTCGTGCCGCGTGTCGGCAATCACGTGGAGCTTGTAGCCGATCCAGGACGTCACCTTCGTCCAGAGCCTGCCGTTGCGGCCGACCCCCGACGTCTCGTGCTTCCCCCAGTCGGCGTCCGGATCGGAGGTCCTGCCGCTCTCCCGGCCCTCGACACCGGTCGAGTGGCTCTCGACCGCCTTGCCGTCCTAGCCGAGATGCCGCCCGAAGTCCGGGATCTCCGCCATCAGCGCGGCAGGCAGGTCGTCGATCATCGCGCTGACCAGGCCCTGCTCCTCCTCGTCAGCCACCAGCGTCTTCAGGAACCGCGAGACCGTTCCAGCTGTTCGGAGCGGTATCCGCAATGCACCGGCCCTCGCCCCACCGCCGGACGGGCAGCGGGTTGAAGCGGCACAGGTCGAGCAGGGCCGGATTGCGGTTGAGTTCACGGAGCAGGGATTCCACCGATGCGTGCTGGAACAAGATCCCCGCGATCACCGCGCGCCACATGGCGGCGACCGGGAAGTCGTTGCGCCCCGAGCCGTGACGTTTCCGGAGTTCGGCGAGGAGCGCGTCGAGCGCGAGTTCGAGGCGCCATCGTCCCGGAAAAAGAGCAAATGGGGTTCGGGCGCCATGATGGGTTCCCTCCGTGGGAGCGGGGCTTCCGTGGTGCAATCCTCCTGTCATGCGGCACCCGCCCCGTCCAGGACGGGATGCTCCGGCGCGCTGAAATTGCGGGCATTCTGATTGCCTGCCCCGTTGGCGGCCCGGGTGGTCGTGAAGTGATGCAGACCCCGAAAGCGACGCAAAATTGCATGCCGGAGACAGATAGGGCGTCCGAATCACCCCGTTTCGGGTGAAGAAAATTTGACGCCCCGCGACAAACCGTTACCGTTCAGTCCGTTACGAACTACGCAATCGCCTCGCAAATCGATCCCTGCGGGATCTGTCAAGGCACCAGAGTGGGAGAAAAATGTGGGCCGGCTAGATGCGGCGGAACTGCCGCAAGACTCGATGTCCAAACGGGGCAGGGTTTCCGCGACGGAGATACCCGGGTTTGGCCCGGCCCGTCAGGTCAATCTGCGCGAGATCGTCTACGACCAGCTCAAGGATGCCTTCATGGTCGGTTATTTCGCGCCTGGCGACCATCTGAACCTGCGCGAGCTGGCCAACCGCTTCTAGACGAGCATCACGCCGGTGCGCGAAGCGGTCCGAAGGCTGGTCGCGGAGGGAGCGCTGGTCGATGCACCGGCGCGTGCGCTGCGTGTGCCGGCGCTGCAGCGCTCCCGTCTCATCGACCTTAAGCGGGCCCGCATCGGCATCGAATCGATGGTCATCGAGCTTGCGGTCGAGCGGGCAGGGCAAGATGACATCGACAGGCTGGAGGCGATCCTCGACGACGCCTCCGCCCGTGTCCTCAAATCACCCATCGACGAGTTGCATTCCAACCGGCTGTTCCACTTTTCCCTCTATCGGCTCGGCGGCTCGCCGACGCTTTTCCGGGTGATCGAAAGTCTGTGGTTACAGTACGGCCCGTTCCTTAATCTTATCCACCATACGATCGACCCCGAAATTCGCGGCACCGACAAGGATCACCGTCGGATCCTCGCCGCCGCCCGCGACAACGATGTCGCCGCCGCCAAGGCGGCGCTGGTCGAGGACATTTCCCGATCCTTCGACATTCTGGATGCCTATACGCAAGAGGTCGGATAACCCTTCGACCCAAACGCACGGGAGGCGGCCACGAGCGGGCGCGCTATCCTAAAGCCCGGACTCGCAGCCGCGGTGGCCGGTACCACCGCGGAGATCGTTCCCGCTGTCCCCGCCTTCGCTGATTCGCACGGCGAGACCGCATTTGTCCTCGCTCGCGGCTTGTGGCATGGCGCATGGTGCCGGGGGCGCGGCGAGCCGCGGCTCAAATTGGCCGGTTACCTGTTCATCTCGATCGACTTTCCAGGCCACGGTCTCAACGCGGTGACACCAAAGTCCTTCCGAACCCGGTCGCTCGACGCCGAGGCGTTCGCGACTGAGCCTGCCACCTTCGCCGGGCTCGGAATTGACCAGTTCGCGGATGCCGTCTTCGGGATTCGCAGGCAAACTGCAGAACGCCACCGGTCCCTCCTGTGTCGATTCAAGCTTCATTGCGAGAAATGTAAGCCGTGGCCTCGATTTCGATCAGGGCGTCGTCCTCAACCAGATCCTTGATGATCAGCATCGACATGGCGGGGAAATGCTTGCCGAAAACCCGTCGATATGCTTGGCCCACTTCGCTCTGCTTGGCGACGTATGCGTCCTTGTCCTTGACGAACCAGGTCAATCGACCGATATCCGTCACCTCGCCGCCTGCCGCGCGAACGATTTCAGCGACATTGGCCAGGGCCTGCTCCATTTGGGCGATGAATCCGCCCTCGACGAAGGTCTTGTCCTTGTCCCAGCCGATCTGTCCCCCGATATGGAGCGTGCCATCGGGCATCAGCATTCCGTTTGCGTAGCCCAAGGCCGGGGCCCAGCCATCCGGGTGGATAATTTCAGGTTTCATGAGTGGCTCTCCATCAAGCCGCCGAGCTTCTGCCGAATGTTCTCCGGCCATCGGCATGGCCGCCCGTCCGGGCCGACGCAAACCAGCGTCTGATCCGCCTCGAACCGAAGAATGCCATCTGCGACCGCACGGGTGTTCAGGGCCAGGCTCGAACCGCCGACGGCCTTGATGGTGAGTTGCAGATCCAACCTGTCGCCATGACGGCAAGGCGCCCTGAACTGAACGCTTATGGCCGCCGTCGGCACCCTATGCTCGGGATGCATCACCTCGAAAGGCCAGTGGAGCAGGTCACCGAACATGGCCTCAACCGCGTCATTGATCATCTCGAAGAATCGAGGGTAGAACACGATCCCCGCCGGGTCGCAGTGCTTGAACAGGACTCTTTGAGGGAAACGAAAGTGCATCTGTCGCGTGAAGACCTAGCAGGACCGGATGGTGCATTTTTCGCTCAATTCCATCAATGTTCAACAGGAAGTCGTTGATGAAGCTGCAAACGCAATCGCCTGCCTGGACCTTCATCCTTGACAGACGGTCAGCGTCGCCGCTGACCGAGCAGGGTCTTGAATGGATGCCTCTCAATCCAGTTTCGCCAGCCGCATCGCGAGCGGCGCCCGGACGGCAGCGGACTTGCGCAAATGGATTGGTCACGACCCGCTCCTGGTTCAGGTCACTCGAGACATTCTTTGGTACCTCGGATCGGCCCAAAGCTCATTGTCGATCACTTCCGCAATCGTCTCGACGGCGGCCAGGACATCGTTCCTGTCCAGATAGAGTGGCGCAAGCCCAAATCGCATGATGTCGGGCGCGCGGAAATCGCCGATCACGCCCCTGTCGATCAGCGCCTGCATCGCCGCGTAGCCGTGCGCGAAAGCAAAGGACACCTGCGAACCGCGAAGTTGCGGATCACGTGGCGAGGCGAGCGTCAATTGCGGGCAGCGGCTTTCGACCTCGGCGATGAACAGTTCCGACAGATCAATCGACGCCGCACGCAGGTCGGCCATGTCCACGCCGTCCCAAACGTCTAGCGCGGCGTCGACGATTGACAATTGCACGACGGGCGGCGTGCCGACGCGCAGACGCTCGGCCGACATGGCGGGGCGATAGCCAAGCTCCATCGCAAAGGGCGCTTCATGGCCCATCCATCCTGCCATGGCGGGATCGACGTTCTCGATGACGTCAGGTCGCGCGTAAATGAAGGCGGGCGCACCGGGACCGCCATTGAGGTATTTGTAGGTGCAGCCCACGGCGAACTCGGCATTCGAGGCGGCCATGTCCACCGGCACCGCTCCGGCGCTGTGGGCCAGATCCCAGATCATGACCGCACCGGCGGCATGCGCGGCTTTCGTGATCGCCGCGATGTCGTGCATTCGGCCGGAGCGATAGTCGACCTGGGTGAGCATCACCACGGCCACATCTTCGCCGATCGAATCCAGGACGGCCTCAGGTGCGGGCGTTCGCAATTCATGGCCCTTGTCGATGGTGCCCATCAGCCCCTGCGCCATGTAGAGATCGGTTGGAAAGTTGCCGTTGTCAGACAGCACAACCCGCCGTTCAGGACGCATCTTGAGAGCCGCTGCGAGCGCCTGGTAGACCTTGATTGACAGGGTGTCGCCGGTGACAATCGATCCCTCGGGGGCGCCAATCAACCGCCCGATCCGGTCGCCCACCCTTTTTGGCAGGGAAATCCAGTCAGCCGTGTTCCAGGCCCGGATGAGCTCATTTCCCCATTCTTGCGCAACCACGTCGCCAGCGCGCACCGCTGCACCCTTTGGAAGTGGCCCCAGCGAATTGCCGTCAAGATAGATCACCCCGTCAGGGATTTCGAAGCGGTCCTTCCTTGGCAGCATCAGAGCTCTCCCCGCAAGTGCCAGAGTTCCGGGAAGAGTTCGACGCTCAGCATTTGTCGAAGGTACTGGACACCCGAGGTGCCGCCGGTGCCACGCTTGAAACCGATCACCCGTTCGACAGTGGTGACATGGTTGAAACGCCAGCGGCGGAAATAGTCTTCCAGATCGACGAGTTTCTCGCCCAATTCATACAATGTCCAATACTCCTCGGTGTTGTCATAGACGGTCTTCCATCTTTCCCGGATCTCCGGCACCGCCTCATGCGGTGCATCCAGTCTCGGGGCGGGAACGTGGTCTTCGTGCCCGTCCACAGTGCGAAACAAGAGTCGCACGACCTCGTCATAGAAGCTGGGCCGGGCCAGTTCGTCAGACAGGGCCTTGCGAACCTCGGGAAGGTGCTCATGCGGTTTGAGCATGTTGGGATTCCGGTTGCCGAGGATGTATTCGATCGTCCGGTACTGGTAGGACTGAAGGCCTGAGGACGGCCCGAGCGCCTCGCGAAAACGGGTGTAATCCGCCGGCGTCATCGTGCGCAGCACGTCCCACGCACTGTTGAGCTGTTCGAAGATCCGGCTCACCCGCGCCAGCATCTTGAACATCTGTGCAGTGTCACCCGATCGAAGAGCTTCCCGCGCTGCCACCAATTCGTGAATGGCCAGTTTCATCCAAAGCTCGCTGGTCTGGTGCTGGATCACGAAGAGCATCTCGTCATGGGCATCGGTCAGAGGGTGCTGATGCGCCAGGATGTCTTCAAGATGCAGGTAGTCGCCATAGGACATCGCATCGTTGAAGGCCATCTTCGCGCCTGCTGCACCAGGGTCATGGGATTCCGTGCTCATGATGCATCCGTTCGCAGCTTGAAGCGTTGGATCTTTCCGCTTTCCGTCTTGGGCAATTCCTTGGCGAACACGATCAAGCGCGGGAACTTGTAGGGCGCAATGGACGCCTTGACGTGATCCTGCAGCAGCTTGGCCATCGCGTCGGACGGCACTTCGCCGGTTCCAAGAACCACATGGGCCCGAACGATCATGCCGCGCTCCTCGTCGGGCACGCCAACTACTGCGCATTCGGCCACAGCCTCGTGCGCCAACAGAGCGGCTTCGACCTCTGGTCCCGCAATGTTGTAGCCGGAGCTCACGATCAAGTCGTCGTTTCGAGCCGCAAAACGGAAATATCCATTTTCGTCGCGCGAAAATGCATCGCCCGAAATGTTCCAGCCATTCTGGACATACTCGTCCTGGCGTTCGCCGCGCAGATAGCGGCAACCCGTCGGGCCACGTACGGCAAGTCGACCGATTTCGCCCGGTGCCACTTCGTGACCGTCAGGATCCACGACCTTGGCTTCGTAGCCGGTCACCGGTCTCCCGGTGCAGGCGGGTTTGTGGTCTTCGAACCGGTTCGTGATGAAGATGTGCAAGAGCTCGGTCGCGCCGATCCCGTCAAGCATCGGTTTGCCGGTCTTGGCCATCCATTCGTCATAGACCGGTTTCGGCAGGGTTTCCCCTGCCGAGACCGCGGCGCGGAGGGAGGAAAGATCCGCACCTTCGTCCATCGCGCGCAACATCGCCCGGTAAGCCGTGGGGGCAGTGAAGCAGACCGTGGCCTTGTACTTCTCGATGATCTCGATCATGTTGGGCGGCGTTGCATTCTCCAGGAGCGTCGCGGCCGCCCCGAAACGCAACGGAAACATCGCCAGGCCGCCCAGTCCGAAGGTGAAGGCAAGCGGTGGCGATCCGACGAACACGTCCTCAGGCTGCACGTTCAGCACTTCGCGCGCGTATCCATCCGCAATGATCAGCAGGTCCCGGTGAAAATGCATCGTCCCTTTCGGTTCGCCGGTGGAGCCAGAGGTGAATCCGATCAGGGCCACGTCATCCTGGCTGGCCATTACGGAGTCGAAACTCACCGGCTTTTCCAGCGCGAGACGGTCCAGCTCGGCATCGTGATTGGCTGTGCCGTCAAAACCCACCACGGCTTTCAGCGTGTCGCTGCCCTTTGCGCAAGCGATCATTTCGTCCATCAACCGCGTGTCGCAAAGCGCATGGGTGATCTCGGCCTTGTCGACGTATTTCTTGATCTCGGCGGCGCGCAGCATTGGCATCGTGTTCACGACGACAGCGCCGGCCTTGGTTGCCGCCAGCCAGCACGCAACCATGGCCGGGTTGTTCGCCGAACGGATCAGCACCCGGTTGCCTGGCCTCACCTTCAGATCGTCTGCCAGGACATTGGCCAGGCGGTTGGTCCAATCGGTCAGCTCCTTGTAGGTCCGTCGCCGGCCGTTGCCGATCAAGGCGATTCGATCGCCAAGACCGGCCTCGACCATGACATCGGTCAGTTCCACCGCCGCGTTCAACCTGTCTGGGTAGTCGTACCCGTCGAGCAGCAGGTCCGGCCATTGGTCTTCCGAGGGCAGGTTTTCTCGGGAAAACGTATCGGTATGTGCAGATGGCCTCAGCATGAATTCACCCCTGGCAATCGGCCAGTGCCTGCCGCGCGATCACGACGCGTTGCACGTCCGAGGCACCCTCATAGATCCGCAGGGCCCTGATCTCTCGGTAGAGCTTTTCGACGGTCTCGCCGGATTTCACTCCGTCACCGCCATGCAGCTGCACGGCCTTGTCGATCACCTGCTGAGCCTGATCCGTGGCAAAGAGCTTCGCCATGGCAGCCTCGCGTGTCACCCGTGGGGCACCGCTGTCCTTGGTCCAGGCGGCGCGGTAGACCAGCAACGCAGCTGCATCCACGTCGAGCGCCATATCGGCGATATGACCCTGCACCATCTGAAGATCGAACAGGGGAGCGCCCTGCACGTGGCGAGAGCTTGCACGTGCAAGTGCTTCATCCAGCGCACGGCGGGCAAACCCCAATGCTGCGGCCGCGACAGTCGAGCGGAAGACATCCAGCACCGACATGGCAATCTTGAACCCTTGACCTGGCGCACCAATCATCGCGGTGGCCGGAACACGCGCATCGTCGAACCGCAAGGTCGCAAGCGGGTGCGGCGCAATTGTCTCCAGTCGCTCAACCACTTCGACGCCTTCTGTATTCGCCGGCACCACAAAGGCAGACATGCCCTTGGCGCCAGGTGCCTCTCCGGTGCGCGCGAAGACCGTATAGACATCGGCAATTCCGCCGTTCGAGATCCAGGTCTTTTGGCCATTGAGGACGTAGTGATTGCCGCTCGATGTGGCTGTCATGGCATTGTTGGCCACATCGGATCCTGAGCCAGCTTCGGTCAGGGCAAAGGCCGGGATTGCCTTTCCTGCGCGGGTCAGCGGAAGCCATTCGGACTTCTGCTCGTCGGTGCCAAAAAGCGAGATCGCCCCGGTTCCCAGCCCCTGCATTGCGAAAGAAAAATCTGCCAGCCCGTCATGGCGGGCAAGGATTTCACGGATGAGACACAGGCTGCGCACGTCCAGGCTTCCGTCCTCGGCCCCTGAATGCGCGGCAAAACCCGAGGCGCCCAGCATGGCCACAAGTTGGCGGCAGGCGGCATCGGTGTCTGAGTGATCAACCGCACGCAGGTTGGCCTCCGCCCAGTCTTCCAGCGCTGCGGCCAATTCGCGGTGCCGGCCTTCGAAGAACGGCCAATCGAGGAAGCTTCTGTCTGCCATCAGTCGCCCTCGAACACCGGTTTCTCCTTGGCCACAAAGGCATGGTACGCCCTGTGGAAATCCTGCCCCTGCATGCAGATCGCCTGTGCCTGTGCCTCCGCCTCGATGGCTTGTTCGATCGACATGGACCATTCCTGAGCAAGCATGGTCTTGGTCATCATGTTGGCGAAGTTCGGTCCGTCGGCGATGCGATGTGCAAGGCTCTGCGCCGCCTCCATCAGGTCATCCGCCGGGACCACCTTGTTGAAATATCCCCAGGCCTGGCCCTCCTCGGCGCTCATCGATCGGCCCAGGTAGAGCAGTTCCGCCGCCCGTCCCTGACCGATGATGCGGGGCAGGATCGCGCAGGCGCCCATGTCGCAGCCTGCCAGCCCGACACGATTGAACAGGAAGGCCGTCCGGGCCTCGGGCGTCGCAATTCGAAGGTCAGATGCCATCGAGACAATGGCTCCCGCACCGGCGCAGACACCATCGACCGCGGCAATTATCGGCTTGCCGCAATTGACCATGGCCTTGACCAGGTCACCAGTCATCCGGGTGAACGCCAAGAGCTCTTTCATGTTCATCTTGGTGAGCGGGCCGATGATGTCATGCACGTCTCCGCCGGAGCTGAAATTGCCGCCATTCGGGGCGAAGACCACCGCCTTGACGTCGTCAGCGTATTGCAGGTCGCGAAACCAGCCACGCAACTCAGCATAGCTGTCGAAGGTCAGCGGATTCTTCCGTTCGGGCCGGCCCAGCGAAACCGTGGCGATGCCGCTTTCGATCTCGCAGTTGAAATGCGTCACGTCACTGCGCATGTCTGCCTCACTCCTCCAAGGATTTCGTCAGGTGATCCAGGCGCAGGATCATCCCTTCGACGTCATCGGCATTGAGACCGCCCAAGAGATCGTTGACCCAGGCCTCGTGTGCTGCGGCATGTTCCGCAAACACCTCCTGACCCCTGGATGTCAGCCGCACAAGGTTGGCACGCCGATCGCCGGGCACGGCAACACGCACCGCCAGATCCTCCTCGACAAGCTTGTCGACAACGACCGTGACGTTGCCGTTCGTGACACGAAGCTGTTTCGAAATCTCGCTCATCTTCAGTCCCTCGGGGGTGCGGGCGAGGGCCGCCATCACGTCGAAACGCGGTAGCGTCCAGTTGCACTCTGCACGCAGACGGCGGCGGACTTCATCCTTGATCAGGCTGCTGGCCTTCAGCAGCTTCAGCCAGAGTCTCAGCCGCTCCTTGGAAACGGGTTCGGCCCGAGGCCGGTCCTTTGCCCGTGCCGTCATATCTCGCCTCCCGACAAAGTCAGCGTGTGACCGTTCATCGACTTGGCCGCGTCCGAACAAAGCCAGAGCGCCGCCCCGGCAACTTCGTCTGACTGAATGAAGCGCTTCTGCGGATTTCCGGCGGTCAGGGACGCGCGGGTCTTCTCTTCGCTCGAGCCGGTCCTTTCAATGATGTTGGCAATTGAACGGTCGAGCATCGGAGTTTCGACGTAGCCTGGGCAGATGGCGTTGACCGTGATCCCGGTAGCGGCCAGTTCCAGCGAGAGCGCACGGGTCAGGCCCACGACGCCATGCTTTGCGGCGCAATAGGCGGCGACATATGGGTATCCCTTGAGCCCCGCTGTCGAGGCCACGGCGATCATCCGGCCCCAGCCCACGGCTTTCATGTCCGGCATGGCGGTCTGCCAGGAATTTGCAACACCGATCAGGTTGACCGAGAGCATCGCCTGCATCTGCTCGAGGGTCAATTTGGCGAACGGCACACTTGCGGCCGCGCCGGCGTTGGCCACCACAATGGTGATCGGGCCGTTGAGCCCGCGGGCTTGGCGAAAGGCGTCCTTCACGACCTTGGGATCGGTCACGTCGCAGGTGATCCATCCGATGAACCTGTGCCGCTTGGCCACTTTGCGCAAAGGCTCTTCGGAACGCCCCATGACGGTGACCCTGCCGCCGGCGAGGGCCATCGTCTCGGCAATTTCTGCGCCGACGCCCGTGCCGCCTCCGGTCACGACGGCATGTCTGTTCTCGACGCTCATGCCCGGATCATCTCGGCTTCGCGGTCAGCAAGGCGCCAGGCCTGATCGCGCGCTGCAAGATAGGGAAGGGGCCATGTTTCGTGCCGGTCGCCGATCCGGGCGCCTTCCTGAAGCGTCCAATAGGGGTTGGCCAGATGCGGGCGGCCTACCACGACAAGATCGGCACGGCCTGCCATCAGGATGGAATTGGCGTGATCAGCTTCGTAGATATTGCCCACCACCATGGTGCTGATCCCCGCCTCGTTGCGGATACGGTCGGAGAACGGCGTCTGGAACATCCGTCCGTAGACCGGTTTCGCATCGATCGAGGTCTGCCCCGCCGAGACGTCGATGATGTCTGCCCCGGCGGACTCGAACATGGCCGCGATCTTCACCGCTTCTTCGGGTGTCACCCCGTCGTCGCCCACCCAATCGTTGGCCGAGATCCGCACCGACATCGGCTTTCCTTCCGGCCAATGCGTGCGCATCGCGCAGAAGACTTCCAGCGGATAGCGCATGCGATTTTCGAGACTGCCGCCGAATTCGTCGTCGCGGACGTTCGATGTGGGCGAAATGAATGACGAGACCAGGTAGCCGTGCGCGGCGTGCAGTTCGATCATGTCGAAACCGGCACGATCCGCCATTTCGGCCGAGGCGACGAATTGGTCGCGCACCCTATCCATTTCTGCGCGCGTGATCTCGCATGGGGTGGCGTTGTTGTCCGACCAGGGAATGGCCGACGCCGAGACGATGTCCCAGTTGCCCTCGCTCAAAGGTGCGTCCATCTCCTCCCAGCCGAGTCGAGTCGATCCCTTGCGACCCGAATGTCCGATCTGACAGCAGATTTTCGCACAGGTCTCCCCGTGGACGAAATCGGTCAGGCGTTTCCAGGCGACTTCATGTTGCGGCGCATAGAGCCCTGGACAACCCGGCGTGATCCGTCCCTCCGGCGACACGCAGGTCATTTCGGTGTAGACTAGCCCAGCGCCGCCCTTGGAACGCTCGCCGTAGTGGATCAGATGCCAGTCGGTGGGACAGCCGTCAACCGCCTTGTACTGCGCCATGGGCGAAACGACGATGCGGTTCTTCAGCTCCATTTCACGCAGCTTGTAAGGTGCGAACATCGGGGCGCGAGTCGAGGCATCTACTGCGACGCCTGCTTGCGTCTGAAACCACCTTTCTGCCGTCTCCAGCCATACAGGGTCGCGCAGGCGCAAGTTTTCATGGCTGATCCGCTGGCTGCGGGTCAGCAGCGAGTAATTGAACTGGACGGGGTCGAGATCAAGGTACCGCTCGACCTGCTCAAACCACTCCAGCGAGTTCCGCGCCGCGGATTGCATGCGCAGCACCTCAAGGCGGCGCTCCTCCTGGTAGCGTTCGAACGCCGCTTCCATGCTCGTCTCGGAATGCAGATAGTTGGCCAGCGACATTGCGCTGTCAAAGGCCAGCCGCGAGCCCGATCCGATCGAGAAATGACCGGTCGCCGCGGCATCGCCCATCAGGACGATGTTGTCGTGGTACCACTTTTCACAAATCACCCGCGGGAACTTCATCCACACGGCCGAGCCCCGCAAATGCGCGGCGTTGGAGATCAGGTCATGCCCGTCGAGATGGTCTTCGAACACCTTGCGGCAGGCTTCGATGATCTCCTCCTTGGACATGGCTTGGAAGTGCCAGTTGTCCCAGGTGCTCTGCTGGCACTCGACGATGAAGGTGGCCGTGTTCTCGTCAAACTGGTAGACATGCGCCCACATCCAGCCATGTTCCGTCTTCTCGAATATGAAGGTGAAGGCGTCATCGAATTTCTGGTGCGTGCCAAGCCAGATGAACTGACATTCCCGAACGTCGATATCCGGCTGGAACTCTTCGGAAAATGCGGTCCGGGTCTTCGAGTTGATTCCGTCGCACGCCACGACAAGATCAAAGCCATCCTTGAAGTCGGACGCCGTATCGAATTCTGTCTCGAACCGCAATTCGACACCCAGTTCCCGGGCGCGTTCCTGCAGCAGGATCAGCATTTGCCTGCGTCCGATGCCGGCAAACCCATGTCCGCCGGACACCGTGCGAACACCGTTGTGGATCACGGCAATATCGTCCCAATAGGCAAAGTGATCACGGATGGCTGCCGCGCTCTTCGGATCGTTTCCCTCAAGATTCTCCAGCGCGTCGTCCGAGAGCACCACGCCCCAGCCAAAGGTGTCATTGGCACGGTTGCGCTCGATGACAAACAACTCGTGCGAAGGGTCCCGCAGCTTCATTGAGATCGCAAAATAGAGACCTGCTGGTCCGCCACCCAAACAAGCGATTCGCATGGTTTCCTCCCTGCTCAGTGCTGCGTTTCGGCATCGGCTGCTCCGTTTCCCAGCAGCGTAAGCGAGTCGGAACTCTATTTCAAGTTTGAAATATCAAAACTTGAAGTGTATGCGGGAACCTGTATTCTGAATCCTTGGTGGGAGAACCCGCAATGGACCTGAGCGAGTCCCCGGTAACGCACCAGGAATCTCCGGCAACAGCGTGCGCCGAGCCCGCCCCGCTTGTTTGGGAGGATCCCTTCCGTCTCGACACTCTGCTCACCGAGGAAGAGCGGATGATCCGCTGTACCGCCCGTGCCCATTGTCAGGACAGGCTGAAGCCGCGTGCAATTGAAGCGAATCGCCACTCGATTCTCCATCGCGAGACAACGACGGAAATGGGCGATCTGGGACTGTTGGGGCAGGCAGCCCCGGAGGAGCACCTCTGTGTCGGTGCGGACTGCGCATCTTGCGGACACGTCGCGCGGGAAGTTGAGCGTGTGGACTGCGGGTACCGTTCCGCGATGTCGGTTCAAGGTTCATTGGTGATGCACCCGATCTTTGCCTGTGGTTCGGAGGAACAGCGCTAAGAGTTCCCGCCGAAGCTGGCGTCGGGCGAACGGGTCGGATGCTTTGACCTGACCGAACCGGATCGTTGCTCCGATCCCGGCTTCATGATCACCCGGGCGAAGAAAGCCGATGGTGGCTGCACGATCTCAGGGGCCAAGAACTGGATTGCCAAGGGCTCGATAGCCGACGTATTCGTCGTCTGGGCCAAGTCCGACGAGCATGGCGGCAAGATCAGGGGCATCGTGCTGGAAATGGGCATGAAGGACCTGAATGCACCGAAGATCGAGGGGGATTCCAGTCATCGGGCCCCTGTGACGAGGATCATCCAGACGAACGGGGTCTTTGCACCCGAGAAGAGCCTTTTGCCCCGCGCGGAAGGTCCTTCCGGCCGCTTTGGCTGCCTGAATCGCGCGCGCAACGGCATCGGTTGGGGCGTTGTGGGCGCAGCCGAAGTATGCTGGCACGCGGCACGGGAATATGTCATGGATCGCAGGCAATTCGGAAAGCCGCTTTCTGCCATGCAACTCGTCCAGAAGAACTGGCGGACATGCAGACCGACATTTTCCCTTGGCTTGCTGGGGTCGCTGCGCCTGGGGCGCCTCATGGATGAGCACAGGAGTTCGGCGGAGCTGATCAGCCTCGTGAGGCGAAACAGTTGCGGGGAGGCCCTCGCCATCGCGCGCGAAGCGCGCGACATGCAAGGCGCCATCGGGGTGTCCGACGATTGCGGCATCATTCAGCACGTGATGAACCTTGGGGCCGTCAAGACGTACGAAGGTCCCCACAATGCCCACGCGCCTGTCCTCGGGCGGAGTCAGGCCGGTCTGCAGGCATTCCAGTGATCGACCACGTCGGCATCGACTGGGAGGACGCATTTTCCAACGCGGCCTACATTGCCGATGGCGTCCGCTTTCCATCGCTGTGGGCCGTTCGCGCGGCGGCGTTCAGGGAGCGGACGCCGTGTGAACTGGACGTTCCCTACGGAGATCGTCCACGGGAAAGGTTCGACCTGTTCTTTCCTGCCGGCGCGCCAAAGGGCCTAGCCGTCATCATCCACGGCGGCTACTGGCTCGACTTCGACAAGTCCAGTTGGTCCGACCTCGCCGAAGGTGCCCTGACGCACGGCTGGGCCGTGGCGCTTCCTAGCTACACGCTTGCACCGGAAGCGCGCATTCCCGAGATCACCAGACAAGTGTCTCGCGCAATCTCGGCAGCTGCCGGCTTGGCCGAAGGTCCGGTCCGGCTTGCAGGCCATTCTGCGGGCGGGCACCTGGCCACAAAAATGGTTTGCGAGAACTCCCCTCTGCCCCAGGAGGTTACGACCCGGATCGAGCGCGTCGTGTCGATCAGCGGATTGCACGACCTGCGCCCTCTGCTGCTCCATTCCATGAACGAGGATCTTGGCCTGGACGCGGAGACTGCCGCCGCCGAAAGTCCGGCCCTTTCCATGCCTGTTGCAGATTTGGAAGTGACTGCCTGGGTCGGGGCCAATGAGCGGCCGGAGTTTCTTCGGCAGTCGGCACTCTTGGCTGAATCCTGGAGAGGGCAAGGTCTTCAATCGCAGCTCGTTGTCGAACCAGAGAGACACCACTTCGACGTGATCGACGGCTTGAAAGCCGCCGATCACCCGCTTGCCCTTGCCTTTGCAGGAGACTGACATGGTCGTCAGAGTTTCCCGTCACGGCAGCATCGCCGTCGTCACTGTCCACAACCCTCCGGTCAATGCGGCGAGCCAGGCCGTACGGCAAGGCCTGCTCGACGCGCTCGAAAGAACCGAAGCCGATGCGTATGCCAAGGCGGTTGTGCTCGCTTGTGCCGGCCGAACCTTTATCGTCGGCGCCGATGTTCGGGAATTCGGGAAACCACCTGTCAAGCCGCACCTGCCCGATCTGCTGGCACGGATAGAATGCGCCTCGAAACCATGGGTGGCTGCGATTCACGGCTCGGCGCTGGGCGGCGGGTTGGAAGCCGCCTTGGTCTGTAGCCACCGGATCGCAACGGCAAGTGCGATTCTTGGCCTGCCCGAAGTCTCGCTCGGGCTGATCCCGGGCGCAGGCGGCACGGCGCGCCTCCCGAGGCTTGTCCCCGCTGACAAGGCACTCGCCATGATCGCAACCGGCAAGCCTGTCACGGCATCTGAAGCTGAGAAGATCGGGCTGATCGATGCCATTGCCGAGGGAGATTTGCCGGAAGAGGCAATTGCCCTTGCCCAAAGGGCTGCATCGGAACCCTTGCGCACTCCGCTGGCGCAGCGCGCCCCGCTCAAGGTGGAGGACGGAGCGGCATTTGAGGCGGCAGCGGCAAAAATCGAAGCCAAGGCCGGCCAGCAACATGCGCCAAGGGTCGCGGTCCGAGCCGTGCGCAATGCACTCGAACTCCCCGCAGACGCAGCACTTGCCGCGGAGCGCAAAGCCTTCCTGGCCTTGAAGGCCGATCCGCAATCACGTGCCTTGCGCCACGTTTTCTTCGCCGAACGTGCCACGACCCGCATTGAACGCCTAAAGACAGTCCGGCCTCGCTTTCTCAGGGAGGTGGGCGTGATTGGTGGTGGAACAATGGGGGCGGGCATCGCTGCGGCCTGTCTGCTCTCGGGCTATTCGGTGACAATGGTCGAACGGGACTCCGAAGCGGCCTCCGCCGGCGAGGGTCGCGTGAAGAACGTCCTCGATGGGAGCCTGCAGCGCGGCCTCATCAGCGCGTCGCGGCACGCAAGCCTGTTGGCAGGATTCAACGCGTCTGACGGCTACGACGCACTGTCGAGCGTCGACCTGGCGATCGAAGCGGTCTTTGAGAACATGGATGTCAAGAAAGAGGTCTTTGCCAATCTCGATGCGCATGCGCGCCCGGACTCCGTTCTTGCGACGAACACCTCATATCTTGATGTCAATGAAATCGCGAATTCATCTGCTCGCCCGGACCGCGTGATCGGCCTGCACTTCTTCTCGCCCGCACACATAATGAAGCTCCTGGAAATCGTCGTCACGGATGCCGCGAGCAACGAGATTCTGGCCACGGGCGTCGCTTTTGCCAAATCCTTGAAGAAGGTCCCGGTGCTGGCCGGAGTTTGCGACGGGTTCATCGCCAACCGCATCATGTCCGCCTACAGGCGGGAGGCGGAATGCATGCTGGAAGACGGCGCGCTGCCTTGGGAAGTCGACGCGGCGATGACGGAATTCGGCCTGCCGATGGGCCTGTTTCAGATGCAGGACCTTGCCGGCCTCGACATTTCGTGGGCGATGCGCAAGCAGCAAGCGGCAACGCGAGACCCGGACCAGCGCTACGTGGATATCGGGGACAAGCTTTGCGAAATGGGGCGATTCGGGCGCAAGACCGGTCGCGGATACTACCTGTATGGCGCAACCGGACATGCGATCCCGGACCCCGAAGTCGAGGCGCTCATCCTGTCTGAATCCGCACGCAAGGGAATTGTCCGGCAGAGGATGACCCGTGGTGACATTATGGCGCGCATTCTTGAGGCGATGCAGACGGAAGGCTCCGCAATTCTCGATGAAGGCATCGCCCGGTGCGGCGATGACATAGATGTTGTCATGATCAACGCCTACGGGTTTCCGCGTTGGAAAGGTGGACCGATGTTCATGAAGGGACAGAGAAGAGAGCTTCAGGGGGAGCGGCATGAATGAATCGGGGCTTATGCAGTTCGCCGCAATGAGCATCGGGACGCAGACATTCACGGCTTCGGCGAGCGCGGCGACGCATTGTCGACTTGACGCGTTCCTGCAGCAGCAAACCGAGTTGTGGAACGCTGCGTTTGGAGAACGGATCGATTGCTGAAAAACGGGCAGGTGCCTGACGGCATTCGGCCGGATGAAGTCCCAAACAGTCATTCGTGGCGAAGACCAAGACTTCCGGCAGTTCCGCGCCGCAATGCAACGCTCCGTGCTGCCGCGGCTGGACAGGGCCTTCCAAAGCCTCTTCGAGCGCGCCAAGTGCGGCGAGACGCCGGGCTTTCCCTGCTTCAAGGGCCGAAATCGCGGCATCCGGTCCCTCGACAATCCGGAGCCGATGATCCGTGACGGCCCGCTGCAGGTCAAGGTTGCGTCCGTTGCGAGCTCTTCGTGATGGATGAACCTGCGGGTCCATCGGTCGTGACGGGGCAGTCCGAAGAGTGCGGAGGTTGGCCGGCCGCTGGATGCTCCCGTCCTGTGCGCCAAGGGCGGCCTTGTTCACATACGTGCGTCCGTGGGAAAGGAAGTCGGGCATCTGCTCTGTGGCCGCAGTCAATCATCGCAGATGAGCCAGCGGGGAGCCTGCGGTTCCAGCGTGACTTCCAGTGGTGCCTGGGAATGTTCGCTGAGAAACGGGCTGACGATGCGTAGCCGCCGTTTCCGCCGCGATACGAATCCCAGCCGTACGAGGCGGCCTCCGGCGAGTTCAGCGCTGACCGCAACGCCGCCATCCGCCAGAAGATTGTCAAAACGGACGTCCTTCCAGTGGGTGGGCAGGGCCGGGAATACTCGGATTGTGCCGCCCCAGCTTTGCAGCAGCATGTCGCAGACCGCGCTGGCGAAGGTCAGCGGCGTTTCGACAGTGGTCGCGTCGTTCCCATCATGCTCGTAGTACTGGGTATTGGGTAAGCGCAGCCGTCCACCGGCCCGGGTCGCCAGAAACGTCGACAGATAGGCATAGGCTGAATCGCCGTCGCCGATGGCCGAATAGAGCGGCGCCGCGCCTGTGAAGGAATAGCCGACGTGCGCAGGGTGCAGCCGATCAGGCGCCTCCGAGAAGCCCTGCCAGCGCTCAATTGATCGGCGGATGCGGCATTGCTCTCCGGGCTGCGTGACATTCGTGTCGTAGAAGGGATGGACCATCAGAAGATGGCTGTAATGGCGATGCGCGTCAGTGAGCGGCACGCCGTCCCCGATCATGTGGCCTGAAGCGCTGTCGCAGGCGTAATCAGGCAGCCGCAGCAGCAGGCCGCGCAGATGGTCTGTATCGGCCGACTCGGAAGCCTCCTCAAGACAGGCTGTAAGTGCCCATCTGAGGATGGCGACATCGTAGGTGCAGTCAGGCGCGGACCTGTATTCGGGGGAGAATGTCTCGGGAAGATGCAGGTGGCCGTCAGAGCCGACGACAAGGAACGACTCATGGAATCTGATTCCATTGCGCAGGAAGCGAAGGACAGGGCCGGACATCATCCGGCGGTCGTCAGAAAAGCGGGCGCATTGCCACAGATTGTGGACCAGCCAGAGGAAGTTTCCCAGCGTTGCGTCATGCACGCCGCGGCTTTGACGGGCTGTGCCGTCGCCGATGCGCATGCCGGACGGAAGGGGCGTGGGCGGCCTCCGGCCGGGTCCGTGGGGGACGAATTCAACCGAGGTGACCGTATCGAGGGCATAAGCGTCCGGTCCGGCATGGGATCCCATGCGTGCGAACTCAGCTTCAAGATTCCGCATTGATCGTGTCAGCGGTTCCATCAGGTCGAGCCTGTTGCCGACGGGAAAGAGCCAGTAGGTCAGCTGCGAATTCAGGTTGTGCCACATGGCCGGCCACGGGGTTGACGGGTCAAACCAGACGCCCTGCAGGTCAATGACCGTCCCGCCCGGACGGGTGAGGGCGCGCATTTTGTGGAACCGGGTCCAGACGAATTGTTCCAGCGGCTTGTCCGGCAGCCCGATGAAAGTGCGGCCCATGAATGTCCGCCACTCTTCAAGGTGGTGGCGCAGCAGCGTGGCGGGCGCGGCCGTCATGGTCCAATCGACGCGATCTTCAAGCTCGGACCGCGCCAAGCCGGTCATCGCGCGAGCGTAGCTGATGGCGCAGAGCATCCGCCGCCCCCGGTGGCTGCGCCTTGCGGCGACACCAAGCTCACCGGCGGAAAACCCGCGCTCGCGATAACGCGTCATGACAACTTGAACCCCATTGGTGGAGCGGAATTCATCAATCTCCGCAGGTTCAAAGGGGCCCTTATCGGCCGGGCGCGAGTCCCTGGTGCGTGAGGACTGCGGGTTGCGAACGGGAAAAAAACTTCATTCCGCCTGTTGCAGGTCCCGGTCCGCTTCGACGATGAGCGTATCGTCCAGAGCATGGCAGATGACCTTGAGCCGAAGCGGCGCATCCGCAAATTCGAGCTCAAACAGGGCCTCTGCCCGGAAGATGTCCAGCCGGGCGGCGCCGCCGCGGATCGTTGACGCGAAGCGGAGCTTGCAGTGCCCGATCGGTTTGCGATGCTGAAAGACATCCCTGTTCCGGCTGTAGACATCGGATCGGCTCATCACGAACTGAAGCCTGTCCGGCGCACTTTGCCAGATCATGACGCCCACTAGCCTGAATACCCAAACGCTTCGTCCCATGTGACAAGCCGAATTCGGGTTGTCACCGAAAATCATGCGCTGCCGGCTCGCGTCGATCCTGAATTCGACGGTCTTCGTCCTGCTGTTGGACTGGGTGCTTTTCAAGATGTTGAATGAAAATGTTTTTTTCGTCGCCACCTGAAGGCGCCGTTGTTGTGCCTAGAGGCCGCATTTCGTTGACAGGGCCATTGCCGCCCCCATCGCCTCGCCATGTTCGTTCGCGTCAAGACATCCCGGAACTCGCGAAGGAAGTCGGTCCAGTGCGTCGAGTCTTTCCGCGAGGGCAGGAATGTTCGCCAGTACATCGTCCGCCATCTCGCCACGGGTCATTCGCGAGGCGCTCGACGACCGGCAGTGCGCGGTGCTGCACGATCCGGAGAACGGGAGGCGATACGTCATTCCGTCGCGGCCGAGCGCCGAGGCGGAAGACATCTACGCCACGCCCGGGCTGGATGTCTCGGACAGACCGTACGAGCTGACCGCGGGCGGCACGGAGGCGGCATCCGCCAGGGCCTGAGACGCCAGCCGCCCGCCGGCGCCAAATGTAGAGCCCGATCCAGCATGTGAATCATTTGCAGTTGATGCGCTAAGACAAAACTGTCGAAGTCAGGATCTGAATTTCCTTGGCAGGCAGGCCGGGCTAGCGCCTTCCGCCAGCAAGCAATTCAGCCTCGGGCAATTTCTTCAGGGTGAGCATGGCCCAGGCTCCAACAACCGGGCCGGGAAGAAGGATCAGGAAGGTCCAGCGCCAACTGCCCAGCATTTCGGCCAGCACCGGCAGCAGCCAGACGGTGATCATCGTGATCCCAAATCCCACGCCCATCTGAAACGCCACCGTGGAGCCAACGAGGGTCTGGTCCGCCAGTTCGGTCACCGCGGCGGTGTACTGGGCGCTGTCGGCGATGATGACTGCGCCCCAGATGGTCGCGACCGCCAGAAACGCCCAAGCTGGACCACCAAAGGTCACTCCGATCAGCAGCGCGGCAACCCCTGACGTGGCCGCGCTGGATGCCGCAATGTTGCACCTGCCAAGGCGGTCGGCCATTTTCCCGGCGGCAACACAGGCCGGCGCTCCCATTGCAATTGTCACAAATGCGAGAATCGCTGGATTGCCGACGGACAGACCCGCCAGCTGCGCGGCGGCTGCATAGGCCATTATCCAGCCCCACATGGCATACAGGTCCCAGCAGTGGCCGAAATACCCGATGTTGGCCAGCATTACCGGTCGGTTCCGAAGGATTGCACCGACTTGGCGCGGGTCCACCTTTGTGTACGAATACGGATGCGGACCCTCGTTGAGCACGAACCCGAACAGCAAGGCGGCGATCGCACAGGCAGCGGAGCTTCCGACAAGAACCAGTTGCCAATCGGGTCCTGCGCCAACGCCGCGCATCAGGTAGGGCAGGGCCGATCCCAGCGCAAGTGCCCCTACCATGACCCCTAGGGCAAGGCCCCTAGCCTGCCTGAACCATGTTGAAGCGAGCTTCACCGATGGTGGGTAGACAAGCGCCAACGCCACGCCGGTGGCAAATCGCGCGGCGATGACCGACGCTGCTCCGGGTTCCAGCAGGGCAACCGCGTTGAAGACGGCCGCAGCTGCGCTGGCCCAGGCCATGAGGCGCGTAATCGGCATGATGTCGGAAAGGGACAATAGTGAGGAGGCCAGCGCTCCAACCACAAAGCCGGCCTGAACCGCGTTTGTCAGCCATGTTGCCGCAGCTGGCGACATGCCGAGCGAGTCGCGCAGCTCCGGCAGAATCGCGGTGGCCGAAAACCAGGTCGTGAGCGACAAGACCACAGCGCCTGCCGAGAGAGAAAGTGCAGTCCATTTGTTCGTGATCCGCACTCACATCCCTTCCAGAGCGCTTGTCGGGTTCAGGCAATGACACAGCCATTCAAGCCAGCATTCAATCGTTCGGCACATCGATGTTGGTCCTGGAACGGAGCATGTCCAAGGCCACCTGAGGATCGGGCACATGCCCAAGTCCGGGGGGCGGGCGGGTCTGGCAAGCCGTCGGCTTTCAATCCCATGCGGCTGCTGATTGCCATGGCGCGGATCATCCTCGCGTGTGCGGGAAACGCTCGAGTGCCGGGTCGTCAGGGCTTTGCGAGAGCACAGGACAGCAGTCATGGTCATTTGGCCAGCGTTCCCTGGATGGCTCGACACCGCGCGTCGATGGCTTCTGTCACCTCGCTGATCACGCCATGCGGACCCGCCGGCATGGCGGCGATGTCGTCGGCCGTCGTCGCCAGCTCCGCTCTCACGCGGCTGGCCAGCTGATCCACACGGGCGACTGCGCGGCGCGGCGCAAGTCCGCAGGCCTCGGCCTCGCGCGCCCAGTGGCGTCCCTCAATGTAGGCGCCGTCGCGCCTGCCGCCGATGTCGAGCGCAAGGTTGCGCGTGATGTTTGGCCATGCGGCGGCGCACATCACGTCGTAGAGAGGTGCCAGCCGCGCGCCATGTGCAGATAGCATGAGTGCATGGTTCTTCATATGTGCGTCCGTGTTGCAGCACAGGACATTGAAGACCAGCATGTCCCACAGCTGCATGACATCCGTGCCGCCGCCCACTTGCCGCAGCCGATCCATCATCTTCGAACAGCTGCCCTTTTGACCGCGATACCGTGAATGCTGGTACTTGCCGGCCGGCGGCAGCCCGAGCGCCTGGCAGAAATCCTCCTGATGCCGCCGGCGCAACAGGTTGCCTTCCAGCACCCGATCGTATCGTTCCACCATGAGAAAGCGGCGCCGCCCCGCACGGCCCGTGGTCACCGCTGCCGCAGGCAGGCCGACCCGGTGCGCAAGTGTCAGGCAGAAGGCCTCGTTCTGCACGCTGCCCGAAAGGCGGTCCGGGCTGTCCGGCTTCAGGACGTGGCTCGACGGCGTCCCGTCTACGGGAATGCCGATCTGCCCGTCATCCAACAGACGCACCGACAGCTTCGACTGGACCCCTGCGAGCGACATCGACACGCCCTCTTCGCCGACCAGAAAGGGTCTTGCCGGCAGCTCGTTCAGGATCCGTTCAAGCTCGGTCTCGGTCGCAACCGGCAGCACTTTCCGTCCGGTCGTGCCGCGCTCGGAAAACGACAGGGCGCCGGAGGTGTCGCGACCGACCCTTGCCAGAAGTGCGAGCACGTCGGTGTGCGGCACATCGAGAATGCGCGCCATCATCCGCAGTTCGTCCCTGTCCTCCGGCAGCAGGTTGACCAGCCATGGCGCGAGAACGTGCCAGTCAAATGCCCGATCCGAGAGAGGCATCGTTGTCGACACGGGAAAGGCGCCGGGCAGGGCCAGCCATACCGGTGCATACCGGAAGACCGGCGCCGGTTCGGCCGCGGTCTGGATCGACCCGACCGGATGTCGCTCGAAAAAGATGTCCATGTCCGGTTACGCCTCGGGCAGCGCCGGACGCGCGCCTCGGCGGTCTTCGAAGAGCGTCGAAATGTTGATGCCCAGGGCTTCGGCCGCGGCAAGCGCGGGCCCGAGATAGCTGGTTCCCTTGCCCCGTTCGAGTTCGCTGATGAAACGCCTGTTGGTGCCGATCATCGACGCCAGGTCCTCCTGCGTGTACCCCAGCATCTTTCTGCGATGCCGAAGGCTGGCCCCGAAATCCCGCGCGAGGCGTTGCCCTGCCAACTTGATGTCCATTGCAAGGTTGCTCCTGTTACACTTCGGTATCTCGGCCGAGCATTGAAGAGTGATGATACCGCCTTGTAGCTTTCTTAGGTCAAGGCCTATGAAGTTACAAGTCTGTATCACGTTCTTTGGCTCAGGAAATCAATGAGTGTGATCTGCAGCATTGGGTCGAGGCTTCGGGTGTCGTATCGGGCAGCGCGTCCATGCACGCGACCACGGCCATGCGCGCGTCTCGTTGGGGGAACAGGCGTTGGCAGTCCAACTGTCCCGGCTGGCCGCCGCTGGCTGCGAGGTGTTCTTCGAAGGGATGAGCTCCGGTGCCAAGGGCCAGCGCCCCGGGCTCGAAGCCATGCTAGGCCAGCTCCGCAACGATGACGTGGTCGTGGTCACCAAGCCGAACCGCCTGGCGCGGTCAGCGGCCGGGCTGCTCCGCATATCCGAATCCCTGATCGAGAAACGCAGGCATGCAGCCGCTTGACGAGCCCCTGGCCGACACGACCGGCCCGGCCGGAAAGACGATCCTGACCGTCTTCGGCGGCATCGCCGAATTCGAGCGCTCCTTGGTCCTGGCGCGGACGGAGGAAGGGCGGAAGGCGGCCGTGGCTCGCGGGGTCGCGTTCGGGCGGCCCGCGAAGCATCGGGACGACCGGAAGGAGCCTGTCCGCGAACTCGTCAGGGCCGGCCGGTCGATCTCCTCCACCGCGAGGACGTTCGACGTCCATCCCGCGACGGTCTGCCGGTGCATCAGGGAATCCCGGTCCTCATGACGGCCTCCCGTTCCGTTCGGCCCTGAGGCCGATCGCCGGCGACCGGCCTTTCCAAGGCGCGCCGAGACCGTCAAGGCCTCCTGGGCCGGACGGGGTCACGTCCTGGGGCCCCTGCCCGGCGGTCGCGTGACTTCCGCGCGTGAGAACGCGGTGCCTGCGGGCTGACTGGCACGGCGTGCGGATGCGCGGCCCATGCGCCGCTCCCTGAAGACGATGAGAAGGCCGCCGCCGACGAGCAGCAATGCCCCCGGCAGCAGGTCGTCAAAGGGTGCTTCGGAAAAGAAAAGCCAGCCGAGGGCGAAGGCAATGGGGATGCCAAAATAGGTGAACGGCGCCAGGTTGCTGGGCTCCGTCATGCGGAAGGAGACAACGAGACAAAGAACCGCCGAGCCGCCGAAAGCGCCCATGAGCGCAATCAACCCCAATTCTCGCAAGCTCGCGATTTGGGTGAAGCCGCCGAAAACCAGGGCCAATGCAATGGCTCCCACCGCTGCGGTCGCAGATGAGTAGAGGTTGACGAGCGGAGTTTGCGCGTCTGCGTCAAACAGACGGGCGGTCACGCCGGTGAAAGCGTACAACGCGGCCGCGCCGACGGGCAGCAAGGCGGTCCACTCGAATGCGTCAGCCCCGGGCCGGGTGATCATGACCACTCCGACAAAGCCGATCACGACCGCCGACCAGCGAACCAGACCCACTCGCTCACCGAGAATCGGAACGGCCAGGGCGGTGGTGAACAGGGCCGTGGAGTAGGAAATCGTCGTGGCCGTGGCAAAGGCCATGAGGCCCAAAGAAAGGTAGAACAGCAATTGCGCAAACGTGACGGCAACACCGCGCCACACGGCCAGCCGCCACTGCCGCAGTGCAAGTTTCCGACCGTTCTGACGCCATGTGGTGCTCATCCACAGCGCGATCACGCTTGGCACGAGACCGAAGACGTTGCGATAGGCCGACAGTTCCACGGCACTGTAGTCCGTCGACAGGTACTTGATGAGCAAGCCCATCAGGTCAAAGAGAACGAGTGCGACAATGCTCATGGAGATCGCGAGCGCGGTACTGTCTGGTCGCCGTTGCATCACTGGAATCCCTGCCGCGGTTTGCCGAAACATCCAGATCGCCAACACGCCATGGCAACAACTGCCTGGAGTTCCTCAGGCAATTGGCACACGTCGGCAGGAAATGTCTTGCCTGGTTGCGACATCGGTCACCCGGAATCGAAGAAAGGAGGTTCGCTCCTGGGACAAACGAAAATTCGGGAAAGGTTCAAGAGCGATCGATCCAGCATGACATGGCCAACGGAAGCGCTCAAGTGACGGATCGTGCCCACGGCAGAACAGTGCGTGGCCTGAAGTGCTGCCGCGCCACAGGAACCCGTCGGACGTCGAACCGGCTCGGATCGCTTCTGGATGTCGTCGGCTACACCAGGGACCGCTGGGACGACGTCGGTACATGCCTGTGGAACGCTCTTGGCGGAAACACGTTCCTGGCCCGGTCGGGTGAGCGGATTGCATGCCAGCACCGACGCAGGAAGCAATCCCGAACCGCCAACTCGGAACCACCAAGATCCGTGGGTCTAGGCGACCTACCGTTCAATCGTCGACGGAGACAAAGAGGGGCGGGATCTTGTGGCGGTTCGCCGCGTCTTTGCCAGATTCGTTCCCTTTCCCATTGTGCGGCTCCTGTCGTCTTTCCGCTCGTCGTGAGTCCGTTGCGGTGAGGTCCCTGCCGTCCGTGCCGGCCGGCGTCTCGCATTCCGTGCCGCCGTGGCGGACGATCCGCGTCCGGGGGACGATTCCGGCGTCCGTTTCGAATCGTTCCCTTCCCCATCGTCGGATCCCGTTGCCGTGCCGCGGCTTCGGACGGATGCCATGGCGGCATCGAAGGAAAGAGCGATGCGGCGCCCCGTTCACAGAAACGGGTTCGAACACTTCCGGGAACGAAGGGCAGGCTGAAATCGCCAGGCCTGCACAAGTTTGTCGTGCACCCGTTCGCCTACGCATTTGCATCGCCGTCAGTCACGATGCTACCTGCAGTGAGCCCCTCGGACATCACGTCGGGTCAGAATTGGGATCAAGGCGCGTGTCAGACTCTTCAGGAAAGGTGGTGGTGGCAACCGGGGCTGCTGCGGGCATTGGATACGCCATTGCGAAGCGTTTTGCCGCCGACGGTTGCCGGATCGCCATTGTTGACCTGGACGAGGAGACGGCCTGCGCCGCTGCCGCGTCGATTGCCGAAGTGACGGGTGGAGAGACGTTGGCGGCGACTGCAGATGTCGCCGAGTTCGAAAGCTGTCGTGCCGCTCACGACAGGATTGTCTCGGAATTCGGGCCAATCTCCGTGCTGGTGAACAATGCCGGGATCATGTCGCAGCGGCTCGGGCGGATCGAGGCGCTGCCGCCCGAGCATTTTGACCAGTTGCTTGCCGTCCACGTGCGTGGCGCGGTCAACTGGGCGCGGCTGGTGACATCGGCAATGCGCGAGGCGAAGTTCGGGCGGATCATCAACATTTCGTCCGGCAATGCCAAGCTCGCGGTGCCCTACAGGCTGGCATATGTGACAGCAAAGAAGGCGATCCTCGGGATCACGGAGGCGTTGGCGCTGGAGACCGCGCGCGACGGTATCACGGTCAACGCGATCCTGCCCGGCTACATCGCGACCCAGACGCTTCTGGATCGCGCGGATGCCGGAATTCTGGACAAGGGCGGCTTTGCCGAAAGAACGCCCGTGGGCCGTTGGGGCAGACCGGATGAAATCGCACGCGTGGCTGCGTTTCTCGCTGACGCGGATTCAGGGTTCATCACCGGCGCCTCTTTGGTGGTCGACGGCGGCATCACGATCCGGGGAGACCCGAACGAAGACCTGTCCCATCCCCCAAAGGCCGAAACATGAAGCGGGAGCTGGCAATCGGCGGCGCCCGGGGCTTCCTGGGCCGATAGCTTGCCGGAGGAATTGCAGGTCTTTTCGCGACATGCCGCGCATTGACCGCGCTCAAGGCAATGGTGCATGTCTGCCCGCCTGAAACCACAATTTGAACTTCCAAGGATCTTGGACCTTGTCTTGGCCGCGCCATGCCACGGTGCGTGCCAAGGCAGGCGCTCACGCCGGGACGGCAGGTACCGTCGCATGCCAACGCCAGCTCGAGCCGGGGTCAGCTGATCGCGACCGCCTTCACCGCGCTGTCGATATGGGCCTCGTACTGCTCGAAGTTCCTTGCGAACATCTCGATCAGCTTCTTCGCCTGCGCATCGTAGGCAGCGCCGTCGTCCCAGGTCCGGCGTGGGTCCAGCAGGATGTCCGGCACGGCACTTGCCGTCACGCTGACGGGCACCTCGAAGCCGAAGTTCACGTCCTTGCGGAACTGCGAATGTTCAAGCGAGCCGTCAAGCACGGCCGAAAGGAGCGCCCGGGTCGCCTTGATCGGCATGCGCGAGCCGGTTCCGAATGCGCCGCCTGTCCAGCCTGTGTTGACCAGCCAGCAGGTTGTCCCGTGGCGGGCGATCTTCTCTCGCAGCAATGCGCCGTAGGTTTCAGGCCGCCTTGGCATGAACGGTGCGCCGAAGCATGTGGAAAACGTCGGCTCGGGTTCCGTAACCCCGCGTTCCGTGCCGGCGACCTTGGACGTGAAGCCCGACAGGAAGTGATACATCGCCTGTGCAGGAGTGAGGCGCGCGATCGGCGGAAGGATCCCGAAGGCGTCGCAGGTCAGCATGACCACGTTCTTTGGGTGGCCGCCAAGCGCGGACTCCGACGCGTTGGAGATGTAGTTCATCGGATAGGCGCAGCGCATGTTGGCGGTCAGGCTGTCGTCGCCGAAATCGAGCTCCTTGGTCTCCGGGTCGAAGACCATGTTCTCGATGACGGTGCCGAACTTGAAGCAAGTGTCATAGATTTCAGGTTCGGCCTCACGATTGAGGTCGAAGGTCTTGGCGTAGCAGCCGCCTTCGAAATTGAAGATGCCCTGATCCGACCAGCCATGCTCGTCGTCACCTATCAGGATGCGGCCAGGATCGGCGGAGAGAGTGGTCTTGCCCGTGCCCGAAAGCCCGAAGAACACCGCCGAATCGATCTGGTTTCCCAAGGCATGGTTTGCCGCACAGTGCATCGGCATCACGCCCCTTTCGGGCAGGATGTAGTTGAGAATGGAGAACACGGACTTCTTGTTCTCGCCAGCGTATTCGGTCCCGCCGATGAGAACGATCCTCTGCTCGAGATCCATTGCGATGACGGTTTCGGTTCGGCAGTCATGCCGCTTTGGGTCGGCCTGGAACGACGGGCAGTTGATGACCGTGAATTCCGGCGAGAAGCTCTCGAGCTCGTCCCTGTAGGGGCGCCGAAGCAGGTGCCGGATGAAGAGGGAGTGCCAGGCAAGCTCGGTCACGATTCTGACATCGAGTCGATGCGCGCCTTCGGCGCCTGCATACAGGTCCTGCACGAAATAGTCGCGACCCTTCATGTGTGCCAGCACGTCGGCATGCAGGCGCGCGAAGCCCTCCGGCGACATTGCACGGGTGTTTTCCCACCAGATGCTCTGCTCGACCGACGGCGTTCTCACGATATGCTTGTCCTGCGGAGACCGGCCGGTGTACTTGCCCGTCTTGACCAGCAGCGTCCCGCCCTGGCCAAGCGTACCTTCTTCACGGCAAAGCGCGTGCCGGATCAGGTCCGGCTCCATCAGGTTGTAGTGGACGGATCCCAGATCCTTGATTCCGTGCGCTTCCAGCGTCATGCGCGAATTGACGCGACCTTGGTTCATTCCACTCAGGTCCTCCGGCTGCATGCGCGACCAAATGGGCGACCGACGCGCTTCATGTCCGATTCATTGGCACGATTCCGGATGTGTGAACAGGACGGATTGGCGCAGTTAGCGGTACCAACCGATTGATTTTTCAGGGTTAGCGCCAACAACTTGGCGAAGCCGTGGTGCCATTGCGGACTCCGTCGCAAGTGGCGCCTGCCAATGCCGGGATGCGGGCCCGCCATCCGGCCGCGCCTTTCAGAAACACATTGCTGTTGAACTGCATGGAGACTGGCACGATTATGTCAGGCATGCGGCGCGGCATCTCGCGCCCCGCCGGCGCCTTGAGTCCTGGAAAGCCAAGGGAACGACTCATGCTCTGGACAGAGCCGAGCAGAAGCGATCATTGGAATTCGCCGCCGGATTTCTCTGCTGGCCCGGCATCGTGTCATGGCGCGCCACATTGCGTCCGGACCTTGCGTTCGCGACGGCTTCCTTTCTGAGGCGGGGTCTCGTGCGCATGGGAGACGGGTCCACTCTCATGCACGGCACCGCCGTTGCGCTGGGTTCGGCCGGACTCCTGATCACGGGACGGGCCGGTGCCGGAAAGTCCAGCCTTGCACTTGAGCTGATGGCGCTCGGGGCCTCCCTTGTTGCCGATGACCAGGTCGTGCTGGTCCGAAAGCACGAGGGGCTGCTGATGTCGGCTCCTGCGGCGCTCGCGGGCAAGATTGAGGCGCGGGGCGTCGGCATATTGAATTGCGATGCAACCCCTGCCTGGCTGCGCATCGTCGTCGACATGGATCATGTCGAAACGGGACGCCTGCCCAAACCGCTGGAAGTCGACATCTCCGGCGCACGCGTTCGCCTCATTCGAAGGGTTGAGGCCCCGGCATTCGCCTCTATGTTGTACATCCTTCTCAAGGGAGGATTGGAGTGACGGCCAGACCGGGATCCAGCGCGCGAACGCGAGCCGTTCTGGTGACAGGAGCTTCCGGGGCCGGGCGGACGACAGCGACGCATGCGCTGGAGGATCTGGGCTACGAAATCATCGACAACTTGCCGCTGTCCCTTCTGCCGCGGGTGTTTGACGGGCCATCGTCCATGCCGCCGCTTGCCTTGGGAATCGATGTGCGAAACCGGGACTTTTCGGTGCACACGATGGTCGGCGTCCTGGACCGCATCGCGTCGGAAGCCGACATAGAGGCCGAACTGCTGTTCCTCGACTGCCGCCCTGAAACCCTTGTGCGCCGGTACTCCGAGACGCGAAGGCGGCATCCGCTTGCTCCTTCGGAGACTCCCGAAATCGGCATTGATCGCGAGATGGAGCTCCTGGTTCCGATACGGGAGCGCGCGGATCACCTGATCGACACGTCCGACATGACGCCGCACGACCTGAAGGCCGAGATCGAACGGCGCTTCGGACGTGACGGCTCGGGCATGCTGGTTCTTTCTGTCGAGAGCTTCTCCTACAAGCGCGGCTTGCCGCGAGGCGTGGACATCATATTCGACACCAGGTTTCTCGCAAACCCGCACTGGCAGGAAGACCTGCGCGACCTCGACGGGCTTGACGAGCGCGTGGCGGCTTATGTAAAGGGCGACCCGCGCTTTCCAAGGTTCTTCCGGGCGATTGAGACAATGCTCCTTGACCTGATTCCTGCATTCAAGGAGGAAGGCAAGACATACTTGTCGATCGGGCTCGGCTGCACCGGCGGACGGCACAGGTCGGTTGCCGTTGCGGAAAGGCTCGCGAGCGCCCTTGCACGGAAAGGGTGGCAGGTGTCAACGCGCCACCGGGAACTGGAGCGACTTGGTCAGGGTCTGTGGTCATCCGCGGAGAAGACAGGGTGATTGGCATAGTGATAGTGGCGCATGGTGGCCTGGCACGGGAGTACCTCGCCGCAGTCGAACATGTCGTTGGCAAGCAGGCCTGCATGTGCGCAATACCGATCGAGCCGGAACATGACCGGGAGGCCAAGCAGAACGAGATTTGCGCGGCAGCCGATGACGTGGATTCCGGTGATGGCGTGATCGTCGTGACGGACATGTTCGGTGGCTCTCCGTCAAATCTCTCGCTCAGGGCCTGCAATTCATCCAACAGGAAGATTCTCTACGGAGCCAACCTTCCCATGCTGATCAAGCTCGCCAAGCTCAGGCACGAGCCCTTGGATCACGCGGTCACGGCAGCCCTGTCCGCGGGGCGCAAGTACATCGACAGCTTCGAGGGCGGCGGTGCTGCCTGACATGCCATGGAAGATCCCGTGACGCGCACTCTGACGATCGTGAACGAAAAGGGCCTGCATGCCCGCGCCTCCGCAAGGCTGGCCGAGCTCGTCGAGGGATTCGATGCCGAGGCAACGGTGTCGAAGGACGGCCTGAGCGTGACCGGCGACAGCATCATGGGCCTCCTGATGCTCGCAGCGTCCCGGGGCACCTCGATAACGGTTGCGACAAAGGGGCCGGAAGCGACGGCGCTGGCCGAGGCGATCACGGCCCTGGTGTCCGACGGCTTTGGCGAGGAATTGTAGGCGTCTTGCCACCGCGCTACCGCGTGGGTGCCGGCGGGTCCTCCCTGTAGTCGTAGAATCCGCGCTCGGTCTTCCTGCCAAGCCATCCGGCCTCGACATACTTTGTCAGGAGCGGGCAAGGCCTGTACTTGGTGTCCGCCAGCCCGTCATGAAGCACGTTCATGATCGCGAGGCAGGTGTCAAGGCCGATGAAGTCCGCCAGCTGCAACGGCCCCATCGGGTGGTTGGTTCCCAACTTCATTGCCGAATCGATCGAGGAGACGGATCCAACACCCTCGTAGAGCGTGTAGACCGCTTCGTTGATCATCGGCATCAGGATCCGGTTCACGATGAATGCAGGGAAATCCTCGGCGGTGGCGGAGGTCTTCCCCAGCCGCCCGACCACTTCCTTCAATGTCTGATATGTCTGGTCGTCAGTGGCGATGCCGCGGATGAGCTCCACGAGCTGCATGACCGGTACGGGATTCATGAAGTGGAATCCCATGAACCTCTCGGGGCGATCGGTTCGGCTGGCCAGCCGCGTGATCGAGATCGACGAGGTGTTCGACGTCAGGATCGTGTCCGGTCCGAGATGCGGAACGAGATCCTCGAAGATGGCGACCTTCACTGACTCGCGTTCCGTGGCGGCCTCGATGATCAGGTCGGTTGCGCCAAGATCCGAAAGAGTCATGGTCGTCGAGATTCGCTTGAGTGCGGATTCGGCATCCTTGCGCGTGATCCGGCCGCTGTTGACCTGGCGCGCAAGGTTGGTCTCGACAAGCTTGAGCGCACGTTCGATCGCGCCGCGATCGATGTCGTTCAGGACGACATCGAACTTGGCCAGTGCAAAGACGTGGGCAATTCCGTTGCCCATCTGTCCCGCGCCGACCACGCCTACGCTGCTGATGTTCATCAAGTCATCCCGCAGGAAACCCCGTCCTTCGGGGCGGGGAGGAATGCGGGCCTCCTGTTGTTGCGTAAGGACGGGACAGGCAGCCGCAGCCGCCTGCCCCCAAAGCGGGTTGCCCCGCCGACGGACAAAGAACGAAGTGCAGCTTTCGCTGTGGTGCGGCTTACGCCGCTCGCGGGGACGCTCGCGCTTCCCCGGTGACGCCGGCCAAAGCCGGTCTCCCCTCGCACAACCTGACCACCCGCATCACGATCCGCCCCGTTTCGTGCCCGACCCGGCGTGTCTGCAAACGAACCTTCAAGAGCCTGGAGCTGGGGAAGCGTTCCAAGGTTGGTCTTCAACGTATGGTTCAGGGTAGATTGGATGACCTTCTCCTTTCTTGTGCTGGTCAGCACGGGCCTTCGGAACCTTCGTTCCTCAAGCCCCTCCCTTCAGGGAGGGGTCGCTGACTGGCACCTCAAGAGCTTGTCCGCGTCCGCGAGACCATAGGCGCACCGACGAGCCCAGCGCAAGCCCGTGAGGCGCATGAAGCACTGTCCCGCTCTCGGGCAACCTGCAATTTCCGATCGCGGTATCGGGCCCGGCGGCGGCCGTGCGACCGCATGCGGAAGGACTCCGAATCGCGTGAACCCGGGCCCCTGCAAAGCGCGGTCGTTCAAAGCTTTTCGACGAGCTCGGGCACGGCGGTGAACAGGTCTGCAACCAGGCCGTAATCCGCAACCTGGAAGATCGGCGCTTCCTCGTCCTTGTTGATGGCGACGATGATCTTCGAATCCTTCATGCCTGCCAGGTGCTGGATCGCGCCCGAAATCCCGATGGCAACGTAGAGGTCGGGGGCAACCACCTTGCCGGTCTGCCCAACCTGCCAGTCGTTCGGGGCATATCCTGAATCGACTGCCGCTCGCGATGCACCGACGGCTGCTCCCAGCTTGTCGGCCAGCGTCTCGATCAGCGCGAAGTCCTCTTCCGAGCCAACGCCCCGACCGCCCGAGACGACCACGCCCGCACTGGTCAGTTCGGGCCGGTCGCTTGCGGCGCCCCTGTCCTCGACCCATTCGGAGATCCCGGGGTTCCGGGCCGCGTCAATGGATTCGATCGGAGCCGGACCGCCTTCTCCCGCCGCGTCAAAGGTGGACGTCCGAATCGAGACCACCATGGTTGCGTCGGACGACCGGACGGTCTGGATCGCGTTGCCTGCATAGATCGGCCGCTCGAACGTGTTGGCGTCGACGACGCCGGAAATGTCCGGGATCACCATGACGTCAAGGAGCGCCGCCACGCGCGGAAGAACGTTCTTTGCATCGGTCGTGGCCGGAGCCACTATGTGGCTGTAGTCGCCCGCCAGCGAGACGATCAGATCCGCTGTCGGCTCGGCCAGCCTGTGCCCGAGTCCCGGATCCTCGGCGACCAGCACCTTGGAGACGCCGTCAACCTTCGCGACTGCCTCGCCCGCGGACGATGCGGCCGCGCCCGCGCAGAGAGCGGTGACGTCGCCCATTGCACTTGCTGCGGTGACGGCCTTCGCCGTTGCGTCGAGGTTGAGTTCACCATCGGTGACTTCCGCCAGGAGGAGGACTGCCATCAGATTGCTCCCGCTTCCTTGAGTTTCGCGACGAGTTCATCAACCGAGCCGAGGATCTCGCCGGCCTTTCGAGCTTCGGGCTCCGTGGTCGAGACGATCTCGAGCCTTGGCCTGACATCGACGCCGTAGTCGGCGGGCGTTCTCTCGTCCATGGGCTTCCTCTTCGCCTTCATGATGTTCGGCAGCGAGGCGTAGCGTGGTTCGTTCATGCGCAGGTCCACCGTCACGATGGCAGGCAAGTCGATCCTGATGATCTGCAAGCCGCCGTCGACCTCGCGCGTGACCGTCGCGCTGTCGTCACCGATGTCCAGTTCGGATGCAAATGTGGCTTGCGGCCAACCGGTCAGGGCCGCCAGCATCTGCCCGGTTGCATTCATGTCGTTGTCGATGGCCTGCTTGCCGCAGATGACGAGGCCTGGCTGCTCCTCTTCGATCACGCCCGCGAGGAGCCTTGCGACGGCGAGTGGCTCGATGTCCGTGTGCACGTCTTCGGCCGCGATGATCAGGATCGCCCGGTCCGCTCCCATGGCCAGAGCGGTTCGGAGCGTTTCCCGCGACTGCTGCACGCCAACGGAAACCGCGATCACTTCCTCGGCCTTGCCGGCCTCCTTGAGTCGGATCGCCTCCTCGACGGCAATCTCGTCGAACGGGTTCATCGACATCTTGACGTTCGCAAGATCGACGCCGCTTCCGTCCGCCTTCACCCGGACCTTCACGTTGTAGTCGATCACGCGCTTGACAGGCACCAGCACCTTCATCAACGGGCTCCTCCTTGAGATTTGCGCAGGGTTTACCGGAGCGGCCATGCCTTGGACAGTGCAAAATCGACTTGCCAGCCCAAGGACGCGTCGCGCGGTGCAGGTGCGGATCGAACCAGGACGGCGCCGCGGCCGCCCATGGCACCCTGCCGGCGATTCGGTGCACGAGATGGATTCGCGTGACCGGGAAATTCGGCGAATCGCGGCGTACCGACCTGCATCCCGGTTGCCCGATCAAGCGGTGATCGCCGCCTCGGAAAAAAAGAATCAGGATTTGTGTCGGGGTTTGCAAAAGTCAAGTGCAAAGGTTGGTTGATTGCCACCCGTTCTGCCGTCTAGCTTGTGAGGTGCGATTCACGTCGTCCTTGGGGGGACAGGTTTGATGGGAAAGGGCAGCTGCGTCGGGGAAGTCGATCCTGACGAAGCGTGGCGAATTCTTGAGAAGGAGGAGTCAGCCCGTCTCGTGGATGTCAGGACCCGTGCAGAGTGGAATTTTGTTGGCGTGCCTGACACGGGGAAACTGGGAAAGACACCGATCCTGATCGAGTGGTCGTCCTATCCCGACATGTCCGTGAACCCGGCATTTGCCGACGAGGTCGAGGAAGCGGTCGGCTCCGATGCGATCGGGCCACTCCTCTTTCTCTGCCGTTCAGGGGTGCGGTCATTGAAGGCCGCCATGGTGGTTGCCGATCATTATGCCCGACGGGGCCGATCGGTCTGCTGCCTGAACGTTTCCGAGGGCTTCGAGGGTGACATGGACGCGTCGGGACACCGGGGCCGCCAGTTTGGCTGGAAGGCGCGGGGGCTGGCATGGCGCCAGTCGTGAACCAAGGGACGTTGCGGGCAAGTCATGAACAAGAAATCCTGGGAAGAGACACGTCAGAACCTGATATCAGCCGTTGGCAAGAGCAATTACACGAACTGGATTGAACCGCTTGAATTTGCGCGGATCGAAGGCGGTGTCGCCAAGTTCCATGTGCCGACCACGTTCATGGGCAACTGGGTACTGCGGAATTTCGGCGACCACATCCTGCGGGAATTGACCAGGTCCGGGAACAAGGTGACACGGGTCGAGTTTGCGGTCCGCGAGTCCGCAACGCCGAATCGGAAACGCGCGACCAGGTCACAGGACAGGCCGGCAAGTGCCGTGGCCGGGCAGGTCGGCGGCGAGGTGCCCGGCGCGCCGCTTGATGCGAGGTTCACGTTCGAGAGCTTTGTCGTCGGCAAGCCGAACGAACTGGCGCATGCGGCGGCCCGCAGGGTGGCGAAGGGCGGTGCCGTGACGTTCAACCCCCTCTTTCTCTATGGCGGCGTCGGACTGGGCAAGACGCACCTGATGCATGCGATTGCCTGGGAACTGCGCAAGCGATCCTCCGGACTGCATGTCGTGTACCTTTCGGCGGAGCAGTTCATGTACCGGTTTGTCCAGGCCCTCCGCGACAAGGACATGATCGCGTTCAAGCAGCTCTTTCGTTCGGTCGACGTGCTGATGATCGACGATGTCCAGTTCATCGCCGGCAAGGATGCGACGCAGGAAGAGTTCTTTCACACCTTCAACGCCCTGGTTGACCAGAAGCGGCAGATCATCGTGAGTTCCGACAGTGCGCCCACGGACATTGACGGGATTGACGACCGGATCGTGAGCCGGCTGCAGTCGGGTCTCGTCGTGGACGTGCATCCGACCAACTACGAACTTCGACTCGGGATTCTCCAGCAAAAGGTCGAGCAGTTCTCGGAACAGTTCCCGAACCTGGGGATTCAGGACGGCGTCCTTGAATTCCTGGCGCACCGCATTTCCAGCAACGTGCGCGTTCTTGAGGGCGCCTTGATGAGGCTCTTTGCATTCGCCTCCCTGGTCGGTCGCGAGATCACCATGGAACTGACGCAGGATTGCCTGTCGGACGTGCTGCGCGCGTCGGACCGCAAGATCACGGTCGAGGAGATCCAGCGCAAGGTCAGCGAACACTTCAACATCCGCCTTTCGGACCTGATCGGTCCAAAGCGCGTCCGCACGTTCGCTCGCCCGCGTCAGATCGCGATGTATCTCTCGAAACAGCTCACGTCCCGCTCGCTGCCCGAGATCGGGCGCCGGTTCGGCGGGCGCGACCACACCACGATCATGCACGGGGTTCGCAAGATCGAGGAGTTGAAGCAGCAGGACAGCCAGATCGCTGACCACGTTGAACTGCTTCGCCGTTCGCTGGAGGCCTGACGAGCGCACGAGGTGGTGGAACTCCTGCCATGGCTCGTCGTTGCGGCGCTGGCAATCGGCATCGGAAAGGGCGGATTTCCCGCCGCGGCCGCGCTTGCGGTCCCGTTCCTGGCACTCGTCATGAACCCGGTGCACGCGGCCGCGCTTGTCCTTCCAGCACTGATCGTGGCAGACTGTGCCGCCATTTGGCTGTACCGTCGGCACCATTCCCGTCGGAACCTCGCGATTCTCTTGCCGGCCATGGTTCTGGGGCTCGTGATTGCCACGCTGATCGTGCCCTACGCGTCCGAACCGCTCTTGCTGGCATTCACGGGATGCGCGGGGCTCTGGACCGTTTGGCGCCAATGGTTCGTCCTGGACCCGGCCACGACGCGGAACGCAGGCGTTGCTTCAGGCGCCCTTTGGGGCATCGTTGCAGGGATCACGTCGTTTCTGACGCATTCAGGCGCTCCTGCGGCCCATGCCTATCTCCTGCCGCAAGGTCTGCCCAAGCTGATTTTGGCGGGCACAATGGCAATCACGTTCGCCATCGTCAATTTTGCCAAGATTCCGAGTTACAATGCGCTCGGGTTCTTCGCCGGACTCAATTGGCCGCTGGCGGCAGGGCTTGCCGGCGTGGGCGTTCTTGGCGCCTTTCTCGGCCGGTTGTTGCTGGCGTGGATGCCGGAACCGCTCTACATGCGCATCATCGAGATCCTGTTGCTCGTGCTGTCGCTGATCCTGATTTTCAAGGCTGTGCTCGGCTTCGCAGGTGCCTGACCCATGGTTCCGACGCACTTGCGTCCTGCCTAGAAAGCGGTAGGTTGACCGTCCCAAAACCGGATGGAGCGAGGAAACATGGAATTCTCGATCGAACGCAATTCACTTCTCAAGGCGATCGCCCAGGCACAATCGGTTGTTGAGCGTCGGAACACCATTCCGATCCTTGCCAATGTCCTGATCGAAGCCGAGGAAATGCAGGTCAGATTCCGCGCGACCGACCTCGACGTCGAGATCGTTGACGAAGCAAACGCGACGGTCAGACGGGCCGGGGCCACCACGGTCATCGCGACGACGTTCCACGAGATCGTCCGCAAGCTGCCCGAGGGCGCCCTGGTCACGATCTCCGACGACGGCTCCTCCGGGCGGATGGCCGTCAATGCCGGGCGTTCGAACTTCTCGCTTGCCACCCTTCCCCGCGAAGACTTCCCCGCCATGGCCGCTTCGGACTACGATACGAACTTCTCGGTTCCGGCCCCGGCGCTTCGCCGCCTCTTCGACAAGTCCAAGTTTGCAATGTCGACCGAGGAGGCGCGGTACTACCTCAACGGAGTCTACATGCATGTCGCGGATTCCGGCGGCGGCCAGGTGCTCCGCTGCGTGGCCACGGACGGACATCAGCTGGCCCAGATCGATGCCGAACTCCCGAGCGGCGCCGACGGGATGCCCGGCGTCATCGTGCCGCGCAAGACCGTCAACGAACTGCGAATGATCCTTGAAGCGGACGACCAGGAAATTGCCGTCAGCGTCAGTGAATCCAAGGTCCGTTTCGCGGCTCCCGGCATCACGCTCACGTCAAAGGTCGTCGAGGGAACCTTTCCTGACTACACACGGGTCATTCCCACGGAAAATGACAAGCGGCTGGAAGTTGATGCCAAGGAGTTTGCAAGGGCGGTGGACCGGGTCGCCACTGTCAGTTCCGAGACTTCAAGGGTCGTCAAGTTGTCGCTGTCCGAGGACCAGTTGCAACTGTCGGTCAATTCGCCGGAAACCGGGACGGCTGATGAGGAACTCGAAGTCGCCTTCCAGCCAGGAAAGGACGCGCCAGCGCTGGTTCTCGGTTTCAACGCAAAGTACCTGCAGGAAATCGCCGGCCAGATGGATCGGGAAAACGCCGTTTTCCTGTTCAATACCAGCAGCGAGCCGGCACTGATACGCGAGGGTGACGACGACACGGCCATCTACGTCGTGATGCCGATGCGCGTGTGACCGGGCTTGCGGTAACCCGGCTGACGCTCTCCCATTTCCGGTCGCATCTGCGTACCGAACTTTCCGTTGACGAGCGCCCGCTTGCGTTCTGTGGACCAAACGGCGCCGGAAAGACAAACATCCTTGAAGCGGTTTCTCTCCTTTCGCCGGGACGCGGGCTTCGCCGCGCAAGCGCGGAGGAAATGATCCGGCAGCCCGAATCCATCGGATGGAAGGTCGTCGCGCAGGTCACGGTGCCGACGCAGGTTCACGAGATCGAAACAGCTGCCGAACCGGGCCAGGCCCGGCAGGTGCGGATAGACGGAAAGGCGGAGCCGAAGATTGCTCTCGGCCGCATTGTCCGGGTCATCTGGCTGACACCGCCAATGGATCGCCTCTGGATCGAGGGCGCGGGCGGACGGCGGCGGTTCCTCGACAGGATGACAATGAGCCTTGAGCCCGGCCATGGCGAAGCGGTCCTTGGCTACGAAAGGGCAATGCGCGAACGAAACCGCCTCCTGAAGGACAATGTCAGGGATCCCCACTGGTATGTCGCGCTCGAAAGGCAAATGGCCGAGACCGGGGCACGCATCATCGCAAACCGCCGGGCGGCGGTGTCCCGGATCGCAGCTGCACAGGATGGGGCGGGAACGGCCTTTCCCGTCGCCGAACTGTCGCTTGGTCATCCAGGCGGCGAACTGCCGGAAGGGAGCACGGATCTTGCGGATGTCCTGAACCGGGGCCGTCATGCCGATCTCGCTGCCGGCCGCACCTTGCGTGGCCCGCATCGGGCCGACATGACGGCAACCTATGCGGAAAAGGGCGTTTCCGCCGCGCAGTGTTCAACCGGCGAACAGAAGGCGCTCCTGATCTCGATCGTGCTGGCAAATGCGCGCGCCTTGTCCGAGGACACGGGCAGCCCGCCAATCATTCTTCTTGATGAAGTGGCGGCGCATCTCGACTCCGACCGCCGAGCCGCCCTCTTTGCCGAAATCCTGAGGCTGGGCGGGCAAGCCTGGATGACCGGAACCGGACCGGAGCTTCTTGAAGACCTGGGCGACCGGGTTCGGATTTTTCATGTCGCCGCGCGGAACGGCAGGAGCGAGGTAAGCCCGTGACGTCAATCGTTCTCCTGCTCCGCGGTATCAACGTTGGTGGCCGCGGAAAGCTGCCCATGGCCGAATTGCGCGCGGCAATCGAGGCGGCGGGCGGCATCGACCCCAAGACCTATATTCAGACCGGCAACGCGGTGTTTCGCGGACGGGTCACGGAAGTTGCGCTTTCTGAAGAAATCGAGGCGCGTGCAGGAATCCGGCCCAATGTGATGCTGCTCGGCGCGAGTGCCTTCGCGGCGATCTGCCGAGACAACCCCTTTCCGGACGCGGCGGCCGACGCGAAGGCGCTCCACGTCGGGTTCCTCGCGGAACCTCCCGTTTGCACCCAAGCCGACCTCGATGCGGCGAGGGGTTCGGAGGAGCGTGTTCTCCTCACCTGTGCCGCCGTCTATCTCCACACGCCGAGGCATCTCTCGGGCTCCACCCTTGCGCCAAGACTTGAACGCCTCGTCGGTGTTCCGCTGACGATGCGCAACTGGCGCACCGTAGAGGCAATTGCCGCACTCCTGGACGAATGACAAGGTCCGTGCTGCCTGTTCGCCGGCCTCTACGCCGTTGCGCCGCCCGTCCGTTTGCCCGCGTCGGGTCCTGCCAAGGATCGTTTCCATGGTGCGGGCCATCTCCGGCGCATTCTCGGAGGGGTTCCCGATCTCGCCGAAGCTGGCCAACGCACGTGCCAGATCTGACGGCACTGGCAGCCCGCTGTTGCTCCTACGTGAGAAAATGGCGTCACGTCTTGACTCCGAGCGCCGAGCGGTCCTCTTTGCCGCGACCTTGAAGCCGGGCGCACAGTCCTGGATGCCCGGATCTGGAGACGAGCAATTTGCGGATCGCCGTGACGGGGCGCGGTCCCCCAACGACTTCGAGATTGGGGGCTCGACCGTCGTGACGTGCGAGCTGGTGGGATCATGACCGTCACTCTTGCGGACGTCGTGCTCTATTCTGGAGCGCTTCTCGTCCTCTTCCTGACACCGGGCCCGGTTTGGGTGGCGCTGGTGGCGCGCGCGATGTCCGGAGGATTCCATTCCGCATGGCCGCTGGCCCTCGGAGTTGCCGTGGGCGATGTCGTTTGGCCGCTTCTCGCCATTCTTGGAATTTCCTGGGTCGTTTCCGTCTACGCCGATTTCATCCTTGTGCTGCGCTGGGTGGCCAGCCTGACCTTCCTGGCCATGGGCGGCCTGATCATCTGGGGCCGGGAGCGCACGGTCGCCTCCGACAGCAGGTTGACCCGGCCAGGCATGTGGGCCGGTTTCGTGGCCGGTGTCGCGGTGATTCTCGGCAATCCAAAGGCCATCCTGTTCTACATGGGCGTGTTGCCGGGTTTCTTTGACGTCGGTCGCCTGGCCTGGCAGGACATCGCCTTGGTCTGCCTTCTGTCGGTGCTCGTCCCGCTGGCAGGCAACTTCGTCTTGGCCGGATCCATCGGACAGGTCCGGCGCCTTCTCGCCTCGCGCGAGGCGGTTGCGCGCGCGAACCTGATCGCGGGCATTCTGCTGATCGCCGTCGGTCTCGCGATACCGTTCACGCAAGTTGCGTGAGTTCGGGATCACGCGTACAACACGGAGGATCCGGAGAGACCCTTATGGACATGCCTGCACCCTCCATTCACGTGCTGAACAGGAAGTCCCGAATCGTTGAACGCCTGACGAACGCGCTGTCCGCCGAACACGTCAAGTCAGATCCTGTCGAAACCCGTGCATATGAATGCGACGCGCTGACGGCCTATGCCTGCCCACCGCTTTGTGTCGTTCTTCCCGGTTCGACATGCGATGTAGCGGAGGCAGTGCGCATTTGCAGCGACGAACGCGTTCCGGTCGTGCCGCGCGGTTCCGGCACATCACTAGCCGGAGGCGCGTTGCCGACCAGTGACTGTGTCGTGCTCGGCGTTTCGCGAATGACCCGGATCCTTGAGGTCGACTACGAGAGTCGCTGCATCCGGGTCGAGGCGGGGCGCACGAATCTCTCGGTCACCGACGCCATCGAAGAGGACGGATTCTTCTATGCGCCCGATCCTTCCTCCCAGCTTGCCTGCGCGATTGCCGGGAACATCGCGATGAATGCGGGCGGCGCGCATTGCCTGAAATACGGCGTGACGACGAACAACCTGCTCGGGCTGACGATGGTCACGATGGACGGAAGCGTGGTCGAGATCGGCGGCGCGCACTTGGACGCGGGCGGATATGACTGGCTGGGCCTTGTCTGCGGGTCCGAAGGGCAGCTCGGCGTGGTGACGGAGGCGACCCTCCGCATCTTGCCCCGGCCGGAAGGCGCAAGGCCGATGCTGGCCGGGTTTGCAAGTCCTGAGGTTGCGGGCGCCTGTGTCAGCGACATCATCAGGGCGGGCGTGCTGCCTGTCGCCATCGAGTACATGGACCGCAAGGTCATCGAAGCGGTCGAGGGCTTCTCGCAGGCCGGCTATCCGGACTGCGAGGCGCTGCTCATTGTCGAAGTGGAAGGAAGCCCTGCCGAAATCGATAACCAGCTTGGCGTCATCGGCAACATCGCTCGCGGGCATGACCCGATCGCGCTGCGCGAAGCCCGGGATGCCGACGAGGCGGCGCGAATCTGGCTCGGGCGCAAGTCGGCCTTCGGGGCAATGGGGAAGCTCAACGACTACATCTGCCTGGACGGGACGATTCCAGTGTCGGAACTGCCGCGCGTTCTCAAGCAGGTCGGATCGTTGTCGCGCCAATTCGGCCTCGACGTTGGCAACGTCTTTCATGCGGGCGACGGCAACATGCATCCGCTGATCCTGTTCAACGCCAACAATCCCGGTGAACTCGAGACCTGCGAGGCGCTCGGAGCGGAAATACTCAAGCTCTGCGTCGAGGCGGGCGGGTGCCTGACGGGCGAGCATGGCGTGGGAATCGAAAAGCGCGACCTCATGCACGTGCAGTTCGGCCCGGCCGATCTCGAGGCCCAGATGAACGTCAAGGACGTGCTTGATCCGGCCTGGTTGCTGAACCCGGCCAAGGTGTTTCCCTTGAGCGCATCCGCGACCCGGCGGGCGGCAGCATGATGCCGGACAGTTCCGAAGCGAACGGCGAGACACCCACGACGCTGCCAGCCCGCTGTGTCCTGTGCTGACACCATCGGACGAACGCGAGCTGGCCGAGGCGGTGTCCGGCGCAGTCCGGCCGCTTGCGGTTCGGGGCGGTGGCACGCGCCGGGTCGGCCATCCCGTAGACGGCGACGACCTTACCGTGGCCGGCCTCTCGGGCATCACCTTCTACGACCCGGGCGCGCTGACATTGGTCGCACGCGCCGGAACGTCGCTTGCCCTGGTCGAGGCGACGCTTGCCTCTGAAGGCCAGATGCTTGCCTTCGAGCCAATGGATCATCGCAAGCTGCTCGGCACGTCGGGCGAGCCCACGATTGGCGGCACGGTCGCGGCCAACGTATCGGGGCCGCGTCGGGTGCGTGCCGGAGCATGCCGGGACTTCCTGCTCGGCGTGCGTTTCGTGGATGGTTGCGGCAGGATCATCAAGAACGGCGGCCGCGTGATGAAAAACGTGACCGGCTATGACCTCGTCAGGCTGATGGCCGGATCGCGCGGCACGCTTGGCGTGTTGAGCGAAGTCTGCCTGAAGGTCCTGCCGCGGCCGGAATCGACTGCGGTGCTGTTGCTGGCCGGACTGGATGTGGAGGTCGCGGTTCGCGCAATGTCCGCGGCCCTGAATTCGCCCTACGAGGTTTCCGGGGCGGCGCATGTGCCCGTCGGCCTCGACGGCGACCCGGTCACGATGATCAGGTTGGAGGGATTCGAGGCATCCGTCGCCTATCGCGCTGGAAGACTGAAGGCCCGTCTCGCCGAATTCGGGCCGGCCGAAATCGAACGGCGCACCGAGGGCCCCGAAAGCGCCGCGGCTGGCTGGGCATGGATCCGCGACGTTGAGGCGCATGGCGGGACCGGCGAGGATGTCTGGCGGCTCTCGATTCCTCCACGTGATGCGCCGGCACTTGTCAGGAACCTTGGGGATGCCCGCGTCGTCCTGGATTGGGGCGGTGGCCTTGTCTGGGCGGCGGTGGAAGCGGGACGCGACGCAAGGCGCTCGATTGCGTCCGGACACGCCACGCTCATCCGCGCCGATGACGAGACTAGGAACCGGCTCGGCGTCTTCCAGCCGGAAACGGAGCCCCTGGCAACTTTCGCCGAAGGCCTGCGTCGCAAGTTTGATCCCCAAGGGATCCTCAATCCGGGACTGATGGGCTGATGCGGACAGAATTCACCGAGGAGCAACTCAAGGATCCTGCGACCCGGCGTTCAAGCGAGATCCTGCGATCCTGCGTTCACTGCGGATTTTGCACCGCGACCTGTCCGACCTATCAGGTTCTGGGCGATGAACTCGATTCCCCGCGCGGTCGCATCTACCTGATAAAGGACATGTTGGAGAGCGGCAGGCCGGCGGATGCAAGGACCGTCAAGCATCTCGACAGGTGCCTTTCCTGCCTCGCGTGCATGACGACCTGCCCGTCGGACGTCCACTACATGCACCTGGTGGACCACGCGCGGGCGCATATCGAGAAGACCTACAGGCGTCCGCTCTTCGACCGCTTCCTGCGCTGGGCCCTTTCGCGCATAATTCCATATCCCGGCCGCTTTCGGCTGGCGTTGCTTGGCGCGAGATTCGGTCGTCCATTCGCGTCCCTCGTGCCGGAGCCGCGCCTCAGGGCGATGCTCGCGATGGCGCCGAAGTCGCTCCCCCCGGCGAGCGGGACCTCTCGGCCGCAAACCTTTCCTGCGCAGGGCGAGCGGAGGATGCGGGCCGCCCTGATGACAGGATGCGCGCAGCAGGTGCTGAACACGGACATCAACGACGCCACAATCCGGCTTCTGAACCGGCTGGGATGCGATGTGGTGATTTCGGAAGGGGCAGGGTGCTGCGGCGCCCTTGTTCACCACATGGGTCGGCAGAGCGAAAGCCACGCGCAGGCGGCGAGAAACATCAACGCCTGGCTGTCCGGGGAAGAGCTCGATGCCGTCGTGATCAACACCAGCGGATGCGGCACGACCATCAAGGACTATGGCCACATGTTCCGCAACGACCCTCTCGCAGAAGACGCCGCCCGGATCAGTTCGATTGCCATGGATGTCAGCGAAGTCCTGGAGAAGCTGGACTACCCGGAATGCGTGCCAAAAGGCATCCGAACAGCATATCATGCGGCCTGTTCCCTTCAACATGGCCAAGGCGTGAAGTCGGCGCCGAAGGAGCTCCTGAGGCGCGCCGGATTCGAGGTTGTCGAACCGGTTGACAGTCACCTTTGCTGTGGTTCGGCCGGGACGTACAACCTGCTGCAGCCGGCGATTTCCGACGAGTTGAAGACCCGCAGGATCGAGGCGCTGGAAGCCGTTGCCCCTGGCCTCATTGCCGCAGGCAACATTGGCTGCATGGTCCAGATCGGGTCGGGCACGGAAGTGCCGGTCGTGCACACGGTCGAGCTCCTTGACTGGGCGACGGGCGGTCCGCGTCCTCGGGCGGTCCCTGAGACGATCGATTCGCGAAACCCGGCCCCTTGAACGCGAACAGGGGCGAACCTATCTGACTCGCGTCGGAAGCCAAGTTCGGATCCGGCAACCTGAAGTCCAGGGTCTTCGCCTCATGGGGAGGCCCAAGTTATCGCTCAAAGGAGGATGACCAAATGCGTAGGTTGGATTTTGCACCCCTGTACCGTGCTACCGTCGGCTTCGACCAGATTGCCGACATGATGGACCGGCTCCTGACTGACAGCCAGTCGGCACCGTCCTACCCGCCGTACAACATCGAGAAGATCGGGGATGAAGCATGGAGGATCTCCATCGCTGTCGCCGGTTTCTCGGACGATGAGCTGACGGTCGAGGTTCGCGAGAATGCGCTGATCGTTGCGGCCAAGAAGTCGGACGAGGGCAACGAGCGCACCTATCTGCATCGCGGCATCGCGAATCGCGCATTCGAGCGCAGGTTCGCGTTGGCCGATCACGTGCGCGTTGCGGGCGCAACCAGCGTGAACGGCATGCTGAACATCGATCTCGTGCGGGAAGTGCCCGAAGCGCTCAAGCCGCGCCGGATCGAAATCGCGGGCAGCGACACGGTCGAGGCGAAAGCCGTCGAGTCCAGGTGACGACGGACTGCAGCCGGGGTTCCGCGAGACGCCCGGGGGCCGGTGCCCCCGGGCGTCTCGCCCTGAAAGCCAGGATCGCGGCTGTTCGGCGAGCCGAGCGCTCATTGAGCGGCCACAGGTTCGGGCCGGCTCGGCAAGGGCGTGAAAGGGCCGCATTCCCGGAGCGGCTTGCGCCGGCCGTGCGTTGCGCGGGCCGTGTCGCCCTGCGGCGTCAGGCTGGCCGATTCGGGGCAAGAAGCGTCTCGATCCTGGCGACGTTCTCAAGCGTTCGATGAACCGGGCACTTGTCCGCGACTTCAAGGAGACGGGCCTTCTGTTCGTCGGTCAGGTCGCCCTCAAGTCGAATCTCTCGGCGGAACGAATCAACCTTCGGGCCTGATTCGCTTTTCGCGTCCTGAGCGTGCACCTTGTCATGCATCACGTCGACCGAGACACGGGCCAGCGGCCAATCCTTCTTTCGAGCATACATGCGAACCGTCATTGACGTGCACGCCCCGAGTCCTGCGGACAGGAATCCGTAGGGCGTCATGCCCCGGTTCGTGCCGCCAAAGGCTTTCGGCTCGTCCGCCAGCGCGTGATGTTCCGGCCCTGCATTCACATCCTGAAGGAATCCGGCCGGATCGGCCTCCGTGACGCGCACGATCCCTTCCGGAGCTCCCGGCGGCGGTGCCGCTGGCGCGAGACCGAGGTAGCGTCCGGCCCAAGCCGCGATGACCTCTGCGGCATACTCGGCATCTTCAGCCTTGCTGACGAGGTGGTCGGCGTTGTCGAGCGTGACAAAGCTCTTCGGATGCCTGGCGACCATGAAGATCCGCGTAGCGTTCTCGATCCCGACCGTTGCGTCGAGCGGTGCATGCAGCACGAGAAGCGCGCTGCCCAGCTTGCCGATCGCGGGCGACAGCTCGGCCGCTGCCACATCGTCGACGAAGGCCTTTCCGATCATGAACTTGCGTCCTGCGAGATCGACCTCAGCCTTGCCGTCGCTTGCAATGCGCTCGAGCGCGTCGCCGAAATTGTGTGTCACGTGACCGGGATCGAATGGCGCCCCGATCGTGGCGACGGCCCTGACGCTCTCGATCTCGCCGGCGGCCTTGAGCACGGCGGCCCCGCCAAGCGAATGGCCGACGAGCAGGCTTGGCGCCATTCCGCGGTCTTCGAGATGGCGTGCCGCCAGAACGAGATCGTCCACGTTTGACGTGAACGACGTGTTCGCGAACTCGCCGCCCGAATGGCCGAGGCCGGTAAAGTCGAAACGCAGCACGGCGAACCCCATGGCGGCGAGACGCCCGGCGATGCGTCTCGCCGCCGTGATGTCCTTGCCGCACGTGAAGCAATGCGCGAAGAGCGCCGTTGCAAGAGGCGGTCCTTCCGGCATGTCGAGCCGTGCCGCCAGCATGTCGCCGGCATGGCCGGAAAATGTGAAGCGTTGCATGGTCATGCACCGAAAGTCGCGCTGCGGGCGCGTGCGCACAAGGCCGGTCACGCCCTAGTGATGGGCTGTGTCGGAAAGCAGGCTGATGACCAGAATGCCCGCGACGATCAGCGCGATGCCGAGCATTGCCGGCAGATCGAGCCGCTGGCTGAAGAGAACGTATCCCATCAACGCAATGAGAACGATTCCGAGGCCTGACCAGACGGCGTAGACAATGCCGACAGGCATGAACTCGAGCGTCAGGGCCAGGCAATAGAAGGCTACCGCGTAGCTTGCGACGGCCAGGGTCGTCGGGCCTGGCCGGGTAAACTGCTGCGATGCCTGAAGCCCCATCGTGCCGACGGTTTCGGCTGTGATTGCGAGGAAAAGATAGACATAGACCTGCATGAGAGCACCTCCGCCGCTTCGCTTCCCGTTGAGGCATGGGCCTGTCATTCGCCCGCGTCAATACCGGCGGCACCAATCGAGTGGCGGCCCGGCGCCACGAGATGTCGGCCGGGGTGAATCGGGACAATTGCGATCATGGGCCGCTCCTCGACCAGCTTTCCCGTGTCTGCGGGATGGCCAATGCCGACGCCGTGCAGATCCCAAGCGCCCCGCGACGCTTCGCCCTTTGAGCCGGGGACCGCGGCATGAGCCCGATCACGCGATGCCGCTGCGGAGACCGGCAGGGCGGCCTGACTGCCCGGCAGGACCTTCACGTGAACGTGTCACGCGTACGCCATGGCGTCGGGAACGGTCAGTCCCGGGGGAAACTCCCTATGCCAGCGCGCTCTGCAGGTTCTCGTCGATCTTGTCGAGGAATCCCATGGTCGTGAGCCATTTCTGGTCCGGGCCGACCAGCAATGCGAGGTCCTTTGTCATCGAGCCGGATTCGACCGTGTCGACGATGACCCTTTCCAATGTTTCGGCAAAATTGCGAAGCTGATCGTTGCCATCGAGACTGGCCCGGTGCTTCAGGCCGCCCGTCCAGGCAAAGATCGACGCGATCGAGTTCGTTGACGTCTCTTCGCCCTTTTGGTGCTGGCGGAAGTGGCGGGTGACGGTCCCGTGGGCAGCTTCCGCTTCCACGATCCTGCCGTCAGGCGTCATGAGTTGGGACGTCATGAGACCGAGCGAGCCAAAGCCCTGGGCGACGGTGTCGGACTGCACGTCGCCGTCGTAGTTCTTGCACGCCCAGACGTATCCGCCCGACCACTTGAGCGCGGCGGCAACCATGTCATCGATCAGGCGATGCTCGTACCAGATGCTCTTCCGTTCGAAGGCATCCTTGAACTCATTGTCATAGACTTCCTGGAAGATGTCCTTGAAGCGTCCGTCATAGGCCTTCATGATCGTGTTCTTCGTCGAGAGGTAGCAGGGCCAGCCGAGGTTCAGCGCGTAGTTCATCGAGGCTCGCGCAAAGTCGTAGATCGACTGGTCCAGGTTGTACATTGCCATTGTCACGCCGGAGCCGGGTGCGTCGAAGACCTCCCTTTCGATGACCTTGCCGTCGTCGCCTTCGAACTTGATGGTCACCTTCCCGGCTCCGGGAAACGTGAAGTCCGTGGCACGGTACTGGTCTCCGAACGCATGACGACCGACGACGATCGGCCTCGTCCAGCCCGGCACAAGGCGGGGCACGTTCCTGCAGATGATCGGCTGGCGGAAGATCACGCCTCCAAGGATGTTCCGGATGGTGCCGTTGGGAGAGCGATACATGCGCTTCAACCCGAATTCCTCGACCCTGGCTTCGTCCGGCGTGATCGTGGCGCACTTGACGGCGACGCCAACCTCCTTCGTCCTTTCCGCCGAGTCGACGGTGATCTGGTCATCCGTCCGGTCGCGCTCCTCGATGCCGAGATCGTAGTAGAGCAAGTCGACGTCCAGATAGGGCAGGATCAGCTTCTTCTTGATGAAGTCCCAGATGATCCGGGTCATTTCATCGCCGTCCATTTCGACGATTGGGTTCTCGACCTTGATCTTCGACATGAGTCTTGCCTCGCAGGGGTTAATCGGTCGTGCGCGACATAGCCGAACCCGACCTCAAGTTAAAGGCGGCATGCCTCCGCATTCCCGTTGCGTGGTCATATGCCGCGCTCAGGCGAGAGTGACGCCCGCGTCCGTCATGCTCTTCCGGGCAGAGGCGAGCGAGCCTTCAAGATCGATTGCCCGGCAGAGATCCTCGATCACGGTGACGTCGTAGCCGAGCCTTGCCGCGTCGAGCGCCGAGTAGTTCACGCAGAAGTCCGTTGCCAGTCCGACCAGGGTGACCCTTTCGACGCCGCGGCTTCGGAGATAGCCGTCGAGCCCCGTGGGAGTGGAGCGGTCGTTTTCGAAGAACGCGGAATAGCTGTCGATCTCGCGGCGAAAGCCCTTGCGGATGACGATGTCGGCGGCGCGCGTGTCAAGCCTGCCGTGAAACGCCGCGCCCCTGGAGCCGATCACGCAGTGGTCGGGCCATAGAACCTGGGTTCCGTAGGGCATGTCCGTGACGGCAAAGGGGTCGAGGCCCTGGTGCTGGCTGGCAAAGCTCAAGTGGTTCGCCGGATGCCAGTCCTGGGTGAATACGCGGACCTTGAATTCGGGAACGAGCGCGCTGATTTGCACGACGATCTCGTCACCGCCGGGAACGGCAAGCGCACCGCCGGGGCAAAAGTCCTTTTGTACGTCAATCACCAGGATCGCCTCGTTGTCCTGTCGCATGGCAGCCTCCACTTCAGACATGTAGCATTGCGGTTCTGGATGAGTCGATCGAATCCAGCACGGCTCCGCAGTCATTGGCAACCTTGAAGCGCGCCAAGTCGGCCTGGCTCGATGCACGTTCGGCAGGAATGGACATGGAGCACCTGCTTCATTCCGCAGCGGGCGCAACATCGGCGCCCGTCGCCTGGAGGCGGCCCAAGTTGCCGCAAGGGGCTCGAAGCATGACGCTCCGCGCACCGTTCGTGCCCCGGTCGACAATGACATTGCCGTCCGGGACCGTTGCCGCGCTGCCAGGGTGCCGGTCGGCGAAGCCGTCCCATGGGCGCGTCCTGCAGGTGAAGGCCTCGTTCGTGAAGACGAGCCGCGCGCCGCATGTCCTGCGCGTCAAGACCAGCTTCTGCCTTGACCGGCAGCGGGCAAGGCCCGGCATCGGGCGTACGGTCCTCGTCCCGATCCTGCGGCCGGGCTTCGCGTTCATCTCCGTCGTCTCGAAGGACCGCGGCGGGATCACGTCGAATGCCTGGACGAGGCCCCGGGCACCCTCCCGGGGGGTGCAGGTCGACAAAGAGGTGGCGGAGCGTGGTTCGAGCGGCCGGTGGCGCGGGCGACGCGCCCGGGCCTGCACCGCGTGGAAGTTCTGTGGCGTCCCCTTTTGCCCGCCCGGCGGCCGGGGTAATAGTCTCCCATGACCATTGTCGCATCGTTCTACAGGTTCGCGTGTCTCGGGGACCCCGCGCGGTTCAGGCCGTCGCTGCTGGAGGTTGCGTCGCGGCACGCCGTCCGCGGGACCGTGCTTCTGGCACGTGAAGGCGTCAACGGGACCATCGCCGGTTCGCGAAGGGGAATCGCTTCCGTCATCGAGCAAGTCCGCACCTTGCCGGGCTGTGACCACATTGACTGGAGGGAAAGCACCGCGACGGCCATGCCGTTTCCGCGCCTCAAGGTTCGCTTGAAGCGCGAAATCGTCACGATGGGCCAGCCCGGCATAGACCCGGCTTCCAGGGCCGGGACCTATGTTCGTCCTGCTGATTGGAATTCGCTGATCATGCGCGAAGATGTCGCCGTGATCGACACGCGAAACGAGTATGAGGTGGGAATTGGCTCGTTCGAGGGCGCCATTGATCCCGGTACGGCGCGCTTTCGCGACTTTCCGGCCTGGTGGGACGCAAACGGCCATCGCCTTGGTGGCAGGAAGGTCGCCATGTACTGCACTGGCGGCATACGCTGCGAGAAGGCCACGAACTACCTGCTCGGCCAGGGCGTTGAGGAAGTGTTTCATCTCAAGGGCGGAGTCCTCGGTTATCTCGAGGAGGTGCCGGAAGAGGAAAGCCTTTGGCGCGGCGAGTGCTTTGTGTTCGACCAAAGGGTATCGGTTTGCCACGGATTGAAGGAAGGATCGCACGCCCTTTGCCACGCCTGTCGTCGCCCGTTGGGAAGCGACGTCCGGGAAAGTGTCGACTACGAGCCCGGCGTATCCTGCCCCGGCTGCGTCGGGGAGTTCAGCGATGTCGATCGAGGCCGGTTCCGCGAACGGCAACGGCAGATCGAATTGGCCAGGTCCCGAGGAATGCAGCACATCGGACAGGGCTGAATCCGAACCGCGAGGCATCTGAGCCACAATCGTGCCAGACAAGCCGACGCGACCGCCGGTTGCTGCACGTTGGCCCTATGCCCGCCCTGCCTCCGGCGAAAGCAGCATGGCATCCACGCCGATCGACTTGAGCGCAGCGGTCCACTTGGTGTCGTTGTCTTCGCCGAAAACGATCGTCAGCGACGCGTCGCAAGTCAGCCAGCCATTGGACAGGATTTCGGATTCCAGCTGCCCCGGCCCCCAGCCCGAATACCCCAGCGCCAGGAACGCTGAACTAGGCCCGCTGCCCTTGGCGATGTCCTCCAGGATGTCCAGCGTCGGGGTCATGCCAAAGACGTCATTTACCTGGAGAGTCGAGTTCTCTGACTGGTAGTCGCTTGAATGCAGCACGAAGCCGCGCCCGTTTTCCACCGGTCCGCCAAAGTGGATGTGAATGTCCCGCCGGGGCGGACCAGACTCGATTCCGAGCTGTTCCAGAAGCGACGCGAACCGGAGATTCGGCGCCGGCTTGTTCACGATGAAGCCCATCGCGCCGTCCTCGGAATGTGCACAAAGAAGAATGACTGCCTGCTCGAACCGGGGGTCGCCCATGCCGGGCATTGCGACCAGGAGCTTTCCGTCCAGGTTGGATGCGGTGTCCTCACCCATGCCTCACAGCATGAGACAAGCCGGATCGTGCATCAAGTGCATTGCGGCAACGGTCACGCTGCATGACTGGAATGTGACTTTTCTGCAAAGGGCGCGATGCTCTAGAAGTGCACCCATGCTTCGAACTTTGTGCGCAGCGCTACTTGCCTTTGCGGCGCCCGGCCACGCCCAGATGCCGGACGAGCTGGCATACGCGGACCTGAATGCAGGCTGGAGAGACGGACACACGCACGTGGCAGGATTGACAATCCGGCTGGCACCGGGGTGGAAGACCTATTGGCGGGTGCCGGGTGAAGCCGGAATTCCACCCGTCTTCAACTGGTCCGGATCCTCGAACGTGGCGACGGTGAGAGTGCACTTTCCCGTGCCGAAGGTGTTTGAGCAGGGTGGAATTCGAGGCATCGGCTACATCGGTCAGGTGACCTTTCCGTTGAACATCCGGACACATGACGCCTCGGCTCCGGTCCGGCTCAGGGGTGAAATCGATATCGGTGTATGCGAGGAAGTCTGCGTGCCCGTCACGTTGCAGGTGCGCGCGGAACTTCCTGCCCAAGGATCTCCTGATCGCGCGCTTGCGGCAATCCTTGAGGACAGGCCGGAAAGCGGCGGCCGCCTGAGCTGCGACCTTGTTCCGATCGCGGACGGCTTGCGCCTTGTCGCAAGAACGACATTGCCGCACACGGGGAGCGAGGAAACGGTCGTGGTCGAGACAGGTGACCCGCAGGTCTGGGTGTCGTCACCGATCCTTCAGCGCAACGGCGAGCAGCTGCGGGCCGAGGTCGAGTTGGTGGCGCCTTCGGCACGTCCATTTGCGATTGCCCGGTCAGACGTGCGCATGACCGTGCTGTCCGAAGGCCGCGCGATCGAAATGGCGGGCTGCCATTGACCGGAATTCGTGACTTCGCTGCCGGTTTCGGTCTCCGACCTTCATGCGGGGCCGCCCTGCGGCACGAAAGCCGGGATCGGGCCTGCGCGACCGGTACGCGCCGAACGGTCCCAGGTTGCGTTACGTTCTTGGCATGAGCAACGCGGCAAGCAATCCGACGACGAAGCAGATCGCGGCCGACCCCGCCACGTAGATCAGGAGCGCCTGCTCAAGCGAGTCCACGTCTTCAAGGCCCAAGGGCAGCTTGCCCGCAACAAGGAAGCTTCCGACAGTGACGGCAAACCAGGCCACGATTGCGGCCGCCCCAAGTGCCATGGCAGGGCCAATGCCAGGGGTGGTCCAGCCGTAGCGGAACGCACGAACATGGCGGCCGATGTCATGCCCGACGGCAAGGAGGGCAGGCACGATCAGGAGGACCAGCACGAACCCGAAACCGAGCCCGTAGACGAGCGTGATGACCGTCGGCTTCAGGAACTGGGCATCCTTTGACGTCTCGTAGAGCAGCGGGGCCAGCCCCAGGACGGTCGTGGCGGTCGTGAGGAACACGGGCCTCAACCGGTCGGATGCACCGTCGACGATTGCCGCGACAATCCCCCGTTCGTCAGCGTACTCGTCCACCGTCGTTACCAGGACGATGGAATCGTTGATGATGATGCCGATCATGCCGATGAGGCCCACGACCGAGAACATCGAAAGGGGCACGTTCCAGAGATGGTGGCCCCAGACCGCGCCGACGAGGCCGAAAGGGATGATGGCCATCACGACCAGGGGCCGGAACCACGATGCGAAGACCCAGGCAAGCACGAGGTAGATTCCCGTCAGGCAAAGGATCAAGCCGGTCCCTGCATCCGAAAGGAAGTTGCGCTCATCCTCAGCCAGTCCCGACCAGTGCGTCGAGATGCCGAAATTCTGCTCAATCTGCGGCAGGATCGCGCCTTGGATCTCTTCCGAAATTTCCCGGGCCCGGTCGGCGTCGTCTTCGGACAGGTCTCCGGTCACCGAGACGACGGGAATGCCGTTCTCGCGGCGAATTGTCGAGAACCCTGTCCGGCGTTCGACGGACACGATGTCCGCGAGCGGCACGTAGACGCCTTCGCCGGCAGCCACCGGTCCGGTCCGGATCAGAAGGCGCTCAAGGAAGTCGGCCGTCAGCTCGTCGGCTGGAAGCTCCACCCGGATGGCCGCGGAACGGGGTCCGTCCGGATAGGTTGCCGCCTCTATGCCGTTCAGTCGCGCGCGGAGCGTCGCGCCCAGCGCGTCGATTGTCAGGCCGAGTGCCTGCCCCTGCGGCGTCAGTTCGAGAAGCAGTTCCTCCTTGTCGTAGCCGAGATTGTCCTCGAGGGCGGAAATCTCGCCGTACCGGCCGAGCTGGGACTTGAGCGCCTCCGCTGCCTCCTTGAGAACTTCGCTGGATGCACCCGAAAGTTCGACGTCGATCGCGTCGCCGCCCGGGCCGCGTCGCCAGCCGCGAAAGCTGACCGTCTCGAGGAGTGGATGCCGCGGGACGGCGTCCTGTAGCTCGGCCACGAAGGCGAAGCTGGAATAGGGACGAAGATCGGCGTCGATGAGCTCGATCGCGATCGAGCCCAGCTGATAGCTTTCCTTTGTTTCCGTTCCCGAAAGCCCGCGTCCCGAGTTGCCGCCGATTTCCGCAAGGGCGAACTTGATGGGGTTCAGCCCGTGCCCGGCCTCGTATTTTGCGCCGAGATCCTCGACCGTCCCCTGAAGCGTTCGCATCATTTCGAGCGTGTCGCTTCGAGTGGCGCCAGGCGCCATGGCGAAGTTGCCGGTGACCGAGTTTCGCTCCGGGGCATTGAAGAAGCGCCATGGCACGTCGCCGGAAATGAACAGCACGGCCTGGCTGGCCAGCGTCAGGACCGCCAGGGCGATGACGGGATACCGGGCCCAGATGACGGCCCTGATGAAGGGGCGGAACAAGCTTTCCCGAACGCGGCGAAAGCCCTTGTTCACCAGCCGTGATGGCCAGTCGTACCAGTGCTGTCGAGCAGTATGGGCAAGGGCGTGCCGCATGTGGTTGGGCAGAATGAGGAAGCACTCGACGAGAGAGGCGACCAGCACGACGATCACCGTGATCGGGATGTCCCGGATCAGGTCGCCGAAACGGCCCCCGATTGCGACAAGGCCAAAGAAGGCGATGATCGTCGTCATGGAGGCCGCGAAGACAGGCGTGAACATGCGCCTGGCCGCGCTTTCCGCGGCCACCGTCGGACTCTCGCCGAGACGACGCGCGCGAAAGTCTGCATGTTCGCCGACGACAATGGCGTCGTCGACCACGATGCCAAGCGTGATGATGAGCGCGAAGAGCGAGATCATGTTGATGGTCAGCCCGGCGGCGAACATGATCGCGATGGTCGTGGTCATGGCGACCGGAATGCCCGCGGCGACCCAAAGCGCCGTGCGGGAGTTCAGGAACAGGAACAGCAGCGAAACGACAAGGGCCAGGCCAATGAGTCCGTTGTCCAGAAGGATGTTCAGGCGCCCCGTGATCGATTCCGCCAACGTCCGGATCAAGTTGATCTCGACCCCCGTCGGAAGGGTTGCCTGCATTTCGGCGGCGACTTCCTCGACCTGGCGCTGCATGCGGATCGCGTCGCCATTGGCCGAACGGTCAACGCGGATCGAGATCGCGGGATCCGGTCCGACAAAATAGGCACGGTCCCGGTCCACCTCCCCGACCCTTACGCGCGCGACGTCTCCGACGGTGAGCGGCGTGCCGTCCTCCGTCGTGCGCAGGACGATTTCGGCGATCTGGACAGCGGATCTCTTGGCCACGCCGGTGCGCACGCGGGCAGCGCCGGAAACGTCTCCTGCCGGATCGGTCTCCGCCTCTTCCGCTATGGCGTCGGCGATCTGGCGCATGGTGACATCGTGACGGATGAGGTCGAGCGACGTGACCTCGACGACCGTTTCCGGGGCGGCGATGCCGCGTATGGTGCTGCGGGTGACCCCGACCGCAAAGAGTCGGGTGACGAACTCGTCGGCAAAGTTGGCAAGCTGGTCAACGCCCACAGGCCCCTTGATGACCACGTCGGTGACCCGATCCGACCAGCGGCGACGCACCGTCTTCGGATCGTCGGCATCGGCGGGGAGACCGGTCACGGAATCAATTGCCGTGCCAACATCTTCCTCCGCCTGCCGCATGTCCCAGCCCGGCTCGAACTCGAGGGTGATCGTGGCCTGGCCCTCTCGCGATCGGGAGGATGTCTCGGTCACGCCGTCCACGGCCTGTAGCGTGGGCTGAAGGACTTCGACTATGGCGGCGTCGACATCTTCCGCACCGGCACCGTCCCAGGCCACATTGATCGTGATGTCGTCGACGATGACATCGGGAAAGAACTGTGCCCGCATCTGCGGCGCGGCATAGAATCCCGAGACAATCAGGATCACGAGAAGAAGGTTGGCTGCCGTCCTGTGCCTTGTGAAGTAAGAAAGAATGCCGCCGGCGGCCTGACCCAGGTCACGGGCCATCGTGCTGGCTCTCCGCAATGGCGGGCTTGGCTTCGCATGGCGCGTGCCGGATCAATTTCAGGGTCCGAGTGCGCTGACCGGGTTCAGGCGCGCACGACCAGGGATCGCCGGTGCAATGGGCCGCTGCGAGTCTGGCTGGGAACCCGATACGCTGCCCGCTGCATTCACCGGGACGGCAAGCCCGCATTTCAGCCCCCCATCCTGCTTTCGATTCGTTCGACCATTTGGGCCGGGACCTTGTCCTTCTTGAGCGCGGTCAGGACGCGTCGCTTGGCCGCGTCCGGCATGAACTGGTTGTTTTCCACGAATGCAACGAGTCTTGCGCGCCGTTCGGGATCCAGCGCCAGAAGATCCGGCGCCTCAACCTCCGGCTGACCCCCGCCAGGGCGCACGGGCCGGATGCGAATTCCGGCGCCGAGCAGCGGGGTCCGCTCTGCGACGATCTCGCGCCCGGCAAGTCCGGGCGCTCGGACAATGACATCGTCGCGCTCGCTGCGCAGGACCTGCACGTCCGCGACTTCGAGCCGGTCTCCCTCTCCGACGACGAGCACCTTTGCGGCAGCATCGACCGCGCTCGCGGGCAGTCGGATCGCACGCGCGATCGGGGGTTCCAGGATTCGGACGCCCACGAAGTCGCCGGGCCGGAACCCCGGCGCATCGTTCAGGCGCGCAAAAAGCAGTCGCCCGGTCTGGCCGGCGCCCACGGCCGCGCTTTCGCGGCTGATTCTGCCCGACGCCTCAAGATCCACGCCGAGAATGTCGATCGAGGCAGTGACATCCGCACCGATCAAGCGTCCGCCGTCGTTGAGCAGGCGCGTGTATTGGGGCGTCGAGACGCGGAAAGCGACTTCAAGTTCGGTCGGGTCGATGACATGCGCAAGGGTCTCGCCAGCCGAAACCAGCCCGCCGACCGTTACCGTGACATCGCTCAGGACACCTGCGAACTCGGCCTCGATCCCGGTGTTCGCCAATCTGCGCTGGGCATCCGCAAAGGCAATCCGCCGACGCTCCAGCGCCGTTTTCGCCTGATCGATTCTTGCCTCGGCATTGGCAGCGGCCTGTCGGCGCGACAGGACGACCTGGTTCGCCGTGGAATGGGCAAGTTCGGCGGTTTCGACGGCGGCGGTGGAGCCGACGCCGCGCTGCTGGAGATCCCTTTGGCGGTCGAGCGCGTTTGCGCGCAGTCGCGCCTGGTTCTCGGCAGCGAGGATTTCATCCGCGGCAAGCGCGCGCTGGCGTTCGGCGTCGCGCAGGTCGCCCTCCGCTTCCGAGAGATCGGCGCGCGCGGTATCGAGCGCTGACTGCGCCTCCACCGGGTCGATGCGGACCAGGAGATCGCCTTCCTCGACCTCGCCGCCTTCCTCGACCTTCCCGGATGTCCAGATGACCTCGCCCGCCGTCGAGGCACGCAAGGCCAGGGTGCGCCGGGCACGGACCTCGCCAAAGGTCGACAGAACGGGACGTATGGTTTCTGGCTGAATGGCAACGACATTCGCCGCGAAAATCCTTTCTCGCTGGGGACGCTGACGGGGTTCCTCCGACAGGCGAGCCTCCAGCGCGCCCCGCACCATGTTCCCGGCATAGGCCAGCAACCCGAGGGTCACGGACAACAGGAACAGGCCGACAAGCGAGCGTCTCAGGAATCGCAATGCATCATCCGTTCAGAGCATTCGTTTCATCCCGCATTATGTCGCGGAATCGCACGTTTGGCAAAATTCGAGAGTTGAAACGTCCGCGAGCGCTATTTCCGTCGCGTTTTCTCGGCCAGTCGCGGCATGATCTCCACGAAATTGCAGGGTTGGTGGCGATTGTCGAACTGGAAGGCGAGAATCTCGTCCCATGCGTCCTTGCAGGCGCCGGGGCTGCCGGGAAGCGCGAACAGGTAGGTGCCGTTCGCCACGCCGCCGCAGGCGCGGCTCTGGACCGCCGAGGTGCCGATCTTCTTCATCGAGACCTGCGTGAAGACCGCGCCGAACGCATCGACTTCCTTTTCGTAGACGTCCCTGTGCGCCTCGACCGTGACGTCGCGTCCCGTCAACCCGGTGCCACCGGTCGAAAGGATCACGTCGATGTCGTCGCGCTTGCTCCATTCTCGCAGCAGTGCCGCAATATGTGCACGGTCATCGGTCACGATTTCGCGGGCCGCGAGTTCGTGGCCCGCATCCTCGATCCGCCCGGCGAGCACGTCTCCCGAACGGTCATCCGCGCGGCTTCGCGTGTCGCTTACGGTCAGCACCGCGATGCGGACCGGCACGAATTCCCGGGTTTCGTCGGTGCCGTTCATGCGCGCCGCCCTTCCAGCACGAGGCGGAGCGCCAGGGCGGCGAAGATGGAAGCGGAGAGGATGCGAAGGGCCTGCCCGAGCCTTGGCATCCGGGCCGTCACACGGGCGATCCTGCCGGAAAACGCTCCCACGGCGCCGTTGATGACGAACCCCCCGGTCGCGACGATTGCACCCAGCGCCAGGAATTGTGGCAGGACGGCGCGGCCGGGATCCACGAATTGCGGCACGAATGCCAGGATGAACAGGGCCACCTTGGGGTTGGTCAGGTTCACGATCAGCCCGTCCGTGAAGGCCTTGGCGGAACGGATGTCGGGCATGTCACGTGAACTGAGCGGCGTACGAAGGGTCTTCTGTGCCAGCCAAAGCAGATAGGCGACGCCAGCATACCGGGTCACGTCGAACAGGATCGGGTGCCGAGCCGCCAGGTAGCCGAGGCCAAGGCCTGTCAGCGCCACGTGCACCATCGTGCCAGCGGAAACCCCCGCCGAAGCCGCGAGGGCCGCACGCGTGCCGGCGCGTGCACCTTGCGCAAGGCAGAAGAGCATGTCGGCGCCGGGAGTCAGGTTCAATGCAAGTGCCGCCGGAATGAAGGCGATCATGATCAGCGGCTCGATCATGGCGCAACCTCGAAGACGTGGCCCGAGGGGCCGAGATTGCACACCCGGGTCTTGCCGATCAGGCCAGACCGACCCCAGGAATCGTGGATGTGGCCGCATAGCGCCAGCTTTGGCTGCATGCGCTCGATCGTCTTGCGGATGGCATCCGATCCAACGGACATGCCGTTCGAGGTTGCATCCGCGACACCCTTGGGCGGCGAGTGCGTGACAAGAATGTCGGCTGTTCCGCATTTCTGCAGCATGGCGGCGGCGGCAGCCTCGTCGAGATCGCATGACCAGGGGCCGAATGGCGTGACAGGCACGCCGTATCCAAGGCCGAACAGGCGAAGCCCTTCGAATTCGGTTTCCTCGCCATGAAGCACGATCGTGTCGGCCCGGGCTGCGTCGCGAAGCTCTTCCGCACTTTCCGCGTTGCCCGGTACGACGATCATCGGGCACCTGATGCCGTCAAGCATGCGCATGGCATCGTCAAGCCCGTTTCGCATGTTGCAGAAGTCTCCGGCCCCGATCACCAGATCCGCCTCCTGGCTTCCCGAGACCAAGGCGTCCGCCTTCGCTCTCGAATGGTGCAGGTCGGAAAAGGCAAGGATGTTCATGCCCGGAGCCTCTCCTTGAGACTGAGGAGATCAGCCCATGTCTCGCGCTTGGCTTCCGGCGTGCGCAGGAGGTAGGCGGGGTGGAACATCGGAAGCGTCGGCTTGCCCAGAGCGGTCTTCCACTTGCCCCGCAGCTTCGTGATTCCGCGTTGTCCGAGAAGCGCCAGGCACGCGTGGTTGCCCATGGCAACGATCAGGTCGGGTTCGACGAGTTCGACATGCCGCTCGAGAAAGGGCAGCATCATCTCCATCTCTTCGGGCTTGGGATCGCGGTTCTGCGGTGGCCTCCAGGGCAGCACGTTGGCAATGTAGAGCGCCTTCTCGCTGTCGGATTCAGTCCGGAACAGGCCGATGTGGCTGAACATCAGGTCAAGCAGCTTTCCTGCGCGTCCCACGAAGGGCCGGCCCTCGATGTCTTCGTCGCGCCCAGGGGCTTCACCAACGATCATCACCCTCGCATTGGCATTGCCGTCCGAGAACACGAGCTGCTTGGCGCCGCGCTTGAGATCGCAGTGCCCGTAGGCTTCCATGGCAGCCCGGAGCGTTGCGAGATCGCCCGCCGCCGTGGCTGCGGTCCTTGCGGCGGCGACGGCGTCGGTCTCCGGCTCCGCGTCGCGGGCCGGCGGACGCCTTGGCGGCTCCACGGCCTTCGGCCGCGCTGTCCGGTCGACCGGCGCATCCAGAATCGCTTCGTCCGCGCCGCACGCGATCTGCCATTCGAGAGACGCTTTCATTGCCTGGAAATCCATGAGGGCGAACCTACGCCGGTGCGGCCTCCGGGACAATGCCTGCGAGGCCCCAGGCCAGGGATGCCAAGCACGGGTTCTGCGGCATGCATGCCCGGGGAGCCCGGACATGGGCGATCTGACGGTCGCTCGGGCCGCTGCCTACGGCTTCTTCCGCGTCACCCGCGGCTCCCTGCCGTCGATCAACCGCCGGATATTGGCGCGGTGCGACCAGAAGACGACAACCGCCATGAACAATGTCGCCGCGACCAGCTGGCCTTGCCCGAGCAAGAGGGCCACGGCCGGCGTGACAGCGGCGGCCACGAGCGCCGACAGCGAAGAAATCCGCGAGACGAGAAATGTGCCGAGCCAGGCCGCCATCGCCGCGAGCCCGACCAGGGCACCGAATCCCGTCAGGGCGCCAAGCAGGGTTGCCACCCCCTTCCCGCCCCGGAATCCGAGCCAAACGGAAAAGACATGGCCCAGGAACGCCGCCAGTCCGGCGACCTGCGCGGCGTCATCGCCGGCAGCCGCCCTTGCGACGACGACCGCGACCAGGCCCTTTGCGGCGTCAAGGAGCAGCGTCGTCAGCGCAGCGGCCCGGGATCCGGTGCGCAGGACATTGGTGGCCCCGATATTGCCGGATCCGATGCTGCGCGGGTCGGGCAGGCCGAATGCGCGTGACACGAGCAGCCCGAAGGGAATTGACCCTGCCAGATAGGCCAGCAAGGCCGTGATCAGGATCTCCGCAAGGGACGCGTCGAAATCCGGCATCATCCGTCTCCCGTCGGGGCAAGCACGCGGCGGGCCGCGGTGGCGGCAGGCGTTTCAGGTCGACGCACCGCTCGGGGTCTCTGTCCGTCGGCCCGCGACCCAGGTGCCGAGAACCCTTCCCTGCATTTGGGCCTCGTCAAAGGGCGTGTTCTTGGACTTCGAGCGCAGCTTGAACCGGTCAAGCACGAACGGCGCGTCCGGGTCGAAGAGGACCAGGTCGGCAGGCGCGTCGACACTCAGACGGCCTGCGGCAAGCCCGAGCCGTGATGCCGGCGAGAGCGAAAGGGCGCGCCAAAGCGTCGGAAGGTCCAAGTGGCCTGCATGGACCAGGCGCAGGGCTGCGGGAAGCAGCGTCTCGAGACCTATTGCTCCGGATGCCGCCTCCTCGAAGGGCAGGCGCTTCGACTCCTCGTCCTGTGGCGTGTGCATCGAACTTATGATGTCTATCAGGCCGTTCGCCATGGCGTCCACGGCAGCCAACCGGTCGTCCTCTGATCGCAGCGGCGGCTTGACCTTGAAGAAGGTCCGATAGTCGCCGATGTCGATCTCGTTCAGGGTCAGGTGGTGGATCGAGACTCCGGCGGTGATGTCCAGCCCGGCCTGCTTGGCGCGTTCGAGTCGGCGGAGCGCACGTGCAGTTGTGACCTGGTCTGCGTGGTATCTTGCGCCCGACAATTCGACGACGGCAATGTCCCGGTCGAGACCCATTCGTTCGGCAAGCGGAGAGACCGAGGGAAGCCCCCTGAGCGCCGCGAACTTTCCGCTCGTGGCGGACGCCCCGGATGAGAGTTCCGGTTCCTGCGGGTGCCCGACCACGAGCGCGCCAAGCGAAGCCGCGTAGGTCATGCAGCGCGCGAAGACCTTGGTGCTCTGAACGACACGGTCGCAATCGGAAAAGGCCACGGCGCCCGCATCCAGAAGGAAACCGATCTCGGCCATTTCGCGGCCCTCGCGGCCACGGGTCAATGCCGCCATGGGCAGGACGTTGACGGGCGCGGCCTCGTTCGCTCGTCGGCGGACGAACTCCAGGACTTCGGGCGTGTCGATGGCCGGCAGCGTGTCCGGTCTGGTGACCATTGTCGTGATGCCGCCTGCAGCGGCGGCCATGCCGGCGGTGCGGAAGCTCTCCTTGTGGCGTTCGCCGGGTTCGCTCACCTTGACGCCGAAATCGATGATGCCGGGTGCCAGGCACTTCCCGTTGCAATCGATCTCTTCCGCATCATCCATGCCTTGCGGACCAACGATGACACCGTCGCGAACGGCCAGGGTTCCGGCCTTGCTCGTTCCCTTCTCGGGATCGATCAATCGGGCATTCCGGAATATCTGCGCGGTCATGGGGGTCAGGTGTCAGAACTGCAGCGGAATCTCAAGGGAATTGTCCAGAACGCACGACTGCCTTGCACGGCCTCCCAGGCGAGATGCACTCGCGCTTCACAGGCCCTTCGCCGAGGGCGGTCTCCGCCTGCAAACGCGCCAATCCTGGACGCGTCGTCACGTGCTCCTGCACCGAACGGCTCGACCGTCAACTGGCCCGGACACGCCCGATCTGTGCGCCGAAGGCGCGTCGTCCCGAGTGCGCGGGCCCGACCTGCCACTGCGGAAAATCTCGACCGCACGAATTTTGATCGATGTCGGCCTGATGTCCGAGGGTGAACTCTCCATGTGATCGCCGGACATCCGGACATCAGGTCACCTGCCGGTGAATTGGCGGTGGATGGCCCCTGCGGCAGCGTGCGCGGCAAGCAGGGCGCCTTCCTGCCATCCTGGCAGGGCGGTCACTTGGTCGCCAGCGAATTGGAACGGTCCGTCGCCCTCGCGCAGCGCTGCGGCGGCGTCGGGATTGGTGCGCGGCCATCCGCCATTCTGAAAGGGCACGTTGCGCCATGCACGGCTGATGCCGCATTCCATCTCACCGGCATATCCCGGGTGCAGAGGATCGCCTTCTTCCAATGCGGCGCGAAGGCGCTCCGGCGCCGACATGGCGGAATAACGCCGCCCCGGCCCCGAACTCCAGATATAGGCGCCGACCAGCACGCCCTTGGGCCTGTGATAGCCGTTGCTCGGGTACCAGATCTGGGTGATGTCGCTGTCGGTCCAGGAAATTCCTCCGTAGATCGCCGAGTCGTCCTCCCAGAAGCGCCGTCTGGCCTGAAATGCGACTTTCACTGCCTCAACGAACTCCAGCGACTCAATCGCGGCCTGCGTTTCGGGAGAAAAGTCGTTCGGGATGTCCTTCAGCACGGGCGCGGGGATCGTGCAGATAGCATGGTCAGCCCGGACGGCCCGTTCCGCGCCGTCCGGGCCGCGAAAGACGATCCGCACCCCGTGGTCCTCGCGTCGGATCTGCTCGACGATGCACGCGTAACGGACGAGTTTGCCAATGCGCTCTGCAAAGGCGCGGACGATTGCATCCATGCCGCCGACGGGCTGGAACAAGGTCGGGTTCTGGTTGAGGAAATGACTGAAATGAAGCTTGTACTGCCAGAAGTCCGCGCCCAGCAATTCGCCGAAGTCCAGCCTTTCCTCGGCATCGCCAGCCTCTAGCCCCGCGTGGACAGTTGCGCCCTTATAGCCGGCACGGTTGGTGCCGGCATAGCTTCGATCTTCCTGCAGGCCGCCGAAACTCGTCAGCATGGCGCGCACGTTTTCCTTGTCGTCCGCCGTCAGTTCCGTGTCCAGCGCGCCGCGGTCCACTGCCTTGGCCAGCAGTTCGGCCACGTAGCCGCGCATGTCGGTCAACACCCTGCGGGCGACGACAGGCCTGCCGCCGAAACGCGCGCGGTCATGGAAGAGGGCGGCGCGGTTGTCGTTGGTGAAGATTTCAAGATCGATGCCGAATGCCTTGCAGTATCCGAGCACCGTGCGGTGATGATAGGGAATTCGCGCCGGGCCGAGATTTGCGTAGAGATGGTCCTCCGGATCGAAGCAAACTTCCTGGCGCATTTCCCGTTCGGTCAGCACGTCGCCACCGCGCACGGTCAGGTTGCGCCCGCCCGGTCTCGGCGTCGCCTCCAGGACGGTGCAGCGCCATCCGGCCCTGGACATCTCCCACGCCGCTGCCAGGCCAGAGACTCCCGCGCCCAGAATGACGACGTGCCCGCCCTCGCCGGTGCCGGGTGCAAGATCCAGCGTGGCTGCCTGGGCAGCGCCCGTTCCCAGCATTCCCAGGGCATCCATGGTCCGATAGACCGCTGCAGATCCGGCGGCGGCACCGATCGAACGCAGCAGCGTGCGTCTGGTGGGCTTGCGCATCCCGAATTCCTTTTCTTGCTTTCCCTGGCGACCAAGATCACTGCCGTCATCGCACTGGTCAAGCGGCTTGCGAGCGCCTTGCCGAAGACCCGGCGAGCAGGTGGCGTGGCGACCGGGTACGGATTCGAGGTCCGGTCACGGCGCTGCACTGATCTGGGGCAACCCGGCTTCTCGTTTTGGCCACTGTCGCCTGCCACGGCAAGTGCGGGGTGCCCATGGCTTTCGGATGGCGTCGTTTCTCGGAGAACCGCAGAGCCGCGTGCTCGAATTCGCTGCGCATTTGGCAAGGGACACTGCGCAGCGGAAGACAAGAGCTTCTTTCCCTGGTCTCCACGGTTCATTTCAGTTTGATTTTCCGTCCCGATTGGCAGACTCTTCCGAAGCATGGGCGAACCGGACTTGAAACTCGGTTTCAAGGATTTGATGCCTTTGGATGCTGCGAAGATCCGCGGCAAAATCAGATCTGGCGCGTACCGTTCTCACACGGCCGGACTGGGGCGAAACAAGCTCCAAGCCAATCTGGCAATCCTGCCGAAGACCTTTGCATTGGACTTCTTTCGCTACTGTCGGCGCAATCCAAAGCCCTGCCCGCTCGTTGGCGTGTCCGAGACGGGCAGTCCTGCACTGCCCGCACTGGGGCGCGATATCGACGTGAGAACTGACGTTCCGGCCTATTATGTCTACAAGAACGGGGCGCTGGCGGAGTCCCGTTTCGACATAACCGACCTCTGGAGCGACGAACTCGTTGCCTTCGCACTTGGGTGCTCGTTCACGTTCGAACGTGCCATGAGAGCGGCCGGCATTTCCCTCTGGCACATCGCCAACAACAGAACCGTGCCCATGTACCGCTCAAGCATCGACTCGATCTCGGCGGGCCCGTTCAAGGGTCCTGTGGTCGTGAGCATGCGCGCCATTGACAAGGATCGCCTTCAGCAGGTCGTGGAAATCACCAAGCGGTTCCCGATGGCACACGGATCGCCATTGCACTGGGGCGATCCCGGCGAAATCGGCATAGACGACATAGGCACGCCGGACTGGGGCGATGCAAGTCCAATTGGCGAAGGCCAGGTTCCTGTCTTCTGGGCGTGTGGTGTCACGCCGCAGGTGGCTATCGAGCAGGCGCGTCTTCCTGTCTGCATCACGCACAAGCCGGGACACATGCTGATCACGGACGTCGACGACGATGCGGAGGTTCCAGTTCTTCCGGTCAACCCATCCTCAAACCCGAACCGGGAAGTGAGACTTTCTTGAGAACGCCATTGGCACTGATGGCGGCAACGATGCTGATGGCGGCACCAGCGCTTGCCGAGGCCCTGGTTGTCATGGGCAGCCGGTTGGGTCTGCACCTGCATAAGCATTTCTGCGGGCCGTTCTGGCGGGAGACGCTTCCCGAAGTGTCCGGCGGTTCGATCAACGCGAACCTGATCGCGCACGAACAGATGATTCCAGGTGTCGAACTCGTCCTTCGGTTCCAGGGCGACGGTGGCTATCGCGTTGCCGTGAATGTCGCTGGCAACGCGGTCGCGGACGCACCTGAACTTGATCGGTAACTTCCTGCTGATCCTGCCATCGCTGCTTCAGAAACAGCGGATTGTCAGGTAATCGGGAATTCGACTGATCGATGCCGGGCTTTGGCCCGGAAGCCAAGGGAGCCGGACCATGTGGCAATTCTGGGTCGACAGGGGCGGCACGTTCACCGACATCGTCGCGCGGAAGCCCGACGGCACACTTGAGACGCACAAACTGCTCTCGGACGACCCTGACAGGTACAGCGATGCGGCGGTGCAGGGCATTCGGGAAATTCTCGGCCTGGCATCGGACCGCCCGATTCCCGAAGGCACGATTGACGCGGTCAGGATGGGCACGACCGTGGCGACCAACGCCCTGTTGGAACGAAAGGGCGATCGGACTGTCCTGTTCATCACCAGGGGGTTTCGGGACCTGCTCAGGATCGGGTACCAGAACCGGCCGAGGCTCTTTGACCTCCACATCAGGTTGCCCGAGCTGCTCTACGAAAGCGTTGTCGAGGTCGACGAGCGCGTCGACGCACATGGGTGCGTCGTTGAGGCCCTGGACATCCAGCAGGTCCGCTTGGCGCTGTCGAAGGCCTACGGCGAGGGTTTCAGGTCGATCGCCGTCGCCCTCATGCATGGATACCGATTCCGGGATCACGAAAGGCGGATCGGCGAAATGGCGCGTCGGCAGGGATTCACCCAGGTGTCGCTCAGCCACGAGGCGAGCCCGCTGATCAAGCTGGTCGCACGTGGAGACACGAGCGTGGTCGATGCCTACCTGTCCCCCATCCTGAGACGATACGTGAACCGGGTCGGTGATGCGCTCGGAGCAGGTCGCGGGAGTTGCAGGTCCATCATGTTCATGCAATCGAACGGCGGATTGACGGATGCCACGCGATTTCAGGGCAGGGACGCAATCCTTTCCGGACCTGCCGGCGGAGTCGTCGGCATGGTCCGGACGGCCCGGGACGCAGGTTTCGAAAAGCTGATCGGCTTTGACATGGGCGGCACGTCAACCGACGTCTGCCACCACGCGGGCGAGTACGAACGCTCCTTCGAGTCCGAGGTGGCCGGCGTGAAAATGCGCGCCCCGATGATGAGCATCCATACGGTTGCGGCAGGAGGTGGCTCGAAGCTGTCCTTCCGTCAGGGGCGCCTGCAGGTTGGCCCCGAAAGTGCAGGCGCCAATCCCGGTCCCGCCAGCTACCGTCGCGGCGGTCCGTTGGCCGTAACGGATTGCAACGTCGTCCTGGGAAAGATCCAGCCGGATCACTTTCCGGCCGTGTTCGGGCCGGCCGGAAACGAGCCCCTGGACGTCGACGCTGCCCGAAACGCGTTCGAGAACATGGCCGAAGACATTGCCCGCGAAACCGGCGATCCCAGGATGGCCGTCGAAGCGCTGGCAGAGGGATTCCTGCGCATCGCCGTGGAGAACATGGCCAATGCCATCAAGAAGATCAGCGTCCAGCGCGGCTATGACGTGACGCAATACACGATGAACTGCTTTGGCGGCGCTGGCGGGCAGCACGCCTGCCTGGTGGCCGACGTGCTCGGCATGGAGAGCATCTTCATTCATCCCTTTGCCGGTGTTCTGTCCGCGTTCGGAATGGGCCTCGCCGACATCCGCGTCGTTCGCGAACACCAGTTCTCCGCCTCGATTTCCGATACCGAAACGGCCAGGCAGGTTCTGCAAGAGATTGGCAACGAGGCGCGGAACGAAGTCCTGGCCCAAAATGTCGGCGAAGACCGGCTTGAAATTGTCCGCACGGCGCACATCCGCACGCCGGGTTCGCATCATGCAATCCCCGTGCCGTTTGGCGAGGAAGCCGTCATGCGGGCGGAATTCGACAGGGCTCATCGACAGCGTTTCGGCTTTGTGCCGGAGCATGACGACCTGATCGTCGAATTGCTGACGGCAGAGGCCATAGGCTCGACCGGAGAGAACGTGGCATTGACGCGGCACGACGGACCGGGGACCGGGGACCAGACGGCACGAATGTTCTCGGAGGCGGCCTGGCGGGACGTGCCGCTGGTGGCTCGCGACCAGATCAAGGCGCGTGACAAGGTGGCGGGTCCGGCGATCATCGTCGAACCGACCGGAACGAATGTCGTCGAACCGGGCTGGCAGGCCGAGGGACTGCGCGGCGGCGGCCTGCTACTGCGCCGCATCGAGCCGCTTCGGCGCAGGGAGGCCGTCGGCACCGGCGCCGACCCGGTGATGCTCGAGGTCTTCAACAACCTGTTCATGTCCGTCGCCGATCAGATGGGTGCGACGCTGGCCAACACCGCCAGTTCGGTGAACATCAAGGAGCGCCTCGACTTTTCCTGCGCAATCTTCGCGGCCAACGGGGACCTGGTTGCCAACGCGCCGCATGTGCCGGTTCACCTCGGCTCGATGAGCGAAAGCGTGCGCACCGTCCTGCGCCGGAACGTGGGCAGGATTCGTCCCGGCGACGTCTTCATGATGAACAACCCCTACGATGGCGGGACGCATCTTCCGGACGTGACCGTGACAACGCCGGTGTTTGACAAGGCAGGCAGGGACATCATCTTCCTTGCCGCGTCACGCGGCCACCACGCGGACATTGGAGGCAAGACGCCCGGCTCGGCGCCCCCCGACAGCCGCCGCATCGACGAGGAAGGCGTTCTGATCGACAACTTTCTCCTGGTTGACCAAGGCACGTTGCGAGAGCGCGAAGCAAGGGACATTCTGGCGTCCGGGCAACACCCCTGCCGCAACATCAACCAGAACATGGCCGACCTCGCGGCCCAGGTTGCCGCAAACGCGACCGGAGCACGGGAACTGTCCGGGATCGTCGATCAGTTCGGACTGGACGTCGTTCAGGCCTACATGGGTCATGTCCAGGACAACGCCGAAGAGAGCGTCCGGCGTGTTCTGGATGTCCTGAAGGACTGCCGGTTCACCTACCCGCTTGACAGCGGCGCCCGCATCAAGGTGCAGGTCTCGGTGGATCACGAGACGCGCAGCGCCGTGGTCGACTTCACAGGCACATCTCCTCAGGACGAGATGAACTACAACGCACCGTTCTCGATCTGCCGCGCGGCGGTTCTCTACGTGTTCAGAACCCTCGTCGGCGCCGACATTCCCATGAACGAGGGGTGCCTGAAACCGATCAGGATCGTCGTTCCCAAAGGCACCATGATCAATCCGGAGTATCCAGCCGCCGTCATCTCGGGAAACACCGAGGTCAGCCAGGCCATCGCGGATACGCTCTACGGCGCTCTCGGAGTTGTCGCCGGGTCGCAGGGCACGATGAACAACTTCGTCTACGGCAACGATGAATACCAGAACTACGAGACGATCTGCGGCGGCACCGGTGCCGGCAACGGCTTTGACGGCGCGAGCGCCGTGCACAGCCACATGACGAACACCCGGATGACCGACCCCGAAGTTCTGGAGAGCCGCTTCCCGGTCCGCGTCGATGAATTCTCGATCCGGGCCGGTTCGGGCGGTGCTGGCGAATTCAGGGGTGGCGACGGCGTCGTGCGCAAGCTCCGGTTTCTGGAACCGATGACCGTTACCGTCCTTTCCTCGCACCGGGCAACCGTGCCGTTTGGTGGCAGCGGTGGCCAGCCTGGACTCCCCGGCGAAAACTCCGTTGTCCGCAGCAACGGGACAATCGAAGTGCTGGAAGGAAATGACGAAACCCGAATGCAGGCCAATGACGTGTTTGTCATGAAGACGCCGGGCGGCGGCGGATTTGGCGCGGATGGGCAGCCGTCGACTTCCCGTGCCTTGCGGAAGATTCGTTGAGCGGCCGTGTCCTGGGGGGCCATGAGAACCTGGCCAGCGGGTGCCGGGCCCGGCAGGTTCCCGCCCGCGCGAATTCGGCCTGGGCCGGCGCGCCCCTTGAGCCATGCGACCCCCCCCTGCAGTTCTCAGGGGATGACGTTGCCATGCCGCACCCTGGCAACCGGCGGACAGTGACCTGGAGAGGTCGATGGTGCATTGGTGACGCTTGTTGATGCGGGAACGGGCCTTCACGGAAGTGCGCCGTCAAGGCGTGTCGCGACTCCGTGCGCCAGCTTGGGCGTCGCGCGCCTTGGCCGGTCTCATCGGCACGACATTGTTCCGGGCCCGGTGCGGGACGATCCGTGTGAAGTTTCCGAGGGTGGCCTGACAAGTCTCCAAGGGTGCGGAGCAGCGTGTTCAACTTGGGCAAGCCGTCGGGAACGGGCTCTGAATCAGACCGAATTTCGGCTGGCGTGCGACCTGGCTGCAATGTAGATTGCGGCAAGATCCTTTTTGAATCGGCCCGGCCTGCGCGGGCCGGGTTGGATGCGGCATCGAGCGGGGAGAGACATGATGCGAAAAGAATTGCCTGCCACGTTGCTGGCGGTGTTGAGTTGCCTGCTTCTTTCGATCGAGGCCCGCGCGGCCGAACTGGTCGAGTGGCAGTCCGCCGACAGCC
>VXSG01000083.1 GCA_009838075.1 Boseongicola sp. SB0665_bin_10 | reverse complement strand
AACTGGGTGGCTACCATGCGTGAAATTGGGTGGCTACCTTCGTGAAATTTGGCAGATCAGTATTCTTCGAGACATAATGCACCCAATTTGCGTTGTTTTGAGCAACATAATTGCGCACACAACAAAATTCCACGGAAATCGGGTATTGGTGTATGACGTTTACATTACAGTTAGGAATTTTGTAATGTTGTTATTTCCCGGCGTGCTCGCCCGGACGGCAACGATCGTCGGCGTTGGACGTGCCCGCATTGGCATGATGCCGAGCGACGTCGCCGGTCGCGGGCCGAATCCAGGGTCCCTTCGATGAAGACCCGGAATGCAGGCCGACAGGGAGAACGCGTCCCTGCCGTGGCCACAATCGAGGTCACTTCACGTCCGATTCATCGGGGCAATGACGACGATCCCGTCAGGAATTCGTCAACGGCGCGGGCGCATTGCCGTCCTTCGCGGATGGCCCAGACCACGAGCGACTGACCCCGGCGCATGTCGCCCGCGGTGAACACCTTGGGCTGCGTGGTGGCGTAACTTTCGGTATCGGCGAGGACGTTTCCTCGTGCGTCCAGTTCCACTGCCAGCTCGTCCAACATGCCCTCATGGACCGGATGGACGAAACCCATGGCCAGCAGCACGAGCTCCGCCTTCAGTTCGAACTCGGTGCCGGGGACTTCCTGCATTCGTTCGTCCAGGCGGACGCCGTGGAGGGTGGTGACGGCCCCGTCGTCGCCGGCAAGGCGCTTGGTCGCGACGCTCCAGTCGCGGCCCGCTCCTTCCGCCTGCGACGAGGAGGTGCGCAGCCGCAGCGGCCACAATGGCCAGGTGGTGGCCTTGTCGGGCCTCTCCGGCGGCATGGGCATGATCTCGAGTTGCGTCACCGAGACCGCGCCCTGGCGGAACGAGGTCCCGATGCAATCCGAACCGGTATCGCCGCCGCCGATCACGACGACATGCTTTCCGCCGGCGGAAATCTCCTCCGCCTCGCCGAGCGACTCGCCACTGATGCGCCGGTTTTGCTGGGGCAGGAAATCCATCGCGAATTCGACGCCGCGCAAGTCCCTTCCCTCAACCGGCAGGTCGCGTGCCTTCTCCGCACCGCCCGCCAGGACCACTGCGTCGCAATCCCGGACGAGGTCTCCCGCCTCAAGACCGACCCCGACATGCGTGTCGGTGCGGAAGGTCACGCCTTCCGCCTCCATCTGGCTGACGCGCCGGTCGACAAAGTCCTTTGACATCTTGAAGTCCGGAATGCCGTAGCGGAGCAGCCCTCCCGGTTTGGCGTTCCTCTCGAACACCGTGACGTCATGCCCGGCCCGCGCCAGCTGTTGTGCGCAGGCCATCCCCGCCGGACCCGAACCGACGATGGCCACGCGCTTGCCGGTCCTGGCGGCGGAAATGTCGGGCGTCACCCATCCCTCCTGCCAGGCACGATCGGCGATGGCGGACTCGATCGACTTGATGGTCACCGGCGCGTCGTCGATGTTCAGCGTGCATGCTTCCTCGCAGGGCGCAGGGCAGATTCGGCCCGTGAATTCCGGAAAGTTGTTGGTCGAGTGCAGCACCTCGATCGCTTCCCGCCACTGGTCGCGGTAAACGAGGTCGTTCCAGTCGGGGATGATGTTGTTGACCGGGCAGCCCGTGTGGCAGAACGGGATGCCGCAATCCATGCAGCGCGCGCCTTGCTGCCGCAGCGTGTTCCCGTCCAGCGGTATCAGGAACTCGTTGAAGTGGCGGACGCGGTCGGCCACCGGCGCGTAGCGCTGCTCGTGCCTGTCGAATTCGAGAAAGCCCGTGACCTTGCCCATGGTTCAGCCGCTCTCGACCAGAAGCGCCGGGGGCTCGGCCGGCTGCGCAAGTTCCATCTCCCGCAGCGCGCGGTAGTAATCGACGGGCATCACCTTGACGAATCGCGGCAGGCTGGCGTCCCAGTCCTTCAGGATCCGACGGCCGCGTACCGAGTCGGTGTAGTGGACGTGCTTTTCGATGAGGCTCTTCAGGCGTTCGCCGTCGAAGCGGGTCATGTCGCGCATCACGTCGACCAGTCCGTGGGCTTCGAGATCCCCCCCCTGATGCGCGAGACGCTCCAGCGACTCGTCCTCCGCCTTGACGGGCGCAAGCTCGACCATGGCAAGGTTGCAGCGGCGCTCGAAATCGCCTTCCTCGTCGAGAACATAGGCGATGCCGCCGCTCATGCCGGCGGCGAAGTTGCGCCCCGTGTGGCCGAGACACACCACGATGCCGCCCGTCATGTATTCGCAGCCATGGTCGCCGACGCCTTCCACCACCGCGATGGCGCCCGAATTGCGCACCGCGAACCGTTCGCCCGCAACCCCGCGGAAGTAGCATTCCCCGGAGATCGCGCCGTAGAGGACGGTGTTCCCGATGATGATGCTGTCCTCGGGGACGATCGCGCCCTCGGGCGGCGGGTAGACCACAAGCCGGCCTCCCGACAGGCCCTTGCCGGTATAGTCGTTGGCTTCGCCGATCAGCTCGAAGGAGACGCCCTTGGCGAGGAACGCGCCGAAACTCTGGCCGGCCGTGCCCCGGAACGTCACGCAGATCGTGTCCTGGGGCAAGCCGGCATGGCCGAATCGTTTCGCGACTTCGCCCGACAGCATCGCGCCGGTCGTGCGGTCGACGTTGCGGATCGGCACCTCGGTGCGGATCGGCCGCCGCTGGGTCAGCGCGGGCTGTGCCAGTTCGATCAGCCGGCGGTCGAGGACTTCTTCCAGGTGATGGTCCTGGCGCTCGCTGTTATGGGTGGCCGCGCCTGGCGGGGCGTCGGGCTTGGCAAGAATCCGCGACAGGTCGATGCCCTTTGCCTTGTAATGCTCGATCGCGCGGCGCTGGTTGAGATGCTGGGACTCGCCGACCATGTCCGCGAAGCGGCGGATCCCGAGCTGCGCCATCAACTCGCGCACCTCCTCCGCGACGAAGAAGAAGTAGTTGATCACGTGCTCCGGCGTGCCGGTGAACTTCTTGCGCAGTTCCGGGTCCTGGGTCGCGACGCCGACCGGGCATGTATTGAGATGACATTTGCGCATCATGATGCAGCCTGCGGCGATCAGCGGCGCGGTCGAGAAGCCGAACTCGTCCGCGCCGAGCAGCGCGCCCACCACCACGTCGCGCCCGGTTCGCAGGCCGCCGTCGACCTGGACCGCGATGCGGCCGCGCAGCCGGTTGAGCACCAGCGTCTGGTGGGTCTCGGCGAGCCCGATCTCCCACGGCGAGCCGGCATGCGTGATTGACGTCAGCGGGCTGGCCCCGGTGCCGCCCTCGAAACCCGAAATGGTCACGTGGTCGGAACGCGCCTTCGAGACCCCTGCCGCCACCGTTCCGACCCCGACCTCTGACACCAGCTTCACCGAGACGTCGGCGTCGGGATTGGTGTTCTTCAGGTCGTAGATCAGCTGGGCGAGATCCTCGATCGAGTAGATGTCGTGATGCGGCGGCGGCGAGATCAGGCCGAC
>VXSG01000040.1 GCA_009838075.1 Boseongicola sp. SB0665_bin_10 | reverse complement strand
GGGCCGCTGGGCCGCTGTACTGCGGAGCCGCCCCGCCGAAGTCAAGCGCCAAATCCGGATTCATCATGCTCGCTCCTCCTCCAGCCGCGTTCCGGTGCGGTCCACCGCGTGCCCGACGCGTCTTTCCGCCGGCGCGCATGCGTCGGCGGACCCTCCCTGAGGTCGCCGGACCACCCCGAATCCGGGGCGTCGGGAAGGACGCTATCCGGGCGCCGGACGCGGCTTCAACAGCGAAGAATGGCTTTTCGTGGGGTTGGAAAAACTTTTTGAAACTAGCAATTTGGGGGGATTCGGGCGTCCCCTCGCGAGGCCGCGGCACGTGGCCGGACGGTCCCTCGTCCGCGGCGTCGTCACATGGTGTCCGCCTCCGAGACAGACAACGTGTAGGTGCCGAACTTGTTCTGGTCATTGCCGGCGGCGTGCGCCGACACGTGGCAGGTCCCGTCCTCGTCCGGCTGGAAGGCCGGCCTCCCATTGCACTCCGTTCCGCCGATGAGTTCCCCCATGTCGTCCGCGCCGGAAGCTGGCTCGATCGCCGAGGTCGCGCGCGGGGCGGTCGGAATCTAGCAAACTGTCAGTTCTGTAACACTTACGCCGACCCCAAGAAAAGTCGTGAAAGGCCATTCTTGGGTGTTGAAACGGCTCCGCGCTCAAGTACCTTTCACCCTGCCAAATGGTCCCGTGCCCCGGGAATTCGGAGGCGGCATGGGTCCGCTGTTTCATGCGCACCAATGAGAGAGGCCTGAAACCTTGGGAGTCGCGCGGATTGCAAGAGACGGCAGGGCAATGCGCGTCGCATGCGAGCCGGGCGGCGCCTCGCTGATGCCGTGGCCGGCAGGCGACGAAGGCCGTGTGAGGGGTGCCGCGACGCGCCATGACGCCTTCCGCAATCGGAGCGATCTTCCAGCCTGAATCCTGAAAGGAGCCCCGCGCCATGCCCAAGTTAATCCATATCCTCGCGGCCACGGCCGCCGCATCAGTCGCATTGCTCCTTGCAGGCTGCGGCGGTGGCGATGACGGCGACCTCGGCTATCCAACATCACGTCCGCATGCCATTGACCGGATCGCCAAGTCCGCGGACACGTTGCTCATGAGCGACCTGCTCGTTTCCAGCGGCTTCCTGGATGTTCGCATTCAGTCACGCTGCGCCGGAACCATGTGCAGGGTGACCGCTCTCGGCGAGGCGGCAGAGGTTTCGCTTTCCGACCTGGCCGATGGCTCCGCCAACGACTGGCCTGAGGCAACGGCAGTCTACCGGGAAGTCTCGCTTGCCAGGGAGGTCGGCTTCGACGTGGTCGATGACTTGATCACGGAGGGAGAGGCATATGCCGGCTGGCTGGACCACAACTTCTTTCTCGTCGGGCACGCCACCTTCTTGGATGCCGACCTCGGCCGCGTCGGGATTCCCGTGAGCATGTCCATCGGAGACGCGACGGGCAGCAATCCCTTGCGCGGGAGCGCAACCTAGTCGGGCGTCATGGTCGGCGTCGACGCGAGCGCGCCCGCGTTCGGCTTCCGCTCGGTCCGCGGAGACGCCGGCCTCACCATCCGCGACTTCGCTCACCCCAGACTGGATGTCGCGTTCACCAACATCGAGGATGTCGATGCCGGCTGGCAGCTGGACGACATGCGATGGGACAACGTGCCGATGGTTCGCGGCGGCTTCAGGTACGGGACCGACGGAAACTCGGTCGAAGGCAAGTTCTTCGGCCCCGACCACGAGGAAGCTGGCGGGATCTTCGAGCGCGACCAGGTCATTGGGGCGTTCAGCGCGAAACGCCGGTAGCTCTCGGCCATGTCCCGTAATGGCGGTGGCCGACGCCCATGATTTGCCGCCGAAGCTTCATCAATTCGGCACGCAGCCCGTTCGGCGTGAAGCGGCCGCATTCGGAATAGGGTTCGCGGTGTCGACGACGGCATTGCCGCTGACTCCGGCGTCACGGACGGTCCGGCGGCAGCCTCGCCATCAGCCGCCCCGAAAGCGCTTGCCGTTCGAGCCTGCCTGACTTCCGCCGCTGCCCGGGTTGCCCGCACTGCCGGTCGAAAGGACGCTTCGGCAACAGGGCTCCAGGTCTGCCGCCGACCGTTCGACAGTCACTAAGTGCAGGGCGGCACGGTCAGCGCCGGTCGGATCGGTGCGAACGAAGCCATCCTCATCCTCGGGGAGGGTCGCCGCCGCGTTCGACCTGCAGGGCGCCAGGCCCTGGAAACGAAGCGCCGACAAGACACGCAGGATGCAGGCATCGAGCAAGGGATGCCGAACGGTGACGGCGGAGTGCGCCGACACGTGGCAGGTCCCGTCCGCGTCCGGCCGGAAGACCGGCCTCCCGTTGCATTCCGTTCCGCCGATGAGCTTCCCCATGTCGTGATGGACGGCGCCGCGGACCAGGGAGTTCCTCAGTGTCCTGTTTTCCGTGGGGTTCGTGCCTGGGCAGCGGATCTCGGCCCGACCTGGCCGTCGGTCGAACCCGTCGCCGGGATGGGTCGGCTCTACGGAATGCGGCACCAGGGCGACCGCGAGGTCGGCAACCTGCCAAGGGGAACGCGGGCGCAAGGTTGATCGCGCTTTCCGGGATGCGCAGTTGAGCCGTGCCGCTCCCAACGACCGGAGGCGGGCCATGGCTGATCGGCGCGGAAATCCGCTCTCTCGAACTTTAGGCGCGGCGGTTGCCGGAAGCGCTGGCCCGAGGCGGCGGAACGCTTGCGACGCTTGCAGTCGTTCCGTCGGACAGTGTCGCTTCCGACGGCCGGAAGTGGGGCGTGGCCCGATCGCCCGAACAGTCCATCTCTCGCGCGTCGACTCCGGCGGTGGCCAATGCGCTTCCCCGGCTCGACGGAACGATTGCCGACGCTTGCGCAGGGCGGGCGTTCGCGGCAGGACACTTGGGGAACCCCAGGGACCGGAGATCGAAACGATTCGGTGACTATTTGATTACGGAACGGCGGCTGTCGGAAGCGAAGGTGCCTGGCGCCGTAGAAAACGTCAACGATTCAATGCCTTGCAGTCACGCTCACGCGCTCTGAGCGGCAAATGAAATGAAAGGGGATGACGCGCCGCCGACCGCGACGGGACGCCCTGCGGCCCAACGGGCGCGATGCGGGCACTTCCCAATCGCGTGCCTTGGGACTAAGTCTTTAGCATGACCTTTACGATCCCGAACGTGCTGACGTTGCTGCGGCTTTTGGCGGCGCCAGGCGTCGGCGTGATGTTCCTGTATTTTGCGCGTCCCTGGGCGGACTGGCTCGCATTCTTTCTCTTTGTGGGCGCTGCTGTCACCGACTTCGTTGACGGCTACCTTGCGCGGCGATGGAAGCAGGAAACCAGGTTCGGATCCATGCTCGACCCGATTGCCGACAAGGCCATGGTCGTCATCGCGCTTCTGGTGATCACCGCGCAGTCCGGCCTGGATGCCTGGATCCTGCTGCCTGCGACCGCGATCGTGTTCCGGGAGATTTTCGTTTCGGGGCTGCGGGAGTTTCTGGGCGACGCGGCCGGGGCGCTCACTGTCACGTGGGTCGCAAAGCTGAAGACGGCTGCGCAGATGATCGCCATTGCGGTCCTGTTCGCCTCCGGGGCCTTCATTCACATGTTCGAAGGCGGGGCCGCAGGCGCCGCGCCGCAGGGAGAGCAGTTCGTCCGGATTGCCGCGGACGGCACGTGGTGGGTCGGCGTGGCGCTGCTCTGGGTCGCGGCAATTCTGACTCTCGTTTCGGGATTTGACTATTATCGGAAGGGGCTCCCCTACCTGAGGGACGGACAATGATCGAAGTTCTCTATTTCGCCTGGCTTCGAGAGCGCGTCGGAGAGCGTTCGGAAATGGTCGAAACCGGTGCCGCTACCGTTGCGGAACTTGTGGAAGAGCTCCGGACACGGAGCGAGGCGCATGCATTGGCGCTTTCCGACATGAAGTCGGTCCGCGTGGCGATTGACCAGGACATGGCCGACATGGATGCACCGCTGGCAGGAGCGCGGGAAGTGGCGTTCTTTCCGCCGATGACGGGCGGATGACCGTCAGCATCCAGTCATCCCCATTTGACATGGGCGCCGAAGTCCGGCGCTTCGCGGGTTCGGTTTCCGGCGCCGGTGCCATCGTGACCTTTTCGGGCCTGGTGCGAAACGACGGCGGAAAGCTCACGGCCATGGAAATCGAGCACTACCCTGCCATGACCGAAAGGGCCGTGGAGTCGATTCGCGTGGAAGCGATGGATCGCTGGTCGCTCCTGGGCGCCGTCATCGTCCACCGCTACGGCCGGCTTGAGCCCGGCGAACAGATCATGATGGTTGCCACCGCCGCGCGTCATCGCGCGGACGCCTTCATGGCGGCGCAGTTCCTGATGGACTACCTGAAGTCCCGCGCCCCGTTCTGGAAAAAGGAAATCGGTCCCGATGGAGAGAACTGGGTTGCGGCCAGGGACGAGGACGAGGATGCGCTTGCCCGGTGGTGAAACGAGGTGCGGGAACCGGCGTGCCGCTGGAGTGACGATGTGCCTCGACCAACGGGATTGCGACCGCAAGTGCCGGGCCTGAGCCCGCGTGCATTTGCGGCCCGTCGACAGGCGTTTCAATTCAGGATTCGCTTCGCTACTCCTGCATCATGGTCGATCGCCTTCCAATCGACGACGTGTTGCAGGAGCTGACGGACACGCTGGCAAGGCAGCGTCAGGCCGTGCTGCGAGCACCGCCGGGCGCGGGCAAGACAACGCGGGTGCCGCTCGCCCTTCTGGCGTCGGGCCTGATCCGAGGTCGCATCGTCATGCTTGAACCGAGGCGGCTGGCAACCCGCGCCGCGGCGCGAACCATGGCGGCCACGCTTTCCGAGGATGTCGGCCGGACGGTCGGCTATCGCATTCGTGGCGAGACGCGCGTATCGAAGGTGACCAGGATCGAGGTGGTCACCGAGGGCATCCTGACCCGCATGATCCAGGCGGATCCCGGCCTTGAGGGGATTGGGGCCCTGATCTTCGACGAGTTTCACGAGCGATCCCTCAATACGGATCTGGGCCTCGCGCTGGCCCTCGAATGTCGGGCGGCGCTGCGCGAGGACCTGATGCTCCTGGTCATGTCCGCCACCATTGATGCCGCGCCCGTGGCGGCATTGATGGAAGACGCCCCAATCATCACGTCGGAAGGCCGAAGCCATCCCGTTGAAACCCGCTGGCTGAACCGACCGCGGCAGGGACCGGTCGAGGCCGGCATGACGGCCCAGATCAGGACGGCCGCGACGGAGACAAAGGGAGGCATTCTGGCATTTCTGCCCGGCGAAAGGGAGATTCGCAGCGTCAGGGCCTCGCTCGACCTGGCGGCCACCGCCGTCCTGCCCCTATACGGGTCGCTTCCTTACGCAGAACAGAACAAGGCGCTTGGTCCGACGGACATGCGCAAGGTCGTATTGGCCACTTCCATCGCCGAAACCTCGCTGACGGTCCCTGGCATCAGTGTCGTGGTTGACAGCGGATACACGCGCCGGGCCCGCTTCGACCCGGGATCCGGCATGTCACGTCTGGTCACCGAACGTGTCACGCATGCCGAGGCCGAGCAACGCAGGGGCCGTGCGGGCCGGATTGCGGACGGGGTCTGCTATCGCCTCTGGACCAAGGGCGAGGAGGGTGCGCTGGCTCAATTTCCGCCGCCCGAAATTGAAACCGGCGATCTCGCCGGCCTCGCGCTTGAGCTTGCCGAATGGGGCGCATGCGAGCTTTCCTTCCTGACACCTCCGCCGGAAGGGCCGCTTTCGGATGCGAGGGCGCTGCTTGTCGAGCTTGGCGCGCTGGAGGGGACGCGCATCACCGATCACGGTCGTGCCCTTGCCCGATTGCCCCTGCATCCCCGGCTGGGTCACATGCTGGCGCTCGCCGGCAAGTCGGCGGCTCCGCTGGCCGCCTTGCTGTCCGACCGTGACCCGCTCAGGGCAGCCGGGGCCGATCTTTCGATCCGCCTCGACGCGCTTGCGTCCCGGCGCCGCGACCCGGCCCTCGACCGGATCCGCGCGGAATCATCCAGGCTCGCCAAAGTCGCGCCCGCCACCCGAATTTCCGATCCGTCCGCGCAGGCGGCCTTGGCATACCCGGATCGCATCGCGCTGCGGCGCAAGGGAAGAAACCCGCGTTGGCTTCTCTCTGGCGGGAAAGGTGCGAGAATGGATGCGAGCGATCCCCTGGCCGGCAGCCCGCTTCTGGTCGTGGTTGATACCGATGGCCATCCGACCGAGGCAAGCGTCCGCACCGCGCTTCCCGTTTCCGAGAGCACGTTGCGGGATGTCCTCGGAGATCGCGTGACGTGGAATCGGGCGGTGCGCTGGTCCCCTGCGTCCGGGCGTGTTGTCGCCGTGGAGGAGGAGCGTCTTGGGGCAATCGTCCTTTCGTCCCGGCGCTGGAGGGATGCGCCCCTTGCCGAGATTTCCCGCGCGATGCTGGACGGCATCAGGCACCTTGGCCTGTCGCTTTCGCCAGCCGCCCGCCAGTTGCAGGCGCGCGTGATGGCGCTGCGCGCGGCGGGTCACGACCTGCCGGACATGGCGGACGAGACTCTTCTCGACACGCTTGAAGGCTGGCTTCTTCCATATCTGGGCGACGTGCGCACCGCCTCTGGCTGGAAGGCCTTTGACGTGTCGCCAAGCCTTCGCGCAATGCTTGACTGGCCGCAAGTGCAGGCCCTCGACCGGGAGGCGCCGCCGACATTTGAGACACCGCTCGGCCGGAAGGTCACGATTGACTACACTGCCCCTGATCCGGAAGTCAGGTTGCGAGTCCAGGAACTCTTCGGCACTCGGCGTCATCCTTCGGTTGCGGGCAGGCCGCTCTGCGTCACGTTGCTGTCGCCGGCTGGACGTCCGGTCCAGACCACGATGGATCTGCCCGGCTTCTGGGCAAGCTCCTACGCCGACGTTCGAAAGGAAATGAAGGGGCGGTATCCGAAGCATCACTGGCCCGAGGATCCCGTCGCGGCCACGCCTGGCCTTGACGCAAGGCATCGCGGATGACCCGATCCGTCATGAGCCGGCTCGGTCCCTTCCAGACCCGGATTTGCCGAGCGTCTGGACACTCATCCCGGCCCGCGCCAAATTTCGCCACACGATGACGGACAGCACCGGAACACTGGCAAGGGCCTTGCTGAAGGGGGACAGGCGTGCGTTGGCGCGCGCCATCACGCTTGTCGAAAGCGGCCGCGAAGATCACAGGGAACGTGCCGAGGAGTTGCTCGATGCCGTGGCGGAGTCCGGCAGGCAGTCATTGCGCATCGGGCTTTCCGGCACGCCCGGGGCAGGCAAGTCAACGTTTATCGAAGCTTTCGGTTGCATGTTGACTGGTCAGGGCATGCGCGTTGCGGTCCTTGCGGTGGATCCGTCCTCGGTTCGATCGGGTGGATCGATCCTTGGCGACAAGACGCGGATGGAGCGGCTTACGCGAGAGCCCGGGGCGTTCATACGTCCGTCACCAAGCCAGTCACATCTCGGCGGGATTGCCCAGCGCACGAAGGATGCCGTCGCGCTTTGCGAGGCGACGGGATTTGACGTGGTCATGATTGAAACAGTGGGCGTCGGCCAGTCCGAAACAGCGGTCGCCGACATGTCGGACATTTTCGTCCTCCTGATAGCGCCGGGCGGCGGGGACGAGCTTCAGGGTGTGAAACGCGGCATAATGGAAATCGCGGACCTGATCCTTGTCAACAAGGCGGACGGGGACCTGAAGCCTGCCGCTGGCCGGTCCGTCGCGGACTATTCCAGCGCACTCAGGCTGCTCAAGCGGCGAAAGGGCGATCCGCAGGACTTTCCGAAGGCCTTGCCCGTTTCCGCGCGTGACGAGACGGGATTGCCTGAGGCCTGGGACGAAATCACGGCGCTGGCCGAATTCCGCAAGGCCAGCGGATTCTGGGATGAGCGACGCAGCGAGCAGGCCTGTCGCTGGTTCGAGGACGAGGTGCGCATGGGACTGCTTCGCCATTTCGAAGCGGATCGAAAGTCCGAGGAGGCAATGCAGGCGCTTCGGAGCGCCGTTGCGGAGGGAACCCGTGCTCCTGGTGCGGCGGCGAGAGAGATACTGTCCGGTCTCGGGCGGAAGGCGGGTTTCCGAAGGACGTGAAGGCGACCGGGGACCTGCAGGTCCGGCCGCAGGGAATCGGGCGTCTCAAGGCTTGACGCTCCGGCAATGGCGGCCTATCACCCTCCGGCGGATTCCCGGGCAGCGCCGACGGCACTGCCCGTTTGCCTTGAGGGGGGCCTTGCGCCTTCCGCACCTGATCGGGAGATGGCCCATGTCGCGTCGCTGCGAATTGACCGGAAAAGGTCCGATGGTCGGCAACAATGTCAGCCACGCCAACAACAGGACCAAGCGCAGGTTCCTGCCGAACCTGACCGAGACGGCGCTGATGTCCGAGGCGCTCGGCCGGACCTTTCGCCTGAAGGTGTCCGCAGCGGCCCTGCGCACCGTTGATCACAAGGGCGGCCTGGACGCGTTTCTCATGAAGGCGAAGGATGCCGACCTGAGCGTCAAGGCGCGGCGGATCAAGAAGGAAATCCGGAACGCCCAGCCCGCCACCTGAGCCGGCGACGCCGCGTCCGGGGGCGGCACCTAACCGTCGATTCGAATCGCCGCATTGTCCGGATCGTAGGGGCTGTCCTCCGTCACCTCCGCGTCCCAGAGCTTGCCCTGCATCCTGACCTTCAGGCGGATTCCGGGCTGCGCCTGCTCCGGAGCGACATATCCCATTGCGATCGACTTGCCGAAATGCACCGAGTATCCGCCGGAGGTCAGGCGTCCGACCCTCCGCTCGCCGGAATACAGCGCTTCCCGGCCCCACGGATCCGCGTCCGCCGGTCCGTCCACCAGCAGCGTGACACACCTGAAGCGGATGCCGGTCTCCATCATCCTCGCCTTGCCGCGGAAGTCCTTTTCGAGATCGACGAAACGGTCCAGGCCGGCTTCAAGGGGCGTTGCATCGCGACCGAGTTCGGTTCCGAATGCGCGGTAGGACTTTTCCTGCCGGAGCCAGTTCTGGGCTCGCGCCCCGACAAGCTTCATGTCATGGGGTGCGCCGGCTTCCATCAGCCGGTCCCAGAGATGGTTCTGCATCTCGATCGGATGATGCAGTTCCCATCCCAGTTCTCCCGTATAGGCCACGCGTGCGGCGCGCGTCGGACACATCCCGAATTCGACCTGCCGCAACGAGAGCCAGGGGAACCAGGCGTTAGAAAGTGCCGCGTCGGGATCCGGATCGCGAATCAGCGCCTTGAGAACGTCTCGGGATTTCGGTCCGGCAATGGCGAACACGCCCATCCGCGCCGTCCAGTCCTCCACGTTGATCCGGCCAAGATCCGCTTCCCTGTCCTCGGCAGACTTCAGGAGGAAGTCCCTGTCATAGGCATGCCAGGCTCCGGCGGAGACAAGCAGGAAACGATCCTCCGCCTCGCGCATGATCGTGTATTCGGAACGCGTCGTGCCGTGTCCGGTAAGCGCATAGGTCAGCCCGACCCGCCCGGATCGGGGCAGCCTGTTGCAGGTGAACCAGTCGAGGAACGCCGCCGCGCCGGGTCCGTGAACCGCGTGCTTGGAAAACGCGGTGGCATCGATCAGGCCGACACCTTCCCGGATCGCCCTGGCTTCGTCGACCGCATGTTGCCACCACGCGCCTCGCCGAAAGTTCCGGGCGTCGTGGTCGAAACTGTCCGGAGCGTTCTCCGGCCCGTAATAGTTTGGGCGTTCCCAGCCGTTGACCTGGCCGAACTGCGCGCCCGCCGCCTTCTGCCTGTCATATGCCGGCGCGGTGCGGAGCGGTCGGCAGGCTTCGCGCTCCTCATCCGGGTGATGCAGGATGTAGACGTGCGAATAGCACTCCTCGTTCTTTCGCATTGCGTATTCCGTGGTCATCCACGGGCCGTACCGCTTCGGATCGAGGCTTGCCATGTCGATTTCGGCCTCGCCATCGACCATGAGCTGCGCAAGGTAGTGACCGGTGCCGCCTGCCGCGGTGATGCCGAAGGAAAAGCCCTCGGCGAGCCACATGTTCCGAAGCCCTGGCGCCGGCCCAAGCAGGGGATTGCCGTCCGGCGTGTAACAGATCGGGCCGTTGAAGTCGTCCTTGAGGCCAACGGTTTCCGAAGAGGGAATCCGATGGATCATGGACAAGTATTCCTCTTCGATCCGCTCAAGGTCGAGCGGGAAGAGGTCGGCCCGGAAGCTGTCCGGGCAGCCGAATTCGAAGCGGGCAGGCGCGTTCCGTTCGTAGGGGCCGAGGATCCAGCCGCCGCGTTCCTCGCGCACATACCACCTTGCGTCGGCGTCTCTCAGCACGGGATGTTCAGGCTGTTCCTTGCGGAATTCCACGAGTGCCGGATCCGGTTCCGTGACGATGTATTGGTGTTCCACGGGGATTGCCGGAATCTTGATGCCGAGCAGCCGGGCCGTCCGTTGCGCATGATTGCCTGTCGCCGTGACGACATGTTCGGCATGGATGGCAACCTGCTCGTCCGTCGGCAGCAGGTTGCCGCCCCTTTCCTCCGTCTTCGTGGCTTGCACCTTCCAGCACTCGCCGTTCCAGGCATAGCTGTCGACCTGCCATTTTCGTTCGATGGCAACGCCGCGCGCGCGGGCGCCCTTGGCCATCGCCTGGGTCAGGTCGGCGGGGTTTATGTAGCCATCCGTCGGATGGAAGATGGCGCCCTTCAGGTCTTCGGTGCGAACAAGCGGCCAGCGATCCCCAATCTCGGCTGGCGTCACCCATTCATACGGAACGCCACAGGTCTCGGCGGTTGAGGCGTAGAGCATGTACTCGTCCATCCGGTCCTGCGATTGCGCCATGCGCAGGTTGCCGACAACCTGGAAGCCGGGATTGAGTCCGGTTTCCTCCTCGAGCGTCTTGTAGAACCTTATCGAATAGTCGTGGATATGCGTTGTGGCATAGCTCATGTTGAAATATGGCAGGAGCCCGGCCGCGTGCCAGGTCGAGCCGGACGTCAGCTCGTCCCGCTCGAGCAGCAGCACGTCCTTCCAGCCAGCCCTGGCGAGGTGATAGGCGATCGAGGTGCCCACGGCGCCGCCGCCGACGATCAGGGCTTTGACATGCGATTTCATGGCCACGCCTCCGTTCTGGGAGCAGGTTCTACCTCATGGAGCCGCCCGGCCACAAATCTATCCGACAGGATGGCCGCCGAAAGCGACCCCGGGGCACGCCGGAATCGGCTGCCGGGCGCGCCCGAGGGGATTGCAGGCAGGGACCGAGAGCCGTCTGCACGCACGTCCTTGCACGGCGGCCGGCCACCTGACGGATGCGGCCCGGAAAGGTTCCCACCCCCAGGGAATTCGGCTACATTTCGGGCGCGAAAGGAGACTCGGCCATGCGCAGGCTCTTTGCATTCATTCTCGGGCTCATCGTGGGAGCGCCGATCGGAGCGTTTCTCTGGTACGCCTATTCGCCGCTCCTGTTCGACGAGGTTGTGTTCGAGAACCTCAGCGAGGCCGAAGTCGTGGCGACGGGAACCTTCCGGGACGCGGATGAAAGGCACAAGGGGCAGGGGATCGCGACCCTGGTTGCCCTTCCCGACGGAGGACACGAGGTTCAGCTGTCGAAGTTCCAGGTCACGAACGGCCCCGATCTCGAAGTCTGGCTGTCGTCCCATCCCGATCCGCAGAAGTCCGCGGACGTTGCGGGCAGTGCCTGGGTTTCGCTTGGCCAGCTCAAGGGCAATGTCGGCGATCAGGCGTACCTGGTGCCGGCCGGAACCGATCTCGGCGCGTTCAGGTCCGTCGTGATCTGGTGCGAGCAGTTTGGCGTACTCTTCTCGCCCGCAGTGCTCACGCCCGGCAGCTGACGTGAGTGTCCTGCCGGTGACGCGTAGATGCATGCCAGGGGCCGGGAACGGGGCGCCAAGGTTTCGCGTCCGTTGCGCGTGATCGCCGCGTTGCGTCTTCAGCGTCGGTCGACGGCAGGGACGGTTTCTTGTCGCTTTGCTGGGTCTGGCGGGGATTGGGCATGACATCGCACGACAACATACCTGAACTGGCGCTTGAATGGGTCGACGCCGGTCGGTCCGTTGCGCTGGCAACGGTCGTGAAGACCTGGGGGTCCGCGCCCAGACCGGTTGGCGCGCAGCTCGTGATTGACGGAGAGCTGTCGTTCCAGGGATCGGTTTCAGGCGGTTGCGTGGAGAGCGCGGTCCTGTTCGAGGCATCCGATGCCATGCGCGACGGCACTTGCCGGATGCTGAACTTTGGCGTTTCGGACGAAAGTGCATTTGAGGTTGGCTTGGCGTGCGGCGGCGAGATCGAGGTGATGGTGGAGCCCGTCGGCAAGGGGCAGGGACCGTCGGTCACGGAACTCCGGGCGCTCGTGGAGGCGCGTGCCTCGCGCCAGCCGGTTGTCTGGGAGGTCGACGCTTCGTCCTGGGCACGGCGGCTCCTGCCAAGAGACCCTTCGGACGGGGCACTCGAAGAGCGTTTCCGGACCGACAGGTCCGTCCGCGAAGGCGATGTCTTCCGGGGTGTCCACAATCCACCCCTTCGACTCGTGATCGTCGGCGCTGTCCATATCGCGCAACCGCTGGTCCAGATGGCGCGCCTTGCCGGATATGACGTTGCGCTATGCGATCCTCGAGACAGCTTTGCCAGTGCGGAGCGATTCCCTGGCGAACGGTTTCTCGAAGCGTGGCCTGACGAGGCGCTTGATGCGCACGGGATCGACGCCCGTACCGCCGTCGTCACGCTCAGCCATGACCCCAAGATCGACATTCCGGCGCTTCGCGTGGCGCTATTGTCCGAGGCGTTCTACATCGGGGCGCTCGGATCCACCCGCACGCATGCAAAGCGCGTCACGGCGCTTTCCGAAGTCGGCGTTTCAGAAGAGGCGATCGCCCGAATTGACGGACCCGTGGGCCTCGACATCGGTGCCAGCAGCCCGGCCGAGATCGCCGTGTCCATAATGGCCGAAATGACGGAACGCCTTCGGCATCCGGAGAATCGCCCCGGGGCCGGCCCGTGACGTTCGGCGAACTGGCCCTGGATGCGGCTGAGGGCGCGATCCTCGCCCATTCCCTGAAGCTCGCGAGCGGCACCGTCAGCAAGGGCACGGTCCTGGGTGCGGAGCACCTGAAGCGACTGAAGGAGGCCGGCGTCGAGTTCGTCATCGCGGCCAGGCTGGAGCCCGGGGACGTCGCGGAGGACGATGCGGCCAGCCGCGTCGCCTCACGGCTCGTGGCACCCGGCCTGAACCCGACCAAGGCCTTTGCAGGCCGTGCCAACCTCGTGGCCGGACAGCCAGGCATTGTCATGGTCAATTCGCGCGCCGTGCACGCCATGAACCGGGTCGATGAAGGCATCACGCTTGCGACACTTCCCGACATGATGCGGGTGAACCGGGGTCAACTGGTCGCCACGATCAAGGTCATCCCCTATGCGGTGGCGGCAGCGCAGGTCGATGCGGCGGTGGAGGTGCTGGGAGGTGGTGCGATCCGATTGGCGCCCTTCGGGCCGGGCCGCGTGCAACTCGTCCTGACCAGGTTGCCGAGCTTCAAGGAGAGCCTTCTTGAGAAGGGGAGAAAGGTCGTCGAGGATCGTGTCTGCGCACTCGGCCTGGAACTCGCAGATGTTGCCGTCGTGGAGCACCGGACGGAGGCGATCGCCGGGGCGCTGGATCCGGAAATGGACCTGATCCTGATTCTCGGTGCGTCCGCAACTTCAGATCGTGCAGACGTCGCTCCCGCCGCCGTGTCGGCGGCGGGAGGGGTCATTCAGCGATTCGGCATGCCCGTTGATCCAGGCAACCTCCTGTTCCTTGCCGAACTGAAGGGCGCATCCGTCGTCGGGTTGCCGGGATGCGCCCGCTCCCCGGCAATGAACGGAGTCGACTGGGTGCTTGAACGCTTGGCGGCCGGGGTCCCCGTGGATGGCCAAGGCATCGCGGCGATGGGTGTGGGCGGACTCCTCAAGGAGATGCCTGGCCGACCGCAGCCACGCCAGCCAGGGAAGTGATCAATTTGGAAGTCTGTTGGCGACGCCGGACCTGGCCGCTGTACCGCGGCTTGCAAATGCGGCCCAGAAGATACATTGCTCGGCATCCGCAAGCCGGGGCTGATCTCCTGACCGGTCCCGGACTGCGGACGTGGTCCAAATGAAGGCATGGAATTCAGGATGAGCAAGTCGGCACCCGTGGTGCTCTGCATTCTTGATGGCTGGGGTCTTCGTGAAGATCCGAGCGACAACGCTCCTGCATTGGCCGCGACGCCGAACTTTGACCGAATCATGGCCCAGTGCCCCAACTCGACGCTCGTCACGCATGGTCCGGATGTCGGCCTTCCCTCCGGGCAGATGGGCAATTCGGAAGTCGGGCATACCAATATCGGCGCGGGCCGGATCGTTGCCATGGACCTTGGTCAGATCGATCTGGCGATCGAGGACGGATCGTTCGCGAAACGCCCGGCGCTGCAGGATTTCATCGCTGCACTCGATGCCTCGGGAGGGCGGGCTCATCTTGCAGGGCTTGTATCCGCAGGCGGCGTTCACGCGCACCAGGCGCATTTGGCGAAAGCGGCCTGGGTTCTGGCCGATGCCGGCATCGAGGCCGTTGTTCACGCAATTGCCGACGGTCGTGACGTTCCACCCAGATCCGCGCACGAGTGCATTGCCAGGTTGCGCGAGGCCATGCCGTCAGGCACGGAAATCGTCACCGTTTCGGGCCGGTATTTCGCGATGGATCGGGACAACCGATGGAATCGGGTCGAGCGCGCCTTTCGTGCCTTCGTGAAGGGTCAGGGCGTCGCGTCCGAGACCGAATCGGCCGCCATCGAGAACGCCTATGCCCAAGGCATCACCGACGAGTTCATTCCGCCAACGGTGCTCGCGGGATACGCTGGCATGAACGCCGGAGACGGAGTCTTCTTCACGAACTTCCGTGCCGACCGTGCCCGCGAGATCATGGCAGCGATTGCGGCACCTGGTTTCAACGCTTTCGAAACCGGCCATCGCCCGGAGCTGGCTGCGTGTCTCGGCATGGTCGAATACTCGGATGAGCACAATTCGTACATGACCAGCGTGTTTCCGAAGCAGAACATAAGGAACACCTTGGGTGCGTGGGTTGCGCAGCATGGGCTCAGGCAGTTTCGCCTTGCCGAGACCGAGAAGTATCCGCATGTCACGTTCTTTCTGAACGGCGGCAAGGAAGTGCCGGAAACGGGCGAAGACCGCTTCATGCCCAGGAGCCCGGACGTCTCAACCTACGATCTGAAGCCCGAAATGTCGGCGCCGGAGGTCACCGCCGCCCTCGTCGAGGCCATCGCGGCGGGCTACGACCTCATTGTCACGAACTACGCAAATCCGGACATGGTTGGACACACTGGGGACCTTGACGCCGCAATCAAGGCCTGCGAGGCCGTGGATCAAGGGCTTGCCCGCGTCGTCGAGGCGCTCAACAGGTCGGGCGGCGCCATGCTGCTGACGGCGGATCATGGAAACTGCGAGACGATGGTCGATCCCGAGACCGGAGAGGCGCACACGGCGCACACCACGAACCCGGTGCCGGTCGCGCTCTGCGGCGGGCCGGCGCACGCGCGGCTTGCCGACGGACGTCTCTCGGACCTGGCTCCGACCGTCCTGGAGCTCATGGGACTGCCCAAACCGGAGGAAATGACCGGAGGGAGCCTGATTCGTGCCTGAACAGCCGTGCCTGCCGCTTGCAGCCGGGAATTTCGATGATCGAATTGCCGTCGGCACAAGAGAATTTGAACAGTTTCAAGCGAAACTGTGGTCTTTTTCGGACCAGAAACGCACTATAACCGGGTCGGGCAAGTGCATTGCCTGGTCGATCCAGTCCCGATCAAGACGCGGGGCCAATACAAGGAATAGATCATGAGGAACCTCTTTCTGGCTTCCGTCGGAGGCGTGATTTTCGGCACGCTCGTGGCGACGCAGGTCACAGGACCGTTGATTGCGCAGGAGAACGACAAGCCAACCGTCTACGAACAGCTCGACCTCTTCGGCGACATCTTCGCGCGCATCCGGGCGCAATATGTCGAGGAAGTGGACGAGGGTGAACTGATCGAGGCCGCGATTGACGGGATGCTGACGTCGCTTGATCCGCATTCGTCGTATCTTTCGCCCGAAGACGCTGAAGCGATGCGTGTCCAGACAAAGGGCGAATTCGGCGGACTCGGCATAGAGGTGACCCAGGAAGACGGATTCGTGAAGGTGGTCTCGCCGATTGACGGAACGCCGGCCGACGAGGCGGGCATGCAGGCGGGCGACTTCATCACTCATGTCAACGGCGAGAGCGTTCTGGGCCTCACGCTCGATGAGGCGGTCGAAATGATGCGCGGGCCTGTCGGCTCCGAGATCGTCATTACCGTCGTGCGCGAAGGCGAAAAGGAGCCGTTTGACGTCTCGATCATTCGCGACACGATCAAGCTGACGGCGGTCAGGTCGAGGATTGTCGGGGACACCGTGGTCTTGCGCATCACGACCTTCAGCGACCAGACGTTTCCGTCCTTGCAGGAGCAATTGCCTGAAATGGTCGAGGAGGCCGGCGGCATGGACGCGGTCAACGGATTCGTCATTGATCTGCGGAACAACCCGGGAGGCCTTCTCGATCAGGCAGTCAAGGTATCCGACGCGTTTCTCGAGGGTGGCGAGATTGTTTCGACCCGTGGACGCGAACTTGGGGACAGCGGCCGGTTCAACGCGGAGTCCGGGGACCTGGCGGAAGGCAAGCCGATTGTCGTCCTGATCAATGGCGGCTCCGCGTCCGCGTCGGAAATCGTGGCGGGCGCTCTCCAGGATCACCGGCGCGCAATCGTCGTGGGCACGAAGTCCTTTGGGAAGGGTTCGGTCCAGACCGTGATGCCCCTTCGAGGCGAGGCCGCCATGCGGCTTACGACAGCACGGTACTACACGCCGTCCGGTCGCTCGATTCAAGCCCTGGGGGTGTCTCCGGACATCATTGTGCAGCAGCCGCTGCGCCGGGAAGCCGATGAGGACGACGAGCCCGAGCAGCAGAGACGTTTCGAGGCGGACCTGCGCGGATCCTTGTCAAACGACAGCCTCAGCGAAGATGAGCGTCGCCAGGTCGAGGAGGATCGCCTGAGGGCCGAAATGGCCGCGGAACTGCGTGACGAAGACTATCAGCTGGCGTACGCGATCGACATCCTGAAGGGACTCTCGACGCTGGGACCCGAATATGCCGCGGCGCTGGCGCGTCGATCCAATTGACAAGGGATCGCGCGTGGGTCGCGGCGGGCTGGATGCCGCGGCCTGCGCACATTGCCGCGAATTAGGGCGGAATCACGAAGCGCGGAACCGCGAACCACGATGTCGCCATGCGGTCTCGCAAGGCCCGTGGCGGACCGGTGGCGGCCAATCAATGCGCGACCCGTTCGCTTGAAGGCCTTGGTGCCGCCGACGCCCTCAATTGCGGCAAGGCTGCCTTGTGTCTATATGTCCACGGCATGAACATGCCTGGCGCAAGATCCCACGGGCAGTTGAGCATTTCGGCAAGCTCGGCGCCGCGAGACCTCCTCACGGACCGGCCATCGCAAGCCGGGGCATGGTCGGCAAGGGTCATCACGCTTTTCCCGGAGGCGTTTCCCGGCGTGCTGGGCTCATCACTGATCGGCAAGGCATTGGCTGAAGGGCTTTGGAACCTGGAAACCGTGGATCTGCGGCAATTCGGTGCAGGCAAGCACCGTCGCGTTGATGACACGCCATCCGGGGGCGGTGCCGGCATGGTGCTTCGTGCGGACGTCATGGGAAACGCCATCCGGCAAGCCTGTCGTGAAGCCGCCCTGCCCCTGGTGTATCTCAGCCCGCGCGGGCGCCACCTTGACCAGGCAATGGTGCAGCGTTTCTCGGAAGGTCCTGGAATGGTCCTCATATCAGGTCGGTTCGAAGGTCTTGACCAGCGCGTGATCGACCGGTTCGGCATCGAGGAAGTCTCCTTGGGCGATTTCGTGATGACGGGTGGCGAGATTGCCGCACAGGCCCTGATCGATGCTGCCGTTCGGCTCTTGCCCGGCGTGGTTGGAAACGCGGCCTCGATTGAAGGCGAGAGCTTCTCGAACGGCCTGCTGGAATATCCCCAATACACGCGCCCGGCGACCTGGGAGGGGCGCGACATTCCGGACGTCCTGACGTCCGGCGATCATCAGGCCGTGGCGAAATGGCGCCGGCAGGAGGCGGAGCGACTGACGCGAGAGCGGCGGCCAGACCTCTGGCGGGCATATTCCGGCAAGGATCCGTAGGGGTGCGACGATTCCCGTCGTCGCCGGGGCCGCATGCGACGGTTTCCTGCAGCATCTTTTCCCTTGATTGCATCCCGGGCACCGCCTATAGGGACGCGGGTTCGCGGGCAAAGCGAAGCGCGAAAGGAAAGTTGACCTGTATCCTCTGGCGGGCGGCATGTCCGGCCCATCACGTCGACCGGAGCTCTGAGGCACGAATCATCTCCCGGGATCAGCCCGGGGCACGACAGGAGTGGGTCAGATGGACCTGATCGCCGAACTTGAAGCCGAGCAGGTCGCTGCACTCGGCAAGAGCATCCCGGACTTCAAGGCGGGCGACACCGTCCGGGTTGGCTACAAGGTCACGGAAGGCACGCGGACGCGCGTGCAGAACTACGAAGGTGTGTGCATTGCGCGCAAGAACGGTGAAGGCATTGCGGGGTCGTTCACCGTTCGCAAGATCTCCTTCGGCGAAGGCGTCGAGCGGGTCTTTCCGCTGCATTCGACCAATATTGATTCGATTACCGTCGTGCGTCGCGGACGCGTTCGCCGCGCGAAGCTTTACTACCTGCGGTCGCGGCGCGGAAAGTCGGCCCGGATTGCAGAAGATTCCACATACAAGCCGAAGAGCGAGTCCTGAGGAACGCGCCGATGAAGAAAGACACTCATCCAGACTATCACGTAATCGACGTCAAGATGACGAACGGCGACGTCGTCCAGATGCGCTCGACCTGGGGAGCGGAGGGCGACCAGCTTTCGCTTGAGGTGGACCCGACCGTGCACCCGGCTTGGACTGGCGGCGGCACCCGCCTTCTGGACACCGGCGGCCGCGTGTCGAAGTTCAAGAAGAAATACGAGGGGCTGGGCTTCTAGCCTGTCAAGCCGCTTGCGGCGTGGCCAGGGCTGCACTCGATGCCGCCATTCAGGCTTGTCACGCGCTCCACGGAGATGCCCATGTCGCTTGAGGGAAAGTCGGCCGTCATCACCGGTTCGAATTCCGGCATCGGGCTTGGCGTCGCCTGGGCGTTGGCGCGAGCCGGCGCTGACGTCGTGTTGAACTCGTTCACGGACCGAGAGGACGACCGCGCCCTGGCAGCGGAGATTGCCAAGGAGACTGGGGCGAAGGCGCGCTACATCCAGGCCGACATGTCGAGGCCGGGCGAATGTCGCTCGCTTATCGAGCAGGCGGGCGTCTGCGATGTCCTGGTGAACAATGCTGGCATTCAGCACGTCGCGGCGATCGAAGAGTTTCCGGTCGAGGCATGGGACTCGATCATCGCGATCAACATGAATTCCGCCTTTCACACCACAGCCGCTGCCATCCCGTTGATGCGAAAGGCGGGCTGGGGCCGCATCATCAACATTGCGTCCGCACATGGGCTCACGGCCTCTCCCTACAAGTCGGCCTACGTGACCGCCAAGCATGGGCTGATCGGAATGACGAAAGTCGTGGCGCTGGAGACGGCGCGCGAGCCGATCACGGCGAATGCAATCTGCCCGGGCTACGTCCTGACGCCACTGGTCGAGGCGCAGATTCCCGATATCGCGAAAGAGCACCGAATTTCCGAAGACGAGGCTGTTGAGCAGGTGATGCTTGTCCGTCAGCCGACGAAAGAGTTCGTGACGGTTGAGCAGCTCGGCGGCCTTGCGGTGTTCTTGTGCAGCGATGCGGCGGCACAGTTGACCGGCGCTGCAATGTCCATGGACGGAGGCTGGACCGCCCTTTGAGCCGAAGTTTCCGTCAAGCCGATCCGGTCATTCTGCCGGACCTCGGGACGGGTCCAATCGAGGATGGCACTTCCGGCCATGTCGTGCCGAATGCCTTGCACGTCACTTCATCAGGATTCGTCAGTACCGGTTGCAGGATCGCGAATCCCTTCGATCGCTCTTGATGCGGCAGGTTTTCCGTCGGGATAGACCAGGCCTGCCGAGATCACGAGCTTTGCGGCGTCCTCGACTGACATGTCCAGTTCGATCAGGTCGCTCTTCGGGACAAACAGGAGAAAGCCGGAGGTCGGGTTGGGCGTCGTTGGCAGGAACACCGCGGTTTTCCCGCCTTCACGGGCAATCTTGGCGTCAATCTCGTCTTTGGCGGCCTTGGAAATGAAGGCGATGGCCCAGATCCCCTTGCGTGGATACTCCACGAGACATGCTCTGTCGAAAGAGGTATCCGACTGCGCAAACACGGTTTCCGCGATCTGCTTCAGGCCCTTGTAGACCGAGCGGATCACGGGAAGATTGTGAACCAGGCTTTCGCCCCAATGGATCAGCGACCTACCGATGATTCCCTTGGCAAGCCAGCCTACGACAACGGTGAAGATCAGGAAGAGGATTACGCCGACGCCGCGGATGTTCAGCCCGACATACTGGTCGGGCCTTAGCCAGATGGGCACGAACGGCAACACCCAGCTGTCGACCCACCCTGCAACGGTCCAGATCAACCAGAGCGTCAGGCCGATTGGTGCGATCACGACCAGCCCTGTCAGGAACGAGCCCCTGAGCCAGGCGAAGGCGCTCCTCCGCCGCCGGACCACGTGATTGTCGTAGAATCTCCTGTTCATGCGATTTGACCCGGAATGCCCGGAGCAATTTAGGGGTTGAGGGCGGTACTGGCAACGCTTTCTGTCGCACATCAGAAGTCCGGGCAGCGGCTCGCCGCGAGCGTGCCTCGGACATGAACTCGATTTCGGATCAGGTCTCGTTCAGGCGGCGTGCGGCGGGACGGTCCCGCCCCAGGAGGGACTGTCTTTCCTGATGATGAAACCACGCCGTTCCCGGATTGCCGATCCGGTTCCGGCTCGTTCGGCGCGTGACGATGGTGTGTCCAAGCCCGGGGACCCGCTCGCCGGAGAGGACCCGAACGGCTCGCCGCGCCGCAGCGCGGCAGGGCGCGCATCGCGCCGCGCCCGACCGCCCCATGGACATTGGAAGGGTCACGGCGGACCAGATCGAACTTGCATTTCCGCATGATTGATAGGGACTGTTCAAGCCCGCCGAATCCCGCTAAGCAGGTTCCCGCAAATCGTCATGAGACTCGGCCTTTGTGTCGGGTCGCCCGCTGAATACAACAGCCAATACATCCGACGTGGGGTAGCTCCCCACGTCCGGTGAATAGGCGGGGTCTTCATGTTTCCTCATGACGATTTGCACGGCCCGGCACCAGCCGCGGTCGCAAATCAATTTGCGAGGAGCAATTCCAATGAGAGCACCCTTGATATTCGCCTGCACCTGCGCGCTGGCGGCCTGCGAACGCGGCAGCCCGGACATGGTCCCGCCCCCCCGCCAACCGATTTCGGACACTCTCGTCATCCGCGACGCCGTCGGCGGGCAACCATTGGCCATGACGTCAAAGCAGGTGGAGGCCGAACTCGTCGCGTTGCGCGACGCGGCCAGTTCCTTCCGGATCACCGACGCCTACGACAACTACGGCAACGTCGCCAGGACCGCGGACTGCGCCGGCGATACCTGCCGGCTCGGCGGCGAAACCGTTTCCGTGACCGACCTGGATAGCGCGGGCGTGACCTTCGAAGCGGTGATGACCCATAACGGCCTGGCAGTGTTCCAGGCTGCCCGGGAAGCGGCTCTGGGGGATGGTGGGACTCGGAGAAACGTCTTCTACGGCGCATGGATGGACGCCGGCGCCTTTTGGTTGCAGTCCAATGGCCGGAGGGACGCCAACGGGCGGACCACGGCACAGGAGACCTTCGGCGCTGCCATGGGCGACGCGACAGGCGAGAGGCTGAACGGCAGCGGGACCGCCACCTGGACCGGCATCATGATCGGCGTCAATCCTTCGGAGAGCGAAGGATATCAGGGCGATGCCCGGATCACGGTGGACTTCGCTGACGCTGATGCCGACGTGGCCTTCACGAACGTTTACGAGGCGATCACGGGAGTCGCGCAGAGCGACATCACGTTCAGCGACGTGCCCTTGACACCCGACGGCTTCGCTTCCGGCACCCGTCCGGGCGACCGAATTGCCGCAACCTTCTACGGCACCGATCACGCCGAGGTCGGCGGCACTTTCGAACACGGCGACGTGAAGGGCGCGTTCGGTGCCAGGAAGGACGAGTAGCCATAGGAGGCCAGACGCCTCGCCCGCAACGACGGGCGAGGCTTGAACGGTCAACCTTGTGTCTCAGCGCCGAGGCGCCCGAGCCTCCACTGGCCGCCTGGACTTCTGTCGTGGTGCCCGAAATCTGGCGCATTTGGCACCGCTGCGCCGCACCTCGCGTTTCCATTGGGCATTCCCGTTCCAGCATCTCGGCCGCCGCCGCTTCGACTCAACATGCGCCAGACCGTCCAGGGATCCCGGCCCAAATGCCCGCCCGGTGGCCGAGAGCGAGTGCGGGGATTTCCCGGGCATGGTTCCGGCATCACTCTCCGTCGGGATGGCAATCTCCTTGCAACTCGGACTGCCGCCGCTGCCTGATCGACAAGCAAGATCCTGCATTGATTGCGCAAGTGCCCACCGCATACGGTTTCGCGCCTGCAGCGTGAAACCAGGCTCCCATTGACCGTCGGACCCGAGAAATGGAATCTCTGCTGAACGCGCCCATCCCGATCTATCGCTGTCGGCCCCACCATGTGCCTGCCAACACCGTGCCGCCGACGAATGCCGTTGCACCGAGTTCTTCCTGAATGCGCAGGCACTCATTCCATTTCGCCATCCGTTCCGACCGGGTGAACGACCCGACCTTCAACTGCCCGCCGCCGAGCCCCGTGGACAAGTGCGAGATGGAGACGTCTTCAGTCTCGCCCGAGCGCGCCGAGACTATGGCGCCCCATCCGTGTTTTCGCGCGGCACGGAACGCGGCCACGCTCTCGCTCACCGTGCCCGCCTGATTCAACTTGACCAGAAGCGCGTTGCAGGCGCCGGCCGCAGCGGCATCTTCAACCAGGTCTGCGTTGGTCACCAGAAAGTCGTCGCCGACAATTTGAACCTGGTCTCCGAAGCGCCGCGTGAACTCGGACATTCCCTCGGCATCGTCTTCAGCCATCGGGTCCTCGATTGAGGCGATCGGATAGGCATCAAGCCACCCACCCAACATGTCGATGAAGGCGCTGCGTTCCATGCGCCGATCTTCGAGAGAGAAGCGATACCCGCCGTCCTCCGCGAACTCCGACGCGGCGATGTCCAGCGCGATCACCACCCGGTCGCCGGGATTCTCGCCGGCCCTTTCGATCGCGCAGACCAGCGTTTCCAAGGCCTCTTCATTGCTGTCGAAGTCCGGCCACCAGCCGCCTTCGTCGGCAACGCCAGCAATCTTGCCGCGCGCGGCCATGATGTCGCCGGCGGCAAAATAGACTTCGCTTGTGACCTCCATCACCTCTTCGAGACTTGTCGCGCCGGGCACCATGATCATGAAGTCCTGGATGTCCACGCGCCGTCCGGCATGGGCACCACCGCCGAATATCTGGATCTCGGGCAAGGGTACGGTGGGCGTGCAGCCATAGTGATCCGCCACGTGCCGCCAGAGCGGTTTGCCGGCTTCTGCCGCAGCCGACTGCAGGACCGCAAGCGACGCGGCGACCGATGCGTTGCCGCCGAGGGATTCTTTCAGGGGGGAGTCGTCAAGCGCGAGGATTGCCGCGTCGGCCCCAGCCTGATCCAGGACATCTCGCCCCGCAAGCGCTGCAGCGATTGGCCCGTTCACGTTGTCGACCGCGCGGGTCACGCCCTTGCCTCGCAGGGCCGTTCCGCCATCGCGGAGATCCAGGGCTTCCCGACTGCCCCGCGAGGCCCCGGCGGGCGCGATGGCCCGGCCCAAGGTGCCGCTCTCAAGCCGGACATCCACTTCGACCGTCGGATTGCCTCGAGAATCCCAGACTCGGCGACCGGTGACGGAAGAAATTGCCGTCATGCCGCGGCCTTCGGCAACGCGGTGTTCAGGATCTCGACCAACGCCTGCAGTGACTGCGTCGGAGCCTTGATCAACGGGTGCGCGAGACCGCGGACAACTTCGCATTCCGGCGCGCTCAAGTACTCGACCGGCGATTTGCCGTCAATCCGGGCGAGTAACAGCATCGGCAGCAGGGCACAGGTCCGCGCTTCGACTTCTGTCGCGGGTTCCCATGCGATGTGCGGTGCATAGGCTTCCCAGAATTCCACGACCTTTGCCAGATATTGCGCTCGCGCCCCGCGCAGATGAACGGCCTTCAGCACCAAATGGTTCATGCAGAAGGCCAGGTCGAAAGACGGGTCGCCCATGGTGGCGCATTCCGCGTCTATGAGGATCGGGTTGCCCGTTCGAAAGAGGACATTCTTGGGGCTTGCATCACCATGGATCAGAATCGCTTGACTGGAATGAAGCGCCTCCGCCATCTTTGACATCGGAGCGGCCAGGGCAGGGTGCCTTGCCGCGGTATAGTTCAGGTAGGGTTCGATTCTGAGGGCATTGAAATCTCCGCGGTTTTCGAAGCCGCGCCGATCGAAACCGGCGCTTGCGGAAGCAGCGTGAATCCGCCCGAGAAGATCGCCGACGGCACGAGCTTCCCCTCGGTCGGGCGATTCGCCCAGCAACGCGGACTTCCACAAGTAGACGCCGTCTCCCGAGACGTGCTCCATGGCGAAGCCGTGCCGCGCCTCCGAGTGCCCGAGCACGCGAATCGCACATTCCGGCGCGACATCCGCGGCGAACTTCAGCCAGGCGTATTCCGCGGCGTTGCGGTGCACGGGCGCGCGCCAGTCGGCAGCGACCTTCAGCCTGGGCAGCGCAAACTTGATGCAGATGGACCTGTCGCCGAGATCCACCAGTGCGATGTCGGATGCAACCCCGCCGGTCAGTGGCCGTACCGACCGTACATCCGTGCGCGACCCGAGTCCCAACTCGGCAACCAGACCGCGGCACCTTTCGTCAAGTCTTCCGTTCAATGTTCCCCCGCCGCCAACATCCCGGCGTCACAGGAATACCGCCGCCAGCTCCGGAACGAAACTGACAAGTGCAAGAGCGAGCAGGTCAGCCATTCCTTCGGACGGACCTCTTCAGTTGCCGCAAGCAGATCGCTGACCGTGGCGTCGTTTCCCATTTCCGCAGCAAGCGCGCGTTCGGTTTCCGGATCGGCGTTTTCCTGAAGGTTCATCATGGACGCGAAAACGTCCCGCGGATCCCGGGCGACGACCAGGCGCTTGGCTGACGCGTGCCACTGCAGCCCGTCGCGCGACGTGTGCGCCTTCAGGATCCGACGACGGGTCCGGGCGGCGAGCCGCGCATGTGCGGCCTCCCTTGCGTCCGTCACGAGGTCAAGCCGGGGCGAATTTTCATTCAACGGCTGCGGCAGGTCCGGCGTCCGAAGCACAAGCAGCGTCGCGATCATCTGGGTCCTGGTCGCGCCGGACATGTGGCAGGTGCGGACATGGATGTCGCGGCTTCTCGGGACGAACCCGTCCCATCGCTCCGGGTCCCGGTCGACATGCGCGTGACGATGGAAGGGCGCCCGTTCGCGTTCAAGTTCCGCCAATGCGCATGCGGCTTCAGATTGCGGCCACAACGGCAATCGTGCGACATGCTTTCATTGCCGCACCCGCTTGATGGCGTTTCGGGCGGACATCGCGACAAGCGCCAGGATGACGAGCAGGAAGACGAGGCTCACCGGGCGCGTGACGAAGATCGTCATGTCCCCACCTGCCGCCCCGATGCCTTGCCGGAAATAGCGTTCCATGATCGGACCAAGGACCAGCCCGAGGATCATTGGCACCATCGGAATTTTGGCACGCCTGAGCGCAAATCCGAGTACGCCGAAGCAAATTGCGATCATCGTGTCGGACAGCCGGTAGTTCGACGAAAACGTGCCGACCATGACGAGGCACATGATGATCACGCCCAGAAGCCTGTCATTGACGGTCGCAAGCTTGGCGATCCACTTCGTGCCCACCAGCAGCAACGCGACGATGACAAAGTTCATGATGAAGAGCGTCATGTACAGCCCGGCGACGAATGCCCTGTTTTCTTCGAACAGCGTGGGCCCCGGATCGACTCCGTGGACAATGAAGACGGTCAGCATCAAGGCGGTGAAGGCTTCGCCAGGGATGCCAAGCGACAATAGCGGTACCAGGGCTGCGGGAGGCACGGCGTTGTTGGCTGTCTCCGATGCGATGATTCCCTCAGGTGCGCCCTTGCCGAATTTCTCCGGTGTCTTCGATCCGGCGCGGGCGGAGGTATAGGCGAAGAACTGGGCGAGGAATTCTCCAACTCCCGGAAGCACGCCCATGCCGACTCCCAGACCGGCCGAACGGAACAAGGTCTTGGGATAGCGGAACACCTCCATAAATCCGCTGAGAAGGCGCCGGTCGATTTCCGTATTGGCGTCCTTGATTTGCCTGTCGGAAAAAATCAGGGTCAGGGCCTGGCTTAGCGCGAAGAGGCCGAGAACCATGGAGATCAGCGGCACGCCTGCCATCATCCAGGTGGTGCCAAACGTGAACCGGGCCGAGCCATAGGCGGTTTCCAGCCCGATGGTCGAGACAAACAGCCCTGCGCCGAGCATCGCAAAGGAGGCAAACTCGCTGCCGCGATGGGCGACCACGACAAGAACCATCGCCAGGAGCGCGGCCATGCCGAGGTCGACCGAAGTGAGGTATTTGGAAAGTGCCGCGAGGGGCCATGCGGCGAGAGCCAGAACGCTGACGGCAAAGATTCCGCCGACGAAGCTTGAAGAATAGGCCAGAGCCAATGCGCGCTGCGGCTCGCCGCCCTTGGCCATCGGATAGCCGTCATAGGTGGTCAGCACGTTCACCGCCGTGCCCGGGGTGTTGATCGTGATCGCCGGAACGGCCCCGCCATACCAACCCGCTGCATACAGCCCCATCAAGAGCGTTATCCCGGCAAGCGGATCCATCGTGTAGGTGATCGGCAAGAGCAGCACGATCCCGACCCCGGGACCAATCCCGGGTATGGCGCCTAGGATGATGCCGAGCACGCTCCCGCTGATCAACGCGATCCAGATCACCGGATCGGCGAGCTGTTGCGCGCCAAGCGCAATCGTCTCCAACATCAGAGGATGCCTTGCCAGGACACGGGGAGGTCAAGCCACTTGAAGAGCGCGGGCCGCGGAAACCAAATCGAAAAGCCGATGCGAAAGATCAGGACCATGGCGACGGTCGTCCCAAGCGCGATCAGAACGAGACGCGTGCCACGAAATCCTGCCGTCGTTGCCACCACGCTCGCGAAAACGAGGATCGAAAGCGCGAATCCAAGCACCTTCATCAACATGACGGCGCCGATCATGCAGCCGGAGATCAGCAGGATCTGCCCGTAGACGCGCACGGTCTTTCCGACATCGACGGATTCGCGCCTTGCAACGAAAAACGCAATTGCGGAAGCGATGATGGTCATGATGAGTGCGACGGTCGGAGCAAGTGCGGGCTCCGCCCACCAGCCACCGGACATGACCGTTTGGCCCATTGATCCCGGCGTTGTCTGCCGGCCGACCATTGCAAGCAGCACGACCGCTGCCACGAACATTGCGCCGACAAGGAAGCGGCCCCCGGTCGGCTGTTCGCCGAACGGGGGCTCGTCGTCCTTTCGGTCGCCTGACATGGGCGCCTATTTGGCCAGCAGGCTCTCGAAACGGTTGTAGAAGTCTTCCGCGAATTGCGCTGCCTCGTCGGCAGGCATCCACTGAACCACGGCGCCTGCGTTGGCCGCGACTTCCTGCGCCTCGGGACTTTCCACCACGGCCCTCGCAATGCGCGAGATCACCTCACGCGGCGCTGCCGGCGTGTCCTTTCGCACGAAGATTCCGGTCCAGCCGGGCGTGGAAATGCCGGGCACCTGCTCTTCGAGGGTGGCCACGTCAGGATAGATCGGAATGCGCGCCGTCGTATAGGCTGCGAGCGCCTTGGCTTCCCCGCTGGTCAGACAGGGCTTCAGCAGGCCCCCGCCCAGGGTGACGTCGATTTCCCTGTTCAAGATCATCTGGCAGGTCGTCTCGTCGTAGGCCGTGATGCTGGAGAACTTGAAGCCAAGCTCTTCGGCCATCTTCAGTGTCTGGAGCGCGGGCGGGCCGTTCAGGCCGAAGACGCCAAGGCTGACGTCATTCGACCTGGCATGCTCCGCCAGTTCCATCAGGTTGCTGTAAGGCGCATCGGCGTGGGCCGTCAGCATCATCCCGTAGCCGATGATTGCGGCCAGGGGTTCGAACTCTCCCTTCTCGTATTCCGCATTTCCGCGAATTATGTGGGCAGAGATGATGTTGGCGGTGAAGACTCCGACGGTGTAGCCGTCCGCAGGCTGGCTGAACACGTGGGTGGCGCCAATAAGCCCGCCCCCGCCCTTGATGTTCACGGTGGTGGCTGGAACGCCGGTTTCCTTCTTGAACGCGTCCGAAATCATGCGGGCAATCGTGTCCTCGATGTCACCGGGCGGCCATGGCACCACGAATTCCACCGGGCGCTCCGGGTATTCCGCGCGTGTCATGCCAGTCATGGCAACTACCGCGAAGGCAATCGAAGTCAAAAGCTTAGCCATGTATTTCATAGTGCTCTCCCTGTTTGTTGGCCACTTTCGCTGGAGGTCATTGACGCGGATTAGAGTAGAGAACTTCACCGCGTTCCAGAAGAAAGTTCTTCTTTCTCGTGATTGAATGCCGGCTTTTGAGGGCAGTTCCGCGAACGCGACCGTCCTGCCTTTTGATTGGTGAACTGTCAGGCAGCGGATAGCTCGAACTCACTCCGGTCAGGTCCATAGAACTCGCGCAGGGGCATGCGCGCCCATTGCAATGACGGCTGGCCTGGCGTAGATGGAACACATGGCGAACATGGGCAGGCACCTGATCAGGAGCCACAAGGACCGGCCCTGCCCGAACGGGGCGCGGGAAGCGGCCCGCCCGGAGATGCTCGGACACTTCCGCGACCCCTGCAACGCGGGCCTCCAGCAGCGGATCGAGGCGTGGAACCGCCAGGGTGCCAGCCTCGGATACACGGACCAGGCGAACGAGCTGAAGGCCGTCCGGGACGCGGTCCCGGAACTGGCCGGATACGGCTACAGCGCCGGGCAGCAGGTCCTGCGCCGGCTCGACAAGGCCTTCGCCGCCTTCTTCCGCCGCCTGTAGGCGGGCGAGACCCCGGGCTTTCCGCGCTTCCACAGCGCCGACTTCCGCGTCGG
>VXSG01000090.1 GCA_009838075.1 Boseongicola sp. SB0665_bin_10 | reverse complement strand
AAGCCGTTGAAACAAAACAGGTTTGAAAATCAAACTGTCGAAGACGGGTCAAGGGCGGGACCGCGATCAACCTATTCTACCGCGACCTGCCACGCCTCTCTGTCGACATCGATTTGACCTACCTGCCGATCAAGGAGCGTACGGAGAGCGTGGCCGAAATCAACGAAGCAATGGATTGCATTGCCGACGCAATCGAAGACAGCATCAAGGGCGCAAGGGCTCAGCGCATCCTGGGCGGCGGGGGCGGCGCCACCCGTGTGCTTGCCCGCCTGGATGATGTCGAAATCAAGATCGAGACATCGCCTGTCACGCGCGGTGTCGTCCATGACCCGGAAGTCCGCCCGGTGTCTGAAGAGGTCGCAGACGCGTTCGGCTATGCGGAAATGCAAGTCGTCTCATTCGAAGACCTTTTTGGTGGCAAGCTGCATGCGGCAGTGGATCGCCAACACCCCCGCGACCACTACGATGTAAAGCTTCTCTATGAGAACGAAGGGCTGACAGACGAGCTGTTTCGCACTTTTCTGATCTACGTTGCATGTTCCGCGCGTCCTGCGCATGAGTTGCTGAACCCCAGTCAGATTGATCTCAATCAGCCGTATTCCCGAGAGTTCGAGGGCATGACCAAGACATCTGTCAGCCTCGACGAACTGCTTGCGACACGCAAGAAGCTGATCACGGACATCCAATCGCGCCTCGACAGGAACGCTGGACGGTTCCTGCTCAGCCTGCATGACGGCACTCCGGATTTTGGCGCAATCGATCGGACTCGCGCGGCCGACCTTCCGGCGGTGCGCTGGAAACTTCTCAACCTGAAACGTCTGATCCGCGATAACCCGAAAAAGCATGCCGAGCAGAAAGGCCAGTTGGAAAGACTCCTCAGGTGAAGCCCGACCAACTCATTGGCCGCCCTCGGGAGATTGACATGCAGAAAGTGTTCAACCCCGTCCAGAACTGTTGGGCTCTACGTTTCTGGACCCGTTTGAACGCGGGCCGCATTCCGCCAAGGCTTCAAGCAGATCCAGGAGCCGCTCGAAGTCGCGCTCGCCAAGCCTGCCACGAAGGTCTTCCGCAATGGCCAGGGCGGCATCACGGTTCTCTGACAACACCTCTTGGCCCTTGGACGCGATCCCGATGACTTGCCGGCGACGATCGGATGCAGACGTTTCCCGGGTCACGAGCCCGTCAGTCACCATTGTCTGCACGATCCGCGTCAGGCTCGATGCCATCAGGCCGGCTTCCCTTGCCAGTCGCGACACATCCATTGGTCCGAATTCGTCCAGGACGCGCAACACGCGCCATTGCTGCTCGGTCAGGCCGGTCCCGGCCAGCATCTCCCGGATCGGCGCCATGACGGCCTCCCGTGCCCGGATAAGCGCGATCGGCAGCGAGCGGCGAGTTGACGGGAGCGCGACCCTTTCGTTCGGCATCGGTTCTACTCTTGACTGGGCAACGGCTTTTGCTTAACATCTCAACTATTGATATGTCAAGGAAATGCGATGCCGCACGTGATCGTGGAATACTCGGCCAATCTCGATGAGGCGATCGATGTCGGCGGCCTCTGCGAAACTCTCAGAATGGCAGCGGCCGCCATCGACGAGATCGCGATGCCGGGCGTCCGGGTTCGTGCCTATCGGGCGGACCACCACGCGATCGCTGACGGTGCTGAAGGGCACGGATTCGTTGACATTTCCGTCCGCCTCCGCGGCGGCCGTTCCGGCGCGGTCAAGGACAAGGTCGCGAAGCTGCTCTTCGAGGCCGCACGCGAGTTCATCGATCCCTGCATGAGCGGAAACTCCCTGGCGCTTTCGCTGGAGGTCCGCGACATCGACCCGGAGCTCTCCCCCAAGACCGGCACGATTCGCGACCACCTGAGAGGCAGCCCATGACCCTTACAGACAACCTCGAAGCGCTTGAGGGGCATCTTGAACGGTTTCGGACGGGCGGCGTTCCAAACCGGATCGGCGGCAAGGACCTGGACGGTTTAGGCGGGACCTTCGCCACCGTGTCGCCGGTCGACAAGAGCAGGATCTGCGACGTTGCGCTGGGAACGTCCAGGGACATCGACACCGCCGCACGTGCCGCCCACGACGCCTTTCCGGACTGGCGCGACCTGCCCGCGAAGGAACGCAAGGCCGTCCTCATCCGCGTCGCCGAAGCGATCGAGGCCCGCGCCGAGGAAATCGCGCTCTGCGAATGCTGGGACACCGGGCAGGCCTATCGCTTCATGTCGAAGGCCGCGCTCCGTGGTGCCGAGAACTTCCGGTATTTCGCCGACCTGGCCGTCTCCGCACGGGACGGATACAACCTGCCCTCGCCCGGGCTTGCGAATGTCACCACCCGCGTGCCAATCGGCCCGGTGGGCATCATCACGCCCTGGAACACGCCCTTCATGCTCTCGACCTGGAAGATCGCGCCGGCGCTCGCCGCCGGCTGCACCGTGGTCCACAAGCCGGCCGAACTGTCACCTCTTACCGCAAGGCTGCTCGTCGAGATCGCCGAAGGCGCCGGCCTGCCGGCAGGCGTTCTCAACACCGTCAACGGCCGCGGCGAGGATGCAGGCAAGGCGCTGTGCGAACATCCGCTCCTCAAGGCCATCGCCTTTGTGGGGGAAAGCGCGACAGGCAAGCTGATCGTCAGGCAGGGCGCGGACACGCTCAAGCGCGTGCACCTGGAGCTGGGCGGCAAGAATCCCGTGATCGTCTTCGGTGACGCGGACCTGGAACGCGCCCTCGATGCGGTGATCTTCATGATCTACTCGATCAATGGCGAACGGTGCACGTCTTCCTCGCGGCTTCTGGTGGACGAATCCATCCGCGAGGAGTTCGAGGCCCGTTTGACCGAACGCGTGAACAGGATCAGGGTCGGCCACCCGCTGGATCCCGCCACCGAAATCGGCCCGCTGATCGCCGAAGATCATTTCAGGAAAGTCACGTCCTATTTTGACATCGCGACCAGCGAGGGCGCGACCGTCGCCGCTGGCGGCGCCGTCGGCGACCCGGCGGGCTACTATGTCCAGCCGACCCTGTTCACGAATGCGGACAACGGCATGCGCATCGCCCAGGAAGAGATTTTCGGCCCCGTCCTGACCTCGATCGGGTTCTCGGACGAGGACGAGGCACTGAAACTTGCCAACGACACCGACTACGGCCTGGCCGCATATGTCTGGACGAATGACCTGACTCGCGCGCTTCGCGTCACGGAACGACTCGATGCCGGCATGATCTGGGTGAACGCGGAAAACGTGCGCCATCTGCCGACGCCCTTTGGAGGCACAAAGGCCAGCGGAATGGGCCGTGACGGCGGCGACTGGAGCTTCGAGTTCTACATGGAACAGAAGCACATCGGCTTCGCCACAGGCGAGCACAAGATTCCGCGGCTGGGAATCTGATGCAGCCTGCTGGAGCTCTTCAACCGCCAAGGCACCGCCGCCCGGCCATTCGAACGCGTCAACGCCCATGCCCTGCCAAACCGTCAGGTCTTGGCCCCTTGCCTGCCATCTGACAAGGTCCGACCATGCCTGTGCCCGCCCCTGTCCTCGCC
>VXSG01000088.1 GCA_009838075.1 Boseongicola sp. SB0665_bin_10 | reverse complement strand
GCAGGACGCCCGTGATCCAGTCGCCGATTCCGCACATGGCCAGCATCTCCCCGTTCTTCAGCGAGGAGAACGTGCCGCCATAGTCGAAGTATCCGCCTACCTGCGGCTTGAGGCTCAGAGTCCTTTCCTGCACCGCCTTCCAGGCGTTTTCGTCGATGTCGAACGGCGACGGGTCCCGGTTGCCGTTCAGCAGCGAGATCTGGCCCAGCGACGGGAGATGCCAGTCGAAGTGACCCACCTTGCCGGCGACCTTCGGGTTCCAGTAGGCGTTGTAGCTCGACGCCTCCTCGCGGCTGAGGGTGTCGGTGTTGTAGGAGACGCCCAGCAGCCCGAAACGCACCATCACCGACCAGAGCCGGCCGCCCGTCCAGTGCCCGGGGAAATTCTGGTACTCGGGCCAGAAGTCGTCGAACGGGAAGAGCGAGGCATCGAGTTCCTCGACATAGCCGGCGGCGTTCAGCTGCTGCACGAACTCGGCGTCCGACAGGATGATGTCGTAGGTGCCGGGGGGAGACTGGGCGATCAGCGCCAGCATGTTGTCGCCGCCGGCGTAGTACTTGGGCACGAACCTGACGTTGTTCTGCGCCTCGAACTCGGCAACGATGTCGGGCTCGGCGTGGCCGTACCACGCCAGAATGTTGATGTCTGTCGGTTCCTGTGCCCAGGCACGGTTGATCATCGGGACGGTCAGTGCGGCACCCGCTGCAGTTGCCAACAGGTTGCGCCGGGTCGGTTGGGAATGACTCATGGACATGGGATCTCCTTGCTGTTGAGCACCTGGTGGCGTCGAAGCGGGTCCCGCCCGGAACGCCCAAGGAGCGCTATGGCCGAAACGGTAGCAGCAAGGACCGGTCCCTAGGAAATTTCCAGTTGGTATGCTGCCATTAACAGGAATTATGTCACTTCGGAAACCTGCGAGGAATTGATATGTCCAACGAGGTGCTGGGCCAAGCCGTGTCCGGCATCGCTCAAAGTCGCATGCTTGTAGAACAGCCCGATCCGCAACGCGGCAAGGGGCGGGAACCTTTCGTCCGGGCGTCCGACACGCATGCCGGGCAGCAGGGTGGCCGGGGTGAGCGCCGTGGCGCCCAGACCGGCCTGGACAGCGGCCTGAAGCCCCGAAACGTCTCTCGAGACCAGCATGGTGCGCCAGCCGCGGCCCGACATCCGGAACGCGTTGCGCATGCGGGCCGCGTATTCGCAGGGATCGGGATGCCGCAGGATCGGAAGCGGTTTCCCTGGATCGAATCCGGCCTTGTCCTGGAGCGCCCAGAAGGGCTCCACTACCGTGGTGTCCACCAGGAACGGCACGTCGCCGTCGGGCGCGATCGCCACGGCGATGTCGAGCCGGTCATGGGCCAGCGCCTCCCGCAGGTCCCTGGACAGCAGGCTCTCGATCTCGATCCGCACTTCCGGGTGCGCGTTGACAAACGCGGTGATCGTCTCGAGCAGGAAGCTGTGCGCGAAGTCGGTCGGCACGCCCACGCGGATCCATCCCGCCAAGGCCTGATCGGCGAAGTGCGCAACGATGTCGTCGTTCAGGCGGAGCAGCCGGCGTGCATAGGGCCCGAGGGCGAGCCCTGCGTCGGTCATGGCGAACTGCCGGCCGGCAGTGATGATGAGCTTTGTCTGCAACAGCTCTTCCAGTCGCCTGATCTGCAGGCTTACTGCAGGCTGGGTCCGCCCGAGCACCCCGGCAGCGCGTGTGAAGCTGCCTTGGTCTACGACAGTGACGAAGCTGCGCAGGAGATCGGTGGGAATGTTCTTTGCCATGGCGTCATGATGATCGTTTATGAAATCATATCAACTATCAATTTCAGATATGATCGACGGTTTTGTAGCGTTGCCGCAGAAGTTCTTGAATCAGGCTGAACTGTCCATGTTCGAAGAATTGCTGAAGTCACCAGAGACGTTGGTCACGCCCGTGATCCACGTCCTTGACGCAGGCCAGGCGCTGCGCAACCTCGACATCGTGGGCACCGCGGGTTGTCCAGGGGCATTCCTGATCAATCATGACTTCGCAATGGAGCCGTTTCTCGCGATTCTGCAGGAGGTGCGTACAGCACGGGCCGACATGTGGCTCGGCGTGAACTTTCTGGCCCAGCCTGGCGATGTCGCCTTCCCCGTGCTGGGCAATCTGGCGCGTGCGGGGCATGTCTTTCAGGCCTATTGGGCGGATGATGCACGGATCGACGAGCGCCAGACAGCGCAGGAGAAGGCCGAAAACATAGCCCGGATTCGCGTGGAGTGTGGCTGGGACGGTCTCTATTTCGGTGGTGTTGCCTTCAAGAAGCAAAGGCCAGTCGACGCCGATGCCTGGTTCGACGCCGCCCGGCTCGCAGTTCCATACGTGGATGTCGTGACGACCTCGGGCGTGGCCACAGGTCACGAGCCAGGTCTCCGCAAGGTTGAATCATTCCGGGAAGCCATCGACGAGGCGCCCCTGGCCTTGGCTTCCGGAATTACCCCGGAGAATGCCCATCTTTATTGTGCGTCGGTTGATTGCTTCCTCGTTGCGACCGGAATCAACCTGAGGGACGACTTCTACAACATCGATCCCGACCGCCTTGGCGAGCTCTTGGCGGTGACTCGCAGCCAAGGAGAATGCAAATGGACGACTTGAAAGACTCGCGCGGCGACCGTTGGTATCTCTCGCTGATGTCTCCCAATACCAAGGGACCGAAATTCGCGTGGCTTGATCCGACATCAATCTACATCAACGCCGCCGCATTCAACGATCTCTCGGACGACTTGTGTGCCGATCTCGATCCGGACGAGATTGATGTGGTTGCAGGGCTCGATGCAATGGGTTTCGTGCTGGGGTCCGCTCTCGCCGCACGCCTCGGTCGCGGATTCCTCCCGATCCGGAAGGCCGGAAAGCTTTGCGTTGCGACGGACAAGGTCGGATTCACCAACTATTCAGGGCATGCGCAGGACATGGAAATGCGAACTCCGGCATTTGCGCCGGGAACGCGTGTTCTCCTCGTGGACCAGTGGGTCGAGACCGGCGGCACTATGGATGCGGCTATCCGCCTCGTGGAGCGTCAGGAGGGAAGCGTTGCAGGAATCGTCGCGATCGCGGTCGAGGGCAATGAAAGGACCAGGGGCTATCGCGACAGGTTCAAGGTCGTGTCCGCGGTTGTCGAAGGGTCGCGCTGGCAGGAGGAGTGCGACATGCAGTTTCTGTCCAGCTTCGCGGCCTACAGGGCGGAACGGACATTCCCAGACGCAGGGCGGACGCCCGTCCCGCATGAGCCTTCCGTCCTGGAGACGCGCCCGCCCTGCCGGTGACGGTGCGCGGCCGTTCTCGGCCCCGGTTCTCCCGGCTAACCTCTCCTGGAGCGAACCCGCATGCGTACGCATGATGATCCAGGTTCCCGACAGGCTCGCGCCGCCCGCGTCCATCCCATCGCTTGCCGCGATTGCGCGACTCGCGCGGACGGGCCTTCGGTGGCCGGACTCCTGGAGCCGCGTCGGCCTATCCCTTGGGCGGGACCTTCCGAAAAGGGCTGCCTGCCAAATTTCACGAAGGTAGCCACCCAATTTCACGCATGGTAGCCACCCAGTT
>VXSG01000072.1 GCA_009838075.1 Boseongicola sp. SB0665_bin_10 | reverse complement strand
GCCCCGTTTCGTGCCCGACCCGGCGTGTCTGCAAACGAACCTTCAAGAGCCTGGAACTGAGGAAGCATTCCAAGGTTGGTCTTCAACGTATGGTTCAGGGTAGATTGGATGACAGTCTCCTTTCTTGTGCTGGTCAGCACGGGCTCTCGGAACTTTCGTTCCTCAAGCCCCTCCCTTCAGGGAGGGGTCGCTGACTGTTCAGGCACCTCCTCCTCCAGCGGGTTTGCCGAGGAGCCGGCGCACGGCATCCGAGATGCTGGCCACGTTCGGCATGAGAGCCTTCTCCAGCGGTGGCGAATAGGGCAGCGCCACATCCGGGACCGTGACGCGCCGGATCGGCGCCTTGAGGGCGTCGAAGCACCGGTCGGCGCAAATCGCCGCGATGTGGGATGCCGCGGAACACATGTCGCGCGCCTCGTCCACGACGACCAGCCGGCCGGTCTTGCGGACGGATGCGAGAATCATCTCGCTGTCCAAGGGCACGACCGTGCGAGGATCGATCAGGTCGACGCCGATCCCGGACCCTGCCAGTTCTTGCGCCGCGCGCAGTGCCGGACGGACCATGGCGCCAATGGCCACGACCGTCACGTCGTCTCCTTCCTGAACGGTCGAGGCCTTGCCGAGCTCGATGACATGATCGCCTTCGGGCACTTCGCCCTGTTCACCGCCGCGCCCGGCCGCCTGCAAGAACATCACGGGATTCGGATCATGAATCGCGGCACGCAGCAGGCCCATTGCATCGGCGGGCGTCGCGGGAAGGGCAACCTTGATCCCGCCCAGATTCATGATCATCGGGTGCATCGCGTCGGAATGCTGCGCCGCTGCCGATCTGCCGCCGCCGAATACCCCCATATAGACAATGGGCAGGGCGATCTGCCCGGCGGTCATGTAGCGCAGCTTGCTGGCCTGGTTGGCGATGCTGTCGAAGCCGGTGTACATGAAATTGCCGAACATCATGTGGCAAACCACCTTGTACCCGGCCGCGGCGGCACCCACGGCCATGCCGGTCATCACCGTCTCGGAAATCGGCATGTTGCGGACACGGTGGGCGCCGTGCCTGTCCTTCAGCCCGCGCGTGTCGCCAAACAGGCTGATTTCGACGTCCTCGCCGAACACCACGACCTTCGGGTCCTTGGCCATTTCGCCGTCAAGCGCTTCATTGATGGCCTGGATCATGCGTTTTCTTGCCATGTCCCGGAGCTCCCCTCAGGCAAACATGTAGTTGGTGCCCTGCATGGCAGGGTCGGGATAGGGCGAAGCTTCCGCGAATTGCACGGCCTCCGTCACCTCGGCGGCGATCTCCGCCTCTATCCGGTCGAGATCGGCCTGACTTGCCTGCCCGGCCTCGATGACGCGTTTGGCGAATGCAGGGATCGGGTCACGGGCGATCCATTCGGCAACCTCTTCATCCGACCGGTATTTCGAGCCAAGGAACGACGCCTCGGCCTCGACGTGGCCACGTTGCCGGTAGGTGCGCGCCTCGATCAAGGATGGCCCGTTGCCGGCCCGCGCATGCCTGATGGCCCGCGCAGCGCACTGGTGGACGGCGATCAAGTCGTTGCCATCCACCGCCTCGTGAGCGGCGCCGTAGGGCTTGGCCCGGTCGACGATGTTGCCTGCGGTCACGGTCGAGGACGGCGAGAACTCGGAAAATCCGTTGTTTTCGCATACGAAGATCACCGGCAGCTTCCACAGGACCGCCACGTTCAGGGCCTCGCACAGGACTCCCTGGTTCGCGGCGCCATCGCCAAAGAAGGCTACGCCGACGGCGCCCTTGCCGTCCATCTGTGCAGCCCAGGCCGCTCCAGTGATGATCGAGATTCCGGCGCCGACGATGCCATTCGCACCGATGATTCCCTTGGAGAAATCTGCCACATGCATGGACCCGCCATGCCCCTTGCACATGCCGGTTTCGCGACCGTAGATCTCGGCCATCAGCAACTTGCTGTCTCCACCCTTCGCAAGGTAGTGGCCGTGTCCACGGTGGGTCGAGGCAATCCAGTCGTCGTCCGTGAGTTGCGAACAGAAGCCGACCCCGACCGCCTCCTGCCCGATGTAGAGATGCACCGCGCCGGGTATGTTTCCCGCCTTGGCGTCATCGCCGATCCGCTCCTCGACCCGGCGAATTCGAAGCATGTCCCGGTAGAACCCGAGCACCTGCTCGTCTGAAAAATTGACATCTGAATGGGCGACGCTCATTTCGAGAAGTCCTCTCTGTTGATCTGCCGGAGAGACGAGGCGCGGATTGCCCGCGGGTCCGCGCGAAGCGCGCACCCGACGTCATGGCACCCGCGCACCGGGCCTTCCGGAATTCGGGAATCAGGCATTTGCAATTCCGCCATCCACGTTGATCACCTGGCCCGTGATGTAGGACGCGTCGTCGGACAGGAGAAACGCGATCACCGCCGCGACGTCCTCGGGCCGGCCCAGCCGGCCGAGCGGGATGGACGACAGAAGGGCGTCGCGCCCGCGTCGCGCGATCAGGTCTTCCGCCATCCGCGTCTCGATGATCCCGGGCGCCACGGCGTTCACGCAGATCCCCCGGTCACCGACCCGCCGGGACAACGCGCGGGTCAGCCCGACGATCGCCCCCTTTGCCATGGAATAGGCGGCATGATCGGGCACGCCCCTGGTGAACCCGAGCGACGAGGCAAGCACGATGCGGCCGCCATCCGTCATGCGCGGCAGGATCGCGCCGGCAAGGTCAAAGGCGTTCGTTGCATTGTGCTGCATCGTTTGGTCGTAGGTCTCGCGGCTGCCAGGTCCAAGGTCATGGGGCACGAAGATGCCCGCCAGATGCACCAGCGCGACAACTGCTTCCGGCGCCTCCGGCAACGCCGTCGCGCAGGCCGCCGGATCTTCGAGCCTGCTTTCGGCAATCGTGGCGCCTTCGGGCAGCGCCTGTCGCAGCGGCTCCAGCCGACCGGCATCGACATCGACCAGGTGCAGCCGCCATCCTTCGGCAGCCAGGCGGCGGGCCAGCACGACTCCAATTCCGCCGGCCGCCCCCGTGATCACCGCGACCGGTGCTGTCATGTCATGCCTCTCGGACCTCGCGCCGCTGCATGTGGCGCGCCGCGCTGGCGGTTGCTGGGCTGTCGATGCCGTGTCTCCAAGTTCAATTGCGTCGATCGGTCGAAGACCGGTCGCCCTTTCGCGTGATCGTCACTGCCGGGATTCCAGTTCGGTGCGGGCCGAGGCGGCAACCTCGGGCGGGAAGCGCAACTGGTGGAACATCAACCCTTCCAGCGACGCGACACCCTTGCCCATCAGCGTGTTGGCCTTGATGAAGCTCGGTTTGCCCTTGGTCTCGCGGGCCTGGTCATAGGCGGCCAGCAACGCGCCGATGTCGTTGCCGTCGACCTCCTGGCAGGCGAAGCCGAAGCTCTCCATCTTGTCCGTCAAGGGCTCCAGCGACATGACCAGGTCCATCGGCCCCTCGGATTGCACGAAGTTGTAGTCCGCGATCAGGCAGAGGTTGTCGAGACCGCTGGCGCCCGCGAGCATCGCCGCCTCCCAGATCTGGCCCTCCTGCATTTCACCGTCGCCAACAATGACATAGACGCGGCTGGCGCGTCCCTGCCGCCTTGCCGCCAAGGCGCAGCCGACGGCGACCGACAGGCCCTGGCCAAGCGAGCCGCAGGTCGCCTCGACAAACGGCCCCATGCGCTCGGAAGAATTTATTTCCAGCGGCGAGCCGTCGCTGACATAGGTGGCGAGCCGTTCCGTGTCGAAGAACCCGCGCTCCGCCAGAGTGGCGTAGAAAATCGCGGTGTTGTGGGCGGTGGTCAGAAAGATCCGGTCCCTGTCCGGCCAGGCCGGATTGGCCGGGTCCAACGTCGCCTCGGCAAAATAGAGCGACGTGAATATGTCCGCTGCCCCGAGGCCTTGCTGAACATAGCCCTGTCCCGATGGCGCGATCATGTTCACCACGTGCAGGCGGAGCCGCGTCGCGATCCTTTCCAGCTCTTCGAGGTTGTGCATTGCTTGCATTGAATGTCCGGGACGATGTAAAACGTTCTGGAACTTTGTACCTGCACGTCGGGAGAGGTTTCAAGATGAATCTTCAGTCCATGAAGCGAAAGGCGGTCCCGTTGCATGCGGAAGTGGCCGGCGTCCTGCGACATCAGATCATGTCCGGGGACCTGCTCCCGGGCGCACGCATTCCTGCGCTTCGGGAACTGGCCGAGGAGCTTGGCGTCGCGCGCATGACCGTGGTGCAGGCCATGAACACGCTGGAGGATGAGGGCCTCATCGAAAAGCACTCGGGGCGCGGAACCTTTGTCCGCAAGGTTCAGATTCCCGACCGCGTCTCGCTACAGGTGCGGGCGGAGATTTCAGAGATCTACGCGATGGTGGACCAGCTCGAAGTCTCGGTACGCAAGGGTGACGCGACCATAGAGAAGTCCAAGGACGGAAGGTATTTTCGCTGCATGCGCCGCATACATGCGCGGGGCGGGAAGCCATTTTGCCAGGTCGATATCCGGCTCGACGACCAGGTCTTTGAACGCGCGCCTGACCGCTTCATGCAGGAGATCGTCGTCGCGGTCCTGCGCGACCTTGGGGTGGAAATCGCGAACGCGCGCCAGAGAATCACGGTCGCCTACGCCGATTTCGGCCTCGCGAAGGCGCTCGGGATCACGGTGAACTCGGCCGTCTTCAAGGTGTTCAGGGAGTTCTTCGACGCGCACGGGGCCCTGATCTACTCGGCGACGCTGTTCTATCCCTGCGACCTGCTAGAACTGGAAATCGAGTTCACGACTGACAACCCCGCCCGGGTGGCGTGAGCACCCGGGCGGACGGGCGGACTTGTGGCTTGACAATTTGCGTGCACGCATCAAAGGTACGTACGTCTCGACCAATGAATCACAAGTCAGAAGCAAGGGAGGGCTTCAACATGAACCTAATCAAGATGGCCGCCGCCGCCGCGGTCGCGCTGGGCCTCGGCACCGGTGTCGCGCTGGCCGAATACCCGGAAAAGCCGATTACGCTGGTCGTGTCGTTCGCAGCGGGCGGCAATGCGGACATCGGCGCGCGCCTGACGGCCGAGGCTGTCAGCGCGGAGCTGGGCGTGCCGGTCAATGTCGTGAACAAGCCCGGCGGCGCGCACATTCCTGCAACCATGAGCGTGCTGGAAGCGGACGCGGATGGCTACACCATATTCCAATGGTCCCCGCCGAGTTTCATGGTCGTTCCGCTGACCCGCGCGGTGCCCTACAGCCCGAGGGAGGACTTCATTCCGTTCTATGCGGGTCCCACGGCATCCAATGCGCTCTACGTCCGGGCGGACAGCCCGCTCCAGACGTTCGAGGACTTTCTTGAAGCCGCAAGGAGCGAAAAGCTCAGCATGGGAGTCAACAACCTCGGCGCACCGCCGAACCTGAGCGCGGTCCAGCTGGCGTCCGAGTTTGGCCTGGAATTCAAGACCATTGCGCTGAAGACCGTTCCGGCAACCATGACCGGCCTGATTGGCGGCCAGGTTGACGTCGGCGTCGGACAGATCGCGACGATCAACGCGTTCAAGAACGAGATTCGGCCCCTGATCATCCTGGACAACAACCGTCAGCCCTACTTTGAGCAACACCTGCCAGGCGTTCGCACGATCGGCGAAGCCTCTCCGGGCAAGGAAGCCGGCGTCTGGGTTCACGGAGGCTGGGCCGTCAAGGCCGGAACGCCCCAGGAGATCGTCGACAAGCTGATCGCCGCAACCGCAGTGCTGGGCACGGACGAGTTCATCGCCACCCTGCCTCCGGGCATCGACTGGCAGTTCGTGCACGGCCCCGACAACGTCGGGCAGCTTCTGCAATCCGGCATCGACCTGTACTCGCCGATCCTTGACGGGCTGGGACTGCTGCACAAGTGACGTGCACTTGCCGAATAGGTGCGGGCGCTGCAATGTCGCGGCGCCCGTTCCGTTTTCTGCATGCAAGGGAAGCAGGCTGCTCATGCTGACCCAACGATTGGCGAACATTGTCTTCACCGTCCTGGTCATCATTGCCTGCGCCTACTTTGCGGTGGTCGCCCAGGGATTCGAGGCCGCCGGACTGCTGGCGAGTTCCGGACTTCCATCGAGATTCTTCCCACAGCTCCTGCTGGGATTCACGGCACTTTGCGCGGTAGCCGTACTCTATGCATACGCCTCGAAGGGCGAGGCGGGAGATGAAGGTCAAACCGTTTTCGGGTCGTCCGCCGAGGGCAGGCGCGGCCTGCTTGCGCTGGTTGCGGCAGTTGTCAGCTACATTGTCTGGCAGAATTTCGGATACATCGTGATGGCGGTGACGTCCGGGCCGCTCCTCTGCTTGGCGATGGGCGTGCGCAACCCGGTCATCTACGGCGTGGTCCTGGCGTTGGCGGCCGGAGTCTACCTGGTTTTCACCCAGCTGCTGGGGACACAGTTCTAGTGTTTGACGCTGCTGCAGTGGGGGTCGCGTTCGCGAACCTTTTTGATCCGTTCACAATGATCTTGCTGGTGGTCGGAATCCTTCTTGGACTGGTCATCGGAATTCTCCCGGGCCTCGGGCCGCCGATCGCGATCGCGCTGGCATTGCCCTTCACCTTTTACATGGAGGCGGTTCCGTCGCTGATCCTGCTTCTCGCGATCTACAATGCCGCGATCTACGGGGGGTCAATATCGGCGATTGCCGTCGGAATTCCGGGAACAGGGGCCGCGATCGCGACCGTCATGGACGGACACGCGATGTACAAGCAGGGTCGAGGCGGCGAGGCGCTGGGACTGTCGTTGACCGGCAGCATCATCGGCGGGCTTGTAAGCGTTGTCTGCCTGACCTTCATCGCGCCAGTGCTTGCTCAGGTCGCGATCAAGTTCGGGCCCCGCGAGTTTCTTGCCATCTCCATTTTCGGATTGGTCGTCGTTGTCCGCGTGGCGGGCGCGAACCTCTTCAAGGGCCTGCTTGTCGGCGGCCTGGGGATCTTTCTGACGACCTGGGGCCTGGACGAGCTGAATGGCGCGGAGCGCTACACGTTCGGCACCTATCACTTGTATGAAGGCATACCGCTGGTTCCGTTTCTGGTCGGCATTTTCGCGGTGTCCGAGGTCCTGATCGGGGCCGAAAAGGCGCTGAAACGCATTGAATTCGACAAGACCAGCCTGACCGTGAGGATCCCGGGCCTGAAGACCCTGTCCAGGCTCAAGGGCAATCTGGCGCGATCTTCGCTCCTGGGCACGATTATCGGGATCATCCCCGGAGAGGGCGCCGCGGTCGGAGCGTTCTTTGCCTATTCGGAGGAGAAGCGTCGTTCCAAGGAGCCGGAAAAATTCGGCACGGGCATTCCCGAAGGCATCGTTGCTCCCGAAACGGCGAACAACGCGACCGTCGGCGGAGCGTTGGTTCCGACACTGACGCTTGGCGTGCCGGGCAGTCCGGCCGCCGCGGTCCTTCTGGGCGCTTTCCTGATCCAGGGCCTGGCACCGGGACCGACGCTCTTCGACGAGCGCCCGGACATCATGTACTCCCTGTTCCTCGGTCTCTTCCTCATCAACATCCTGTTGCTGTTCATCGGCCTGTTCGCGATCCGATTCGCCGCGATGCTCATCAAGGTTCCGATGACCGTGATCGTGCCGACCGTGCTCCTGCTGAGCTTCACCGGCATCTACGCGGTCTCGAACAGCCTCTTCAACGTCGGTGTCCTGTTGGCCGCAGGAGTGCTGGGATACGTCGTCAGGAAACTGGGCTATTCCATTGCGCCGCTTTCCATCGGCTTCGTGCTTGGCCCGATTCTGGAAAACTCCCTGCGCCAGTCCATCACGATCGCGGATGGCAGCACTGCGGAGTTCTTCAACACCCCCATCGGTCTCGGGATCTATGCCGCCCTGGCACTGACAATCCTCTGGGGGCCAATCTCGACCCGTGTGGGAGGCCGCACGGCGGGAAAGGCCGAGGATCCATGAGAAAGAGACCGAACGTCCTCCTGATCTATGCCGACCAGATGCGGTACGACGCGATGGGTTGCGCCGGCAATCCGACCATAAGGACGCCCCATATCGACAGGCTGGCAAGCGAGGGAGTCCAGTTCACCGAGGCTTACGCGTCGTACCCGGTCTGCTGCCCGTTTCGCGCCTCGGTATTGACGGGCAAGTATGCCCAGAACCATGGAATGATCCAGAACCACTTCCCGCTGCGTGGCGACCAGGTCTTCCTTGCCGACCTGATGAAGGATGCCGGCTACCGGACCGGGTATATCGGAAAGTGGCATCTCGAAGGCGGACCCAAGCCCGGGTTCGTGCCGCCCGATCGCCGATTCGGCTGGGACCACTTCATAGGCTTCAATCGCGGCCACGAGTACATGTCGTCCATATACTACGATGACGATGGCCAGGCCTATCACTCGAAACGCTACGAACCGGACTACCAGACCGATCAGCTGATCGACTTCATGGCCGACGCGTCGACCGCCAGGGACGGCAAGCCCTGGATCGGGTACGTGAGCTATGGTCCCCCGCACTTCCCGATGGACATGCCGGACTACCTGCGCAGGGTCTACAGCCCCGACGAGGTCCAATTGCCGGCGGGCGTTCCCGACATGGAACTGCAGCGTAGGTTTCAGAAAACTCGAAACGAGGTCTGGTGCGGCGGCGACCCGCGGTCGGGACACGCGAGCCACGCGGCCTACGACACCAAGCCCGTTGGCGAGCCGGAAACGGAGGCCGAAATTCGCCGCTTCATCGCCGAATACTACGGCATGATCCACAACATTGACTGGAACGTTGGACGGATCCTGAACGAACTTGATCGCCAGGGCATCGCGGATGACACGGTCGTGCTGTTCTTCAGCGATCACGGCGACATGTGCGGCCAGCACGGTCACTACTGCGGGATCAAGAACACGGCCTACCGGGCTGCCATGCACGTGCCCCTGATTGTCCGTTACGCCGCACGGTTCAAGCCGCAGAAGTCCGGGGCGCTTGTCGATGTCGGCCCCGACATGATGCCAACGATCCTCGACATCGTTGGCGCGGACCTGCCAGAGGGCGTCGATGGCCAAAGCTACCTTCCCGTTCTCGAAGGCGAAGAGGCCGAGGCGCGCGACGCGATCTGGTACCAGGTCTTTACGCAGACGGGCGCCAACCCGCACGAGTTTGCGCCGTTCGCGGAGCGCGGCATACGCACCAGGGACTGGCTCTACATGCGCCATAGGGACGAGCGCATGCTGCTGTTTGACGAGCGCGCAGACTACCATGAACAAAACAACCTGGTGGATGATCCGGCGTATCGGAAGTTGATGGACGAGTTCGATGTCCGGATTGCAGCTCACATGGAGGCGAGCGGGGATGATTGGGAGATGGCGGCGGACTTCCCGCCGCCGGACTGGATAACCCATGCCGAGGCGAAGGAGCATCTTGAAAACGTGCTCCTGCCAAACGCGATCGAGGTCGCCTGAACAGGACAATTCCAAGTTGCGGTCCCAGGCGGGACGTTCGCCGGCAACCGGTCCCGCATGCGCCGCACAGAGGTCTCAGGGAGCATCCGTTGGAAATCAAGGGAGATCACGTCCTCGTTGCCGGCGGCTGCGGTGACATCGGCCTCGGCATCGCAGACGACCTGACCGGCACGACGGTTGAGGTCAATGGCGGCCTTTGCGTCGGACCTTGAGCGCGTCGATGAAGCTGCCACAGTTCAAGCGATGAGGAGCGGATCATGCCAAGCGAAGGCACGAGGGCGATGAATGGCGGCGAAGCGATCGTCGAGATGCTTCGTCGGTTCGACGTGGACACGATGTTCGGCCTGCCGGGCGAACAAACCCACATTCACGATGCAATCTTCCGCCGCAACGACATCCGGCACCTGCTGGTGCGGCACGAACAGGCTGCAGCAAAGATGGCCGATTCCCACGCGCGGGCAACCGGCAAGGTCGGAGTCTGCGATGCCACGGTCGGGCCGGGCGCCACCAACCTGATCAGCGGCATTTCGGAGTCCTTCCTCTCGGGCATTCCCGTCGTGGCCATCGTCTCTGACGTTCGGGCAGACTGGCGCGGTCGTGAATCGTTTCAGGAGATCGACCAGACCACGCTCTTTCGCTCGATCACCAAGAAGGTCTTCTCGGTGGATCATGCCGAGCGAATTCCGGAATTCGTGAGGCGGGCCTTCCAGATCGCGACCACGGGACGGCCCGGCCCCGTGCTTCTGAGTTTCCCGATGACGACGCTGCGGGCGGAGCACGAATTCGCCGAAGAAGACCTCAAGGTCGACACGCGCTACGCCCGATGGCCGGCGTACCGACCAACGCCGCCCCAACACGAGATTTCCGCCGCAGCCGACGCAATTCTCTCCGCGAAACGTCCGATCATCCTGGGCGGCGGTGGCGTGATTGCCTCGGGTGCGACGGACGAGGTCAAGGAACTCGCCGAACTGCTCGACATGCCGGTGGCAACGTCCTACATGGGCAAGGGCACGCTTCCGGAGAACCATCCGCTCAGCCTCGGACCCTATGGCCTCCTGGGACGACCGGCGTCAAACGAATACGTCCTCCAGGCGGACCTGGGACTGGCCCTGGGGACTCGTTTCAACAATGTCGGCACGGCGGCCTGGCGCATTCCCGACAGGAAGACGCGACTGGTTCAGGTCGACATCGAGCCAACCCAGATCGGCCGCAACTACACGGTTGACCTGGCGCTGACAGGTGACATCAAGGCCGTCTTGCGGGAGCTGCTCGGCCTTCTCGAATCCGATCCTCGCGTCACGCCCAAAACGGCACAGCGCGAAGCCGTTTCCGCCATTTCCGCGAACTGGCGGAAGGAGAAGGGCATCGAGTCACCGCTTGCCCAGGATCGCGACGCCAGTCCGGTTCACCCGATCCAGGTCATCCGCGCGATGCGGGATGCCATGCAGGATGACGACGTTCTTGTCTGTGATTCCGGGTTCAACCAGATCTGGGGCGGTCAGTATTTCGAGGTGCGAAGTCCGGGAAGAAACTACCTGGGACCACGCGGCTTCGGCGTGATGGGCTACGGGTTGCCCGCCGCCATCTCGCGCGCGTTGACGACGCCGGACCAGAACGTCGTCTGTCTGACGGGAGACGGCGGATTCGCCATGGTTGTCCAGGAGCTGGAGACAGCCGTGCGCAGCGGTGCCAACCTGACCGTCGTCGTCATGAACAATTCGAACATGCATTTCATCAAGGACAACCAAAGGCTGTTTTTTGACGGCCGCTACATTTCCACCGAGTTCACCGAGCTGGACTATGCCGAAATTGCGCGCGCGTTTGGCTGCGCGGGCATTCGGGTCGAGAACAGCGGTGAATTGGACCAGGCTCTTGCCGAAGCGATGCGCAGCGAAAAGACGTCAGTAATCGACGTGCGCATTCTGGACGATGCCGTGCCGGAGCGAGTCAGCCTTCAGTCTTTCAAGTGAAGACCGGGCGACGAACGCGGGCATTGCCAGTGGACGTCGGGCCGCTTGAGTGAAGGCGGACGCTCCCGATCTCCGAATTCCGCTCAGCCAGCGGCACGCCGCGGCCTCAAGCCTGACATTCAGCTTGTCGGCCGCTTGCGTCGAGCGTGTCGTGCCATGTCCTGGCGCGACCGCCAGAGGCGCCCCCCGCATCGGACGACGCATCTTCGGGGTGGCAGGCCGATCAGGCGCGGGCGGCTTTCAGGAACCGGGCCATCCTGGCCCCGAGCAGTTCCGGCGACACAGGGAGGCATAGGCCTTCGCGCGCCTCGTCCATGCGGTCATCCGGAACCACGCCCGGCGCGCGCGTGTCCAGGAGCATGCGGACCGCATCGTCGTCGAATTCTGGATGAGGCTGGACGGTCAAGGCCCAGTTTCCGTAGGCCAGGCCTGCATAATCGCAGTCGTCCGCCGTTGCTATGGTGCGAGCCATGTCCGGCTTCCGAACCACTTGGTCCTGGTGCCATGCGTTCACGGCGATGGTCTCGCCTTCGAAATCGTATTCGACGCGACCGACCGACCATCCGCCGGAGAACTTCTCGACCCGTCCCCCAAGCGCCTGCGCGATGACCTGGTGCCCGAAACATATCCCGACCATGGGGATGCCGTCCGTGCGGGCATTGCGGATGAAGTTTTCCAGGGGCGGAATGAAGGGCTGGTCTTCATAGGCGCCGTGACGGGAGCCCGTGAGCAGCCAGCCTTCGGCATCACTGACGGAATCCGGGAACTCCATGTCAACCACGCTCCAGGTCCGGAAGGTCAGGCCGTGCCCAGCAAGAATGCTTGAGTACAGGTCCGTGTAGGAGCGGTCCGCGTAACCGTCTGCGGTCGGAAAGTGGCCACATTGCAGGATGCCGATCAGCATGAAACACCTGAACTCCTTGCGTGGGACACTAGTGCTGGCCGATTGCGCCGGCAAGCGCCTTGCGATGCACCCGCGAGGCACGCCGTGCGCAGGTTCACGCTCGATGTCGTGGACGCGTCAACAGCGATGACGTGCCCAAAGGCCTCTCGCTCGGGTCACGCAACCAGTCGGTACCCGCCGGACTCGGTTATCAGCAAGCGCGCATTCGAGGGTTCCGGCTCAATCTTTTGCCGCAACCGGTAGATGTGCGTCTCAAGCGTGTGCGTCGTGACGCCGGCATTGTATCCCCAGACCTCGTGGAGAAGCACGTCGCGCGCCACGACTCCCTCCGAGGCGCGATAGAGGAATTTCAGGATGTTCGTTTCCTTCTCGGTCAGGCGAATCTTCTTCTCGTCCTCCGTGAGCAGCATCTTTTGGGCGGGTTGGAACGTGTAGGGTCCTAGCTGGAAAACTGCGTCCTCGGACTGTTCGTGCTGCCTGAGCTGCGCACGAATCCGCGCGAGCAACACGGGAAACTTGAACGGCTTGGTGACGTAGTCATTGGCTCCGGCATCAAGACCCAGGATCGTGTCGGCATCAGTGTCGTGCCCTGTCAGCATGAGAATCGGGCACTTGACGCCATGCTTTCTCAGCACGCGGCATAGCTCGCGTCCGTCCGTGTCAGGCAGCCCGACGTCCAGAATCACCAAGTCGTACAGCGCCTGCTTGACCTTCTGTATGGCCTCGGCACCATTCGCTGCCTCGAAGACGTCGAAGTCTTCGGTCAGAACCAGCTGTTCGCCAAGCGCCTCGCGCAGGTCGTCATCGTCATCCACCAGCAAGATCTTTTTCAGGTTTTGGGCCATTGCGTCCTCCGCAGCTATCCTAGGAGCAGATGCGGCGGCGCCGGGCATCATGCAAGAATTGCTGCAAGACTTCACCGTGACGTGTCACGCGCGGCGGAATTGTTTCAAAATTGGGACTTTCAACGAAAGGCCGGCGCGCTTCGATGATCCGATTTCGCGGCGCGACGTCGGGCAGTGGCATGGCGAATTCGGGCTTGCGAAGGGCCGCGCAGGTCGATTGCCGATCCGCGGCCCGCGCGGAGATCCACGCGAAAAAGCCACATGCATCGGACATGTGCGCCCATCCTTGACCTTCCGGGCGCTTCCCGCAGGTCAACCTTTCGTTGTCAGCGCCCGAAGAATCGCGGAAACAGGCTTGGTTAGAGATCTGAACGGTACCGGACACCGATGTCGCTGAAACCGAATCTCCGGGAACGCATTGCGCGGGCACGCACCGACTTGCGGCTGGGACTGCCGGTCGTGCTCGCGTCCGGCGCGTCGAATGCGCTGGTCCTTGCGGCGGACGGGATTGACCCCGTGAGGCTTGCGGATGTCATGAAGCATGGCGCCGCCGTCCTGGTGATCACTGCACGCCGCGCGGAAACGCTGAGTGCGAGGGCCTATGACGGCGACCTTGCGCGCCTTCGGGTGCCTCTCGGCGCGACAGCAGACTGGGTGGCCTCGGTTGCCGACCCGCAAGACGATCTCGCAAAGCCGATGAAGGGGCCCTTCACGTCGGAACGGGCCGGTTCGGCCCGCATTCACGGGCTCGCCCTCCGGCTGGTCAAGTCCGCAAAGCTCCTCCCTGCGGCAATAGTGACAGAATTCGAGCATGCGCCACCCGCTGAACTGACGGTGCTGGACGCGAACGGACTTGATGAAATCCTGACGGCGCCGGCGTCCCATGAAGAAGTGGTCGCGGGTCGGGTGCCAACCGCCCTCGCCGCACAAGGCCACGTGCACGTGTTCCGGCCCGATGATGGCGGCGAAGATCATGTGGCTGCCGAAATCGGGAAGCCGGCACGGGGCGACCCGGTGCTGACGAGACTGCATTCGGCTTGCTTCACCGGCGATGTCCTTGGATCCCTGAAATGCGATTGCGGGGCACAGTTGCATGCGGCCCTAAGGCAGATGGAGGAAGAGGGCGCGGGCGTTCTGCTCTACCTCCATCAGGAAGGGCGCGGCATTGGCCTGGCCAACAAGATGAGGGCCTACAGGCTGCAGGACCAGGGATTTGACACCGTTGAGGCCAATCACCGGCTTGGGTTCGAGGATGACGAGCGCGACTTTCGCACGGGGGCTGACCTCCTGAAGCGCCTTGGGTTTTCATCCGTGCGCCTCCTGACCAACAATCCGGCCAAGGTCGACATGATGAAGACACAGGGAATCGAGGTCGTCGAGCGGGTTCCCTTGCGGGTCGGGCAAACCGCCGAAAACGCGGACTACCTCAACGTCAAGGCCAGGAAGTCGGGGCATCTGCTGTGAACGAACCGGCCGCGCCGACGGAGTCTGGCTCGGCGGGACATCGCGTCGGGCGGGAGATTCCGCGAGCACGACGCGTCAGGCCGGCCGTCATCGTTCTTTCCCGTTCCGGGCTTTGGTTCCGGAAGCGGCGCTTTCCCTGCACCATTGGCAGAAATGGCGTGGTCGCGCAAAAGCGTGAAGGAGACGGCGGCACGCCATCGGGCATCCATCGGATTGTCGGGATGCTCTATCGTGCCGACCGGATAGCGAGACCTGCACCATGGGCCAAAATGATCCACCCCGATGACTGCTGGTGCGATGATGTCGGACACCCGGCCTACAATCACATGGTGCGGGCACCCTTTGGAGCGTCCCACGAGCGGCTTTGGCGTCCAGACCGGCTTTACGACCTCGTGCTGCTGACGGATTGGAACTGGCCGGACGCAAGGTCGGGAGCGGGTTCGGCGATCTTTGTGCATCGCTGGCGAGGAAGGGGCTGCCCAACGGAAGGCTGCATTGCGCTTCGGCCCGATCACCTCGCGTGGGTCGCCCGCCATCTCCCGATTGGCGCGAAGTTGATCGTGCCGCCTCACGCGTAGTCTCTCGCCAGGAATGCCGTTGATCCGGCACGCGAGTGCTAACGTCACAATGTGCCACGCGCCACCGCCACGGCCTGCACCCATGAACGGGACGGCCGGTTCATCGCGCTCCGCGGCGCTTCTGCCGGCGACGGTAACGGCCCGGCATGCCACAACTTCGGCGCAGGTGCGTCGCACCATCGCTCTTCCAGGCCCCGCGCCGATTCGGAGCCTGCGTCTTCGAACGCCCGCTCGCATTTCCGATTGCCCCCGCGTGACACCGCCCCGCTTCGCATGGCCGGTGCCCGGTCGTCCGCCTTGGCCTTTGCCATCCGGGCGGCATGTCACCGTGCTTCGGACAGGTTCAACTCGAGGAACGCGCTTGGCTCAGCGGCGTTCCCTCGCCCCGAAGACGGCGGAACCCACCCGGACGTGGGTGGCCCCCTGGGCGATTGCCTCTTCGAGATCGCCGCTCATTCCCATCGACAGGCAAGGCAGGTCATTGCGGTCCGCGATCTTCTTCAGGAGCGCGAAGTGCAGGCTGGGAGGTTCGTCCACAGGTGGAAGGCACATGAGCCCCTTGAGCGGCAGGTCAAGCACCCTGCATCCCGCAACCAGATCGTCGGCCTCGTCCACCGGAACGCCGGCCTTTTGGGGCTCGTTGCCGGTGTTCACCTGGACGAACAGGTCGGGGCAGGATCCAGTCTCGCCAGAAATCCGGGCAATCGTCGTGGCAAGTTTCAGGCGATCAACCACGTGAATTGCGTCGAACAACGCCATGGCGGCCCGTACCTTGTTTGTCTGCAGCGCGCCAACGAGATGCAATTCGACGTCGGGGAAGCGTTCGCGGAAGGCCGGCCACTTTTCCCGGGCTTCCTGCAACCGGTTCTCGCCGAAGACACGATGCCCCTGCCCGAGCACTGCCTCGATGCGGTCGAGCGGCTGGAGCTTTGACACGGCGATCAGCGAAATGTTGGCAACATCTCGACCGTGGGCACCAGCGGCGTCGGAAATGCGCGACCTGGTTTCAGTCAGCGACATGGCCGTCCCTTCTCAATATGTCGATCATGGGTTTCAACTCCGCTTCGAATCTCCGCCAGCCCTTCACCGACGCGCTCGTAATGGGCTGACGCACCTGGAAGACACTGAGCGTCTGCACCCGGCCGGCGCTTTCATGGAAGTTCAGGCACGCGTCCTCCCAATCAAGCCCGCAAGCCGCGATCAGTCTTCTGGTTTCCTCCTCCGGGTGCGCGACCAGCGTCTCGTAGGACACTTCATGGAACCAGCCTGGCACGCGCTCGCGCCAAAGGGCGATCATGCGCTCGAATTCATCGTAGTACCGTGCCAGCTTTTCGAGATCGTAGGCATAGCCATGCGTGCCCTGGGCAAACCTGCTCTTGTAGATCGAGAACAGGTTGTCCCTCGGATCCCGTCGCACCACCACGAAGCGCGCGTTCGGCAAGGCCAGCTTCAAGGCACCGACGTGCTCGAACGTGTAGATGGACTTGTCGGTCACGTGAAGTGCGCCGGGAAACTGCCGACCGATGACCTTGGTGTAGTCCCGACCGATTCCGGCAACGACGTCAGGGTCGAGTTCGCCACTGGGCCCGCCCGGCCTCGCGGACAGCAGGGCGCGGCAGAAATAGGACGCAAAGCCGAGTTCGCCGCCGCTCTCGACGTCTGAATGCGCGGCAATGATCTGCTCGACAAGCGTCGTGCCGGATCGGGGCAACCCGGTCACGAAAATCGGTGCGAAGCCGTTCATGGCCGCCGGGGACGCCGCTGCGAAATCACTCCGTCCGTAGGCTTCACGACAGTCGGAGACTTCGGCAAAGCGCTGTCCGGCAGACACGCTCGACAGCCCGTCCGCAATCCGGTTCGCCTCGCCCAGAAACCGGAAGACGCGGGCGTCGTCACGGGTGTCTTCAAGGGCCTTGGCGATGGCGAATCCGAGGTTCATGCGATCCTCGTCGCCGACGTCCCTGCGCTCGTACAGATCGACCATTTCGTCGATGATCGGGTCGTCCCTCGTGGCCTTGTGGCTGACCATGAGGCGGCGATATGCATCGCCGTTCGCGGGATGCCGGTCGATGACACGGCGAAAGAGCTCATGCGCCTTCTCGAATTCGCCTCGCGTCTGCAGCATCGATGCCTTGGACATGAGTGCCCCGGAATGCGTTGGCTCGTCCTTCAGGATCTGGTTGAGTTCGGCCAGCGCGTCCGCGGAGCGTCGGACTTGCTCAAGCGAATCCGCGAGGGCAATGCGCAGGTCGACCGCGACGACCTTCCTGGATCTAGCGGAGAGCGCGACCGCATGCGCATAGGCATCGACGGCGGCGTAGTGATCGCCGTGGCGCGCGCAGGCATCTCCGAGCTCAACGAAGAGACGGGCATCCTTGCGATCCAGCCGGGAGGCGCGCTCCAGCAGGACAATGGCCGCCTGATGATGGCCCAGCCTTGACAGGGACGCGCCCAAGCCGGTCAGTCCAGGCACGCCGTCGGGCGCAAGGATCACGGCGGGCCGCAACGCCTCCGCGGCATCGCGAATTCGGCCCGAGTTGAACAGGACCCGGCCAGCGCCCCCGTAGGCCTCGGCATAGTCCGGATCCAGCTTTGTGGCACGCTGATAGCTGGCGATGGCCTCCTCGGGCCGGTTCTGGATGGCCTGTGCCTCGGCAAGGATGCAGGCTGCCACGGCGGAACGCGGGGCCTTGCGCAGAATCCTTGCCGCCGTTGCCTCGACCGCCGCAGCGCCGCCGGAGCGAAGATCGGCGACCAGTCCGGCGATCACCTTGGCGGGAACGCCGCCCGAACGCGGGCGCGACTCCTTCCGAAGCGACCCGAAGCGGTCCTGCAGCCGGACGCGGACCATCGGGTCGATGGGAGCTGACTTCAGTGCAGCAAGGAGGTCGCGCCTGTCGGCTTCGCTGCCGCCGAGGGCGACCGCCTCCGCCCGTCCTTGCCACACCTGCGCGGCATCAGGCTGCAGGACTGCCGCATGACGAAACCACGCGATGGAATCCTTGAAGCGGAGGGTCTTGAGCAGGAGGCGCGCTACCTGGAAGCTCGCATCGGCGTGCGCGGCATTGTCCGCGACGACGCCCAGGAATTCCGTCAAGGCCTCGCGGAGCCTCTGCTCCGAGAGCAGCCTGACTCCGGCCTCGTACGTGAAAGTGCGGTCTGCGATCTCGGGTCGGGAGGGTGGCATGCGGCGTATCCGGGAACTCGCGGCGAAACTATGTCCGAGCCCGCCTGATGTCGAGAAGCGGAAAGCAACACCGCCCGGTCGACCGGACCGTCTTCGGCCGGTTCAAGCCGAATGACCGGACACCGGCTCGTCCAGCGCTTCCTGGCAGCGCCCGTTTCCTGCAGGCGCGGGCCTGGCGATGGTCGAGCGTCATCCCCGCGCTCGAAATCCCTTGAGCCCCCAAGGTCTCTCGGTTACTCATGCTTGGGATCCGGTGCCAGCGTGCCCCTCTTTGCATGGATTTCAGAGAATGAGACCAAGTCGATTCGCCCTTGCACTGACGATCGTTGCCGTGACCCTGTCGGGTTGCGGTCGCGACCAAAGCGGGACCGGTGGCGAACCGTCGGGTTCCGCCCCCGAGGAAGAGCGCCGGGAGACCATCTGGGACCTGTTCACCAACGTCGACGACCCGAATACGACGCTCGAGGTCAACAAGTACATCTGGAACGCCTCGCTCGATATCCTGGACTTCCTGCCGATCGAATCCGCGGACCCTTTCTCGGGCGTGATCGTGACCGGCTACGGCACGCCTCCGGGCGGCGGCCGTGCCTACCGCGCGACCGTCATCGTGCGTGATCCGGCGCTTGATGCCCGCTCGCTGAAAGTCGCGCTTCTTACCCGTTCCGGCCCGGCACCGACGGAAGCCGTGCGCACCGTCGAGAATGCAATTCTCACCCGCGCCCGCCAGCTTCGAGTTCACGACCGGGGTCTCTGACGCCCCCGCAGGTGCCGCGGAGCCCGACACGCCCCGAGCATTGCTCCCTAGACCTTTTTTGCAACACGGAATAGTCAGGCGCTGCACGATGTCCGAGGATGGCGCATGTCCGGTTACGACACCAAGACCATCGAACCAAAATGGCAGGCCCGCTGGCAGGAGGCCGAGACATTCCTCGCTGCCCGCGACAGAAGGAGGCCCAAGTACTACGTGCTCGAGATGTTCCCCTATCCCTCGGGGCGCATCCACATCGGGCATGTGCGAAACTATACCATGGGCGACGTCATCGCGCGCTACAAGCGGGCGACCGGCCACAGCGTCCTGCACCCAATGGGCTGGGACGCCTTCGGCATGCCGGCCGAGAACGCGGCCATGGCCTCGGGCGGCCACCCAAGGGACTGGACCTACGGCAACATCGACACGATGCGGGAGCAGTTGAAGCCTCTCGGGCTCTCGATCGACTGGTCCCGCGAGTTCGCCACCTGCGACCCGGAATACTACGGCCAGCAGCAGTCCATGTTCATCGATTTCATGGAAAGGGGCCTCGCCTACCGCAAGAGCGCAACGGTGAACTGGGATCCGGTCGACATGACCGTTCTGGCCAACGAGCAAGTCATCGATGGCAAGGGCTGGCGCTCGGGGGCGGACGTGGAGCGGCGCGAACTGACGCAGTGGTTCTTCCGGATCGGCGATTTCTCGGAGGAGCTCCTGGACGCAATTGACGGGCTGGATGACTGGCCGGCGAAGGTCAAGCTGATGCAGCGGAACTGGATCGGCAGGTCGCGCGGTCTCCGGCTTTCGTTCGAGCGTACCGATGGCGACGAGGCCGTCGAAGTGTACACGACACGCCCCGACACCCTCCTGGGAGCCTCCTTCATCGGCATTTCGCCGGACCACCCGCTGGCAAGAAAGCTGGCTGAGGACAACCCCGAGGTGGAGGCCTTCCGCGCGGCCTGCCAGAAAGGCGGTGCGACCGAGGAGGCGCTCGAGAAAGCGGAAAAGCTCGGCCTGGACACCGGACTTGCCGCAAGACACCCGCTGGACCCGGATTGGGAACTTCCGATCTGGATCGCAAACTTCATCCTCATGGACTACGGAACCGGCGCGGTCTTCGGCTCTCCGGCACACGACCAGCGTGACCTGGACTTCTGCCGCAAGTACGGTCTTCCGGTCATCGACACTTTCCTTTCCCTCGACGACCCGCGACCCGTCGAAAGCGTGGCCTTCGTCCCGCCAAAGACCGAACGCGTCAAGTGGATCGATCATTTCACGGGAATCGATGTCGCGACGGGGCAGGAAGCCATCGACGCCACGATCGACTTCGCCGAAGCGAATGGCTGGGGCGAGGGAGTCATACAATACCGCCTTCGCGACTGGGGGTTGTCCCGCCAGCGCTACTGGGGCTGCCCGATTCCGGTTGTTCATTGCGATGACTGCGGAACCGTGCCCGAAAGGAAGGAAAACCTGCCGGTCCTCCTTCCCGCCGACGTGAGCTTCGATGAACCGGGCAACCCGCTCGTCCGCCATCCGACCTGGCGCGACACCCCGTGCCCCGGCTGTGGACGACCCGCCAAACGCGAAACCGACACCATGGACACGTTCGTCGATTCATCCTGGTACTTCGTGCGCTTCACGGCGCCTCGGGCAGAGACTCCGGCGGACATGGACGAAGCTGCCTATTGGATGAATGTCGACCAGTACATCGGCGGCATCGAGCACGCGATTCTTCACCTCCTGTATTCCCGCTTCTTCGCCCGCGCCATGCACCTTTGCGGACACTTGCCGAAGTCGGCCATCGAGCCCTTCGACGCACTGTTCACGCAGGGCATGGTAACTCACGCCATCTACCAGACCCGGGACGCCAACGGCCGCAGAATCTATCATTACCCCGAAGACGTGGAACTGAGGGACGGCACAGGCTACCTGAAAGACGGCAGCAAGGTCGACATCATCGCTTCGGCGAAGATGTCCAAGTCCAAGAAGAACGTGGTCGACCCGGTCGACATCATTGACCGGTACGGCGCCGACACCGCCCGCTGGTTCGTTCTGAGCGACTCGCCGCCCGAGCGCGACGTGGAATGGACCGCGGCCGGGGCTGAAGCTGCGCACAAGCACCTTGCCCGGGTTCACCGCATCTCGACGGAAGTCGCTGCGGGCAAGGGCACGGGATCGGACGACGACGCCTTGTTGCGCGAGCTTCACAGGACAATCCACGACGTGACCATGGGGATCGAGAGCTTTGGGTTCAACACGTCGATCGCCAGGCTCTATGCATTCACGAATGTCCTTGCAAAGTCCAAGGCGTCGCAATCCGCTCGGCACGAGGCAATCAAGGTCCTGGCCCAGCTCATGTCGCCGATGACACCTCATCTCGCGGAAGAGATATGGGCAATGCAGGATGGCGTGGGGCTCGTGGCAGACGCATCATGGCCGACGGCGGACGACGCATACCTGGTTGAGGATTCGGTTACGCTGCCGATCCAGGTCAACGGCAAGCGGCGATCAGAGGTCGTCGTTGCCAAGGATATTGACAGTGCCGAGCTTGAAAAGATCGTGCTTGCCGATCAAGCTGTCATCAAGACGCTGGCAGGTGGCCAGCCGAAGAAACTGATCGTCGTGCCCGGCCGCATCGTCAATGTCGTCGTCTAGAATGTCCTGCGCATGCCTCGCCCCCTCGCCGGGCGCCAGGACATCGGGTGCGCGGCATACTCGCAGGGCCATGCTCCTTTCGCTCGCAGCGCTGGCCGGCTGTGGCTTTGCGCCGATTCACGGTCCCGAAGGTTCCGCTCGCAATCTCAGGGGCCGGATCGCGGTCCTGGCACCGGCCGACGAGGAAGGTTCGGCGCTTGTCCGCCGGCTTGAGGATCGCCTGGGGACTCCGCAGGAGGCCGACTTGGTCCTGGCCGCCCAGATCCGGATCGGCGAATCGGCGGTCGGTTTCCTGTTCGGCGGCGAAATCAGCCGCTTCAATGTCGAAGGCCAGGTCGACTGGCAACTGACCGACAACACTGGCGCAGCAGTCCTGGCCGGCCGCGAACGCGGCTTCACCAGCTATGCCGCGACATCAACGACCGTCGCGACCACGTCTGCCCGTCGCGATGCCCGCCGTCGGCTCATGGTCATCCTTGCCGACCACGTTGCCACCAACATCCTGACGCACGGCTCATGAAGCTGTCGACCCGCAACGCCCCGGCCTATTTCGCGAATCCCGACAAGAACTCCACCGGGCTGTTGATCTATGGCGCGGACGCAATGCGCGTCGCGCTGCGCCGGCAGGAGGTCATCAGGGCTCTCATCGGGCCCGACGGCGAGGACGAAATGCGCCTGACCCGCATTCCCGCAGCCGAACTCCGCAAGGACACGGCCCTGCTTGCAGACGCCGTGAAGGCCCGAAGCTTCTTCCCGGGCCTCCACGTCGCATTCGTCGAGGATGCGAGCGACGGGTTGGCCGGCACGATTGCCTCCGCCTTGGCGGACTGGTCCGAAGGCGATGCCCAGATCATCGTCACCGCGGGCAGCTTGGCCGCACGTTCGAAGCTGCGGGCATGCTTCGAGAACCACGAAAACGCCTATGCGACGGGCATCTACGACGATCCGCCAACCCGCGCCGAAACCGAGGCGGCCCTGAAGGCTGCAGGACTCGCGGACATCTCGCCGGACGCCATGTCGGCAATTGCCGAATTGTCGCGCGTCCTCGATCCCGGCGAATTTCGTCAAACGCTTGAAAAGATCGCGCTCTACAAGTCGGATGACAAGACCCCGCTCACGCCGGACGAGGTTGCCCTTTCCGGACCGAGTTCCGTGGAGGCCGGCATAGACGATGTCCTCAACGTCGCGGCAGACGGAAAGACAAGTGAGGTCGGACCTGTATTGAGGCGTCTGGAAGCCCAGGGGGCAACCCCCGTCAGCCTCTGCATCGGCGCCACAAGGCATTTTCGGATGCTGCACGTCGTCGCCGCCGACCCCTCTGGCCCAAGCGCGGGCGCGTCCAAGCTCAGGCCTCCCGTCTTTGGTCCGCGTCGCGACCGCGTGCAGCGGCAGGCGACCAGGTGGGGCATGCGCAACCTCGAACGTGCGCTGGCCATTTTGCTCGACACGGACCTCAAGCTCAGGTCCAGGGCGCGAATCCCCGCAATGGCGGTGATGGAACGTGCGCTCCTTCGAATCGCCTTTCTTGGGAGGCGGTAATGCCGAAGACGGCAACGCATGCCTTGTCCGTCATGCCGACCGGAGCCATAAGGGTCCGTACAGCAAGACTTGCGTGGCACGACCCGATCGCAATGCCGTCATGGCCAGGAACCGAAAATGAACCTGACACGAACCCTGATCGCCCCCCTCCTCCTCGCACTTGCCGCGAAGCCAGCCCTTGCCGAACTGACGGCGGAGCAGGTGCTTGAGCATCAGCTGTCGCAGTACTCGACACCAGAGTTCACTGTGCGAGCAGGCGGAAAACGCCGGTCGGGGAACGTGCTGACCGTGGACCGGTTCCTGGCGGAAGTCGCATTGCCCGACCAGGAGGGAACGCTCCTGGTTGCGGTCGGCGGCGCCAGTCTCGCCGAGCGCAACGACGGTACCATCCTCGTGACCTATCCGCCGCAATCTCCGTTGACCGTCCAGGCGTTCGCCCCGGACGGCGAGGCGTTCGCGCTTGCAGCGACAATCACGCAATCCGGCGCACAGACCATCGTCTCCGGCACACTGGACGAGATCCGCTACGAGTCGGTGGCCCCGTCGCTCACCATAGAAGACTTTCGGATGACCGAACCGGGAGTGCCCGGCGACGTGTCCATCGACGCTTTGATCAAGTTGCTGGGATACGAAGGCAGTTCGGACATCATTGAGGGTGAAATCAGGGATTTCCGAAGCGAGGACGCCCTGGACAGCTTCCAGGTGCACGTCGATGTCAGCGACCATGTCGCCGAAGAATCATTCAGCCTGAAATTCGAGATTGCCGACATCTCCGCGCAGTCATCTGGCAGCATAGCGTGGCAGAGCCTTGGAAATTCCCTCGTCACGTGGATCCTGGATGGAAGCACGTTCGATCTCTCCGCAAGCTTCGGACATGCGCGCTACTTGCTCTCGGGAGACGACCCGGACGAGGAACCCTTCGAGATTTCGTCCGAGAGTTCGTCGAGCGACATGTTCATCAAGATCGACCGCAACGGCATCGGCTACGGCGGCACGTCTCGCGGCTCGGTCCTGTCCGTTCTCGCTCTGGAACTGTTCGATTCCCCGATGGAGGTCAGGTTGCCGGAAGTGAGCGCCCGAATCCTGCTTCCGATCGTGCCGCACGACGAGCCTCAGGACTTTGCAGCCGGCATCGCGGTCCAAGGGCTTGAGATCGACCAGATGCTCTGGTCGACGTTCGACGCCGAGGGCGTCCTTGACCGTGGACCCGCAACGCTTGTCCTCGACACGGGCGGCGAGGCAATTGTCTTGCGGGACGGTCTCGGCGGCGACTTTTCCGAATTCATGAACATGGATCATGCGCCCGTGGATGTCCATTCTCTTGACTTGAACGAGATCCGGATCAAGCTGGCCGGCGTCGAGGTCACGGGAGACGGTGCCTTTGCCATCGTCACGCGACCAGAAGGGCCATGGCCCGTCGGTAGCGTGGACTTGACGGTCACCGGCGTGGACAGGCTTCTCGACGGGCTGGTGAAAATTGGATTCGTGCCGGATCTCCAGGCGTTGGCGTTCCGCGGCATGCTGGAAGCGCTGGCACGACCCGGTGACGGGCCAGATGACTTTGGCCTCACCATCGAGACCGGAGAGGTTGGATCCGTTGTCGTGAACGGCCAACGCATCCGGTAGAACCCCTTCAAGGCAAGTTGGTGGAACGTGAAGGGCCCGCCTGCGCAGTTCGTTCGGCGCGAAGTGCAATACCTGGCGAATTCCGATCTCAGTTCCGAGCGCGTTCCACAACCGCTTCCTCGAATCTGGAAAAGAACCTGTCCGCCAGTTTCCTTGCGAAGGAGTCAATGAGCCTGCCACCGAGCTGGGCCAGCTTGCCACCGATCTTCGCCTCCACTTCATAGCTGACCTTGGTGCCGTCGCCTTCCGGCTCCAGATGCACCAGCGCTCCGCCCTTGGCAAATCCGGCCGGCCCGCCCTTGCCCTCGCCCTCCAGGCGGCAGCTCTTCCCTGGATCGATGTCCCGGAGAAAGACAGCGCCTCGGAAAGTCGCCTTGACCGGGCCAACCTTCTGGACCACGACCGCCTCGAAGCCGTCGTCAAGGTTGCCGGTCAATTCCTCGCACCCCGGAATGCACTTCTTCAGAACCTCCACATCGAGAATGCTCCTCCATACAATGTCCGGCGGAACCGCGATGACGCGTTCTTCGACAATTTTCATTGGCATGCCTCAACCATTGCCTGTCTTGCGTGAATCCGGCATGGCGCATGGGATGTCAACAAATCCGTCGCTTGAAGCCCGGAGCCTGTCGCACTAGGTCCGGTCCATGACTTCCCTTGCCAAACTGGCGGACGCCCTCCTGCACGCGGCAACAAGCGCTGGCGCGGAGGCGGCGGATGCCATCGCGATCAAGGGCCGTTCCGTTTCGATCGAAGTGCGGGACCGCGCACTGGAGCATGCGGAAAGGGCCGAGAGCGTGGAGATCGGCCTTCGCGTGCTGCTTGGCCGGCGCCAGGCCAGCGTGGCCTCGTCCGACACCAGCACTGAGGCGATTGCCGAAATGGCCGAGCGCGCGGTCGACATGGCAAGGGTTGCGCCGGAAGACGCACATGTCGGCCTGGCCGATCCCGATCAGCTTGCGCAGCACTGGGATCTGGACGCGCTGGACCTGGTCGATCCCGCGGACCCGCCCGCTCCGGCAGAATTGGAGGGGACCGCGCTGAGGGCGGAAGCGGCAGCTCTTTCGCATCAGGGCGTCTCGCAGGTTGACGTTGCCGCCGCATCCTTTGCGCGGAACGCCTTTCATCTTGCCGCGACCAACGGGTTTTCGGGCGGATGGGAGCGCACGTCTCACGGCACCTATTGCGTTGCCATTTCAGGCGAAGGCCTTGAAATGGAGCGTGACCATTGCAGCGAAAGCCGTGTCCATCGATCCGATCTGCCTGACGCCGAGGACATCGGGCACCTCGCCGCAGAGCGCGCCATTGCCCGCGCCGGTGCACGAAAGCCCGAAACCGGCGCTTTTCCCGTCCTTTATGACGAACGCATCGCCGGCGGCCTGATCGGCCACCTGCTGCAGGCCTCAAATGGCGCAGCCGTGGCGCGTGGCAGCTCCTGGCTTCGCGACAGGCTGGGAAAGAAAGTCCTGCCCGACGGGCTGTCCATCATCGAGAACCCGCACCGCCCCAGGGTCTCCGGATCCCGGCCATTCGATGCCGAGGGTCTTCCGACGCGCACCCGAAGGATTGTCGAAGACGGAGTCTTGAACGGTTGGACACTTGATCTCGCGACCGCCCGCAAGCTCGGCATGGAGAGCACTGCCAGCGCATCGCGGGGCACGGCCTCGCCACCCTCCCCGTCGATCACGAACATCGCGTTGACCGACGGCTGCGCCTCCCGGGACGATCTGCTTCGCGACATGGGAAACGGCCTGATGGTCACTTCGCTGATGGGGACGTCCATCAATCCCACGACCGGAGACTACTCTCGCGGCGCCAGCGGGTTCTGGATCGCGAACGGCGAAATCGCCTACCCGGTCAACGAGTGCACGATCGCGGGCAACCTGCACGACATGTTCCGAACCATCCGCCCCGCAAATGACGCGCGCCGTCATCTTCGACGGGTTGTTCCGTCGCTCCTGGTCGAGGGTCTGACCGTTGCCGGCAAGTGACCTCGACCTTCTCGAGGAAACGGCACGCGAAGCAGGCGAGATCGCGAGCCGATTCTGGCGCGGCGACCAGCAGGTATGGGACAAGGGAAAGGAAGGTCCGGTCAGCGAAGCCGACCTCGCGGTCGACCGGCACCTGAGGGAACGGCTTCTGAACATGCGTCCCGACTATGGCTGGGTCAGCGAGGAAACCAGGGACGACCCCGCACGCCTTTCGGCCAAGCGCGTCTTCATCATCGATCCCATAGACGGGACGCGTTCCTTCATTGCAGGGGAACACACCTGGGCGCATTCGCTTGCCGTGGCGGAAGACGGTCGGGTGGTCGCTGCCTGCGTCTTTCTGCCGGCTCGCGAGAAAACCTATCTTGCGGCGGCCGGCGCAGGCGCAACGCTGAACGGCGCACCGATCGCGGCCTTGCAGCGCGACAGGCTGGAAGGGGCTTCCTTGCTGAGCACCCGCGTCGGGCTCAGTCCCAAATACTGGTCCGGCGGACCTCCGGACGTAAAGCGACATTTCCGGCCGTCGTTCGCGTATCGCATGGCACTTGTGGCCGAAGGCAGCTTCGATGCATCGGTCACGCTTCGCCCCACATGGGAGTGGGACGTCGCGGCCGGCGCTCTCATTGTCACGGAAAGCGGGGCACGTGTCAGTGACCGAAACGGCCGCAGCCCGAGATTCAACAGCGGCTCACGCCAAGTGAACGGCGTGATCGCCGGCGGCCAGACCGTGCACGGTGCACTGTTGAACCGCCTGGCGTGATTGCCTCGACGCTTTCTGAAATGTTCGTGCACCCGGTTCGTCAGGCCACCTTTCCAGGCATGCTGCTGGCAACGACATCCATTGCCTTGCGCATGACGGAAGGCAGGTCCTCCCTGCGCAAGCCGGCCACGAAGTGCCCGTGATCGGGTTGTGCGTCATTCTGCAGCTCCGCCACGCGCAAAGAGAGGCGCAACTGGAAATGCGTGAAGCCGTGTCGCACCTCGACGCCAGGATTCCACCATTCGCCTTGAATCGGCGGCGCCTCCTCCGGCGGATCCGTGGTCCATTCCGTTCCCGGCCAGCCCAGCATGCCTCCGAGAAGGCCGCTTTCCGGCCTCGTCTGCACCAGCCACGCGCCGTCCGCGCGTCGCGCCAGGTAGGCGATGCCGTAGCGCACGGGCCTGGCCGGTCTGGCCGTTCGCTTCGGCAGCTCCTGCTGACGGCCCGCCGCATACGCGCTGCAGGCACGAACCCATGGACAAATGCCGCAAGCCGGGGACTTCGGGGTGCAGATCGTGGCCCCCAGATCCATGACCGCCTGGGCATAGTCACCGGGGCGCGCGGCAGGGGTCAGCCGCGTGGCCAGGGCAACAAGCTCGGGCTTGGCCTTGGGAAGCGGCGTCTCGACGCGGAACAGCCTGGACATGACCCGTTCCACGTTTCCGTCGACCACCGCCTCGGGCCTGTCGAAGGCGATCGCGGATATGGCGGCGGCGGTGTAGGGGCCGATCCCCGGCAGGCGCAGCAGGTCTTCACGCATCTCCGGAAACCGGCCCTCATGTTCCTGGACGATCGCCCGGGCGCATTTGAGGAGGTTCCGTGCCCGCGCATAGTAGCCAAGACCAGCCCATTCGGCCATGACGTGCGCATCTTCGGCCTCGGCAAGCCTCCCGACATCTGGCCACCTATCCAAGAATCGCAGGAAATAGGATCGAACGGCCGCCACCGTTGTCTGCTGGAGCATGACCTCGCTCAGCCAGACATGATAAGGGTCGGGAACCTCGCCCGCCTTCCTCTCCGACGGACCAACGCGCCACGGCAGTTCGCGCGCATGGGCATCGTACCATTCCAAGAGAGTCGTGGCGGAAGGGTCACGCATTGTTTATGCCTCCGTCAGGGGCATTCGACTGGTCACAGCGCGCATGATCCCTAGAATAGTGTGAGGGCGATCCCTCGGAAAGCGGGCAATGAAGTTGCAAGGCAATACGCAGGAACAAAAGCGCCGCAAACGCGGATTCGAACGTGCCTCGAGCCTTGTCGCGGGGCGCGTCCGCGCGGCGGGCGAACATCGCGGCTTTGCGGTTTCGCGACTTCTCACGCATTGGGCCGAGGTGGCCGGCCTGGACATCGCTCGCGTCTCGCGGCCGGTTGAAGTCACCTATGGCCGCGGGCTCGGGGCGACGCTGACTCTCCTGACGACGGGCCCGGAGGCGCCGATGCTGGAGATGCAGAAGGACAAGATCCGCGAACGCGTGAACGCGTGCTATGGCTATGGCGCGATCGAGAAGATCCGCATCACGCAGACTGCCGCAACCGGATTTGGCGCTCCGGATGCGGCGGTCGGACGCGGGGACAAGGACATCAAGACTGCAAGGCCGACTTCGATCGAGGCGAAGGAGGCCACCAGTGAAATCCGGGACGCAAGTCTCCGCAAGGCACTTGAACGCCTCGGATCGAACGTCCTATTCGACAAAAAGCGAAAATGAGGTTTCGGCCATGATCCGACGATTGACGATTCTTGCCGCGCTGGCCGCTGTTGCCTTCGCGACCGCACATTTCCTCTCCGCGCGAAACGTGATGCCCGGCCCGTTCGGTCAGGCCCTGGCACAGGACGCGAAGGACATCGACACGTCGATGATCAAGGAAATGACGCTCGGCAACCCGGACGCGGCGGTGACCGTGGTCGAGTACGCCTCCTTCACATGCCCGCACTGCGCGACGTTCCACGCCGGCCCGTACAAGCAGCTCAAGACCGAATACATCGATTCCGGACTGATCAACTTCGTCTATCGGGAAGTCTATTTTGACCGCTTTGGCCTATGGGCTGGAATCACGGCCCGTTGCGGCGAAGGCGCCGAAAGCAGGTATTTCGGCATCGTTGAGATGCTCTACGAGCAGCAGCGGGACTGGGCTGGCGGCGGCGCCCAGGAGATCGTCGAGAAGCTCCGCAGGATCGGCAAGACGGCCGGGCTGGCGGATACGGATCTGGACGGGTGCTTCACCGACGGCGACCGGGCGCAGGCGCTCTACGCCCTGTATCTGCAGAACGCGGAAGAAGACGGAGTCAGGTCCACGCCAAGCTTCGTCATTGACGGCAAGCTGCATGGCAACATGTCCTATGCCGAGTTGAAGGCCCTGATTGACGAGGCGCTCGACGGGTGATGGCGCCCCTGCTCGCGGAGGTGCCGACATGCTTCCGTGTCCTCAAGTCATCCCGCAGGAAACCCCGCCCTTCAGGACGGGGAGGACTGCGGTCTCCCGTGTTCCGTGCATCGTTGCCGTCTCCTTCATCCGTGACGTGTCGATGTGATATCCGTAGCCGTCGGCGCGCTGGACGACGCGGCAGTGCCGGTGCGAGATCCCCTGCACCGTCCCTTGCGCCGTCCGGACGTTGAATGAGCCTGTCCGGCGCACCGCGACACGGCCCACGTGGACGCCCCTCCTCTTCCCCG
>VXSG01000069.1 GCA_009838075.1 Boseongicola sp. SB0665_bin_10 | reverse complement strand
ACGCGCTCGGCGCAAGCGAAGAAGTTTGATACGAACTTAAGATTCGGGAGACTAGATCGCCACCACACCGAGCGCCAACCAATATCGGTTTCGCCGCCCAAATTTCATCCCAAGGTCGAACGTCACCAAAATCCATTGTGACCTCGCGACGGTCGCCATATACGTTAACGGATGGTTCAGGACTTGTCTTCAGATGGTCCGCGAAAAGAGTCGTTTCGCTATGCTGGTCAACCATCGAGCTGCGATACGGGCGCTTTGGGCGCTCTTCCCAGCTTCGGATAGTGCCCTGCGAATTGCCTATGACACGACCGACAAAGCGCACCTTCCGTGCGAGCGTATCGCCCTCGTTTCGCAAACAAAATCCAAGTGGTCGAAAGAAGTGAACCCAGAATGCATATATTATCATCTTCTCTGAAAAAAGTTGGTTCGAGTACAAGCTCCCAAGTGGATCAATGGCGCTCGCACGTCTGTCATTGAACGTATCGTCAGGCAGCCTGGGTGTCAGATGTTTGGTCTTTATGCAGAAAGGCGAGTCCAAGATTGTTCGGCCCCGTAGGTCGGCCCAATCGAGGCGCAGTCTGGGCAACGAGTTTTCCGAAGGTGCTGGTCCCATTCTGGAGACTTCATCAAGGTTGGCCATAGTGCAACATAGGCATTCGATTCGCCATTGGGAATTCCCTTTCGCCCCGTAGTGGTTGGCGGATCACAGATCTGGCGGTTGCCAGTTTTCCGGGATTGACCTGTGCGCGGTTTTTGATGGCAGGACGCCAGCGTTGTATCGTAGCCTGTCCCACGTTAGATCATGCTCGGCAAGCAGGTTTATGTCTTCCCATGACAGGGGCGAATGGAACGTGACCATATTCAGGAGCCTGTCCCGCTCTTTCGGCGTCCTGAGGGCATCCATCAGGCAATTGCAGCAGATGATGCTGTTCTTGATCAGGCGGTCTCTGCCCTTGGTGATCTCCCGGTCCTCCTTGTCGGCATGTTCACGACCGCGACAGCGTGGGTGAAGCCGATTTTATGGCATTAGCCAGATCCATGCTGAAATGCACGCGACGGGCCGCGCGACGGGTTCGCGGGCACTAATGCGGCCTCTTTGCCCGTAATGACAGCCGTTGCCAAAGCGTGGAGCTGCTCAACCTTCAGCAGCGCCCGGCGAATTTTGGTCTGGAGCTGCTGCTCCGACATGTACTGCAGAACAAACTCTGCTTTCGGCGCGCGTCCGAGTTGCCGGTTGGCAGCATAGCAGCATAGAAACGGTTTGAAGGCTGGGACCGGTTGAGCCTTCCAGTACGGCTCCTTCCATTCCTCCGTGATCGGCGCCACTGCCGATGAGGCATCCTTCGTTCTCGACGGGATCGCGGGCAATCCGGCCGCGTTCGACCGGCTGGTCGACCACGCCGACACGGACGGCGTGTCGGCTCGCGTGTTCGCGCTCTTCCACCTGCCGTGCCTTGCATTCGCGCGGCGGCTTCGCGACTTCCCGGATCGCCGCCTGGGACGCTTCGGAGCGCCGAAGCGATGGCCGACGCTGGCGCCAATGATGGGAAGACCGACGGACGAGGACGTCACCCGGCAACGCCGGGGTGACGTGCTGCGGCTTGCCGCGAGCGTCCGGGATGGATCCTTGAAACCGTCGTCCATTCTCCGCAAGCTCGGCGCGTACCGGCAGCAGAATCGGCTGTATCTCGGAGAGCACCGCCTATCTCGTGCACGAGATAGGCGGTGCTCTCCTTGCCGCAGTGCGACGATCATCGGCTGCAATGCCTCCGATTTCCTGACGTCTTCGGCTAGCACTCCGACCAGGTCGTGTTCCGAAGTACCGGCCACGACCAGTTCCAAGCTCCGACAACACAACACCGGACACGATCATCAACCGCCACAACACCGTTCCTGCAAACTGCGCGTTCACCAGTTCCGGACCTCTGGTACTGCTCCAAGAATGCTGCCGATTTTGGAGATTGCGTGGGCTTGGCGCTTCATCTCTTCCCAAACGGTCGGGTGCGGCGTCGCAAGTAAATCGAGGCGCATCCAATCCAGTTCTGCAGCCGAGGCGCCGGCTTCACGTTCGCTACGGTATGCAAGCAGTCGCGAGTAGTATCCGCCAAACGCATTTTTGCGTGCATCGGGGAGCGGGTCCCGGTTCAATTTCAATGTCTCGATCGTGAAATCAGTTCGGTCCTTCTCCACTGGGTTAAGCCCAAATTTCGGCAGCACAATATATGTCTCCAGCAAATCCATCGTCATCAGAGCAAGGGGATCTTCGAGCCGCGGGTTGACAAAAGCGGGTTCACCGGGTGCCGGCGGTGCCACGGGCGCGCCGCGTGCCCGCGTGACATCTACTCTCCCAATCTGTGTTATCTCGGCGAACCGGTTATTCTTGCCTCCATTGCAGGGCCTGCAGGCATACACATAGTTTTCCCAGCAAAACACGTCTTCAGGATAAAGATCCTTGGGCTTTATGTGTTCGACCCGTCCGATTTCGCGAAACGCGACGGCCAGGTCATGCTGGCGCGGACAGGACGCGGGCTTCGTAGGAGCTCGCTCGGCCGCATCGCCCCGGACGCCATCGTTGCCACGCTGCGCACGACGTAGGGCCAGCTGGCGAAAACCGTGCTCTCCCGGATCCTGTCGCCGACCAGTCCCTCCAGCTCGGCCGGGACGCTCTTCGGGTTGAAGACGCGAAGCCGTTTGGACGGCAGGTCCCGGATGCGGGGAATGAAGAGACAGCCCGGAAGAGCGGTGGATGCGAAGACAAGGTCGGTGAAGCCGCCGGTGCCGGCATGTTGCTCCTTGATGCGCCGGCCGGCCACCGTCATGACCAGCCCGGCCAGAATGCAGGGGGCCTCGTTCACCATGGCCGGGATGAGCCGGGTGGCGAAGGGGTCATGTTGCTCGAAGACATGGGTGCAGAACTTCAGCCCCGGCTCGTTTCCGTACTTTGCGTTGACGAGGTTCATGGCCTCGCCCTGGCGCGTGGTCGGGAAGAACTGTCCGTCGCTTGACGCGGTCAGCCCCTCTCCCCGGAACTGCGCCATGGGCAGCCTGGCATGCGCCTCGATCACGATCGCCAGGGCCAGCTTGATCGCGTCGCTTTCGACATGCCAGCGCGACCGGCGGGCCAGCTGGAAGAAATCGTGGCTGTCGGTCGCCGCGGCCATCTTGCTCAGGCCGAGATCGAGCCTTTCGGAGAGGACCACGTTCAGCAGCCGATCATGTCATTGCATGGCGCGCCGGTGCGCAGGTGCGTGAAGGCTTCGGTGAAGCCCGTGGCCCTGTCGACGTCCAGGAGAAGGCAGGCGGCGCCCATTGCCCATTCCTTCGTACTCCTGCAGTCATGCAGGTCAATTGGGAAAGCGGTCGTTTCATCGTCATGTCACTTCCCAAGCACGCACTTCGGCAGCGCCTTGTGACGATCGACGCGCTGGCCCTGCCCAGAAGGCGCTTCAGGCGAAGGCAAAACGCTTATGCAATGATCTGCAGCATGTCGTGATGGATGTCCTTCCAGTCCTTGGAGAGGTCGATGCTACGCGCCTGGATCCGATGCCCCTCCAGACGGACCTTCGCCGAAACCGCCTCGTCCACGGTAGGATATAGGAGGATCCCTTCGTGCATGGCTCCGGGCGCCTCGGTGGC
>VXSG01000086.1 GCA_009838075.1 Boseongicola sp. SB0665_bin_10 | reverse complement strand
GATCGTGCCAACGTTCACGTGCGGCTTCGTGCGGTCAAACTTTTCCTTCGCCATGGTGGCCTCCTTCTCGTGTGGGAGCAGGTCTCGCGCTGCCCTCCGGTTATGCGTATTTCGCCTGGATCTCTTCCGAAATGTTCAGCGGCACCGCTTCGTAGTGGTGAAAATGCATCGTGAACTGGGCGCGCCCAGAAGACATGGACCGCAGGTTGTTGATGTAGCCGAACATGTTCGCCAACGGCACGAACGAGTCGATCACGATGGCATTGCCACGTGACTGCTGCCCCGAAACCTGCCCGCGACGGCTTGTCAGGTCGCCGATGATGCCGCCGGTGTACTCCTCGGGCGTGACGACTTCGACCTTCATTATCGGCTCAAGGAGCTTCGCGCCCGCCTTCCTGAGACCTTCCCGCATTCCCATCCGCGCAGCGATCTCGAAAGCCAGAACGGACGAGTCGACATCGTGGTACTTGCCATCCACCAGGGCCACCTTGAAGTCGATGACCGGGAACCCGGCCAGGGGCCCGGAATCCATGACCGACTGGATGCCCTTCTCGACACCCGGAACGTATTCCTTCGGCACCGCGCCGCCGACGATGCGGCTCTCGAACGAATACCCCTCGCCTGGCTTGGTCGGCGCGATGATGAGCTTGACCTCCGCGAACTGCCCGGCTCCACCCGACTGCTTCTTGTGCGTATAGGTGTGCTCGACTTCCCGCGAGATCGTCTCACGGTAAGCCACCTGCGGCGCACCTATGTTCGCCTCGACCTTGAACTCGCGCTTCAGGCGGTCGATCAGGATGTCGAGGTGCAGTTCGCCCATGCCCTTCATGATCGTCTGGCCTGACTCCATGTCGGTCTCGACGCGGAAGGACGGATCCTCGGCCGCCAGGCGCCCCAGGCCCTGGCTCATCCTTTCCTGGTCATTCTTCGTCTTCGGTTCGACCGCGATCTCGATCACCGGGTCGGGGAACATCATGGTTTCCAGCACGACCTGCTTGTTCGCGTCGCAAAGCGTATCGCCCGTCGTGGTTTCCTTGAGCCCCGCCAAGGCGATGATGTCGCCCGCGAACGCTTCATCTATTTCTTCGCGGTCTTTCGAGTGCATCATCATCATCCGGCCGATGCGTTCCTTCTTGCCCTTGGTCGAGTTGGCAACGCTGTCACCCTTCCTGATCACGCCGGAATAGATTCGCGTGAAGGTCAGGGAGCCGACAAAGGCGTCATTCATGATCTTGAACGCGAGGCCCGAGAAGGGTTGCGAGTCGTCCGCGGTACGTTCGATATTCCGCGTCTCGGTCTCGTCGCCGGGCGAAAAGCCCTTGTACGCGGGCACGTCCAACGGGCGCGGCAGATAGTCGATCACCGCGTTCAGCAGCGGCTGAATGCCCTTGTTCTTGAACGCGGAACCGGCCAGAACCGGAACGAAGTCAAGCGCCAGCGTGCCCTTCCGGATCAGCTTCCGCAGGGTGCCGACATCCGGCTCCTCACCCTCAAGATAGGCCATCATCGCGTCGTCATCCTGCTCGACGGCCAGTTCGATCATCTTCGAGCGCCACTCCTCGGCGGCCGACTGAAGTTCGCTGCGCACCGGCTGGCGGGTCCAGGTCGCGCCCAGGTCATCGCCCTTCCAGGTCCATTCCTCCATCGTGATCAGGTCAACAATGCCCTCAAACTTGTTCTCTGCACCGATCGGAATCTGGATCGGCATCGGCTGCGCACCGGTGCGATCCTTTATCATGCGGACGCAAACCAGGAAGTCGGCGCCGATCTTGTCCATCTTGTTGACGAAGACGACCCTCGGCACGCTGTAGCGGTCGGCCTGACGCCACACGGTTTCGGTCTGCGGCTCCACGCCGGCATTCGCGTCCAGAACGCAGACGGCGCCGTCCAGAACGGCAAGCGAACGCTCGACCTCGATCGTGAAGTCCACGTGCCCGGGCGTGTCGATGATATTTAACCGATGCTTCTCGGTCTGCGCATCGGTTCCGGATTCAGTGCGTTCCCAGAACGTTGTCGTGGCGGCCGACGTGATGGTGATTCCGCGCTCCTGCTCCTGTTCCATCCAGTCCATCGTCGCGGCGCCGTCGTGAACCTCGCCGATCTTGTGGGACTTGCCGGTGTAATAGAGGATGCGCTCCGTGCACGTGGTCTTGCCGGCATCAATGTGTGCCATGATGCCGAAATTGCGGTAGCGCTCGAGAGGAAATTCGCGGGCCATCTGCCTGCTCCCTGAAATGGTTTACCAGCGATAGTGGCTGAACGCCTTGTTGGCGTCGGCCATCTTGTGGGTGTCTTCGCGCTTCTTGACCGCAGCGCCACGACCGTTGACGGCGTCGGCCAGTTCGCCTGCCAGGCGCTCTTCCATCGTGTTCTCGTTGCGGCCACGGGCCGCCGCAATGAGCCACCGTATCGCCAGCGCCTCGCGGCGCTCGGTACGCACTTCCACGGGCACCTGGTAGGTCGCGCCGCCGACGCGTCGGGAGCGGACCTCGACCGACGGCTTGATGTTCTCCAGCGCCTCGTGAAAGACCTCGACCGGCGCCTTCTTCAGGCGGCCCTCGACCCTGTCAAAGGCGCTGTAGACGATGCGCTCCGCAACGGACTTCTTGCCGTCCACCATGAGGCTGTTCATGAACTTGGTCAGCACGACGTCGCCAAACTTGGCGTCGGGCAGGACTTCGCGCTTCTCTGCTGCGTGTCGGCGGGACATGTTGCCTTCCTCTGTCTATCTGCCTGCGTCCGCCGACAGCGCGACTTCGCATCCTGGCGAAGACGTGCCGATACAGCGCGTCAGTGACGCCGGTGCCGAAGGGACATGCGTCATCAGGCGGGTCATTTCGGGCGCTTGGCCCCGTATTTGGAGCGGCGTTGCTTGCGGTCCTTGACGCCCTGCGTGTCCAGCACGCCACGAAGGATGTGGTAACGGACCCCGGGCAAGTCCTTCACGCGGCCGCCACGGATCAGGACGACACTGTGTTCCTGGAGATTGTGGGCTTCGCCAGGGATGTAGCTGATCACCTCGTAGCCATTGGTCAGGCGAACCTTGGCGACCTTCCGCATCGCCGAGTTCGGCTTCTTCGGAGTCGTCGTGTAGACACGTGTGCAAACGCCCCGCTTCTGCGGGCACTGCTCGAGATGCAGCGACTTCGAGCGTTTGACTTTCGGCTGCCGCGGCTTCCGGATCAGCTGCTGGATCGTGGGCATTGCGTCGATTCCCCGTCTTTCGTTTTCGCCCGGTGCGCACGCCCCGGTTCATCTTCACGTCAGCGTCTCTTGTGGCCAAGAAACGCCCAAAACCGCGAAGCTCCCGGCCATTCGAGAGCCTGCGGCGGGCTTCCAGAGGATCGAGGCAAATTGCCTGGATCGTGACCACTTCCGTTCTGTTGAGGTCGGCATGCCAAGGCGGCACCGACCGAGTAGCGCGGCGTATAGTGCGACTCAATTTGCCTGTCAACAGGGGCGGTGAACAGAAATTTCAGGATCGTGACCGGGCAGCTGTCGACCCGCGCCCTTGGCTCGAATGCCCCCGACAGGGCGCCCGGTTCATGCCCGTCGGCTGCAGGAAGCGCAGGCATCGGTCAAGTCCCTCGTGACCCACGCGACGAGGGACCGTGGATCCGTCTTCCAAGGCGAACCGAGGGATGCGCGACCCTCGCAGCATGGCGACGTCAACCGCACGAAGCGGCGGCCGGCAGGCGGTCATGATCGTGGGCGACGGGCACGGAATGCCGCTGACCGGGGCCGAAATCTCTCGACACCGGCCATTCCCCAGCTCTTTGCCCGCCCGCGCCGCGAATACGGCCGATGGCGCATGTCGGGCTTGAGGCGGGGCCAAAAGCGGGATGCCGGAAAGGCGGTGGCGCCGCACTCGTGCGCGATCAGCCCGCGCCTTCCGCCGCATCCACGAGATCCGATTCGGCCGGCTCGCCCGCGAAGTCTTCGGGCGCCGCAAGCGCCGCCGCCGCTTCCGCCTGGGCCTGGGCCTCCTGGATGAGCTTGAGGTCCCGTTCAGCCGCGATGCGCCGGGCGCGCTGTGTCGCCCCGCCGGTCCCGGCCGGGATCAACCTGCCCACGATCACGTTCTCCTTCAGCCCGACCAGCTTGTCACGCTTGCCCTGCACCGACGCCTCGGTCAGAACCCGCGTCGTCTCCTGGAACGAAGCCGCGGAAATGAACGAACGGGTCTGAAGGGACGCCTTCGTGATGCCAAGCAATATCGGTTCGCCGCTTGCAGGACGCCGGCCCTCGACCCTTGCCTTCTCGTTTGCCGCATCCAGCTCGCCCTTGTCGACATGCTCGCCCTTAAGGAGGGTCGTCTCGCCGGAATCCTGGATCTCCCATTTCTGGAGCATCTGGCGAACAATGACTTCGATGTGCTTGTCGTTGATCCTGACTCCCTGGAGCCGGTACACGTCCTGCACCTCGTTGATCATGTAGCCCGCCAGCGCTTCGACTCCCAGAATTGACAGGATGTCATGGGGCGCCGGATTGCCGTCCATGATGTAATCGCCCTTCTGAACGAAGTCGCCCTCCGCCACCGGAATGTGCTTGCCCTTCGGCAACATGTACTCGACCGGCTCAAGACTCTCGTCGACGGGTTCGATGGAGACCCGACGCTTGTTCTTGTAGTCGCGGCCGAACTTCACGTACCCGTCGACTTCGGCGATGATCGCATGATCCTTCGGGCGTCGCGCCTCGAAGAGCTCCGCCACCCTGGGCAGGCCGCCGGTAATGTCCTTCGTCTTGGCGCCCTCGCGCGGAATGCGCGCCACGACATCGCCTGCCGCTATCGCAGACCCGTCTTCGACCGAAAGAACTGCGTCAACCGACATCGGATAGGTGATTTCGTTGCCCTGGCTGTTCTTGACCGGCTCGCCGCTCTTGTCGACGATCAGGACTTCGGGCTTGAGATCGCTGCCCTTCGGGGCAGCGCGCCAATCGGTCACGATCTTCTGCGTCATGCCCGTCGCGTCGTCGGTCTCCTCCCGCACGGACACGCCCGTGACAAGATCCACCAGCTTTGCAGTGCCCGCCTTCTCGGCAATGATCGGCAGGGTGTATGGATCCCATTCGAACAGCTTGTCGCCGCGATTGACGCTTTCTCCCTTCTTGGGGAACACCTTGGAGCCGTAGCCCAGCTTGTGCTTCAAGCGCTCGTTGCCGTTCTTGTCGAGCACGGCCATTTCCATGTTGCGTCCGACGACGATCTGCTCGCCGGCAGAATTCGTGATGATGCTCGCGTTCCTGAACTCCACGTCACCGTCTGCGGAAGATTCCGTGAACGACTGCTGGCCACCCTGCGCAATGCCGCCGATGTGGAATGTCCGCATCGTGAGCTGCGTGCCGGGTTCGCCGATCGACTGCGCGGCGATGATGCCTACGGCCTCGCCAATATTGACGAGCGTGCCGCGCGCGAGGTCGCGACCATAGCACATCGCGCAGACACCGTCTTCCGCCTCGCAGGTCAGCGGCGAGCGGATGCGCACCGACTGGATTGCCGCGGCTTCAATGGAATCCGCGGTCCTCTCGTCGATCAGTTCCCCCTTGTTCGCCAGCGTCTCGTCAGTCCCGGGAACGACGACATCCTCGGCCGCGACGCGACCAAGCACGCGTTCGGAAATCGACGCCACGATCTCCCCTTCGCTGACCGCCGCCTCCGCGGTGATCGCCGCGTCCGTGCAGCAATCCTGCATCCGGACGATGCAGTCCTGCGCCACGTCCACGAGACGGCGCGTGAGATAGCCGGAATTCGCCGTCTTGAGCGCGGTGTCGGCAAGCCCCTTTCGCGCGCCATGGGTCGAGTTGAAATACTCGAGCACCGTCAGTCCTTCCTTGAAGTTCGAGATGATGGGCGTCTCGATGATTTCGCCGGAAGGCTTTGCCATCAGTCCGCGCATGCCGCCCAGCTGCTTCATCTGGGCCGGAGAGCCCCGAGCGCCCGAGTGCGACATCATGTAGACCGAGTTGGGCTCCATCTCGGCTCCCGTGTCGTCTTTCCGCATCGCGGAAATGTCGTCCATCATGGCGTTCGCGACATCATCCGAGCATTTCGACCATGCGTCGACGACCTTGTTGTACTTTTCGCCCTGAGTGATCAGGCCATCCATGTACTGCTGCTCGAATTCCTTCACCTGTTCACGGATGGATTCAACGATGTTCCATTTCGCGTCCGGAATGGCCATGTCATCCTTGCCGAACGAGATGCCGGCCCTGAATGCCTCGCGGAATCCCATCGTCATGATCTGGTCGCAGAATATGACGCTCTCCTTCTGGCCGCAGTACCGGTAGACGGTGTCGATGACGTGCTGCACCTCCTTCTTCCGCAGGAGCTGGTTCACCAGACCGAACGGTGCCTTCGCGTTCAACGGCAGGAGTGCGCCCAGCTTGACACGGCCGGGCGTGGTCTCGTACCGCCTGAACACTTCAAGCCCGTCCTGGTCGATCTGCCTGATCCGGGCCGTGATCTTCGCATGAAGATGCACTTCGCCTGCGTCGAGGGCATGCTGCACCTCGTCCGCATCGGCAAAGACCATGCCTTCGCCCTGCATCCCCTCGCGCTCCATGGAGATGTAGTAGAGGCCCAGGATCATGTCCTGGGACGGCACGATGATCGGCGCGCCGTTGGCAGGCGACAGCACGTTGTTGGTCGACATCATCAGGACGCGCGCTTCCAGCTGGGCCTCAAGCGAGAGGGGCACGTGAACAGCCATCTGGTCGCCGTCGAAGTCGGCATTGAAGGCCGAGCAGACGAGCGGGTGAAGCTGGATCGCCTTGCCTTCGATCAGAATCGGCTCGAAGGCCTGGATCCCAAGCCGGTGGAGCGTTGGCGCTCGGTTCAGAAGCACGGGATGCTCGCGAATGACCTCGTCGAGAATGTCCCAGACCTCGGGCCGCTCCTTCTCGACAAGCTTCTTCGCCTGCTTGACGGTCGAGGAAAGGCCCTTCGCCTCAAGCCGCGAATAGATGAACGGCTTGAAGAGCTCGAGCGCCATCTTCTTCGGCAACCCGCATTGATGCAATTTCAGTTCGGGACCGGTCACGATGACCGATCGGCCCGAGAAGTCGACCCGCTTGCCGAGCAGGTTCTGACGGAACCGGCCCTGCTTTCCCTTCAGCATGTCGGACAGCGACTTCAGCGGTCGCCTGTTGGCGCCGGTGATCACCCGGCCCCGACGCCCGTTGTCGAACAGCGCGTCGACCGACTCCTGCAGCATCCGCTTTTCGTTGCGGACAATGATGTCCGGCGCGCGAAGCTCGATCAGCCGCTTCAGACGGTTGTTCCGGTTGATGACGCGGCGATAGAGATCGTTCAGGTCCGAAGTGGCGAATCGGCCACCGTCAAGGGGGACAAGCGGGCGGAGTTCCGGCGGAATGACCGGGATGACGGTCAGAACCATCCATTCGGGCCGGTTGCCGGACTCGATGAAGCTCTCGATGATCTTCAGCCGCTTGATGATCTTCTTGGGCTTCAGTTCCCCCGTGGCCACGGCGAGCTCGGCACGGAGGTTCTCCGCCTCGGCTTCGAGGTCGATGGCCGCCAGCATTTCGCGGATGGCTTCGGCGCCGATGTTCGCGGTGAAGGCATCGATCCCGTTCAGATCCTGGGCCTCGAGATACTCTTCCTCCGAAAGCAACTGGCCGTATTGCAGGTCGGTAAGGCCGGGTTCGATCACGACATAGTTCTCGAAGTAGAGAATGCGCTCAAGGTCGCGAAGCGTCATGTCGAGCATAAGACCGATGCGGGACGGCAACGACTTGAGAAACCAGATGTGGGCCACGGGGGCCGCCAGCTCGATATGGCCCATCCGTTCGCGCCTGACTTTCTGCAGCGTCACCTCGACACCGCATTTCTCGCAGACGACGCCACGGTACTTCATCCGCTTGTACTTGCCGCACAGGCACTCGTAGTCCTTGATCGGCCCGAAGATGCGGGCGCAGAACAGACCGTCCCGTTCGGGCTTGAAGGTCCGGTAGTTGATGGTCTCGGGCTTCCTGATTTCACCGTACGACCAGGAAAGGATCCGCTCGGGGGACGCCAAGGATATGCGAATCTCGTCGAACGTCTGGGGCGTGGCGAGCGGGCTAAACGGGTTTGTCGTAAGTTCCTGATTCATGTCGTGTCCCTAAAGGCTGGCCGTGGAGTGCGTAAGAGTTCCGGGCAAGGCGCGTCCGCCGCGAATCCGGCTGCGGAATTCCCTCACCCTTCCTCCTCCACGGTTTCCCTGAGTTCCATGTTCAGTCCGAGACCGCGGACCTCCTTGACGAGCACGTTGAAGCTCTCGGGCACGCCGGCCTCGAAGTTGTCTTCGCCTTTCACGATCGACTCGTAGACCTTGGTCCGGCCTGCCACGTCGTCCGACTTGACGGTGAGCATTTCCTGAAGCGTATATGCGGCACCAAACGCCTCCAGCGCCCATACTTCCATCTCGCCGAATCGCTGCCCGCCAAACTGGGCCTTTCCGCCCAGCGGCTGCTGCGTGACGAGACTGTACGGACCCGTGGAGCGCGCGTGAATCTTGTCGTCCACGAGGTGGTGCAGCTTCAGCAGGTACTTGATGCCCACGGTCACGGGCCGCGCGAACTTCTCGCCGGTCCGGCCATCGTAGAGCTCTGACTGGCCACTTTCGGAGAACCCGGCCCGCACCAGCGCATCGTTGACATCCGCCTCCTTCGCGCCGTCAAACACCGGCGTGGCAATTGGCACGCCACGGGTCGCGTTCTCGGCAACCTGAACCAGGTCCTCTTCGCCCAGGCCCTTGATGCCTTCGCTGAATACATCGTCGCCATAGGCGAACTTCATCGCGTCCCGGACAGGCTTCATGCTGCCCTTGCGGCGGTATTCCTGAAGCGCGTCGTCGATCTGGATGCCGAGCCCGCGAGAGGCCCAGCCCATGTGAGTCTCCAGGATCTGGCCGACATTCATCCGCGACGGCACGCCGAGCGGGTTCAGCACGAAGTCGACCGGCGTGCCGTCCGCGAGGAACGGCATGTCCTCCATCGGGACCACCTTCGAGATCACGCCCTTGTTGCCATGACGTCCGGCGACCTTGTCCCCGGGCTGAAGCTTGCGCTTCACGGCAACGAAGACCTTGACCATCTTCATCACGCCCGGCGGCAGGTCGTCGCCACGCCTGACCTTTTCAACCTTGTCCTCGAAGCGGTGCTCGAGGGCGGCCTTCTGGGAATCAAACTGCGCGTTCAGCGCCTCGATGGCCTTCGCGACCCTTTCGTTGCCGATCGCAAGCTGCCACCATTGCCCTCGCGACAGTTCCGCAAGCAGGTCCTCGGTGATCTTCGAGTTGGGCTTCACGCCCTTCGGGCCCTTGGCCGCGATCTTGCCAAGGATCATTTCCTTGAGGCGCGCGTAGGTGTTGCGCTCGAGAATCGCGAGCTCGTCGTCCCGGTCGCGAGCAAGCCGCTCGACTTCCTCGCGCTCGATCTGCAGCGCCCGCTCGTCCTTTTCGACACCGTGGCGGTTGAAGACCCGTACTTCGACCACGGTCCCGAAATCGCCGGGCGGCAGCCGCAGTGACGTGTCACGCACGTCGGAAGCCTTTTCGCCGAAAATGGCGCGCAGGAGCTTCTCCTCCGGCGTCATCGGGCTTTCACCCTTGGGCGTGATCTTGCCCACCAGGATGTCTCCGGAACCGACCTCTGCGCCGATATAGACGATGCCGGCCTCATCAAGGTTGCGAAGCGCCTCCTCGCCGACATTCGGAATGTCGCGCGTGATTTCCTCCGGCCCGAGCTTGGTGTCCCGCGCGGACACCTCGAATTCCTCGATGTGCACCGAGGTAAAGACATCGTCGCGCACGATCCGCTCGGAAATCAGGATCGAGTCCTCGTAGTTGTATCCGTTCCACGGCATGAAGGCGACGACCACGTTCTTGCCGAGCGCAAGCTCGCCGAGTTCGGTCGAGGGACCGTCGGCAATCACTTCGCCCTTGGTGACGCCGTCGCCGACCTTCACCAGCGGGCGCTGGTTGATGCAGGTGTTCTGGTTCGACCGCTGGAACTTCCGCAGGCGGTAGATGTCGACCCCGGGATCGCCCGGCTCCAGATCCTCGGTGGCTCGAACGACGATCCGCTGCGCATCGACCTGGTCGATGACGCCCGCGCGCCTGGCCATTATCGCGGCACCCGAATCCCGCGCCACGACCTCCTCGATGCCGGTGCCGACAAGAGGCGCCTCCGCCTGCAGGAGCGGCACCGCCTGGCGCTGCATGTTCGACCCCATGAGCGCCCGGTTTGCATCGTCGTTCTCGAGGAACGGGATCAGCGAGGCGGCGACCGACACCAGCTGCTTTGGCGAAACGTCGATCTGGTCCACCTGTTCGGTCGGAGTCAGGCTGTACTCGCCGGCGCGCCGCGTGTTCACCATCTCGTTCTCGAACCGGCCCTTGCTGTCCAGCTTGGCATTGGCTTGCGCCACAACGTGCCGCATTTCCTCGGTCGCCGACATGTAGGTGACCTCGTCCGTCACCTGGCCGTCCTTGACCTTGCGGTAGGGCGTTTCGATGAATCCGTACTTGTTCACGCGGGCGAATGTCGCAAGCGAGTTGATCAGGCCGATATTCGGACCCTCCGGCGTCTCGATGGGGCACATCCGGCCATAGTGGGTCGGATGGACGTCGCGCACCTCGAAGCCTGCGCGTTCGCGGGTCAGGCCGCCCGGCCCGAGCGCCGACAGGCGCCGCTTGTGCGTGACCTCGGAGAGCGGATTGGTCTGGTCCATGAACTGCGAGAGCTGCGATGAACCGAAGAATTCGCGCACGGCCGCGGCCGCGGGCTTCGCATTGATCAGGTCCTGCGGCATGACGGTGTCGATCTCGACGCTGCTCATGCGTTCCCGGATCGCGCGCTCCATCCTGAGCAGGCCCACGCGGTACTGGTTTTCCATCAATTCGCCAACCGAGCGGACGCGGCGGTTGCCGAGGTGGTCGATGTCGTCGATCTCGCCCTTGCCGTCACGCAGTTCGACCAGGGCCTTGACGCAGGCCACGATGTCCTCCGTGCGCAGCGTGCGCACCGTGTCCTCGGCGTCGAGATCAAGACGCATGTTCATCTTCACGCGGCCGACGGCCGAAAGATCATAGCGCTCCTTGTCGATGAAGAGCGTGTCGAAGAGCGCGCTGGCGGCGTCCACGGTCGGAGGTTCGCCCGGACGCATGACGCGGTAGATGTCCATGAGCGCGGTGTCCCGGTTCCAGTTCTTGTCCGCGTCCATGGTGTTGCGGATGTAGGGGCCGACCGTGACGTTATCGATGTCGAGAACCGGGATTTCGGTTATCCCTGCATCCATGAGGTCCTTCAGCGTTCCGCCCGTGGCCTCACCGTCCTTGTCGACTTCCCAGGTCAGTTCGTCCCCGGCCTCGACGTGGATCGCGCCGGTTTCCTCGTTGATGATGTCCTTGGCGACAAAGCGGCCCAGGATCTGGTCGAACGGCACCAGGAGATCGGTGATCTTTCCGTCGTCAATGATCTTCTTGACGGTCCTTGGCGTGACCTTTTCGCCCGCCTTGGCGAAGACCCGGCCGGTCTTGGCATCGACCAGATCGAATGCCGGCCGCGTGCCGCGCACGCGCTCTGGGAAGAATCTTGTCACCCAGCCCTTGTTCTTCCGGTACTTGAATCCGACGGTCTCATAATAGGCATCCATGATGCCTTCCTGGTCCATGCCCAGCGAATAGAGCAGGGTCGTCACCGGAAGCTTCCGGCGACGGTCGATGCGGGCATGAACGATGTCCTTGGCGTCAAATTCGAAGTCGAGCCAGGACCCGCGATAGGGAATGATCCTGCAGGCAAAGAGCAGCTTGCCGCTGGCATGGGTCTTGCCCTTGTCATGATCGAAGAAGACGCCCGGCGAGCGGTGCATCTGGGAAACGATCACGCGCTCGGTGCCGTTCACGACGAACGTTCCGTTCGACGTCATCAACGGCATGTCGCCCATGTAGACGACCTGCTCCTTGATGTCCTTGACCGACTTGGCACCGGTGTCCTCGTCGGCATCGAACACGATGAGGCGCAGGGTCACCTTGAGCTGCGCCGAGTATGTCATGTCGCGCTGCTGGCACTCCTCGACGTCGTATTTCGGCTCTTCCAGTTCGTAGTCGACGAACTGGAGTTCCGCGGTTTCACCGAAATCCTTGATCGGGAAGACCGACTGGAAGACTCCCTTGATGCCTTCGCCGTCCATCGGCTCGAGCTGGTCGCCCGAATTCAGGAACAGGTCGTAGGAGGACTTCTGGACCTCGATGAGGTTTGGCATTTCCAGAACTTCGCGGATCTTGCCAAAATACTTGCGGAAACGCTTTTGGCCAATGAACGTCGTTGCCATGGATGATGGATCTCCGGTTCAATCATGGGAGCGAGGCAGGTTGGGGGCGCTGCTTCGCACCTGATTTGGATAGTTCCGTTTCCATACCTGAGAGGCCTCCCACGGCCTCTCGCCCGAAACAGAAGACTACCCCGTCAAAGCAGGATGCATCCTGCTTTGAGAGGGTGGTCAATCATGAACTTTGTTGACGTAGTGCCTGTTCATCGAATCACGTCGCCGTCTCCCTATCAACCGAAGCGCCTTCTTTCAACTGATTCTTCGTGGCATTCTTCGTGGCAAGTCGAATGCGCTTTGCCGCGGGAGAGCTCTGGCGCACCGCCGCCGGAGGTCCTTCAAACCAGGCGTGACAGGTTCCAAATTTGTGCATGTCCATGCCGGCGAGAAAGCAAGGAAGGGCGCGCGGTCAATGGCTGCGGGTGCAGGTGGCGCACGGAAGGCCGCATTCAGGATCCAAGGTGGAGAAGCCATCCGAAAGTGAGCGCCAAGATGCCAAGCTGATGGAAGGCCGCGCCATCCGCTGTGACCCGTTCGATCCATGGCGAGCGGAACGACGCCCTGCCGCCACGGACCCAAGGGGACCGGTATTCGGCGGGAGTGCTGACGACCGCTTTCAGATGGTCCCGTCAGGGATACGCCGCCGGCACGAGTGTCTGTTCGGAGAACGGTGGCCGGACATATGCACCGGCATCTTCTCGCTTCGGAAGCTCGATCGATTCCGGTGTCAGGTCCTCGTAGGCCACCATGCTCAAGAGATGGCTGATGCAATTCAGCCGCGCGTGCTTCTTCACGTCCGCATCCACGACGTACCAGGGCGCCTGCTTGATGTCCGTGTGCGCGAACATGTCGTCCTTGGCCTTTGAGTAGGCAACCCACCGTCGCCGGGACTCGAGGTCCATCGGGCTCAGTTTCCAGCGCTTGTGACTCTGATGAAGGCGTGCCTGAAACCTCTTCTCCTGCTCCTCGTCAGAGACGGAGAACCAGTACTTGATCAGCCTTATGCCGGAACGCACCAGCATGCGTTCGAACTCCGGGCAGGAGCGCATGAAATCGCGATACTCCTCTTCGGTGCAGAATTCCATGACCCTTTCGACGCCAGCCCGGTTGTACCAGCTCCGGTCGAACATCACCATCTCGCCGGCTGCGGGAAGGTGCGGCACGTAGCGCTGAAAATACCATTGGGTACGCTCGCGCTCCGTGGGCGCGGGCAGCGCGACCACCCGGCAGATGCGGGGACTCAGGTGCTGCGTGATGCGCTTGATGACCCCGCCCTTTCCGGCAGCGTCCCTGCCTTCGAAAATTACAACGACCTTGAGCTTCTTGTGCTTGATCCACTCAACCATCTTCACGAGTTCGAGCTGTAGCCGGAACAGTTCGCTCGCGTATCGCTGGTTGCGAATTTTTCTCGGGTTGTCTTCGCGCTGGCCTTTCTCGGATCCGGATTTTGCCACGCTGCCGTCGCCAGTCATGGTCATTGTTCCCGCCTTTTGCGACCTTCAAGATGCAGTCATCTGACCTTGTAGCTTGAACGCAGCGATTGGTCCACTCTCCTGGGAAAGAACCCGGCCGAGGTCGAGGCCTCGAGTCAAGCCCGAATTCAGGCCCTTTCGGCGGAGTCCGGGGGTCCGGGTGTTCCGCATCTCCCTCTACTGCCGATTCCGTCATTGTTCCTGTCTTTCCGGGCGTAGGAGGAGCGAAGGCCTGACGACACCACCTTGCCCGCACGTCGATCGAAGGCCTCGCAACCTTGGCGGGCGCGGCGACGGCCGCATCCGCCCGCGTCCCACAGGCGGCACCCGGCCCGCGCTCACGGCAGGGCGTCGGGCAATCCGGTCACGGCCCGTCAGGGCACGGTTCCGGCGTCGCGGCCTCGCGATTCAGTTCGGAGAGAACGTACAGGGCGACCCGCCGCTGTTCGGGAAGGGCCGGCACGGCGGCTTGCCAGACTTCCTCCGGATCGATGCCGCGATGGTCATGGGCCAGGAGGTTGCCGCGACGGACGGCTTCCGCCAGGTCCGGGATCCGCTCGGCCAGCTCGGGCGAATTTTCCTCGAGGCCGGCCAATGCCGTGCCAAGGGTCATGAGTAGCCACTCGACGGCACGGCGTAACCGGAGATCGGCCAGGAATCCGTCGAGATCGGTTCCCTCGACGAAGTCCATGATCTTTCCGGCCGCCTGCTGCGCCGTCTCCAGGTAGACCCTGGGATCACGCCTCATGTACGGGCTCGCAGCACTTGCCGCTGCCGGGCCGGGACGGCATCCCGGATCGCTCCCCACGCCGCGCGCATCGTACACGACCTCGCGGCACTGGTTGACGCTGGCCCGCAGGTACTTGTTGTCAGGCAGCGCCATGACCAGGTCGACTTCACGGCCCAGGACATCGGCAAGATCTTCTTGCAACGCGAAATGCCGCCGGAGGAACGGGCCCAGATCCTCCGATTCGTACTCCACCAGGAAATCCACGTCGCTGGTGGCCGGGTCGAAGTCGGTCCCGCGCGCGGCCGAGCCGAAGACCTCGAGCCGGGCCACGCCGTGGCTGCGGCACAGCCCGGCGATCTCCTCGCTTCTGCTGGCGATCTCTGCGTGCATGGCCCGTGCGCCTCCGAACTGTTGGCATGCATCCCGTCACCGGGATAGCAGCCCGGGCGGCCGGGTTCCACAGCCCTCCCGGCGCCATGCACACCGGGGGTGCCCAGCCCGCGTCGATGAGCGTGTCCAGCACCTCGTCGAACACGTGCTCGAATCCGAGCCTGCCGTGCTCGAAGGCGTGCGGCGCCGCAAAGCCTGGAGACGCGTCCCGACGTCCTGATCCCCGCACGGCGCCTCGGGGCCGGCCCAACGCAATGTCGGGCAAACGGCTCATGGAGTCGCTGAAATCCAAGAGCTTGGGCTCACTGACCCAGCATGACGAGTTGCCCAGCATTCAACGCGATCCCAAACCTCTCGGCTTGATCGCCTCGGTTCGGGGCGCCTTGGGCGCCGCCCCGGCCGTCGGCGGCGGCGCTTCCGAACTGCGGATCAACTGCGGGCCAGGCACTCGGCAAATTCGGCAAACGTGAACTCTTGACGGACCCGGTTGTCGTGGTTCCGTGAAGCGCGAAGACAAGTTCTTCCACTCTTTCGGTGGCAAAGGAGGGCAGGCAAGAATGCGGCCTTGATCGCGCACGCAAATTGGCAAAGGTGCTGAATCATGAACCTCGATGAGTCCGGCCGCAAGCTTCGCCCCTTTGATGCGGCCAGATATCTCGACACGCGCGAAGCGCAGGCCGAGTATCTGACCGCTGCCCTGGAGACCGGTGATCCGGCGTTCGTCGGCACGGCGCTGGCCACGCTCGCCCGGGCGCGCGGCATGCACGCGACCACCAAGGGCGCGAACGTGACAACGCAGGCGCTTCACGAGAACCTGTCCGGGAGCGACGAGTCCCGTCTGTCGATGCTGCTGGAAATCGTGACCGCACTCGATCTTCGGCTCAAGGCCGAACCGAAGGCATGACGGCGGGCCGGCCGGTTCTGGTCGACCGGCCCGCAAGAATCACTTGAGCTCGACTTCGGCGCCCGCCGCTTCGAGCTTTCCCTTGACCTCCTCGGCCTCGTCCTTGGCAACGCCTTCCTTGACGGCCTTGCCGCCAGCCTCGACCAGGTCCTTGGCTTCCTTCAGCCCGAGGCCGGTGATCGCGCGCACTTCCTTGATCACGTTGATCTTCTGTGTGCCAAACGACTTGAGGATGACATCGAACTCGTCCTTTTCCTCCGCCGCGTCAGCACCGGCATCGCCGCCAGCTGCCGGTCCGGCCATCATCACGGCGCCTCCGGCGGCGGGCTCGATTCCATATTCGTCCTTCAGGATTGTCTTCAGCTCCTGCGCCTCGAGAAGCGTGAGGCCCACGATCTCCTCTGCAAGTTTCTTCAGATCAGCCATTTCTCAGTTCCGTTCCTAATTTGCTGCGACGTGCGAACATGATCCACACGCAAGTCTCATGCGGCCTCCGCGCGCTCTTCCACGGTCGAAAGGATGCCCGCCACGTTCGACGCCGGTGCTCCGATCGCGCTGGCAAGGTTCGATGCCGAGGAACAGATGCCGCCGACGATCATGGCAAGCAGCTCTTCACGCGACGGCATGTCTGCGACAGCCTTCACGCCCGCCACGTCGAGCGCCGTTTCGCCCATTGCTCCGCCGAGAATGACCAGCTTTCCATTTGCCTTGGAGTACTTGTGGACGACACGCGCGGCGGCGGCCACATCCTCCGAATAGGCGAATACGGTCATCCCCGTCAGCAGGTCGGCCAGGTGTTCATTCGGCTTTCCTGTCAAGGCAATCCGAGCAAGCCTGTTCTTGGCGACGCGCACCGATCCGCCGGCCGCGCGCATCTGCCCGCGGAGATCCTGCATCTCGGTGACCGTGAGACCTGCGTAGTGGGCCACGACCACCACGCCAGAGCTTTCGAAGATCTGGCCGAGTTCCTCGACCACTTTCTCTTTCTGGGCTCTATTCACAGTTTGACTCCAAATCTGGAGGGTGACCCCTCCGGCTCATCACGAGGCCGAAGCCCCAGAAGTCCTTACGGGTCCATCGTGAACAGAGCTTCAGGGCAGACCTGAAGTCAGCATTCTTACGTTCCCGTCTCAGGCAGGAATTAACGGCTTCCGCCAACCCGCCGTCTCGGACGATGCCAGGAGAACCTGCAGGGCACGTTCGCCGGACAGGCGGCCTATATGGCCCCGACTGCAAACGCGCAAGAGAAAAATCACGACGGTGATGTCCAAGCCATGAAGGAAGCCCGTCACCCGAACCGCGATGCCGCCCGCGCGGTCCTTCACGACGCCCGGATCGCGTTGCACCCAGGGAGGAGGGCATCATGGAACTCATGGGCGCGATCAGCCCGGTCGGTTGGCTCGACATCCCGGTTCCTGCGCCGACCGTCCGGTTCGGCATCAGATCAAGGAATGGCGCCTCAAGACTTGAGGAGGACATCAGCGGGAAACCGGCCGGGTCGCCAGCTACGCCCTGCCTCCCCGCATGCCGGCGTTACAGGTCACCTGAAGCTGCCATAGGGAATGAATCGCACCGGGTCGCCGCGCCGGATTTCCCGGGCGTCATCGCCGATCTCGACCAGGCCGCCAGCCCAGGCGAGCCCCGAAACCCGGCCGGAGCCCTCTGACATGAACACCTCTGCCGCGCCTTCGGCATTCATGCGAGCGCGAAGATACTCGCGGCGCCCGGCCTTCTTGGACTTCTCGAAAGCCGCCGGCACGCTGAATCCCAGAGGCTCACGCCATCCCTCGCCTCCGAGGACCCCCATGGCCGGGCGGGCAAAGATCAACGTGCAGACCAGCGCCGCAACCGGATTCCCGGGCAGTCCGAACACCGGAACGCCCCTCCAGACCCCAAGCGCAAGCGGCCGTCCCGGCTTCAACGCGATGCGCCAATCGCCGAGCGACCCCGATTCCGCCAGCAACGCCGACACATGATCCTCGTCCCCGGCCGAAGCCCCTCCCGACGTAAGGATGACGTCGGCCGTTTCGGCACCCGCATCGAGACGGGCGCGCAGCGCGTCGCGATCGTCCGGCACCAGTCCCAGGTCCACCGGCTCCAGTTGCCAGTCCCGCATCAGGGACAGGAGCATGGGTCGGTTCGCGTCATATGTCCGTGCGGGGTCGGAATCGGTGCCGCCCTGAACAATTTCGCTGCCGGTCGAAAGCACGGCGACCCTCAGCCTTTGGTGGACTCGAACACTCGAGACCCCGGTTGCCACCAGGAGCGCGATCTCGGGCGGTCCAAGACGGGTCCCGGCAGGGAACGCCAATTCGCCCGCCTTGACGTCCTCGCCCTTCTTCCGGGTATTCGCACCCTTCTTCACGGGACCCTCGAACGCGACGCTCGCGCCATCCGTTGAGCAGTCTTCCTCAAGCACGACGGTATTGACGCCCGACGGCAGGAGCGCGCCGGTGAGGATGCGGATGGCATGTCCTTCCGGCACGTGTCCGGGAAACGGGCACCCTGCCGCCGCACGTCCTTCAACGAGCGGCATCAGCTGGTCTCCCGCACCTGTGGCGCCGTGCGAGAATCCGTAGCCATCCACGGCCGAATTGTCGCCCGGCGGATTCGCCCGGCTGGCCCGTACCGGCTCCGCAAGCAGCCGTCCGCACGCATCCTCGACAGGCACGCCCTCGCTGTCCACCGACAGGTGCACGGCCCTGCGCAACCGGCAAAGCGCATCGTCGACCGGAGTCCAGTCGACGCCGGGCGGCAGGGCGAAACAGTCGTTCTTCATGCGCGGCGGCGTCAGCATCCCGCAATTCCCGGTGCCCTTCCGAAACTGCCGTGCGGCATCCGGAAATGGGTCCTTTCGCTCCGACATCGCCGTGCCAAGTCGCCATGACAGGACAATTCAGGCATCCTGAAGCCCCAGTTCATTCGAAATGAAATCGGCGATCGCGGACGTGTCGTCGATGTGAAAGGCCGGCCGACCGGTTGCCCTGGCGCCGCAATCCGACGCGACGGCCATGATCGTCCGATCATCGGATGCGATCAGCTCATTGCCGGTCTCCGCTCGATGCGCCTCGATTTTCGGGTGCAGATCGCGCTTGTAACCCTCGACCAGGACCAGGTCCACGGGTGCGAGCATTGCAAGCAGAACGGCAAGCTCCTGCTCCTCTTCGTCACGCAACTCGTGCATCAAGGCCCAGCGTCGGCGGCTTGCAAGCAAGACCTCGGTTGCACCGGCAACGCGGTGCCTGTAGCTGTCCTTGCCCTCTTGATCCACGTCGAACACGTGATGCGCGTGCTTCAGGGTCGAAACCTTGAGGCCCCGGGCAACGAATTCGGCAACGAGGCGCTCCATGAGGCCAGTCTTGCCCGAGTTCTTCCATCCGACAATCCCCCAGACCTTCATGCCAGCTCCAGGAAGCCCTGAGCGCGATCGAGATCCTCGGGCGTGTTCACGTTGAAGAACGGGTCGAACTCCCGAACCGGAAACTCGGCCTTGGCCACGCCATGCCGGTCGGTCCAGTCGACGACCTTGCGAACGCCCTCCGACAATGCCGTCCTCAGATCGTCCCGAAGGGCAACGGGCCAGAGGCCGAAGGTCGGATGCAGCCCGCCAGTGGTGCAGGCAAGCGCGATCTGCCCGCCCTGGTCCACGGCTGCATCCAGGAGCCGGCCCACCAGATCGGCAGGAAGGAACGGGGTGTCTGCAGCGACCGTCACAATGTTCGCAACCCCACGGCCTGCCGCCCAGTCAAGTCCCGCCAGGACACCGGCCAGAGGGCCTGCGTATCCGGCGACAGGGTCGGCGAGAACCGGGAGGCCGAATTTCGCAAACCGCGCCTTGTCGCCATTTGCATTCAATGCCAGTTCGCCCACCTGAGGCGCAATCCTTTCGATCACGTGCTCCAGCATCGTCCTGTCACCGATGGTCAGGAGGCCCTTGTCGCCACCACCCATGCGACGCGCCAGGCCGCCCGCCAATATGGTGCCCGAGGGCAGGCTCATGCCCGCGGCCATGGGTCGACCCGGCCATTGGCACTTTGCGGTCCGGTTGGGACCGGAAATGTCCCGAAGCCTGGACCCGTTGCCGATTCCGCCATCGAGGCAACCAAACCAAATTCCGTGTTTGGCGGCTTCCGCACCCGTCCAGAGGTCCGTGCATGAGGCGTCATCGGCGACTTCCCTTTCGCTGGTGCCTGCGCTCTTCCGACATCACATGCGCAGGTTCGGCGTCCCGAACAAGACGCCGTTCGCCCGACAGGCATACGAAACGATGCCCGCGCATGCGGCCGATCAGCGTCAGGTCAACCTCGCGGGCAATCTCCACGCCCCACGCCGTGAACCCGGATCGGGAGACGAGTGCGGGAATGCCCATCAGGGCACACTTGATCACCATTTCCGAGGTCAGGCGTCCGGTCGTGTAGAGGATCTTGTCGTTCCCGGAGACCTCGTTGCTCAGCATCCACCCCGCGATCTTGTCGACCGCGTTGTGGCGGCCGACATCCTCCATGTAGACCAGCGCCCGGTCCGCCTCGCAGAGGACGGTACCGTGTATTGCGCCCGCCGACAGATAGAGCGACGGCGTCCGGTTTATGGCTTGCGCAAGGGAATACAGCCAGGATGTGCGCAGTTCAGCATCCGGCAATGTCAGATCCTCAAGACCCTCCATGACGTCTCCGAAGACGGTACCCACGGCGCACCCGCTTGTTCGGGTCTTTTTCTTGAGCTTTTCCTCGTAGCTGGTCTCGCCGTCGGTGCGCAGCACGACGGTTTCGAGTTCGGCGTCGAAGTCAACGCCGGAGATTTTTTCGCCGGGCTGCAACATGCCCTGATTCCGCAAGAAACCAAGTGCCAGATACTCGGGATAATCGCCGATGGTCATGACTGTCACGATTTCCTGCCCGTTCAGGAAGATCGTCAGCGGACGCTCCTCGACTACGGAAATCTCCGCGCTGGCCCCGGCTTCGTCGACGCCTTCGACGGCGCGCGTCAGCCGCGCGTCCCCCGGATCTGGAGCGATCAGGAACCGACCGGCGCCTTCACGACCCATGGGATTTCGCGCAGGGGACCGTCGCCTTCAGGCGAAAGGTGAATGCGCGCCCCTTGCAATGGCGGCCGGCCTGGCCCGGAAGGAACGGAGATCGAAGCGGCGCAGAATGGCACGCAGGAACCACGCCCGCCACCACGCACGCGTCGCCGCGGGGCGGCGCGACTTCCTGCACAAGCTCTCCCACGGCCTGGCTTCCCGGCATCGCGTGATCGCGATGGAGGACCTGAACATGGACGCGCTGAAGCGCGCGATGCTCGCCAGGTCGATTCACGATGCCGCGTGGACGCAGTTGCGGGAGATGCTGACTTGCAAGGCTGAAAGCGCCGGAGGGTCCGTTGTCCTGGTCGATCCGCGCGGCCCCTCCCGGAGATGCAGCGGATGCGGGCATGCGCCCGACAGGCCGTAGACGCTCGCGGACAGGGTGCACGGCCGCGACGGGTGCAACCTCGTCCTTGACCGCGACGTCAACGCGGCCCGCAACGTGCTGCAACAGTTCGAGCGGCCAGGAACCGGCCATCGGTCGCGAAGCGTGCGGGTTGCCGCGTAGCCTGGCCGAGAAGCCGCGGCCTTCAGGCGACGGAGTGTTCACTGATTGCGCCCCTTCCTGCGTGTGCTATTCGCGCCTGGCAGAGATTAGGGCCGGACCATGTCCTTAGCCACAGGAAAATCCGCTTTCCTCGAAGGATTGATCTCCGGCGTGCCGTTCCTCTTTGTCGCCGGTCCGTTTGCCTTTCTGTTCGGGGTCGTCGCCGTCGAGACTGGTCTGGACATTCCCCAATCGGTCGGAATGTCCCTCGTCGTGATCGCTGGAGCCGCACAGTTCACTGCCGTGCAACTTCTGTCGGAGGCAGCGTCGATCTGGGTGGCAATGGCGGCGGCACTTGCCGTCAACCTGCGAATGGCGATGTATTCCGCGTCACTTCAGCCGCATCTGGGGTCGGCTCCGCTCTGGCAGCGCGTGATCGTTTCTTACCTCAATTTTGACATCAGCTACGCGCTTGGAATCGCGCACTTCGACGAGCGGCCCGAACGGCCGGTGAACCAAAAAGTTGCCTACTTTCTCGGAACGATCGCGTTGACGGCACCGTTTTGGGTGATTGGGACCTTGATTGGCGCGGCAGTGGGCGGGGCGCTGCCCGACAACGCGTTGATCGACTTTGCGATGCCGATCCTGTTCCTGGCAATCGTGGGGCCGATGCTCAAGACGCTTGCCCATCTTGCAGCCGCGGTGTCGTCGGCGTTCGCGGCAATGCTCCTGTTCTGGCTGCCGACAGGCATCGGCCTCTTGATCGCCGCCGCAATTGCGATGGCAGTGGGCGCTGAAATCGAGAGAAGGCGAGGTCGGTGAGTCATTCGGCGACCGAGATCTGGGCGATCATCGCCGTGCTGGGCGTGGGCACCTTCCTGATCCGCTTCTCCTTCCTCGGGCTGGTCGGTGCTCGAAGGATGCCGGATTGGCTGCTTCGCCACTTGCGCTACACGCCTGTGGCAGTGTTGCCGGGCCTGGTCGCGCCGCTCGTCGCATGGCCGGATGCCGCTGGAGGAGACACCGATCCGGTACGCCTTGCCGCGGCACTTGCAACGCTGGCCGTTGCGTTCTGGCGAAAGAACGTCCTTTGGGGCGCATTGGCCGGTGCGACGACGCTTGAAGCTCTCAACTGGATGTTCTGAACCGCTTCCCAGGCGATCGGCAACCACTCTGACCGGCATGCAGTTGCATCGCGATCTGTGGAAATTGCCGTGTCGCCGGTCAGTGGCCTCGTTGCCGAGCTCACCGACGGGCACGGCGGAGAAAGCTTCAGGCACTGTCCCGTCCAGGCCGGGGACATTGTGATTGGCGGCCGCCCATGCAAGTTCTTCCGGATTGGAGCATATTCTGGACAGTGTTGCTGATTTCATTGTTCGGTCGGGATGGCGGGCGCTTTCGCTGTCGCCCCCGAGTGATCGCCCCGTCGCCTGGAGGCGACAGTCCGTTGCGCGAGATCCATGGAGGGAAAGCATGAGAATTTACGTGACCAGCATCTTTGTCGATGACCAGGACAAAGCGGAAAAATTCTACACCGATGTCCTCGGATTCAAGGTGAAGAACAATGTTCCTTTAGGCGAAAACCGTTGGCTGACAGTCGTGTCGCGTGAAGATCCCGAGGGAACGGAACTGCTGCTTGAGCCAAGCGACCATCCTGCCGTGAGGCCCTACAGGGAAGCACTGGTTTCCGATGGCATCCCTGCACACTCCTTTCAGGTGCAGGACCTCGATGCGGAACGAAAGAGGTTGGGCGACCTGGAAGTGGAGTTTATCGTCGAGCCGACGGATGCTGGGCCTGTCCGCATGGCGGTCTTCGACGACACTTGCGGGAACCTTGTTCAGCTGATCCAGGTGATGGACGCTGCCCAATGGTCAACATGACGCAGTCGGCATGATATCGACCCGAACGGCGATGCCAGCCGTTCGGTCAAACTGCAGAATTCGGCAGCATGGGCCTTGGGCGGATCTTCGCCGCGCAGGAGACGAATGGCAGCAACCGCAAGCGAGGCGCGGCGGTCACGTCGCCCCGGCATCCAATCCGATCAAGACAGCGCATAGGTGGCAAGACACCACGGAGTTCCACGTCGCGGAAAACGCCCGGTCTTGCGTCCATGACAACGCGGTGCGGAAGCTCAGGAATTGAAGATGGCGAGGAAAATCAGGACCAGAAAGCTGACAATCGTGACGTTCTTCACCCAAGTCACGAAGCCAGAGAAAACGGCTTCCTGATCTGCAACTTCCATTTCACCGTGCTTGTGGTCGGCCATGGTTCCAGTCTCCGGCACTCGTCCGGACCTTCAATAGCGCACGGCCCTGGCCCTGTCACCACCCGAAATCGCGCAGACGGGCGCATTCGCGCATCGAATCGGAGAACGACAAGGTCATCACCGTGCTAAGCGGCTCTCCGGACCGACCCGAAACGCCCATAGAACCCTTCGCCGGACTTCGCCAGTTCGGACAGGAGGGAAGGCTGCGCGAAACGCGCGCCGAACCGGGCTTCGAGGTCGGCGCAGATGTCCATCGCCCGCCCGGCCCCGGTCATGTCGAGCCAAGAGAACGGACCGCCGGACCAGGGCGCGAATCCCCACCCGAGGATCGCGCCGACATCACCTTCGCGAATGTCGCCCAGAACACCCTCCTCGAACGCGCGCACGGCTTCCAGCGCCTGCACCATCATCATCCTGTTCTGCACCTCGTCCAGCGGAGGGACGCCCTCGCCCCCGAACCTCTCTCGCAATCCCTCCCAAAGACCCGTGCGCTTGCCGGCCGCGTCATACGCGTAGAAACCGGAGCCGGCCTTGCGGCCCAGCCGTCCCTGGTCGGCCATCCAGAACAGGACCTCGTCAACGGCTTCGTCAGGATAGGATTCCCCCATTGCCGCGCGGGTTGCCTTGGCAATCTTCACGCCCAGATTGATCGAGGTCTCGTCGACGAGCTGCAGTGGGCCGAGCGGGAACCCAAGCAGCTTCGCGGCGTTCTCGACCAGCGCCGGCACCACCCCTTCGCCGACCATGCGCAGGCCTTCGTTGATGTAGGGAATGATGCAGCGATTTGCATAGAAGAAACGTGCATCGTTCACGACAATCGGCGTTTTCCGAATCTGGCGCACGTAGTCCAGCGCCTTGGCAACGGCACGATCACCCGTCCTGGCACCCTTGATGATCTCGACCAGGAGCATCCGGTCGACGGGGCTGAAGAAGTGAATGCCTATGAACTGCTCCGGCCGAACGCTTGCCTGGGCCAGTTCGGTGATCGGCAGGGTCGAGGTGTTCGTGGCGAAAATGCAGTCATCTCCCGCAACTTGCTCGGCACTCCTCGTAATATCCGCCTTAACGCCAGGATCCTCGAACACGGCCTCGACGATCAGGTCGCAGCCGTCCAGAGAACCGAGATCGGCGGTGGCCAGGATCCTTCCCAGCACCTCCGCCTTCTCCTCTTCGGTCACGCGCCTGCGAGCGATGCCCTTGTCCAGGATTTCCTCCGAGTGTGCCTTGCCGCTCTCGGCCGTGGCAAGATCGCGATCCACAAGGACCACTTCGACGCCCGCCTTGGCACTGACATATGCGATGCCCGCCCCCATCATGCCGGCTCCCAGGACGCCGATCTTCCTGACTTTCTGATCACTGGCGTCCGGCCTGCGCGCGCCTTTCTCCAAGGCCTCCTTGCTGATGAACAGGGACCGGATCATCGCGCTGGAAGTCGGGTTCATCAGGATGTTCGTGAAATGTCGCGCCTCGATCCTGATTGCCGTGTCGAACGGCACCAGCGCGCCCTCGTAAACGGCAGACAACAGCGCCTTCGCCGCCGGATAGACGCCCTTTGTCTTTCCGTTGATCATCGCGCTTGCGCCGACATAGGTCATGAAGCCCTGCGGGTGGTACGGCGCACCGCCAGGCACCTTGAAACCCTTCTGGTCCCAAGGCTTGACCAGGTCCGCGTCCTGCGCGTTCAAGACCCACGCCTTGGCGCGCGCCAGAAGTTCGTCCGGCGCCACGACCTCGTCGACCAGCTGGGCTGCCTTCGCCTTGCGCGGCTCAAGCATCCTGCCCTCGAGAAGCACCGGCGAAGCCGCCATTGCGCCGACCATGCGAGAGTAGCGCGTCGTGCCGCCCGCGCCGGGAAAGAGGCCCACCCGGATTTCCGGAAGCCCGATGCGGCCATTCGCCGTGTCCGCCATGAAGCGGCGGTGGCATGCCAGGGCAATCTCGGTGCCGATGCCGGCGCACAGCCCAGGAATCGCGCAGGCGACCGGCTTGCCGCCCTTGTTCGTCTTTGGGTCCATTCCGGCCCGTTCGATGTTCCGCAGGATCCGGTGGCCCTCCATGATGAACTCGAAGAGCACGGGTGCGGGGTCGTCGCCCGCCGCGTCGCGGATCGAAGCCAGCACGTTCAGGTCCATCCCGCCAGCAAAGCTCTCCTTTCCGGATGCGATGACGATTCCCTTCACGGCGTCATCTGCCAGCGCCTGGTCGACCTGGCTGTCCAGCGTCTCGAACGCCTCGCGGGTCAGGACGTTCATCGACTTCCCGGGCATGTCCCAGGTGATGACGGCAACCCCGTCGTCGTGGACCTCGTAGGCAAAGTCAGTCATGGTCGGTTCCCCACCCGGGCTCTCCGTTCACGGACGCACGCAGTTTCCGCATTTACACGCGCTCCAGGATCGTGGCCGCGCCCATGCCGCTGGCCACGCAGATCGCGGCAAGGCCGGTTTCCTTGTCCTGGCGTTCCAATTCATCAAGAAGCGTTCCCATGATTATGGCGCCGGAAGCGCCAAGGGGATGCCCCATCGCGATTGCGCCGCCATTGACGTTCAGGACGTCGTGATCCACGTCAAACGCCTGCATGAAGCGCAGAACGACCGACGAGAATGCCTCGTTTACCTCGAAGAGGTCAATGTCGCCGATCTTCATTCCGCTGTCAGCAAGGACCTTTTCCGTGGCCGGCACCGGCCCCGTCAGCATGATTGTCGGATCGCTGCCGATCTTTGCGGTGGCACGGATCCGCGCCCTTGGCGCCAGGCCGTTCTCCTCGCCAAACTCCAGGGAGCCAACCAGCATCGCGGCGGCACCGTCGACAATGCCGCTGGAGTTCCCGGCATGGTGGACATGGTTGATCCTTTCAAGATGCGGGTACTTCATCAGCGCGACAGCGTCGAAGCCGGGCATGACTTCACCCTGGTCCTTGAAGGCGGGATTGAGTGCCCCCAGCGCCTGCATGTCCGTGTCGGGGCGCATGTGCTCGTCGCGGTCCAGGATTGGCAGTCCGTTCTGGTCGCGGATGGGGACAATCGAGCTTTCGAACCGGCCCTCGCCCCAGGCCCGCGCCGCCCGCTTCTGGCTTTCGACCGCGTAGGCATCGGCATCGGCGCGGCTGAATCCGTACTCGGTCGCAATGATGTCCGCCGAAATGCCCTGCGGCACGAAATACGCCTTCATGGCAACGCTGGGGTCGACGGCTATCGCGGCGCCGTCGCTGCCTATGGGCACGCGGCTCATGCATTCAACACCCCCGGCGATATAGGCTTCGCCCGCACCTCCCTTCACCTGGTTTGCGGCGAGGTTGACGGCCTCCATGCCGCTCGCACAGAACCGGTTGATGGAGAGGCCGGGAACCCGCTCGTCGAGGTCGGATGCCAGGACGGCCGTCCGCGCGAGACACCCGCCCTGCTCCTTGACCTGGGTCGCATTGCCCCAGATCACGTCCTCGACGACATGGCCACCCAGGTCATTCCGTCGCTTCATGGCGTTGATCAGGTCGGCCGAGAGCTTGACCGGAGTGACTTCGTGCAGGCTGCCGTCGCTCCGGCCCTTGCCGCGGGGCGAACGAATCGCGTCGTAGATGTAGGCTTCGCCCATTGTCGTGCCCTCCTTACGCTGCCTTGGCCGGGAACGCCCGTTGCATGAGATCATACGGGTGCTTCCAGCCGTCGAGCGCCTCGATCCGCTTCAGCCAGGCATCAATGGCCGGCCAGTCCTTGCGCTCGAAGCCGAACGGCTCCTCGTAGAAAAGATAGCTGCAGCAGGTCAAATCCGCATTCGTGACATCTTGCCCGACAATCCATTCGCGTGACTCGAGATGTTCTTCGAGAACCCGGAGCGCCGATGTCAACCGGCCCTGCAACCACGTGATCACGGGCTCGGGGCGCTTCTCGGGCGGCAGGAAGTTCATGAGAAACCGGGCCACGCCAGCCTGGCTCGACAGCTTGTGATTGTCCCAGAGCACCCAACGGAATATCTCGCGACGGCTGTCCGGGGACCGACCGCCAAAAAGCCCCGTTCTTTCCGAAAGATAGTCCTGTATCACGCCGGACTGGGTCAGGTGCACGTCGCCATCGACGAGCACCGGCGCCTCGCCCATGACGTTCAGTTCGTGGCGATAGCCTTCGCTCCGCGACGCGCCATTGAAGAAGTCCACGAAAACCGGCTCCCAATCGAGCGGCCCGAGTTCCAGCGCAAGCGCCGCCTTGTACGAGTGTCCGCTTTCGCCGAAACAGTGCAGCTTGATCGTCATTCGCCCTCCAATCAGAATCTCTCGGCGCCAAGATCCATCACGGGACCAGCGCCGCTGGTGATTCGCGCCAGATGCAGGCCGGTCGCCGGCAGTTGCCGAGACATGTAGTAGCGTCCGGTCATGACTTTCGTCTCGTAGAATTCGGTGTCCTCGGCCCCGAGCCCAAGCGCTTCCATCGACGCCCCTGCCATGCGGGCCCACATCAGGCCCAGCGCGACGTGGCCGAACAGGTGCATGAAATCGTAGGATCCCGCCAGCGCGTGCAGCGGGTTCTTCGCGCCTTCCTGCAGGAAATACATCCCCGCCGCCTGCAAATCCTTCGACGCCGCTTTCAGCGGGTCGAGAAAATCGGCCTTCAGCGCCTCGTTGTCCCCGTTCTCCTTGATGAAGCCCTTCACGAGTTCGAAGAATGACATGATCGCCTTGCCGCCGTTCGCGGGAAGCTTCCGGCCCACGAGGTCCAGCGACTGGATGCCGTTTGTTCCCTCGTAGATCATGGCGATGCGCGCATCCCGCACGAATTGCTCAACGCCGGCCTCCCTCGTGAAGCCCGATCCGCCAAGGGTCTGCTGCGCCAGGACGCAAGCCTCGAAGCCCTTGTCGGTCAGGAATCCCTTCATCACCGGAATCAGCAGCGAGACCATGGCCTCGGATTCCTTGTCGCCCATCCTGCGTGCACGGTCGATCATCTCCGCACCCCAGAATGCCAGGGCGCGCGCGCCTTCGACGAACGACTTCTGATCAAGCAGGTTGCGGCGCACGTCCGGGTGGACAATGACCGGGTCGGCAGGACCGTCCGGGTTCTTCGCGCCGGTCAGGTCCCGGCCCTGCAGCCTCTCCCGGGCGAACACGACGGCGTTCTGATAGGCGATCTCGGCCTGCGCGTAGCCCTGGAGCGCCACCGAGAGCCTCGCCTCGTTCATCATCGTGAACATGGCCCGCATGCCCTTGTGCATCTCGCCCACAAGCCATCCCGTGGCGCCGTCGTAATTCATGACGCAGGTCGCGTTGCCATGGATTCCCATTTTCTCTTCGAGACCGCCGCAGGAAAGCCGGTTCCGGTCTCCGAGCGAGCCATCCTCGTTGGGAAGGAACTTCGGTACAACGAAGAGCGAAATCCCCTTGATTCCCTCCGGGCCGTCGGGAATGCGTGCAAGCACGAGGTGAACGATGTTCTCTGCCAGGTCGTGCTCGCCGCCGGAAATCCAGATTTTCTGGCCGGAAATCCTGTAGCTGCCGTCGTCCTGCAGTTCCGCCTTGGTGCGGATGAGGCCCAGATCGGTGCCGCAATGCGGCTCCGTCAAGTTCATCGTTCCCGACCAGCGCCCTTCATGCATGGGAGGAACGTAGGTGGCCTTTTGCTCATCCGACCCGTGGGCTGCCAGCGTCAACGCCGCGCCCTGCACCAGCCCCGCGTACATTTGGAATGCCATGTTCGCGGACGAGAAGAACTCGCCGACCGCCGTGTGCAGCAAATACGGCATGCCCTGCCCGCCATGTTCCTGGTCGGCGGAAAGACCCATCCAGCCGCCTGCCGCCATTTCGTCCCAGGCCGCCTTGAATCCTTCCGGCGTGCGCACGACTCCGTTCTCGAGCGAGCAGCCTTGCGTGTCCCCGACAACATTCAACGGCTGCAACACGTTGGCGGCAATCTTCCCGGCCTCCTCCAGAACGGCCGCCGTGAAGCCTCGATCGAGATCCTCGTAACCGGGAATGTCGCTCTCGCCGACCTTGAACAGGTCATGAAGCAGGAATTGCTGGTCTTTGACAGGAGGTGTGTAGGCTGGCATGCTGATGTCGTCTCCGGCATGTTGTTCGGCCACATTGGCGTAACGGCAAATGCCGTGCAACGCCACAATTCTGTTGACGCGCCGACAGGCATGGTGCCGCCCCTCTTGCCGACATCGTTCCAGTCATTTGGTGGCGCGGCGTTCGCGGAACAAGACCCACGCCTTCCGTCCGTTCAGGCAAGTGCCGCGATTGGGCGAAGAAGACGCACTCAGCCGGCAGTTCAAGCAACTCCGCAAGTGCCGGATCAATCGGCTTGCCGAACGCGAACAAACGGACGAAAACCCGGACAGGAGGCCACTCATGCCTGACAAGGTCGGAATCCGTGGAACGGAGAAGCGTCGGTTCATCGACGAGCTGCCCTTTTGCCGGGCCATGAACATGGTCCTCGAGGATGTCGGCGAAGGCACCGCTGTCGTCTCGATGCCATGGAACGACCGGCTTGTAGGAGACCCGGTCACGGGAGTCGCGCATGGCGGAGCCGTCTCCGCCCTGCTGGACACCTGCGGCGGCGTGGCGGTTCTCTCCCATCCTGCCAAGCCGGCAACCACCGCTACGCTGAATTTCCGCATCGACTACATGCGGCCCGCAACACCGGGACAAACGATTACGGCGCACGCAACCTGCTTTCACTTGACCCGAACCATCGCCTTCGTTCGCACCTTGGCGACCGACGAGGACAAGGCCAATCCCGTTGCGACGGCAACGGGCGCGTTCGTGGTGCAAGCGTCAGCGACCTCTCCCTGAAGGGAGGGGCTTGGGGAACGAAAGTTCCTGGAGCCCGTGCTGACCGGCACAAGAAAGGAGACAGTCATCCAATCCACCCTGAACCATGCGTTGAAGACCAACCCCGGGATGCTTCCTCAGTCCCGGGCTCTTGAAGATTCGCCTGCAGACACGCCGGGTCGGGCGCGGTTTGCTTCCGAACCGCCTGCGGCGATCGGTCCGGTGGACCGATCGGGAAGCAAACGGGCGAATCGTGATGCG
>VXSG01000007.1 GCA_009838075.1 Boseongicola sp. SB0665_bin_10 | reverse complement strand
CGCTGGGCCGCTGGGCCGCTGGGCCGCTGGGCCGCTGGGCCGCTGGGCCGCTGTACTGCGGAGCCACCCCGCCGAAGTCAAGCGCCAAATCCGGATTCGTCATGCTCGTTCCTCCTCCCGCCGCGCCCCCGGCGCGGATCATTGCGTTTCCGGCCCGTCCTGCCGCCGTCGCGCACGCGTCGGCGGACCCTTCCGCAGGCCGTCGAACCGCCCCGAATCAGGGCGACAGGGCGGACGCTATTCGGGCGCCAAACGCGGTTTCAACAGCTAAGATTGGCTTTTCGTGGGGTTGCAAAAACTTTTTCAAACTAGCAGTTTGTGGGATTCTGCAGCCCCCTTTCGCGGGGCCGCGGCACCGGACGCCGCTGGGGCGCTCATGATGCCGTGCCCGGTACCTGGCGAATCGCCCGGGATGCATCCCCGGGCTCTCACGTTGATTGTCGCGCGAGGCCGATTCCTGGCCGGATGAATGTTTCGATCAGCGGCCCGGTCCCAATTGCTGGTCACGGGCCGAAGGAACGGCAGGGATGTTCGTCCCGAGTTCGTGCATGGAGATCGGGCCAATGAGGTCGCGGAGCGATTGCGGAGTGAGCCGGCCGCCTGAAGGACGTTCAGCAACTGCAATGTGGATCGTTTCATGGGACAATGGAGCCGCAGTCTGCGCCCGCCCCGATTCCGTCGGTCCGTTCCGCACCCCCAGATGTTGGAGCAGTCTCAGCGTTGCCAGGAGATCGTCCAGAAGCGGCGTGAACCGATTGTTCTTCTGGCGCAGGTCGAGCGCGGCCGCGCGGTGGAGACCGACGCCAAGAACGCCGTGGCCAGACAGGAGAAAGAAGCCGCTCCCCCGGCAAGCCTTGCCGAGACGCCTTGCAAATCCGTTGCGCTTCTTGCCCGAATGGCAGCAGGACCAGGCGAGAAACGGACTTGCTGACGCGCTTGCATCCTGTTTGGCGCAAGGAAGCAGGCAAATTGTCACCCGGTCAATGCGACGCGTTGAGGCGCGCCGCCTAAAGGGAACGGAGCCGGAGCCCTGGCAGAATTTGCCGCAGGCGCAGTTCGGCGGCCGGCCCTTCAGGCAGCCTGGACGGCGGTCTTGCGGTCCGTGGCTGCGGTCAACTTTCGCGAGTCAATGCGCTCTCGTGCCATTTGCGAAGCATCAGGTGGCTTATCAAAGAGGTGATCGCGAAGATTCCGATGCCAAGGATCGAAATCAGGATTAGCGCCGCATAGAGGCGTCCGAAGTTGAAGCGGTATGACGCTTCAAGCAATGTCGACGCGAGACCGAGACCAGTGCCGGCACGACCGATGACGAACTCGGCAACCACCGCGCCAATGAGGGCCAGTCCTCCGGCAATTCTCAGCCCGCCGAGGAAGTAGGGCAACGCGGACGGTGCGGCCAGGTACCGGAGCCTTTGCCAGCGCGTGGCCCCGTAGATCGTGAACAGGTCATGCAGGTTGTGGTCGGCGGACTTGAGGCCTGTTGTCGTGTTGGAGAGGATCGGGAAGAACGCCACGATCCAGGCGCAGAGCAGCGCCGCGAAGAAGGCGCTGTCCACGTAGATCTGCAGCAGGGGGGCGATGGCGACAACGGGCGTGACCTGAAGGATCACGGCGTAGGGAAAGAAGCTCATCTCCGCCCATCGCGACTGGGTGAAGGCCACTGCAAGGGCAACCCCGCCCGTCACGGCGAGGAAGAGCGCGAGGATGGTCAGGCGCGAAGTGGTCAGCATCGCCGGCCACAGCAAGGACCAGTCCTCGATGATCGACTTGCCGACAGGAACAGGCCCCGGCAGCACGTAGTGGGGAACGTCATTCAGCGTCACGTAGAGATGCCAGGCAAGCAGGCTGAGCGCCATGACGAGGCTCGGAAGCGTCCACTTGGCAACGCGGTTGATCCGGTCGCGTCTTGCCCGGAATTCCTCCTCCTTGTCCAGGGTCGGAGCCGCGTCGCCGGGCAGGTTCATGCCGCCGCTCCCATGGCTTCTCCCAACGCATTCGACACGTCCCTTGTGTGGGCCGCATACTCGTTCGAGGTGCGGAAGTCGGCGTGGCGTGGATAGGGCGTGTCAATGCCGAGTTCGCTGATGACCCGTCCGGGCCGCGCGGCCATGACGATGACGCGGTCCGACAGGAAGACGCTTTCAAAGACCGAATGGGTGACGAATATCACCGTGCAGCCCAATGCCGCCTTCATCTCCAGCAGGTCGTTGTTCAGCTTGAAGCGGGTGATCTCGTCGAGCGCGGCGAACGGCTCGTCCAGCAGGATAAGCCGGGGTCGCGTGACCATGGCGCGGGCGATGGAGACGCGCATCTTCATGCCGCCGGACAGTTCGCGCGGGTGCGCATCGCTGAATTCCGAGAGGCCCACAAGTTCGAGCGCGGATTCGATGTCGTGCTGCGCCTCCGCGAAGCCCTTTCCGCGAAGGCGATACGGCAGCCAGACATTTTGCGCGACGGTCAGCCAGGGCATGAGCGTCGGTTCCTGGAACACGATGCCCAGGTCGCCGACGTCCCTCTCGCCGCTCCATTCGAGCCGGCCGCTGGTGGGGTGAATGAGCCCGGCAATCAGCCTGAGGGCCGTAGACTTGCCACAGCCCGAAGGGCCGAGCAGCGACAGGAAGTCACCTCCGTTCACGGTCAGGTTCAGGTCCTTCAACGCCACGGTCTCGCCGCGGAAGGTCTTCTCGATGCGGGACATGGTCAGGAGGGGCTTGCGCCCGTGCCTGGCTGTCATGCGGCTCTCCGCGCCAAGGTCACTTCTTCAGGTCGATGCCGACACCCTTGCCGGTGAAGCTCGTGTCATATGCTGCCGACCAGTTGACGTCGCCGTCAATCACGCCGGCGGTGACCACCTTGTTGAAGAAGTCCTCGACCTTGGCATCCGTGATGACGCCAATTCCCAATGTCTCGGAATCTCCTGAATCCACGATGCCGTGCTCCTTCATCTTCGCAATTGCATAGGCGATCTTGTCCAACGACATTTCGGGGTTCGCTTCCTGGATCAACGCATTCGCGGCGGACGCGTCGCCGTAAAGATACGAGTACCACCCCTTGATGGAGCCATCGACGAAACATTGCACCACTTCAGGCCGTTCGACGATGTCGTGAGCCATGGTTTCGATGGTCGTGGCGTAGGTGGAATAGCCTGCGTCCGCGATCAGGAACACGTTCGGCGTGAAGCCGCCCGTCTTTTCGACAAGATAAGGCTCGGACGAGAGGTAGCCCTGCATCCCCTTGCGACTGTCGGCCAGAAACGGCGCCGGATTGAAGGTGTAGGGCTCGCGCTGCTCAGCGGTGAAGCCGTGGGCCGCCATCATCCACTGGTAGTAGCTTTGAAACCCGTTGTCGCCGATCAGGAGCGTGAGATTCTTGAGATCGTCCCAGCTTTCGGCCTCGCCGGGATGGGCAAGGATGACTTGCGGATGCTTCTGGAAGATGGCCGCCACCGCAACCACAGGCACGTTTTCCTTCGCGGCCGCGAACGCCTGCAGCAGGTCGCCGCCCATGTGGAAGTCGATCCTGCCCGCAAGCATCAGGGCGCGGTTGTTGACTTGCGGTCCTCCCGGCACGATCGTGACCTTGAGTCCGCACTCTTCATAGGTGCCGTCTGCAACGGCTTGGTAGAAGCCTCCATGCTCGGCCTGGGCTACCCAGTTGGTGCCGAAGCTGACTTCGGTGAGGTGGCTGCCCGCAAGGGCGGCACCGGACGACGCCAGGAAGGCCGTCGCGCACGCTAGTGACATTTTGGACATCATCGTCTCCAGGTTCTGGTTCGCGTTTCCCGGTCCGGCAGGACGGGGGGCGCCGTCCGGCGAGGCAGGGCCCAGGCCCGCCCGCGTGCGGCTGCAGAACCATTAATCGCACTTGCTTGATTCGCACAGGGCAGAGGCGACACCAATTGCGCGAGATTCGGCACTTTCCGGGTGCGCGCTGGAGGAATTTGCGGGCGCAGTGAATGTCGCGCCGATTCCGGCAGGCTGTTGCCGTGACGGTACAACCGCGAATCGGGTATTCTGGGTCGGTGACCGCAGCAAGTTCGAGGGTGCGATGCCTGGGCGCATGTTTCTGGAGAGGCCGCTGACGGAAGTGGCGTCGGCCGTCGGCATCGATGATGTCCCGAACGGCGAACCTCCGCGCCGCAACATCTCTCCCGGCGAGGACGTGATCGTGTGCACGCCCGGGCATCGACTCGCACGGATGAGATGGGGGATGATTCCCGTAGGCCGCGTCAACGCGCGTGGTCGCCCGGTGCTGGAAACGATCATCAACGCGCGGAGCGAGACGTTGTTCGACAAGACCGCGTTTGAAGGAGTCGGACGGGCCGTGGTGCCCGCCGACGGCTGGTACGAGTGGACCGGCAAGGCACGCCGCAAGAAGGCCTGGCGCATTCGCCCGAGTTCGGGCGAGCTGCTCCTCTTCGCGGCGATCACGGACGTCTGGGAAGCGCCCGGCGGTCGGTCGGTGCACCAGGTCGCGACCGTGACCTGCGAGCCGTCTGCGGACGTGCGCGACGTCCATCACCGGATGGGCGTGCTGGTTGAGGCGGACGCGCTGGAGACCTGGCTGCACGGGGAGGAAACCCTTGCGCGCACCCTGATGCGGCCGTTTCCTGACGGACGCCTGATCGTTGAACCCGCTGAAGACGTGGACTGGAACGCACCGTAGTCCCTGGAGTCACAGCGGTCCGGCACCGTCGTTGACCCTGCGGTCCCGGTTCAGCAAGGACTCGCGAATGGCAATGAACGTTGCTGCGGCGATGATCAGGCAGCCTCCCAGGACGACCCAGATGTCGATGCCTTCGTGGAACACGAAGAATCCGACGAGCACCGACCAGACGAGCGGCAAGAAGGCGACCGGCTGGGTCACGCTCAAAGGCGCGGCGGCGAACGACCGCGTCATCGTGTAGTGGCCGCAGGTCGCGAGGAAGGCGATCGCCATGATCCAGGCAATTTCAACGGGGGTCGGCCAGCGCCAGACCGCAATCGCAAGCGGGAGGAGAAAGATCGTCACGACGATCGACATCATTGCCACGATCACCGAGGCCGGAAGCTCTGCCGTCATTCGCTTTGCGAACAGGTAGCTGCCAGCGAGGCACATGGCCACGAAGATCATCGCAAGATGCCCGTCTGAAAGCTCCCGCAACCCGGGCCTGAGAATGAGCAGGGCGCCGAGGAACGCGATCCCGACCGCTACCAGCCGGCGGACCGCAAGGGTCTCGCCCAGAAACAGCACTGCGCCAAGGGTCACGTAGACGGGCACCAGGTTGTTCATTGCCGTGACCTCGGCAAGCGTTATCCGGGTCATGGCGTGGAACCAGAGGCAGACGCCGAGCGTATGCACGGCTCCGCGCAGCCCGATCAGCCGCCACTGCCGCGGGCTGATGCGCGTTCTGAGCAGCGTGCCCGTCATCGGTGCCAGGAAGACCAGCCCCAGGGCGAACCGCAGGAATGCGGATTCGGCGGCCGGAAGGTCCGCCGCCCCCTGCTTGACCGCTGCCGTCATTGCGACGAAGAGGACGCCGGTCAGGACCATCCACGCCACGCCCTCCAAGGATCGTCTCGGGCTTTCCGGAGCATAGGTCGGGCTGGCCATTACCGGGCGAATTTCTTGTACTTGATGCGCTTCAGCTCCACGGCGCCCGGGCCGAGCCGCCGCTTCTTGTCCTCCTCGTAGTCCTCGAAATTGCCTTCAAACCATTCCACGTGCGCTTCGTCCTCGAAGGCGAGCATGTGCGTGCAGATCCGGTCGAGGAAGAAACGGTCGTGCGAGATGACCACCGCGCATCCCGCGAAGTCGACGAGGGCGTCCTCCAGGGCTCTCAATGTTTCCACGTCGAGGTCGTTGGTCGGCTCGTCCAGGAGCAGGACGTTGCCGCCGGCCTTCAGGAGCTTTGCCATGTGGACGCGATTGCGTTCGCCTCCCGACAGCATCCCGATCCTCTTTTGCTGGTCCCCGCCCCGGAAACTGAATGCCGAACAGTAGGCACGGCTGTTCAGCCGGGCATCCCCGAGCTCGATGACCTCCGCACCTGCGGAGATTTCCTCCCAGACGGTCGCGTTGCCGTCCAGATCGTCGCGGGACTGGTCGACATAGGCAAGCTGCACCGTGTCGCCGAACTCGATGCCGCCGCCGTCGGGCCGTTCCTGGCCGGCAAGCAACCGGAACAAGGTGGTCTTTCCGGCACCGTTCGGGCCGATGACGCCGACGATTCCTCCGGGCGGCAAGCTGAAGGACAGGTCTTCGATCAGGAGCTTCTCGCCCATGGCCTTCCTGAGACCGTGCACCTCGATCACCTTGGAGCCGAGACGAGGGCCGTTCGGGATGATGATCCGGGCGCGCGAGAGCTTCTCGCTTTCGGAGCGGGCCGCAAGTTCGTGATAGGCGCTGATCCGCGCTTTCTGCTTTGCCTGGCGTGCCTTCACGCCCTGACGGATCCATTCGAGCTCGCGTTCAAGGGTCTTCTGGTGCGCGCGATCTTCCCGGGCCTCCTGCGCGAGGCGCTTGGCCTTTTGCTCGAGCCAGGCCGAGTAGTTGCCCTCGTAGGGAATGCCGCGGCCCCGATCGAGCTCGAGGATCCATCCAGTGATGTCGTCCAGGAAGTAGCGGTCGTGCGTGACGATGAGGCAGGTTCCCTTGTAGTTGATGAGGTGTTGTTGGAGCCAGGCGACGGTTTCCGCATCGAGATGGTTGGTCGGCTCGTCAAGCAGGAGCATGTCCGGCGCTTCGAGGAGAAGCTTGCAAATCGCGACGCGGCGCCTTTCGCCGCCCGAGAGCGATTCGACCTTCGCGTCGTCCGCAGGACAGCGCAGGGCTTCCATGGCGACATCGATCTGGGCGTCGAGGTCCCAGAGGCTCCGGGAGTCGATTTCGTCCTGCAGCCGCGCCATTTCCTCGGCCGTGTCTTCCGAGTAGTTCATTGCGAGTTCGTTGAAGCGATCGAGCCTGGCCTTGTTCTCTGCAACGCCCAGCATCACGTTTTCGCGGACGTTGAGGGAGGCGTCCAGCCGGGGCTCCTGCGGCAGGTATCCGACACTGACGCCGTCGGCTGCCCAGGCTTCTCCCGTGAAGTCCTTGTCCAGGCCGGCCATGATTCGCATCAGGGTCGACTTGCCCGCGCCGTTGACGCCCACGACACCGATCTTGACGCCCGGAAGGAAGGAAAGGCGGATGTTCTCGAGGCATTTCCGGTTTCCGGGAAGCGCCTTGGACACGCCGTCCATGTGGTAGACGAACTGGTGAGCCTTCATCTGGCCGTTCTCCGTTCAGCGTTTCCGAGTGGATGTAGCCCGATGGCAGGGGTGACGCAATTGGCGCCGGAATCGGGCAGATTTCGCACTTGATCCACGGCGCCTGGCCTCGCCGGCAAGAGCGCGGTCCCGGAATGGTCACCGACCGCGATGGACTGCCTGATGTCCAGGCGGTTGCCCGCGAGGCGAAGGAACGCCGCGGACAATGGAGACGGGCGGATGGAGTGGCGGGTTCCGGGGTGAAGGCTCCCGGGCCCGATGCTTCACTTTCCGATGCGTGACGGTGCATACCTGTACCGGCGTCGATGCCGGGAGGTGACGGTCAGGGCGGGCTCAGGTGCCTGCGCAAGGGGAACATGAAGGCCGAGGATGAACGGCCGACACCTTTGCTTGATCGGCCTTGATGTGCATTGGCCGCGAGGAACGCGGGAGGAACCGGGCCATGATCGAGGTCAGCACCGTCGGAAGCCGGCGCATACCGGGCGGTGGCGGAACCCGTGCACCGCGGACATTGCCGCCGCCGGGTGTTCGTGGGGGACAAGGGTGATGTCGGGCGACGACAGGCATCGGAGGCTGAACATCGTTCTCGCTCCGACACCGTTGGCGGTGTCCGAGCGATTGTCCGATCTGTTGGGGATCGAGTTGTTCATCAAGCGGGACGACTTGGCGGGACCGACCCTTGGCGGAAACAAGGCGCGGCAGCTGGAGTACCATTTTGGCGCGGCATTGTCCGAAGGCGCCGATACGATCCTTGTCACGGGTGCAGTGCAGTCAAACTTCGCCCGACTGACGGTGGCGGTTGCACGAGCGCAGGGAATGCACCCAATCGTGCAGCTGGAAGACCGTGTCCCAGGCAAGTCGGACCGGTACCTGGAATCCGGCAACGTGTTTCTTTCGCGGCTCATGGGCGCCGAGATCATGACTTATCCCGAGGGCGAGGACGAGGCCGGCGCAGATGCTGCGCTCCATGAGCGGGCCGATGCGCTCAGGGTCGAAGGTCGCCGACCCTATGTCATTCATCTCTCGGAAGGTCATCCGCCGCTCGGTGCGCTGGGCTACGTGGATGCAGCCAAGGAGACGCTCGACCAGAAGGGTGACTTCGACGTCTTCGTGGTCGCTTCAGGAAGCGGGTCAACGCATGCAGGGCTGCTGGCCGGGCTGAGAGGCGCGGGTTCGAGTGCACGGGTCATCGGCAGCTGCGTTCGGCGCAGCGCTGCGGAGCAGGGCCCACGTGTCGGTCGAACCGTGAAACGATTGGCAAAGCTCTATCCGGGGGCGGCGAGCGTTGTCGATGCCGACATTCGCGTCTGGGACGGCGCCTTGATGCCGGGCTATGGTCAGCTTGGTCCCCCAGGCGTTGAGGCGATAAGGACCATGGCTACGTACGAAGGCATGATGCTGGACCCGGTCTACTCGGCCAAGAGCTTTGCTGCCGTGCTGGCGCTTGTAGAAATCGGGGAGACCACAAGAGGCAGCCGGGTCTGTTACGTGCATACCGGCGGGCTTGCCGCGCTCTTCGCTTACGAAGACGTCATGGCGTGCTGTTCTTGAAGCCGCAAATGTGGATCTGCGCCTGCGCTTTCGAGAAAGCGGTGCACTTGCGTCCAGGCATCGCGGCGCCGGCGGTGACCAGCCAGGTGCTTGCGCGGTACGCATCGAATGCCGCCGCCTGAAACGGACGCCCCGGTCACGATCCTCGGTGCCGGGATCGTCGGGTTGTGCACGGCCTTGTCCCTTCTTGAACGCGGTGTGCCGGTCCGGATCATCGATCGGGGCGAGCCCGGGCAGGAAACCTCGATGGGCAATGCGGGTGTCGTGTCGCCCTGGTCGATCGTTCCGCAGTCGCTTCCCGGCACCTGGAGCAAGATCCCGGGCCTGTTGTTCGGCCATGGCCGGCCCCTTTCGATTCACCCGAAGGTTGCGGCGCGCATGATCCCGTGGGGGTGGCGCTTCCTGCAACAAGGACGCGAAGCGGACGTGCGCAGAGTTTCCGAAGCGATGTCTCGAATGTGCGGGCCGTCCATTGATCTCTATCAGAGGCACCTCTTGGGGACGGGTCACGAAGGACTGCTCCGCGACAGTGCCTACATACACGCCTTCCGCGACGGCAGCCGGGCCAACTTGAACGATCTGGGATACCGCATCCGCTTGGAGAAAGGCGCTGACATCGAGCTCGCCGGCCGGGACAGGCTCGCGGAGATCGAGCCTGAGCTTAGCGAAGACTTCGAGGCAGCCGTCGTCATCAAGGGCCAGGCGCGGGTGCGGTCGCCGGGAAGGCTCGGACGGGTTCTTGCGGACAAGGCCCGAAGTCTTGGGGCGAATTTCACTCAGGCCGAGGTGACGGGAATCCAGCGCAAGGACGCAGGTTGGGCAATACAGTGCGCCGGAGGAACCCTGGCAGCCGATCGCCTGGTCGTTTGCCTTGGCGCCTGGAGCCCCGGGCTACTCGAGTGGACGAATCTGAACGTTCCGCTCATGGCGGAGCGCGGGTATCACGTTGAATTCAGCGAGCCGGGCATCGAGATCAACAACTCTGTCATGGACGTGGACGCAAAGGTGGTGGCCAGCAGCATGGAGGGCGGGGTCCGCATCGCTGGCCAGGCAGAATTTGCACCAATTGACGCGCCTCCGGATGGCAGGCGCAAGACCCGGCTGGTGCAGATCGCGAAAGCGGCCTTTCGCGACCTCCAGACGGACCGTCCGAGCTTTTGGATGGGGCGACGCCCGTCATTTCCTGACAGCTTGCCAATGCTCGGAGATGTTCCGGGCCATCAGGGTCTGTTCCTGAACTTTGGCCATGCGCACTACGGATTGATGATGGCGCCCAAGTCGGGCGAGTTGATTGCACAGCTGATCTGCGGCAAGGAAACAAGTCACGAGATCAACGACTTCTCTCCCGGCCGTTTTTGCAGATGACCACCCAAGTCCGGCGCTGCGGATGTGCCATTGCCATGAGCGCCGGTTCGGCGAGCTTTAGCCGCAGCTGATCGTCGTCAACCGTCCGCCGCACTGCCAATGAAGGTCCATTGCGCTCTGTCTGGCAGGGCAACGGCAAGCCTGGAAACTGGAGTCACATTGTTGCACGGGATTTGCGTTTGAATTGCCCCGGTCAGGTTCGGCCTTGGCGAGGTGGTCCAAAGTTCTGCAATCTCGCAAGGTGCCTGGAATCGGCCATGGGACCGCCTGCATCACTTCACGAAGTCATTGAATGGATCACGTCACGCACGGCAGACGATTGCTTCGCCCTCTCGCAGATGCGTGACGCGAACGACGGTGCGTAACTTTGGGACTTATTTACTAAGTTTGACGGACCATCGGGCCGTCGCCAGCATTGATTTCACGGGTCAGAGGTTGCCAGCGCAAACGCCGCTCGCCGTGCAGATGCGCCAGTCCCTGACGCCTCGTTCATCGCGGCAAGGCGCTCCAGCGCCTTGTCGCGGATGTTCTTCGCCGCGTTGGGGTCGGCATGGGCTCGTTATCGCAGGAACAGGCACATTACCGGCCACAGCAACTGGCCCCTTGGGGGCATCCCGTGCCCAAACAAGATCGTCGCATGAAAGCCCAACCACGCCAGACCGGAAAGATCGCTGTCAGGAAGGTTCGTTCAATTCGCCCGCCGAGCCTGGCAAACACACCGGCGGTTCCTTCTCGACACTCTCATGCGTCGACTTCTTGTCCCTCACTGCCTCAAGGGCTAAACCACGGCGCGTCAAGATCGAGGGATGGCCCATGGCCAAGCAAAAAAGGCCCCCGCGCCCCAAAGCCGAGCCGCCGAGGGGCTTTCGTGACTATTTCGGCAGCGATGTTGTCGAGCGCAATGCGATGCTCGATGCGATCGCCGGGGTCTATCATCTCAACGGCTTCGAGGTGTTGGAGTCGCCGGTCGTCGAAACGGTGGAAGCTCTCGGGAGTTTCCTGCCGGACGTGGATCGCCCCAATGACGGGGTGTTCGCTTGGCGGGAGGACGGGGATGGCGACTGGCTGGCGTTGCGATACGACCTGACGGCACCACTCGCGCGGGTCTTTGCGCAACACCGGAACGATCTACCGACCCCGTACCGACGCTTCGCGATCGGGCCGGTGTGGCGGAACGAAAAGCCGGGACCTGGGAGATTCCGCCAGTTCTACCAATGCGATGCGGATACGGTTGGGTCGCCCTCGATCGCCGCGGATGCAGAGATCTGCATGGTGCTTTCGGACGCGCTGGAGGCCGTCGGCATTCCGAGGGGCGACTACGTGATACGACTCAACAACCGCAAGGTGCTGAACGGCGTCCTGGAAGTCGCCGGGTTGCCCGGAGGGGCGGAGAGGGAACGTGGCATCGTCCTGCGCTCGATCGACAAGCTGGACCGGCTGGGGCCGGAGGGCGTCCGTGCCTTGCTTGGCGAGGGCCGGAAGGACGAGAGCGGCGACTTTGCCGAGGGTGCCGGCCTGGCGGATTCGCAAGCCGGAACGGTCATGGAATTCATCGGGGCGCGAAGAGCCGACAATGCCGCGACCCTGCAGCGCCTGTCGGAAATCATAGGCGGCAACGAAACGGGCGAGGCCGGCGTCGAGGAACTGCGCGGCATGGCGGAACTGATGGAGGCAGGGGGCTACGGTCCCGACCGGGTGGTCATCGACCCGTCAGTGGTGCGCGGCCTGGGCTACTACACCGGGCCGGTCTACGAGGCCGATCTCACATTCGAGATCAGGGACGAGAAGGGCCGCCCGCAGCAGTTCGGCAGCGTGGCTGGCGGCGGGCGGTACGACGACCTCGTCAAGCGATTCACGGGCCAGGAAGTTCCCGCCACGGGCATTTCGATCGGGGTTGACCGACTTCTTGCTGCGCTCCGCGCGAAAGGGCAGCCGAGCGGCGAGTCGGCCGGCCCGGTCGTCGTTACGGTCATGGATCGGGACCGAATGGGCGCGTATCAGGCCATGGCGTCGACGCTTCGCGATGCAGGCATCCGGGCCGAGGTGTACCTGGGGAATCCGCGCAATTTCGGGAACCAGCTCAAATATGCCGACAGGCGCGGCTCGCCGGTCGCGATCATCCAAGGTTCGAACGAGGTCGCGCGCGGCGTCGTGCAGGTCAAGGATCTCGCCCTGGGTGCCAGGATCGCCGAAGGCGCATCGCTCGAGGAGTGGCGGGACCAGCCTGCACAGTTCGAGTGCCCGATCGGCGATCTGGTCAGCCGCGTGCGCGAGATCCTGGAAAGGTGACCGACAAGTCCGCCATTCGGGCCGAGGCGGATCGGCTGCGAGCGCTGTTCGAGGCGAGGGGCGCGGAGGTGTTCGAGACCGACATCCTGCAGCCGGCGGGCGCGCTTCTGGATCTCTACGGCGAGGACATCCGTGCGCGGGCGTTCACGACGCACGATCCGCTCCGTGGCGAGATGATGCTGCGGCCGGACTTCACCATGCCCCTGGTCCAGCGGCACGTGACCGAAGGTCGGGATGACGGCAGGTACGCCTATGCTGGCGAAGTGTTCAGGCGGCAGGAGGACGATCCGGACCGGGACGCGGAATACTTGCAGGTCGGTTACGAGATCTTCGGAGGGAAAGTCGCGGTTGAAGCGGACGCCGAGGTTTTCGCTGCCTTTGCCGAGATCCTCGCACCCTTGGGCCTGAGGCCTGCCACGGGAGACATCGGGCTGCTGCGCGCGGCGATAGAGGGCCTGGATACGAGCGCGGCCAGGAAGGCCGCGCTCATGCATCACCTTTGGAGGCCGCGACGGTTTCGCGGGCTCTTGAATCGCTGCGGCCAGGTCACGCCCGCTGCGGAGTGGCGTGATGCGGGCAGCGGGATCGAATTCGGGTTGCGGACGCGGGCGGAAGTTGTCGCGCGACTCGATGCCCTGGAGACGGAGCGCGCGGTGGCACCGCTTGGCGCGGCGGTGATCGGTTCGATCGACGCGCTGCTGGACATTCGTGGAAAGGCGCCGGATGCGCTCGCGGCATTGCGTGAGATTGCATCGGAACTGCCTTCGATTCTGCCCGCGATCGAAGTGCTGGCGACCCGCCTCGCGGCCTTGGACGCCCTCAGCGTCGATGCCGACTCGCTGGATTTCGAGGTCAGCTACGGAAGGACGACGCTCGAATACTACGATGGTTTCGTGTTCGGATTCTTTGCCGACCAGCGGCCTGGCTTGCCGCCAGTCGCCAGCGGCGGCCGCTACGATGCGCTTAGCCGCGCGATCGGAGGCGCCTGCGGCCGGCCGGCCGTGGGCGGCGTCCTGCGTCCCGGACTGATGCTCGGCCTTGGGAGCGGATCATGACGCTGAAGCTTGGCGTTCCCTCGAAGGGCCGCTTGATGAACGACACCTTTGCATGGTTCGGCGAGAGGGGTGTCAAGCTGGGCCTGTCCGGCGGGGCGCGGGAATACGCGGGCCGGGTCGAGGGCGCAGACAAGGTCGAACTCGTTCTCCTGGCCGCTGTCGAGATTCCGCGTGAGCTGGCTGCGGGACGCATTCATCTGGGCGTGACCGGCATCGACATGGCGCGCGAGCGGCTGGCCAGATGGGACAGCCAGGTGGCCGAGGTTCAGCGTCTCGGCTTTGGCAAGGCCGAGCTGGTGATCGCGGTCCCGGACTTCTGGGTTGATGTCACGACGCTTGATGATCTCGACGAGGTGGCAACCGCCTTCCGGGACGTGCATGGCCATCGGCTGCGCATTGCCACCAAGTATCATCGCCTCGTTCGGGGATTCCTGCGCGACAACGAGGTGTCCGACTACCAGCTTGTCGACAGCCAGGGCGCCACCGAAGGCACTGTGAAGAACCTTCAGGCCGAGGCCATCGCGGACATAACGACGAGCGGCGCGACGCTTCGGGACAATCACCTGCGTGCCCTGGACGACGGGCGGATTCTCGCCTCTGAGGCCACCCTGTTCAAGACCCGTGCGAGTGTCTGGGACGGCGGCGTGCGCGAGGCATGGGAATGTCTGCAATCCAGGCTCGGTCTTGCGTGATGCGGCACGGCGAGCGTTTCCGCGACGCGTGCCCTGCATGCCAATGCCGGACCCTTTCCCCGATGGATGCAATTCCCGGGCGGTGACGGCGTCAGCGCCGCCCACCGGGATTCGGGATTTGCATCCTTCTACCGGACACCGATTTCGGCGAGTGCGGCAAGAAGTTGCGGTGAAAGGTCGCCATCCTCGCCTGCATGCGTCAGGTCTGCGGGCGCATCCGCTGCCTGGAGATAGCGCCAGCCCTGGAACGGACGACGCGGCGTGGCCGCGGTCGAGACAAGCTCCGGGTCCAGGACCAGTGCGCATCGGCGTATGCCATCGCCGAGGTCCGCCTCGTCAAGCCGCAGGATTCGCTGGCGCGCCCTGATGAAGCCACGGATGACCCAGTAGATCGAGCCTCCATCCAGGAGTTCGGCCTCGCGCCTCGGCCACATCCGGGTCACGTGGCGCGGCAGCCCGTCCCGGGCTTGCGCAGCCCTGGTCGCCTGCCACTTGGCCAGAGAGGCCACGCTTTCGGATCCGACGCTCAGCTTCATCAGGTGCAGGGATTTGTTCAACGAGCGTCTTCTCCAGGGATTCGTGTCAAGGGAAAGGTAGCGGATTGCCTGCCGTCTTCAACTTGTTGTAGATTGCCAATCCGCTTCAGGGAATCATCATGGCCGGTTTTTTCGCACCCATTGCTGAACAGATCTGGGACATGAAATACCGCCTCAAGGCGGCGGACGGAACGTCTGTCGACCGGACCGTCGAGGACACGTGGCGGCGCATCGCGCGTGCGCTCGCGGCGGGCGAGGCGGAGCCGGGAATGTGGGAGGACCGTTTCTACGCGGCGCTCGAGGACTTCAGGTTCCTGCCCGCCGGGCGAATAGTGGCAGGTGCGGGCACGGACCGGTCGGTGACGCTCTTCAACTGCTTCGTGATGGGCACGATTCCGGACAGCATGGTCGGCATCTTCGAGATGCTGAAGGAGGCGGCCGTCACGATGCAGCAGGGTGGCGGCATCGGCTACGACTTCTCGACCATCAGGCCCAGGGGCGCGGACGTGCGTGGCGTGGCGGCGGATGCAAGCGGGCCATTGTCCTTCATGGACGTCTGGGACGCCATGTGCCGGACGATCATGTCCGCCGGGTCCCGGCGGGGCGCCATGATGGCGACGATGCGATGCGACCATCCCGACATTGAGGAATTCATCACCGCAAAGTCGGATCCCGCGCGATTGAGGAACTTCAACCTGAGCGTGCTGGTGACGGACGCGTTCATGGAGGCGGTGAAGGTGGACGGGCCCTGGGAACTCCGGTTTGGAGACGCCGTCTACCGGACGCTTGAGGCCCGTGATCTCTGGAACCGGATCATGCGGGCCACGTATGACTATGCCGAACCTGGCGTGATCTTCATCGACCGCATAAACTCCATGAACAATCTCGCGTATTGCGAAACCATTTCCGCCACGAACCCTTGCGGAGAGCAGCCCCTGCCGCCCTATGGCGCGTGCCTGCTCGGGTCGATCAACCTGTCGCGCCTCGTCGAGAACGCTTTCGGGGAAGACGCGGCCCTGAACGAGGCAGCCCTGGAGGATCTTGTCGGAACGGCCGTCCGGATGATGGACAACGTTGTCGACGCGAGCCGGTTTCCGCTTGAGGCGCAAGCCAGGGAGGCCGAGGCGAAGCGGCGGATCGGCTTGGGGGTCACGGGGCTGGCCGACGCCCTGATCATGACCGGCAAGCGGTATGGATCGGAAGAGGCCGCGCAGCTGACCTCGCGCTGGCTGCGCGTGGTTGCCCGGGCCGCCTACAGGGCTTCGGCGCTTCTTGCAGCGGAGAAGGGCCCGTTTCCTCTCTTTGACGCCGATGCCTATCTCGCGGGCGGATTGCCTGCCGGCATGGACAGGGACGTGCGCGAGCTGATCGGCAGGCACGGCATCCGGAACGCGCTGCTGACGTCGATCGCTCCGACGGGAACGATCAGCCTTTACGCCGGAAACGTCAGTTCCGGCATCGAACCGGTCTTTGCCTACACCTATTCCCGGAAGGTGCTTCAGCAGGACGGAAGCCGGACCGAGGAGGAAGTCGTGGACTACGCCGTCCGGCTTTGGCGCGACCGGTTCGGGGACAAGGATCTGCCGGACTGCTTCGTGAACGCGCAGGCGCTGGAGCCTTCAGATCACGTGCGCATGCAGGCGGCAGCGCAGGAATGGGTGGATTCGAGCATTTCAAAGACGATCAACGTGCCTGAGGACATCTCGTTCGATGCATTCAAGGACGTCTACATGGAAGCATGGGACAAGGGTTGCAAGGGATGCACGACCTATCGGCCCAATGCCGTGACGGGCAGCGTGCTGGCGGTGAACGAAGCTGCTGACGAGGTGTCGGCCCCCTCCCGAGTCGCAGAGGGCGAGGTTGTCTACATTTCCGAGCCGCTTGATCGGCCGCAGGCGCTTCAGGGCCGAACGTACAAGCTCAAGTGGCCCGCGAGCGAGCACGCGATCTACATCACCGTCAACGACATCATCGTTGGCGAACGGAGACAGCCGTTCGAGGTCTTCATCAACTCGAAGAACATGGAGCACTTTGCGTGGACCGTTGCCCTGACCCGGATGATTTCGGCCGTGTTCCGCCGGGGAGGGGACGTGTCGTTCGTGGTCGAGGAACTGAAGGCGGTCTTTGATCCGAGGGGCGGCGCCTGGATGGGTGGAAAATACGTGCCGTCGATCCTCGCGGCGATAGGCGGCGTCATTGAACGTCATCTGATCGAAATCGAGTTCATTGAGGGCGAGGGCATGGGGTTGAAGAGCGACCCGCAGGCCGAGGTTGTCAATCTGGGCGGTGCGCCGGGCCTTGCGTGTCCGAATTGCGGCCAGTTCGGCTTGCAGCTGCTCGAAGGTTGCATGACCTGCCCGAGTTGCGGCCACTCAAAGTGTGGATGAACGGGGCGGGCATGCCCGGCACGTGTCGCGACGCCGCAAATGGTTTGCGCGGCGGTTCGCCACGTGAACGAATTGTGTCACGTCGCGAAGCCGTGACGCCGCCCTCCGCTGGTCTTCAAGACATGACTTGATCTAGGAGTCGTCGTTGAGGAATGCGTGAAGCCCGGATCTTATGGCCTCCCAATCGGTGAATTCGTGCTCGCCGACCTTTGCTGGATCGAATTCCCGGTCGCGCAGGACCACTTGCTTCAAGACCTGCTGGGCGTAGTAATCGTAAGCACCTTCCTGCACGGCACCCGGCACCAGAAGGGTGACGTCCGGCGAGAGGCCGGTCCTCATGTTCATTTCTGTCACGTAGTCTTCCGCTTCCGCCATGCCTTCCGGGAAGGCCGCGCTGAGACTGACCGACAGCAGCATGGTCGGACGGGCCTGCAACTCCTCCTTGCTTGCGGTGAGAAAGGCCTCGAAATTGCGCGGGTGCCGCCGCTCATGCACGGATGCGGCGAGCACGACATGCCTGGCGCCGCTGAGGTCCGCAGAGGCGGTCTGGTCAACGTCCAGAACCGCCACGTCCCGACCCGTGCTCCGGACTTCTTCGGACACGAAACGCGCGATCTTCCCGGTCTGGCCCTCCACTGTGGCGAACGCAACGAATACTGACATTTCTTGCCTCCTTCAACGAACGGACGTCGGCACATCCATCGGGGCGAGAATGCCCTGCCCCTTCTTCAGCTGGATTCCATGATATCACGGGCGACGACGGCTTGTATTGTCCCAAATCAAGCGGGACGTCCATGCCGGAAGAAGTCTCGATCCCCGTTTGGCCGCCAAGTGGCCGACGCAATTCGAATTCGTTCGTCCACCTGTTCGTTCCGCCAATCGAACTTGACCTCCTTTGCGCTTGCCCCCTGGATCCGTGCTGCGTTCAACGAGCCGTTGCACATTCGCGTTTCACGGATAGGTTCCGCCCATGACACGCGATCAGCCCGTGATCGGCGTCCTTCTGATGCTGGGCTTCTGCATGGTGGTGCCAATGGGAGACGCCATTGCCAAGTTGCTGGGCGATCACGTTGACGTGGCTTTCCTGGTGGCGGTTCGCATGGCGATTCAGGCCATGGTGCTCCTTCCCGTTGTCGCGCTCGCGGGAATTTCCCTCGCGCCAGCGCTTGAGAGGCTTCGCTTGATCACGGTCCGGGCAATCCTGCACGTGCTGGGCATGGGCCTGATGTTCCTTTCGCTCAGGTACCTGCCGCTCGCCGATGCCGTGGCAATAGCCTTTGTCATGCCCTTCATCATCCTGCTTCTTGGCCGCTTCGTCCTTGGCGAGTCGGTCGGCAGCCGCCGGATGATTGCCTGCTGCGTCGGCTTCATCGGCACCTTGATGGTCATGCAGCCGAGCCTTGCGGAGGTCGGGTGGCCCGCGCTGCTACCGGTGGCCGTGGCCATCGACTTTGCGTTCTTCGTGCTTGCGACGCGGCGGTTGGCGAAAGAGGTGGATGCCGTTGCGTTGCAGGCGGTCTCGGGCGTGATCGCATGCGCGTTGCTTGTTCCATTCCTGGCGGTGCTGGCGCCCCGCGACATCCCGGGCTTCGCGCTTGAAATGCCCGATCCGGTTTCGATGTGGCTGCTGGCCGCAATGGGGCTCCTGGGGACATGCGCGCACCTCATGATGACGTGGTCGCTGCGTTTCGCGCCGTCGGCGACCGTGGCGCCGATGCAGTACCTTGAAATCCCGATCGCGGCCTTGCTGGGCTGGCTGATCTTCAAGGATTTCCCCAATGGCCTGGCGCTGGCCGGCATTCTCGTGACGATGGCGTCGGGCCTCTACGTCATCTACCGGGAGCACGCGCTGGACCGGTCAGCGCGGCGACTGCCAGTGAGAGGTGGGTCCTCGGAATCAACGTGATGCACCCCGGTCGGTCAAAGTCCAGTGCAACCCGTCCGGACGCCTGGTTGGACGTGCCAAGGCGACCCAGGGGATCAAGCGTCAGTCCGTCGATCGGCCAGCGAAGTCCGGTCGAGCGACCTTTCACCGGCACCATCGGGAAGAGCGAGAACCGTGTGCCGTCGGGAAGGTCAAGAGCCAGCCGGCGTGGCGCGGCAAAGGCAACGTCTTCGTGGCCCAACACAAGCGTGGGCGGGCCGATGCGGCGCGCGAGAACCGAAAACACGGCCAGCGTGTGATCAAGCCGGCCATCGGTGAAGCCGGTGGCGATCACGAAGGGCGCGTCGATCAGGCGGAGACATTTCTCGAAATCCGTGATGTCCTGGTCGGCATACTCGATGATCCCGGCTTCCGGCAGGGCGGCGCGTGTCTCGTCAGTGATCGAATCGAGATCGCCGATGACGGCGCGTGGCCTGAGGCTGGCAGCGATGCAGGAATTCGCGCCGCCGTCAGCAGCCACGAGGTGCGGCGCAAGTTCCATGGACGCCGCGATGTCCGAGGCGTGCGGCCGGCCGGCCCCAACAAGCGTCACGCCGGTGTCGGACTGGATCCTGCCAAGTGTCATGGCAAAACGCTCCCTGGCTCAGACGCGTTTCCGAAGTTCGGTCTTCAGGATCTTGCCCGTCGATGTCTTGGGGAGCTCGCCGAAGACGATTTTCTTGGGTCGCTGGAACCCGGCCAGCCCGGCGCGCGCGTGTTCGAGGAGCTCGTCTTCGGTGGCGCTGGCGCCCTCGGCAAGTTCGACGAATGCACAGGGGACTTCGCCCCACTTTTCGTCCGGCATGGCGACGACTGCGGCATGCGCCACGGCCGGATGTGTGTAGAGCGCGTTCTCGACCTCGATCGAACTGATGTTCTCGCCGCCCGAGATGATGATGTCCTTTGCGCGGTCGCGGATCTCGACATAGCCGTCCGGATGCTGCACCGCGATGTCTCCCGACCAGAACCATCCGTCCCTGAACGCCGTGTCCGTCGTTTCCTCCTGCTTGAGGTAGCCTTTCATGACGATGTTGCCCCGAAAGGCGATCTCGCCGCTCGTCCTGCCGTCCCGCGGAACGGGCTTTCCCGTGTCCGGGTCGAGAACCGTCACGTCCTCCTCCAGCTCGTATGCCACGCCCTGACGCGCCTTGCGCCGCGCTCGCTCTTCTGCCGAAAGGTCGTCCCATTCCTTCTGCCATGCGCAGACCACGGCGGGTCCATAGGTTTCGGTCAGGCCGTAGACATGGGTGACATTGATGCCAAGCGCCTCGATGGATTCGATCACGCTGGCGGGCGGTGGTGCCGCGGCCGTCATCATTTCGATCTTCTGCGAGAAGTCGCGACGTTCGTCGGGACCTGCTCCTGCTATGAGCGACATGATGATGGGCGCACCGCAAAGATGAGTCACGCCGTGATCGGCAAATGCGTCGAAAATGGCGCCGGCGCGTGGCGCTCGCAGGAACACGTTCGTTCCGCCGAGCAGCGTGATCGTCCAGGGAAAGCACCAGCCGTTGCAGTGAAAGAGCGGAAGTGTCCAGAGATATACCGGATGCCGGGGAATCGACCAGGTGATGACGTTGTTGACCGCGTTGGTGAATGCGCCACGGTGGGAATAGACGACACCCTTCGGTCGTCCCGTCGTTCCGGAGGTGTAGTTCAGGGCAAGCGCATCCCATTCATCGTCGGGCAGGCGGGACTGGAAGTGCGGGTCGCCTTCCGCAAGCATCGCGTCATAAGTGACCGAGCCGATTCTCTCGCCGCCCGGGCCCTCGCTGTCCTCGATGTCGACCACAAGGATGTCGCGACCGTATTCCGCCACGGCGGCCATGGCCTTTTCCGAAAGCTCCGTGTCCACAAGGAGAGCCTTCGCCTCTCCGTGCTCCAGGATGTATGCGATCGTGGCAGCGTCAAGGCGCGTGTTGTTGGCGTTCAGGACCGCGCCCAGCATCGGCACGGCGAAGGCGCATTCAAATGCCTCGGGAATGTTGGGCGCGAGGACCGCGACCGTGTCGCCCTTGCCGACACCGCGTCCCTCGAGCGCTGACGCGAGGCGGCGGCAGCGTTCTCCAACCTCCGCCCAGCTGCGCCTGATGCGGCCATGGACCAGAGCGGTGCGGTCCGGATAGACTTGGGCCGTTCGCTTGAGCATGGACACCGGCGAAAGCGGCTGGAAATTTGCGGGCCGCTTCGCCAGTTCTATTCCGTCATATGCCGTCATCGCCGTCCGCCATTTGCCGCAGACCTTGTTGTCTCAGGTTTACCACTTGATTTATTCCGAAACTAAGTAATCAATGGCCACTCCAGTCTGTGCCTGGCAACGCCAGTCTTTGTATTTCCATTTATTTTCACGTAGTTGTGTTGCAATTGGCCGCCCAATGGTCGCCAGAGGTGGACTGGCAAGCGCTCCCGTTTCTTTCCGCGTGTTGACTGTCGTGTTGCACGTCGAGGCGTTTCGTGACAGGCTGCATTCCATGGAAAACCTAAATTCTGCCAAGCGCGTGGCCCAGGTGAAGCTCACCCTGACCAAGCGCACAGTGGACGCCCTCAAGCCCGAAGACAAGTCCTGGATCGCATGGGACGACAGGCTGACAGGCTGACAGGCTTCGGCTGCCGCGTGCAGCCCTCGGGCACCAAGTCCTTCATCGTCAACTACCGCGCTGGCGACGGCGGGCGCAAGGCGCCCAACAGGCGTGTCGTCATCGGCCGCTACGGCCGGGTCGGCCCCGACGAGGCGCGCAGGAAGGCGCGTGACATGCTCGGGCAGGTCGCCCGCGTCTCCTCGTCCGAAAGCTCGATCTCCTGCCTTGTCGATTTCCTGCCCATTCGCCTGTCTCCTGTTTTCGCGGCCCGCGTGACAGCGGCAGCAGGAAGACGCCATGATTCGAGAAGCATTGGAATCTCTTGTTTTTAACTGACCACTAGGGGACGTCGACGGGCGGCACTTGGACAGCCGTTCCCGAGGCCGCCGCGCGCACAAGGTTCGCCTGGCGGATCCGGTAGCGCCGCTGGCGGTTCCGGCCCGTCTCGCGGCCCCTCTCCGTGCGCCGGTAGCGTTTCCGCGCCTCGCGGCGTCTCTCGCTCCGGGAGCGCGCGCTGCACGCCCTGGAGCAGTACGCCTGCCCGCGGTCGCAGACCCGGCAGATCACGACCTGCCGTCGGCACCGCTTGCAGTTGAACAGGCGCCCAGCCGCGCAAACCGTCCCGCACACCGTCCTCTCTCGAGCGGGGTGGACCCGGACGCGAAAATGCCTGACAATGCACGGGAGTTCGGTCCCCGCGACCGGCTCGTTCGGGTGCGGCGCCGGGGGTTGTTGGCAAACTCTGCCCAGCGCCGCATCGCTCTTTCCCTCGATGCCGCATTACCACCCGGCCGAGGCCGCGGCAAAGGCGCCGCGGCCGGCATGGGCAACAGGATCCGACGATGGGGACGGGAACGATCCGCTACGGCGCGGAGTGTCCGCGACGGACGCCGGATCCGTCCCTCAGGCGCGGAGCGTCAGCTGTGCCGGCACGAGACAGGAGACATCGGCCGGCACGGACCGCAGAGGTCTCGCCACAACAAGATTACGACGGGCCGAAAGACGATGGGAGCCGTACAATGGGAAAGGGAACGATTCTGTCAAAAGCGCGGCGAACCGCCATGATCCCGCCCTTTTAAGTCTCCGTCGACAGTCGGCGGAGATCGTGGAGGTGTCGGTCATGGGCAGGCTCCTGGATGGCGGCAGTCGGGCGCGGCCCAGGACGCTCTCCTGCCCCGGGCCGCTTGCCCCGGCCGGCAGCGCCGCTCCTCTCTTCGTGGCGCGAGGCGCTTGGCGGGCGCCGGAAGTGACGGGGCGGCGCGGCAAGGGGACCGGGCGTCGGGCGCGGTTCGGGCCGGGGATTGCCGGGTGGTTCGCGGATTTGGGAACCGGTCAGCGAGGCTGGTCGCGGCGACGCCGGGGCCGTCGCGCGGCGTCCGCCGTGACCGGGATGCCGGTGAGGTCAGGGAGCGGGACGTCGGACGGCGACAGCGTGTGGCCGATGCGGCGTTCCAGTTCGACGTAGTCCGCGCAGAGCCGAGGCTGGAGCCGTGCGGCGGTGCAGAGATCGGCGCGCGAGGCCATGATGCAGAAGACGCAGGAGAGCCTGGACATGCCCATGGCGTAGGCTGGATGCGGCGCCTGTCCCGCGTCTTGGATGATGTCGAAGACCTGGCGCTCCGCGAGGTCGTGGTTCGACAGCCAGTCGAACCACGTCCGGCCCGCGCGGGAGTTGCGCTCGTTGAGCCTCCAGACGGGTTTCCGGGCCCGTGCCGGGCTTTCCTTCGCGCGCATTCCCAAGGCGCTGACGATCCGTCCGCCGAAGCGTGGATGTGCCTTGAGGTAATGCCGCAATCCCCACTCGATTGGTCCGCGCTTCGTCGAGCTCGTGCACCATCGTACTGCAGGAGAAGGAAACTGGCCCCGGTCCTCGATACTTTCGAGTAAGGTCTTGCCGGAGGTGACGTGCGCGAGAATGAGCGGCACGTCGGCCGGAAGGGTCGCCCTGACATGCTCGATCATTCCCGGCCATTCGACGCCCTCCAGCGGCGCATGGACGGCGACCAGCTGGTCGCGGGGAACGATGCGGGACAGCAGGATCGTCATTGCCTGGCTGTCCTTGCCTCCTGAGGTCGAGTTCGAGACGAGGGCGCCGGCCCGGAACATCTCCCGGCATTCCGAAGGGACGTGGATGTTTGGTGAACCTGGTCGCCATGGTGGTGTCTCCCGGCTGGCGCCGCCGGGACCGCTCCGTGGCCTCCGGCTTCGCCCCGGGACTGCTGGCCGCCGACTCCTGGAGGTGTGCCGTCCGGAACGGGCAATCCGCAGGTTCCGGTGCGGGAAGCGAGTGAAGGGCCGGCGGCGAAAGTCACGGGGTTGAACCGGACCCGTCTGGCTGCAATGACGGAAGGCGGAGGGAGGATCGGCGATGGTCCTGAGGCGGGAACTGTCGGACTGGCCGGGCGCGGTGGAATCGGTGTGGCCGATGCTTGAGGAGGACAGCCTTTGCGAGTTGAGGGACGGCGTGCCGCCGGACAGCAATGCGTTGCGCGTTGCGTCCGAACTCGCGGATGGGGAACTGGCCGGATCCGCCTTCGCGCGCAACGCGACGGTCCTGCTTCGCGCGGCCGCGGACGAGGGCAAGGGCCTGCGGGTCACGGCGTCCGGCACGCTTTCGCTTGCGAGCGTCGCCAGGATGCGGGCGGAGACGGACTGGCCGGATATGTGGGCGACAGAGCATTTCCGCAAAGGGACGAGGTACAGGGAACGGGACATCTGGGAGCTGCGCCTGCTGCGGGCGATGGTGCAGGATGCGGGGCTGGTCGAGACCGGGGCCCGCGCGCTGGAGCTGACGGTGCTGGGTCGCAGGATGCTGGAACCGGGCAGCCTCGGCGCGCTTCAGGCGCTGCTGTTCCAGGCGTTCTTCTGGCGGGCGGACCTCTCGCTCTTCGTGGGCTGGCTTGGCCAACGCGTGCCGGGACGGTGGCCACAGGAAGACATCGGGGCGGTGCTCTGGGCTCTCTCCGGCGTGGCCGGCGAATGGCATGGCGCGGACACGCTGGTCGTGTCGTGCACCGACCCGGAGACCCCGGCGCCGCATGGTTTCAGGGCATGGCCTTCGCCTCTGTTCGTGTCGCGGGTCCTCGTGCCGCTGGGCTGGTTCGGGGTCATGGAATGGAGGGAGATCCAGGACATGCATGATGTCCGGCGCTGGCGGAAGACCGCCTTGTTCGACCGCATGATGTCATTCGACGTGCGGCTTGCCGACGGCCGGCGGCGCGGGCATTGACGGTCGCAGAGGAGAGGGAACGGGCGGCGGTCGCACGCGCGGCATTGGCGATCCTGTCCCGTTCCGGCCGGGAACGGAGGCCTCCTGAGGGCGGAGGGAGCCACGGGGTTGAATCGGACTGGTCTCTATGGGATTACGGCGAGCAACAGGACCGATTGGCGGGTACGAGGAAAGATCAACGAATGCAGGGGTTTGGGATCACGCAGCGATGCGACCAAGTGATGAAGTCACGAAAGGGGCAAGCAGACAATGTAAGAGCCGGTAAGTTGTACCGGATTGCTCCATGCTGCGTACTGCCTAGGTTAAGAGAGACGCGTAGCGGGTCCCGTTGAAAAAGAAGAGTGGTAAACATGAGCAGGTCATCGTCACAAGATTTTCGAGACATTGCGTTTGGGTATGCAAGTTCGGAAGCAGAAAAGTCGTACGAGCCCGATCTCCTTCTTAGTGGCTATGTTGACCTACAGAACGCCAGCGAATCCATCCGCAACGGGCTACCATTCCTAGTCCTAGGCCACAAAGGTTCGGGCAAGTCGGCAATTGCAGAGAGGCTTGAGCTGATTTTCGAAGGGGACTCAAACGCATTCGTCAAGCTTGTTTCGCTTTCCGATTTTCCATTTACACCGTTTTCGAAATTGGTTCGAGGCGACGTCGAACCAGAGGCGAAACTGCCAGATGCATGGTCATGGATAATGCTCATATACATTATCGAATCCTTCGAAGAAGACAAAGGATTAACGCATCCAGATCCTTCCTCACTGATAGATGCAGTGAACGCGTTTAGAGAAATGGGGTTGTCGCCAAATTCAAACCCTGCTACAATTGTGCGAAAGAGCGCTAACAGAGACTTCAAGATTGCACTGCCGGGTAAGTTGGCGCAGTATTCTTGGTCTAAATCGGAGACAGCCTCCGCAAGAGAACTACCGTACTTTGTGCATTGCTTGAGGAATCTGGTGCTTCAAGCATCTAGCGAAAGTCGGCATTTCCTCGTAATTGATGGCTTGGATGACATAGTTACGTCAAGGGATATTCAGTATAGGTCCCTTTCTGCGTTGATTTTTGAAGTCAACAGATTGAACGGGTTGTTTGCATCAAATTGTGTGCCAATCAAGATCATCGTATTGTGTAGAACGGATCTGTTTGATCGCTTACCTGGAGGAAACAAGAACAAGGTTCGACAGGACTCTACTATCGAACTGGACTGGTATAGGGATCCTCGCAATCCGAGGGGCTCAAAATTGGTGCAAATCGCGAAGCTCCGGACGAAACGGAGTTTGGGGGAGAGTGTAGATTTGTTTGATGAGTTTTTCCCAGATTCAATTGAAGGTAACGGGAGGCAGATTGAAACCACATTGTTGGACATGACTCGGCACACACCGAGGGACTTTTTGAGACTGCTTCACTACATTCAGCAATTTTGTACGAAGACAGGAGAAATTCCCATAGATGAAATTAATTCGGGTATGCGCGAATATTCGATAAGATACTTTATGCCGGAAATCCGTGATGAACTCAGTGGGTACTTTAAGGCGGAGGAAATTGCGTCGTTGGTTTCTGCGTTAGGCAGGTTGCGGAAGAGGGACTTCAAGTTTCATGAGCTTGTCGGTTCGGTTGATGCAATGGGTGCACCTTTATCAAATGATCGCCTTGGAGAGATTGTACGGGCCTTGTTTAAGTGTAGCGCAATTGGCAATTTGCAAAGGAGATCAAATGGAACAACGTACTATACGTTCAAGTTCAGAAATCTAAATTCTGAGTATAACGATCTTGAGGATATTATATTGCACAAAGGTCTTTGGAAGGCGCTGAACTTGATTTGAGAAGAGCTTGAAGAATTCTTGTTGTGCAAGTCGGTGGTGCAAGTCAGGTGGCCATCTGGATGGAATGTTCTGGATCCAAGGATCCCGGCGTGATGCGAATTTGCGTTTGGGTTGGTCGAAGGATCGGGCTGTAGTAATGCTGAGTGCGTAGTCTTGTCATTCTGCATTTCCTTCGGAGATCGATTTGCGTGTGGAGGCATATCGTTTGTGTAGTGGTGCGATCAAGGTGTGTGCCGACGAAGCACGGATGAATCTTGTGGATAGGTGCGGTCTTTGGCTGCAGGCTTGAGTGCGGAAGGCGCGTCCGTAGTGGGAGCGTGGAGTTTGCCCGAGGAGGGTGACTGCGCGTACGTCGGATGACATAATCGGCATTTGACGGGGTATGTTCTTACGGCAGATATTGCTTCTTGAGTGACTTCAGGTCGCCGAGGGCGACTTTGAGAGTGCTCTGATCCGGCGTCTCGTCGTCGTGATTTGCCGGGTTCAGTTGGCTAGCGATTACGCGCAACTTACCAGGGTGGGAAGGGTCGGCGATGAGCAGCGGCTCCACTTTGGGTTGGAGTTGTCCCAGGTTCTTGCCATCATGATCGCTCAGCGCGGCGCGGCTGTCGCCCTTGGTCCACCGGTCATGGACCAGCATTTCCTTGCAGAATCGTTCGGCGGCGTCGCGCAGAAGCTCGCCTGCCTGCTTGCGAAGGTTTGGGTGACCACCTCTTGCCAGCAGTTCGCCGCGTGTGAGCATGGCCGTTAGGTCGTCCCCGGAATTGGTGACCGAAGTGCCGTCGGCCCGGTTGGTCAGTTCCATCTGGAACATGTCGATGCTCTCGTGCAGATATCGGTGTTCAAGGTTCTTCCATGTCTTCCGGTCCTGAGTGAGGACGATCACCTGAACACCGGCGCCGATCAGTTCTTCGAGGACCGCAGCCTGGAAATTGGCCCGATAGTCCTCGTCGCTGCTGAGGATGGGATCGTCGAGGACGATGAAACCGGTGCGTTCGTGCAGGGCACGGGCTATGAACAGGGCGAGACCCAGGCAGTGAAGCTGCGACTGGCTGAACACTGCTACAACATCCCGGACCTTTGGCGCAATTCGGTCTGCATCCAGTGAAAGACCGGCCTTGAAGTCGACGGTGCGTCGGGCCTGTTTGCGGGGCCTGACCGCAGAAAAGAATGTCGGCTCGTCTGGGCGCAACAGGTCCCACCAGCGCTGGATCCCTCCGCTCAAATGCGCAAACTTGTCGTCCAGGACCAGCTCGTTGCCCCTGTCGATCTGGCGCAGGGCCGCCTTCAGTTCCCCTTGCAGGGAAACTCTGGCTTTGCGTTCGACCAGGCTTGCGCGAAGCGCGTCCTGATCCCGGGCCGCATCGATGAGCTCCTGCCAGCCGACGGTTTCACTGGCTGCGTCGACGACTGCGGTAATCTGCTCCAATAGGGCACCTTCGGCCTTGACATATTGCTTCATGGCGTCGGCAAGTCCGCCGAAGGCGTCGGCGGCTTCACTGAACTTCGAGTTTAGGGTCTGGGGATCGTCCAGGGCGTCCAGGTCCTCCAATTTGTCGTCAATCTCCGCAGCGAGGGCCTTGGCGATGGTCTTGGTGGTCGCCCATGCACGCGCAAGGCTCCGCACTGACGCGAGCCAGATGTCAATTGCGACGGATGCGCTTGGGTCGAGCAATGCTCGAATCCGTTCGATCCGGAAGCCCGCTTTCCGGCGCTCCTTCGAGTACATGGAGAGGAAGTTGGGGGCGGCGGCGGCGGCGGCATCGAGGGCGCGAGCGGATGTGACCAGATTGCGCAGAGAGTCCATCGCCGCTGTTCGGGCAGCCTGGAAACTCTCGGTTTCCTGCGCCCGTGATCGGATATGGGCGATGCGCTCTGGCGTCAGGCTGCCTTCGACCCCGCACAGCACGCAGTCGATGGGGCGCGTCGCGGCATCCACCTCCGGGATGGCCAATGCCTCCCGGAACAGAGCGGTGAGGCGGCGCGTCTCTTCGTCGACCGTTTCGCGTTCGGCAAGGAAGGAATCGAGACTATCCCATTCTTCCTTGGTCGGTTCGTTCCAGTCGGCAAGCGGTTTCCTTTCGAATCCGTTGATTGGGAAGGTCTTTGCCCGTCGTTCCTGTAACAACTCTTCGAGCGCAGCCAAGCGTTGGACAGGTGCCATTGGCAATGGATGGTCGGCCGCGGTCAGGATGGCTGTGATGGCTTCGTCGATCACGGCGGCTAGACCTTTGGGCGTTGGGACGCCTGCGTTGAGAGGCGACAGGATTGGCTCCGCGGTCTCGATTGCGGTGGCGGACGAAAGCCGGGTCCACTGCAGGTCGCTGTCATCCGGCTTGCAGCTGGCTTCGAGCGCCGCGACCGCGCCGCGAAGCACTTCCAGGTCCGTAACCTCGAGGATTCTCCTGAAGTACGTGGCCCGTTCCTGTGGACCGGTCGAAAACAGGTAGCCAAGCGTGTGTTGGGCAAGGACCGGTGCGGCAAGAGGTGGCTGGGAAAGCAATATTCCGAGGGTGGCCAAGTCGGTTTGCGTCGCGTCCCTGCCGTCAATCTGCAGGGCCGACTGGCAGTCTTTCCGCTTGGCATAGTCCGAGATCAGCGTTCGCCTGATCCTGTGCGACTTGCCGTCGGTTCCGGTAATGACCGCCTCGACGAAGGTGCACATTTCGGCTGGCAAATGGGCGTTGCGCAGGGAATCGGCGAATTCGTCCCTGGTGCTGGCAACAAGCTGTCGGCGAACGATCTGTCCCGTCAGCAGGAACTCGAACGCCTCGGCAAGACTGGTCTTGCCTTGGCTGTTGGGCGCCCAGACTGCGGCAAGTGCCGAACCGAAGGAGAGGGTCTGTCCCCTCCGGCCGAATGCCCGAAAGCCCTGGATCTCAATCCAGTTGATTTTCGGTGTCGTCATGGATTCGCTTCAGTTCATTGAGACGGGTCGCGGCGACTTTGGCGACAGCATCGTCGGGTGTTGCGTTGGCCGGCGCGGCGTAGGCAGCGACAAGCTTCGCGGAAAGGCTGCCTTCGGGCAGATGCTGGATCAGCCGTTCGAAGTTGGTCTGCGCAACGGCGGGGTTTCGGCCAATCGTCGCGTCCGCTGGATTGTCCGAATCGCTTTCTGCGATCAGATTCTGCATATCACCTCTCATGTGGTTGGCTTTCGGTTCGATCGACGGTTGCCTGTCGAACGGGACTTCGCTTGTTGCTCTTTAGGTGGTTCGCTTATGTCCTGGGCACCGATCTCGATCATCCGCTGGGTAAGCGAGTTGAAGAGGGATTCGTTGACCTTGCTGTCTTCATGGAGTTGGAGCACGACGGCGTAGGGGTCGAAGATCAGCACATAGCTGATCGGCCCGTTGGGTCCGTCCTTTATGTCGATGAAACCGAGATCCTTGAGGGTTCGCATGCGCATCGTCCAGGTGCGCACGGCACGCTCTCCGGTAAACCCCGAGAAAAACGCCATCTCACGGTCCTTGTTCGCGATGATGAAAGAATCGTCATAGGTCCGGCACCACAGGTCCAGATAGGTCGAGGAAACCGGCTTGCCCTTGGACAGGCTGTCCATGATCCTCATTAGCAGCGGCATTGGCCGCGGTACGCTTAGCCAACCGTCGAATCGTTCGCGTGACCAGAGTGTCGCCTCGTCAAGTTTGGGCCACAGCGCATCTCGCATACGCAGTTTCTGGCGTGCGATCTTGTTTCGGCGCTTCTTGCTGTTTGTTGCCATTTCCTTTGTCTCCTGTCGTCCGGTTCTGAGTTCGGGCCGGGGTTTGGACGCCCGGCCCTGCGGTACGACTCAGTGCGCACATGGTTCCATCGGAGCTGTGTCGCGCGCCGAAGTGTGCTGTGTGGAACCGGCACATACGGCTTGATCGCCCGTTGTCCCAAAAGATATCATGAAATCATTTATAATCAAGGACTTAATAAATTATTTGTTGTTTGAGTATCAATCAAAGAATGCCAACTCAACATGTAAACTAGACACATATGGTGTCAATACAATATTTGAGTTGGAATAGGCACCTGGCAATATTCATTGGAAATGAGGGGGTTGTCAGAGGATCGTAGTGCTCACGGTTATCGTGTGTTCAAGTGCTCATCGGTGCTCCCGGTGCTCATGGGGTGCAGGGGGTGAGGG
>VXSG01000098.1 GCA_009838075.1 Boseongicola sp. SB0665_bin_10 | reverse complement strand
CCTCGAAGCGGCAACGGAAGAGGGCTTGACAATGGACGGCTCATAAGAGTCCCCAAGAGAGTCGCGGTTTCCTGGCGAAGGCTGATCGACCAAATTACCGAGGTCAAACGCGGAGTGGCAAACAATCCCGACTACAATGGATATGAACATCGGACATACTTCATCGGTATGCAGGTCGTGACGCTTCGTCGGCAAAGCCAGAATCGAAAGATCATTGTATCTGAGGATGTCAACGAATTCACGAGAGTTGAATTGAGACAGTGGGCTCAGGAACTATCTCCGGTTCCGGATGCCGTTTTCGCATGGCGGATTGTCCCACCAGAGCACAGAATTCGTCCAATTGCGTGAAGCGTCGACGGGGGAGAAACCAGTTGGGAGTCATTCCCTTGCCATTTGTTTTGCTTCAAGATCGATCGCAACAATTCTTCTTAGCTCTCAAGTCGCATGCAGACGGTCTTGCTCCTTTTGCCGTGGACGACACCGTGGATTGTGATGGCCACGTAGGACAGGGATGCGGCGGCGACCATGGCGAATCCATTCAGGCGTGAGGTTGAACCTATGGCGTCGACGGGCTTCGAGAACATTCGGGCTGCCACCGGCCGCGTTCGAGCCACAGGCGACGGGGATGGATCGAGCACGGGCCGGAAGCTCTGTGAGCCCTGCCCCAGGGTTCGGGCAGTCTGAGTTGGAGAACGACCCGTCGCGAAGGCCGTTTCGGCGGTGGATAGGTTCCGATGGAATTTCGGACAAGAGAGGAAGTTCAAGTCAATCGAACTTGGAATGGCCGGGCGCGGCCGGGGAACTGGAGCAGGTTACACGAATGGCCGAGGCCGACAGGGGCATGGCGGCCTCCTGCAGCAGGAGATGCTGGACTTGCAGCGGGAAACGGCAAATCGCCGTGCACGTCCTAAGAGGTCCAGACGACGCCTGCTGCAGCAGACCGGGCGGACAAATTGGTGTCCGAGATGCGCGCAACGATGGCGGCAGACGAAACTACAGCGGCGGGCGTGTGGAAGATGGAGGTGTCAACGAGGAACGTAGTCTTCGAGTGCTCCGGCTGGCTGGAGCGTTGCGCGGGTATTCTGGACTTCGTTCTGTCCGGCGTCGAAGGCGTGCGACGCGAGCTTCGGTCCTGGGGGCTAGTCTTGTCGCTCCTGATTGTTCTGGGTGCAGCAGACGAGATTCGCCGGCTGGCGGCGCAATGAAGCGGCTGGTCCAGATAGGGCAATCTCGGACGGTTGACATCGGAAGATCCCAGCGCTGGCCTCGACAGCATGGAGGCGAACCGTCAATTCTAGGGAGTGCTCAACATTGCACATGCCGCTCCACGGCAAAACATCCTGGACATTTCGCACTGCGAGTGCAATAGTCTGTGCATGTCGCCGAAGTGCATAGACTTATTTGCAGGATGTGGCGGGCTGTCGCTCGGCCTAGGTGCGGCAGGCTTTGAAGTAGTTCTAGGCGTCGAAGGCAATGCAGATGCATTCGCAACATATGAACGAAACCTGTTGGGGCAACGCCGGTCCAAGCATGGTTGGCCGCGTTGGATCGAGCGTCGCGCGTGGCGCGCAGAAGACATCCTCGCAAGGCACTTCAAAGAGATTTCGAGTCTTTCGGGTAAAATTGACCTGTTGGCCGGCGGACCACCATGCCAAGGATTCACCACAAACGGGCTGCGGCATCCCGATGATCCGCGAAGCAAGCTGGTCGATGTGTATCTGCAATACGTTGAAACACTCAGTCCTCATTTGGCACTACTGGAAAATGTTCGCGGCTTTGTATCGATGAAACATAATGTAGCTGGAACTTACGCTGACTACGTTCGGAACGAGTTCTCCAGATTGGGCTATCAGTGTTGGGATGCAATAATTCATTGCTCAGAATGGGGCATACCGCAACGGCGCCCACGCTTCATTCTTGTTGCCGCCCCAATTGGCAGCCTTCCCGGAATTGATCCGATGGAAAGATTGCGCGTCCAAAGACGAAGCTTCCTCGAGAATCGCGGTTTAGGGCCGACTCCTACTTCCGCTCGGGATGCTCTGTCCGATTTTTGCACCTCAAGTTGCGAAAAACAGCTCGATGTAGAATGGGGGCACCTTGGCTTCAAGACACTCAAGAGACGCGATGACGTTCGCTTGAGCCCATACCAGAAGCTGATGCGTAGGCACAGCTCGGAAGAAGTTTCGGACATGCGTCTTGCCCGGCATAGCCTGGCAGCCATAGATCGCATGCAGGAAATTTTGAACACTTGCGAACGGGGGACTTGTGTTCGCCCGAAGGACCGCGAGAAACTTGGGCTTCGAAAGCGCTCAACAACCCCGTTAGACCCCGACGCGCCAGCACCAACCGTCAGTACCTTGCCAGACGATCTTGTTCACTATTCTCAACCTCGCTCAATGTCCGTGCGCGAGCATGCTCGGCTACAGAGCTTCCCGGACTGGTTTTCCTTCTGCGGGCCCTACACGTCCGGTGGGAAGCGGAGACGATACGCATGCCCCAGGTTCACGCAAGTTGCGAACGCAGTGCCGCCACTTCTTGCCGAGGCGCTCGGAGAGATGCTACTCGGACTGCTCGCAGTCAAGCGTTTGAATGATCTCAATCATCGCTCGAAACGCGTCGATGTGTTCAGCAAATGTCTGTCTCAGGACCGGGAAGTCGGCAAGGCTGAAATCTGCGCCCTCTAACACCCATCCATCTGGTCCTTTCGACTCGCTTGCATGTCCAAGTACATTCCGCACATAGAGAACTGCCTCGTCGTACTGAGCAGTACTCTGCCGCAACTCGCGGAGCCGATCTATTGCAATGCCATCGAGCCCCAAAACGCCGCCATTTGCAGCTATTTTCCGCGTGAGTCGTCGGAAGTGTTTGTGGAGTTTTCCGCTATCGACTGATCTTGACTTGAGTCGATCTTCAAGTGACTGATCCATTGCCTGCTCGTACTTTGCTTTGGCTTCCTCAAAAAAGATGAGAACGCTTTCATCCAGTTTTTGAACCAAATTTCCGCAGTCATCACATCGGCGTGTCATTGTTTGTATTCCGCAACGCATCAACTCATCACATTCCGCGACTACCTGCATAGCAAGCCCGCGCATTCCTGAGAGCCTCTTAAGTGAATTTGCTGTTTGCGCGATTAGATCTCCGGCCCTTTCGATAAACCCACTTCGGGTACTACAAAAAACACCCTCAACTCCTTGCTTCGCAATCAGATCACGCAATTCGCCTTGGGAAAGCGTCCCGGAATAGAACAGAATGGTCGTTGAAGGGAATTTCTGACGTATAGTTGGCGCCAATACATCCCCAAATTCGTCCCTTAGCTTGTAGTCAAGAAGTATGAAATCGAATCTACTGTATAGGTTATTCTCCCTCGCCTTGTCATCTATACCTTCGCCATTCGGCATGGTTTCAATATCTGGATTAAACCCAGCTTCGTTCACCCGCCTCCGAAGTGTAGCCTCTTCTTCCTGATTATAGTAGTCTTCAATCCACAAAATTCCAAAGTCAAGGTTCATTGGACATCTCCGGGCAGCATAATTTCAAAATCGGCGCGTGATCCATCGCCGACAAGCTCAATTGATCCTCCCATTCCTTCCAGTATCTGCTTGACACTGTAGAGTCCGAGGCCAGTGCCGTCCTTGTATCCAGAGTAGCCCCGCTCGAAGATCTTTGAAGCATCCAAGTTGGATTGATTGATGCCAAGTCCATCGTCGACAACGTGAATCGTAAGGGCATGCGGTCCCTTCCTTTTTGCACGGAGTTCCAGGCGGGTTGCTTTCGCCTTGTGCGCATTGTCCAGCAGGTTGTCAACGACGACGGCGATGTCCACAGGGGAGAATTCGCAGTTCAGAGACAAGCCGTCGGCATCAAGCTCGGTATCCGGAATCCCTGAGATTCCCTCCAGCCGGACTTCGAAATACTCTCTGAGGAACTTGAGTAGATCGCCGTCTACGCGGTCGGTCTCGAGGTCGACACGGATGTTCGGGGCAAAGGAAAGCAACGCACGCAGGCGGTCACTGGACAGGGTGGCACCTGAAAGAGATGTTCCGGCGCGGCGGAGACGTTGGCGGATGGCTGCAAGCAAGTCTTGCACCTCATCTGAACTGGTGGAGTCGTCGGGCTCCTGTATCGTCAAAAGGGCACGCCGCACCTCTACGCCGGCATTGGCAATGGCGGACTTTAGGTGCCCAACATGAATCGCGGCTTGATGCATCAAGAGCTGAACACGTTCAACATCTATGTCACGACTGCTCCCCAGAAAGGCGGCTTGCCTTTCCAGCGCGGCAATCCGAGCATCGGAACGCTGGCGCTCTTCGAGCGCACGCCGAGCGAACTCCCTGGCTTCCTCTCTGGATGCTTCAAGTTCCTCAATCCGTCGACGAGCCTGCTCAATCTGCCCAAGCAGCTTTTCGTCTCCGCGACTCTCCGCCAAAGCGGACATCGCCCGGAGAGTTGCCTCCGTAGTAGCTTCGGGATCATCCGCGACTCGAACTACATCCTCGTCAAAATAGACGACTTCGACATCGCTTGTCTTCGCAAGGGATCCTATGACGTCAAGAATTCTGGCTCTGGCACTATCTGTTTCAAGCCCTACCGGCGTATCGCGATCCTGATCGAGCTTGTCCTGCCAGTTCACGCCAACGACATATCTTTCAAGGCGGAAGATCATGTGCCGCCTGATGGCGTCATACAGGGCCCGACTGCGGGCATCTGCAACAAGTCCGGCGTCACGGCTTGACACCTCTCGGAACATTTTCGGAGGAGCAAGTACATCAACTCTGCCCAATACGTCCCGCGTGCCAAGATATCGGGACTGGCCCTGTTGCTTCCGTCGACTAAGTCCCAATGTATCGTCCATCTCTTCGCCAATGGGAAAGACACGAAAGCCGTTCAAGAAAAGAAACACGCTTCCGAATTTAACTGGCTGGACGCCCATTCTACTTGTGAAAGTGTGCTTCGCAGATCGATTCAGGTAATATATCATGCCGCGGACTTCGCAGCCCTCAAGCTCGTCGTACGGGGAGGATTCCCGCAATTCGTAGATCTTGCGGTTGCGATCCCAAAGCGTAGTAGAGATTTCGTTCTCACGTATGTGAACTTCGATGCGGCTTGTTTTCTCCTCAAGAAGATCCGAAATTTCATTCCTGACTAAGCCATCAACATCTTGAATTTGGGTCAAGGCACCGTCTACAAGCCAAGTGTATACCTCCACGGTATCCGTTGTGCCGAAGGGATCTATTAGCTTTGCCAAGTCGCGTCTAAGTCGAATAATTCGATCCCCGTCCCACCGATGTCGTGCACCTTCAATCACTAAGACAGTTCCACATTCTTCTGGTGGGCCAACATGGGTCAACTCTGGAAATTCGGACACGTATCCTCGTTCCACATTGATGGTTTGAAATTCATCTTGGCTGTTCTCTTCAAAGAGAGTCCAATCGACGCTCAATGTTGCAATGGGGCCGTCACATTTTGCTCTGCTATACATTGACAATCGTTCACCCAGCGTATCGCAGGCGAAGCGGCCGATGCCCTTGTTTCCTGCAAACTGTCCGCCCGGCTTTATCTTATCTCGGTAATTGTCTGTCTGGGCGTCGGCCTTTTCCGAGTAGGCTACGAAAAGCCATTTCTCACGAATATCATCACTCGACATTCCGTGACCGTCGTCGGATATTGAGAGTCTCTGACGGTCTGGATCGAACTCTATATCAATTCTATTGGCCGCCGCATCAAAAGAGTTTTTTACGAGTTCAAATATCGCGACATATTCGTTTGTGACCAGATCTCGCCCGATGATGTCCTTTAGATGGGAACTTATTCGAAATTTGTCGTCTATTTCCATGTGAACAGCTTATCGGATACGAATTGTCAACTTTAGTTCCCTTGGCGTCCTAATGAGTAGCAGGATGCGAAGTGTGGCACGAACGGGGACGCCGTAGTTGTCCACATACCCACGGCAAGTTTACGAAGCGTCTTGGGCATGAGAGATGCCTGAACTCCTGCATGGCAACGGATGGGAACCTCCTTAAGCGCCATCCAAGCAGGTTAGATTGTGCCTCATCTCGCCGTAGGGTCAAGGGCGTGCAGCCCGATGTGTCAGTAACTGGCCGTAAACTCGCTTTGGGTGGCATGCCAACTGTCCGGTCCTAGGATGGCTCTCAATTCATGGGAACAGAGAATCATGGGACTGGCTAGGGCGATTCGGCTTCTTCATTCAACTTGATCTTGCGTTTGCCGTTCAGGCGGGTTCGACCATGCGAGAGTTCGCTCTCGTGCGCAAGGGCGTAGTGGAACCGGTTCATCGTGAACCTCTGCAGACAAGTTGACGGAGGGGCTCCGGCGCAGTTGCATCGTCGAATTCGTCCTCAGGCAGGTGATGATTTGACTGTTGCCGCTCTTGCCGGACGCTCGTGCACCATCGTGCTGCTGAATTTCGCTGGCCAATGGTCCAACCGTGTGGCAGGGAAGGTCACATATGGGAAATTTACATGCCTATTTGAGAGGGAGACGTGAACGAGACAGACAGTTTCGAACCGGCGGAAAATGAAGTCGGACGTTCCCGCGAACTTCCAATCATGAACTCTGTATCGGAGACCGAGCGTTTGCAACGCGCGACGAATCGCCATCTCCGGATTCGCGGCCAAGGTGTCAGTTTCCCTATCATTCGCGACTTAGCGGTTCGATCAGTCGAGTCGATCACGGGCGAAACTGCGTTCCGTGAAAAGAGCGGCACCGTTCGCACGTTCCAAGAGATGCTTGAGAGAACATCAAGGATGGTGCCGTTGTCGTGCGAAACATAGCGGAAACCGAACGCTGGCATGCGAGGGCACCGACAATGGATCGTGATGCCGTCCGCATGGATCAGTTCCTGCTTTGTCCCGGTTTCGCGGCACGCGGACTGCGCCTCGCCATTGCCAGTCCGGCGACCAGCATTCGTCATGCAGAACTTCGGCCTCCTTGGCATGACTGACTACATACCCGTCGTCGACCTTTTCTCAGGCCCGGGCGGCCTTGCCGAAGGTTTCGCCTCCTTGGAGAGACCTTGTGGGAGCCCTCGCTTCAAGATCGTTCTGTCGGTCGAGATGGAGCCGATCGCCCATCGTACGTTGCTGTTGCGTGGCTTCCTCCGAAAGTTCCCGTCTGGATTCCCGGCAGAGTACTACGATTTTCTGAACGGGGACGCACCTCACGAACCGGACTGGGCCAGCCTCTACCCGCGAGAATGGCAGGAAGCCGGCGACGAGACGCGGTGCTTGACGCTCGGCACATCCGAAGCAAAGTCCTTCGTCCAAAAGCGCATTGGCAAGATTCGCGCCCTCCACGGCGGCAGGACCGTGCTTCTCGGTGGGCCGCCCTGTCAGTCCTATTCGCTCGCAGGCCGAGCCCGGAACGCCGGCAACGCGTTTTATGATCCTGCAAGCGATGAGCGGCAATCGCTCTATCTGGATTACGCAGAAGTGCTGCGACGCCTCCAGCCGGCAATCGCAGTATTGGAAAATGTCAGAGGCATGCTTTCCGCCAGGCACGACGGTCGACTGATATTCTCCGACGTCATGGACACGCTCGCGAATGCCGGCGGAAAGGACCGATACCGACTCTATTCCGTTGCACCCTCAGATGAATCTAGGTCATGGAGCGAGGGGTTGAGGCCAGAGGATTTCCTCGTCCGCGCAGAGGAGCACGGGATACCGCAAAGGCGTCACCGCGTATTCGTCGTCTGCATTCGACGTGACGTCGCGTCGAGCCTGAATCGCGACCTGCTGCCAATGCTAGATCGAAGTGATGCCGCTGCCTCCGTTCATGACGTCATCGGCGCAATGCCGATGCTTCGCAGCCGGCTCAGCTGGAACGACAGCAGCGGCTCTTGGCAAAAGGTCCTGAAGAAGGCGCGCCAGCTGGTTATTAGGCACATGCGGTCCATGCCTTCAGATGTTGAGCGGCAATTCCAGGTGGCGCTTGACGGTGCGCTAGCGTCGACGACGGGTACGGCGCTGCCCTTTCGTGAGATTCAGGGGAGCACCGGTGTCCCGGATACGTGCCCTTCCGCCCTGCGCGACTGGATCGTGGATCGCAACCTCACCCGGCTTCCCAACAACGAGACCAGGGGGCACATTGACGAGGACATTGCGCGGTATCTCTATGCTGCGGCCTTTGCATTTGCCTTCGGCAGGTCACCTAGAGCCCGTGAATTCCCGCGGGCGCTCGCCGCCAACCACAAGAGCTGGAACACGGGAAAGTTCGAGGACCGATTCAGGGTGCAGTTGCGCGATCACCCCGCCACGACCATCACGAGTCACATATCGAAGGACGGGCACTACTTCATCCATCCCGATCCGGCCCAGTGCCGCAGCCTCACGGTCCGCGAGGCTGCGCGCCTTCAGACGTTTCCTGACAACTACTTCTTTCACGGCCGTCGCACTCAGCAGTACGTGCAGGTCGGCAATGCAGTCCCGCCCTATCTCGCGTGGCAGATCGCACGGGAACTCAGCAAGTTGCTCGATCACTGCGTCCCGACCGCCAAAAGGACAAATTTAGGTCGGTCTGCGAGTGCTCGCAAGCGATCCGTTGCCGTGCCAATCAATACTTCACTGATGAGCGCGGACGGCTCATGATCGAGGATCCTCGGTAGATGGAGCTCGAACTCCCTCCACGCGCGTCCTCTATGACAGAGAGTCTCCGCGACATGGGCTATTCGCTGCGAACCGCACTTGCCGACGTGATCGACAACTCGATCACCGCAGGGGCCTCCAGCATACGCCTGTTCGCAGATACGCATCATGCAGCGCCCGCAATCGGCGTACTCGATGACGGCGTCGGCATGACCCGGGACGAACTGTTCGAGGCGATGAGGCCAGGAGCCCGAAACCCTCTTGAGACCCGTTCGGCGACCGACCTTGGACGTTTCGGTCTCGGTCTGAAGACTGCATCCTTTTCGCAATGCCGGCGCCTTACGTTAGTGACTCGGAAGGCTTCGATCGTCTCCTGCGCGACATGGGACCTCGACAAGGTTGCGGAGCGAGACCGGTGGGTCGTCACAATACCGGACAGCGCAGAATCTATCCGCTGGGTCGAACGACTGCGGGATGACGGTACCCTGGTCGTCTGGGAGAAACTCGATCGCCTTGTAGATCCTGAACGTCAGGACGGGAGACACGATCTTGTGCGGCAGCTTGACGAGGCAGCAACTCACATCGAATTTGTCTTTCACCGGTTCCTCTCCGGCCGGGAAGGTCGCCGACTGGCAATCTCGATGAACGATCGTGAACTGCGGCCATTTGACCCCTTCAACTCGAACCACCCGGCAACCCAGCACCACACGGAGGAGACGGTCCGCCTCGACAGCGGCGAGATCAGGATTTGGCCGGTCACGTTGCCGCACCACGACAAGGTCACCGCCGACGAATGGAAGAGGTTCGCCGGACCGGAAGGCTATGTCAGCAATCAGGGATTCTACCTGTATCGCAATCGACGCCTAATCGTCCACGGCACTTGGTTCCGACTCGCCCGGCAGTTGGAGCTGACGAAGCTCGCCCGAGTCGGCATCGACATTCCCAACACCCTTGATGCCGACTGGAAGATCGACGTCAAGAAAGCCTCTGCCCAGCCGCCGGCCGCCGTCCGTGACCGCCTGCGCAGGATCATCGAGCGCATCGGCGTTCCATCCCGCCGAACCTATACGGGTCGAGGCACCAAGCTGACCGAATCGAGTCGACTACCCGTCTGGAGAAGAGTGCAGGACAAGAACCACATCTCCTATCGGATTGACGAGGAAAATCCCGTAATTTCCACATTCAGGGACGATCTTGACCCAGCAATGACGCGCGAGTTCGAACGGATTCTGCGCCTGCTCGCCTCGACGTTTCCTCTTGAGGCGTTGCATGTCGACATCAGTGCAAGTCCGGAGGAAGTCAGGCCATCCAGAATGGGGTCGGAAGATCTGCGAATCATTGCATCGTCGATGTGGCACATCCTCCGCGGACGAGGGCAATCGCCGACCGAGATCGAGGAATGGATGCGCTCCGCCGATCCCTTCCGCACCCGATGGGAGGAGACTTCAAGAGCTTTGAATGACATCCGCAAAGGCGCAGTGGAGAGTGAGGATCTATGAACGAAATCGACCGACTAAGGATAATGGTGGAAGGTCTTCTTGCTCTGGAACTGCCCACGCAGTCCCGCATTCGGGAGATCATCGCCGAAGCTCGTCCGGCCTGTCCTGGCGTGACCGATGCAGAGGCAGAGGAGCTCGCGCTGGAGTTCGAGACCGTCCATGGAGTCAGGATGACCGACGGCGCCGCGTTGCAGGATCCCGAGTTCGAGCCATGGCTCGATGGCGCACGCTCCGGCATCGACTTCTACTACTGGAACCGTTATCGCCGTCTCATGGCCGAAAAGGGACTGTCCGGCCAAGTTCTCGGCGGATTGGGCAACGTGACGGACAGGATTCTTGGGCTGCTCGAAAACCCCGAAAGGCCCGGCATGTGGGATCGGCGGGGCATGGTCATGGGTCATGTGCAGTCCGGGAAGACGGCAAACTACATCGGCGTCGTAACCAAGGCCGCCGATGCAGGCTATCGGGTCATCATCATAATCGCCGGACTGCAGAACAAGCTGCGAGACCAGACCCAGAGACGCGTTGACGAGGGCTTCATCGGGTTCAGCAGCACTGCCGGTTCGCGACGCCAGCCCCTGAAGCAGAAAGTCCTCGGCGTCGGCCGGTACGACTCCCGCCATAGGCCCAGCGCCTTCACCACTTCCCACAGGGACTTTCACAAGGGCATCGCGGAAAGCCTGAACGTCCCCCTGCAGAACCTCAGTCAGCCGGCAGTCTTCGTGATCAAGAAGAATCCGAGCACGCTCCGAAACCTGATCGACTGGCTGAAGACCCACAACGCGCTGCTGGGCACCGACACAATCCAAGAGCCCATGCTTCTGATAGATGACGAGGCGGACAACGCCTCGATCAACATCAAGCACCGTATGGACGAGATTTCCCGGATCAACGGGCAGATCCGGGAACTTCTCGACCTGTTTGAGCGAAGCAACTACGTGGGCTACACGGCCACCCCGTTCGCAAACATATTCATCGACCCCGACTCCGAAGACCAGATGGCGGGACACGACCTCTTCCCTCGCGACTTTATCGTGAGTCTTGATCCCCCCACCAACTATTTCGGAGCGGCCCGAGTGTTCAGGGACCCTGCGGACACCGTCCTACGGGATGTCGACGATTACGAGGACCTGTTGCCGACGTCGCACAAGATCGACCACGCTGTCACCGGCTTGCCGGCAAGCCTGCAGGATGCGGTTCGCGTCTTCGTCTTGGCTCGGGCCATCAGGTTGGCACGCGGACAGGAACGCGCCCACAACTCGATGCTCGTGAACGTGTCGCGTTTCGTGGCAGTGCAGCAGCAAGTCCGCAACGAGATACAGTCCTTCGTCGACCGGATCGCGGCGAGCGTCAGAATAAATGGTGCTAGACCATTCAACGAGGCCCTTGAAGATCCGGAAATTGCGGAACTGAAACGTGTCTACAAGGAGCACTATGATGGCGTTTGCGGCACTTCGTGGTCACAGATTCAGGTGCAGCTGCACGCAAGCGTCAGTGCTGTCAGCATTGTCGAAATTAACAGCCGCGCCGCAGGTTCGCTTGACTATGCCGAGCACGAGGCATCTGGCCTGAACGTGATTGCGGTGGGCGGGCTCTCCCTGTCGCGCGGCCTCACGCTCGAAGGCTTGACCGTCAGCTACTTCCTTCGACGGTCGATGATGTACGACACCCTGTTCCAGATGGGGCGCTGGTTCGGGTATCGCGATGGCTATGACGATCTTTGCCGTGTGTGGATGCCAGAGGAGGCCCAGGGCTGGTACGACCACATTGCCGAATCCATCGATGAACTTCGCGACGAACTTGCGCGCATGCAAAGCGCGAACGCGACACCTAGGGACTTCGGCCTGAAGGTACGCAGTCATCCCGACACGCTGGTAGTCACGGCCCGCAACAAGATGGGTTCCGGCCAACACCACACGGTCTTGATCGGCCTTGCTAACCAGTTCGTAGAAACCGCGATCCTTCATCGTGACGAAAAGACGCTCCAAGCGAACCTCGGTGCCGCCGTGCGCCTCGCCGACGCCATGCGCGCCGAAGACCAAGCTCCAGAGAACGGAGAAGTCGTCAATGGCGGGCGCCTCGTGCGGGACGTTCCGGCGGATCTCGTCGACGAATTCTTGAGCGCCTTCAGGAACCATCCGGGCTCTCCTACCACCGAGAGCGACCCGGTTCGACGCTACATCGGTCTCAGGGCAAAAAGTGAACTTAGCCGGTGGGATGTTCTCTTCGCGGGCGTCCAGCGACGCAATGATCGGTCCCTCGTCGACCACCGCGTGGGATTTCCGCTCGTATGTCAGCGCCGCACTCCCGGCAAGCGCAGCGACAGATCGATGCTGATGGTAACAAACAAGCAGAGAGTCAGCTCACGCGGAATAACCAAGGTGGGACTGACCGAATCGCAGGTCCAGGCGGCCGAAAGCGAATACGACGCGAGCAGGTCGCCATCTCCCGGCGGCAACATGAACTACCCGGACTGGATCTACACCAAGGGCCGCACCAAGCCCTTGCTCGTCATCCATCTTCTCGCGATTGGCAAGGAAGACGACGACCTGAGCAAGGGAAATCCGGTGGCGGCGTGGAGCATCAGCTTCCCAAAAACCGAGCTTGCCGAGAGAACGGTAGAATACGTCGTGAACACGACCTGGTTTCAGGAGCACTACGGTGACGATGATTCGGACGAAGACGAGAACGACGACGATGACTTCTGAAGACCCGTGGGCAGGCATCGGTCTGCCGACCGAGGATGTCGGAATCAATGCGCGACGCATTCCGGAAACGGGAAGTCACGCTTGGGGAATCTACTGGGGCTTGGACAGCCAGAGCCATTGCCTCCTCATCCTCCAGAACAATTCTGAGCACCGTCCTTCGCGACGTCTGCCCAGGCTGCGTGGCCTCAAAGTCGAGTCCCAGCCGACGGAGGAGCATTTTGGAGAACGCCTCGTCATTCGGCTCACGGAGGGAGAGCAGAGGGAGGTGTTCCACCGTTTCTGCCTTGATGTCGTCGACGCAACGCGAGCCTCGCGAACCGAGCAAGAAGCCGCCGAGCGCTTTCTCGCCCGCACATGGCGGTGGCACCGCCTGCTGAGGGGAGGTGGAGACCCGCGCCTGAGCCAGGAGGAGCAGAAAGGCCTCGTAGGCGAGCTTTGCGTGCTGGAGCGCCAGCTCATCCCTTCACTGGGGCCTGCTGACGCCGTTCTGGCATGGGCGGGACCGAATCGCGCGCAGAAGGATTTCATGATCGGTCGGATCGGCATCGAAGCAAAGGCCCATTCCCCCCATGTGCCCTGCGTCAGGATTTCCTCTGCCCAGCAGCTTGATACTGCGGGAACGGCGCGCCTGTTCCTTTACACCGTTGAGGTATCCGGCGCTCCGGGCGATTCATCTTCAGTGACGGTAACCGATGTTGCCTCCCGCGTTCGCGACACTATCGCTTCATCGGACCTCTCCTCGGCAATGCTGTTCGAGGAGCGCCTGAATGCGGCCGGGTTCGACTGGAGCGACGACTATTCCGACAACCCGCTCCTGATCGGAGACGCGTCGCTGTATGAGGTCCAAGAAGGCTTTCCGCGAATTGCGCCGTCGATGTTTCAGCCGGGAGTCGATGATGTGCAATATTCGGTTATCCTGCCCCGCTGCGAGAGCTTTCGGGTCGACATGACTGTTCTGGCTCAGTCCATATCCGGAGAAACCGATGAAAATTGACGAGTTTGCTCGCGAGTTCTTTCAGGACTTGCTCGCGGAATCCGATGCGGACGGCCAGTTCGTGGAGGATGTGTTCTTCCAGAAGTCCTGCGAGCAGCTCATGGAGGCCGGCGAGCTCGATTCTGCTGACAGGGTAGCCTACCGGGCGCCCGCCAAGGGAATTCGCGTCGACGGCTACGGAGGCGACCCGGCCGAGACGGCAGGGACCCTGAACCTGATCGTTCTCGATTTTCAGCCGGCCCAAGAGGTTGGCCGACTTACTGGCACCGAGATGGACGCCGCATTCCGACGCCTTTCCAACTACCTGCGCCAAGCCCTCGAGGAGCGCTGGCGGGATGCGCTGGAAGAAACCAGTCCGGCTTTCGGGCTGGCCGACCTCATCGCGCAGCGATGGCGGAGCACCGTCAGAATTCGCTTCCTGCTAATTAGCAACAGGGAGCTCAGTGAACGTATTGACGGCCGCGCCGCTGGGGATATCGAAGGTCGAAAGGTCACCTACAGCGTTTGGGACATCAGGCGCCTCCACGCCCAGGCAACTGTGGGCTACGACCGCGAAGACATCGAAATTGACTTGGCCCGGGACTTCGGAGGAGCGCTCCCGATTCTGCCCGCTCAGCAGTCCGAGGCAGATCATCGATCATACCTCACTATCGTTCCAGGACAGGTCCTCGCCGAAATCTACGACCGATGGGGCGCTCGCCTTCTCGAACAGAACGTTCGGGTGTTTCTCCAAGCGCGCGGAAAGGTGAACCGCGGAATTAGGATCACGCTCGAGAACCAGCCATCAATGTTCTTTGCCTACAACAACGGCATTACCGCCACTGCCGAGGACATTGACATGGAAAAGGACGGAGAACAGCTACTGCTTCGTGGCCTCCGCAACTTTCAGATAGTGAACGGTGGACAGACAACCGCCTCAATTCACGTTGCGAAACTCCGCAAGCTCGATCTTTCCAAGACATTCGTCCAGATGAAGCTTTCCGTGGTTACACCCAGCAAGGCGGCGGAATTGGTGCCAAGAATCTCCGAGTATGCGAACAGCCAGAACCGGGTTAGTGCTGCCGATTTTTTCGCCAATCATCCCTTCCACATTCGCATCGAGGGCTTTTCGCGCCGAATTTTCGCGCCCTCTCCAGACGGAACCTTTCGACAAAGCAAGTGGTTCTACGAACGGGCACGCGGCCAGTTCGCAGATGCCCGGGCTAACCTAACGGCCGCTCAACGCCGGAAATTCGATCTCGAGAATCCCAGGAGCCAGCTGTTCACCAAGACCGATCTTGCAAAGTTCCTCAATGTCTGGGAGCAACGCCCGCACGAGGTCAGCCAGGGTGCACAGAAGAACTTCGCGGCCTTTGCGCGACGAGTCGGTCAAGCATGGAGAAGGTCTCCCGATGACTTCAACGAGGCGTGGTATCGTGTTGCGGTCGCAAAGGCGATCATATTCAAGTCCACTGAACGCATCGTGTCTGACCAGTCCTGGTACCAAGGTGGATATCGCGCGAACATTGTTGCCTACACGATCGCGAAGCTGGCCCATGACGTGTCGAACCTGAAGAGTGCGGTGGAGTTTGAGACCATCTGGCGGCAGCAGTCCATTGGCAGTGCCTTTCGCGACTCAATTGCGGTCGCTGCCTCTGAGGTCCATGAGGTGCTTGTTCAACCACCAGAGGGCATCAGCAACGTGACTGAATGGGCGAAGAAACAGGCATGCTGGGAAAGAGTTCGAAAGCTCGACATTAGCTGGCCTCGCGCATTCCTCGATGAGCTGATTTCGAATCAGGAACAGCATGAAGCGACCAAGACCGCCCGGCGGGAACAGCACAAACTGAACGGAATCGAAGCACAGATTGCCGTTGTCAATGCGGGCGCACAGTTCTGGTTGGACGCGCTTTCCTGGAGCAAGACAAGACGACTGCTCTCGCCCACCGAGAGGGAGATTCTCGCCGTTGCTGCTCGAGTGCCAGATCGAATGCCCTCCGACAAACAGTCATCCAGAGCCATCGAAATATTGGGCAAACTGCGTTCGGAAGGCTATCAGAAAGAAATAAGCACATCATCCTGATACATTGACATCCCAAAATTCACGCCATACATCGCCACATGAAATGGACATCTATCGTCAACGTTTGAAAGATCTGGACGCCTCGGTTTGTGAGGCCATAGCAGTGAGTCAGGCAATTTCTCAAAGAATGATGGCGCCTGCTGTCGGATACTCTACTTACGTGTTTTCCAGAATCTACCTTCACGCCCAGTCACTGATGTGCGCTGCGCCAAGATCTCGGTGGGTCAAACGAGAATTTGAAATTTGGGATATATCGACAGTTGCGTCGCACGCCCGCTCAATTTTGGAAGGATATTTGCTTTTTCGATATCTTGCAGATGCGTCCTCCGATCCGGATGTGCAGCGCGTGTATGTACAGGTAATGCATATGTATGATTGCAAGAAGCGTATGGCGATTTTGCCTTACATCTTGTCCGAAGATGATATTGAGTCTGGCCGGGTGCAAGCTGAGGAAATTAGGTCACGACTTGAGTCCAGCGAGTTCTTTCAAAGCCTTGATGACCGGACGAAAAAAGTGTGCTAGCAGGAAGGACTTTGACAATTAGGTCACGGAGTGAAATTGTATCAGATCTCGGAATGGACAAGGAGGAATTCAACTTTCTTTGGAACTATCTTTCTCAATACACTCATGTGCTTTCATTCTCTTTCTATCGCATTGAACCCAATGGTCGAGGTACCGGACTCCTGAACGAACATGATCTCGGGGCGCTTTGCAAGGTCTTGGAGGTCTGTCGAAACTTGATTGATTCCGCGGTTGATCGTTTGATCGAGATTTTTCCTGATGCTTCAGAATCACGCAAGGGAATTAATTCAAGGTTCTCACCTGGCCCGGCAAGAAACCTGCCAAGGTGGAAGAAGCGGAGTCGGAGTCGCGGTCGTCGAAGAGTGGGTCAATAGGAGCCAGAAGTCTTTGTCGATCAAGTTTCAGCAGTAATCACTGGACTGGCATTCACACAGCACACAGTTCATCAGGAGAACTGTCAGGGTTTGAAGTCCGCATTCGAGACGTTTTCTTATGGCGCGGAGGCATGAGGCGAGCAGTCTCTCTACTTGTGCAAGTTTTTCGACTTGGAAATGAAGTTCAAATTCAGCGACAGCTGCGCGATCACGCTACCCCAGTTCTTGTAGCATCGGATGGACGCTCTTTGAAACATTGGAACTATTGGATCTTGGCTTTTTTTGCACCACGAGACCAATCTTGACATAATTTCATTTGCGCTCCGAGTCGTAGGATATCGGGTTAAATTGGGAACACGATCCGTGTTCATGAACCCGTGGCGGATGTTGTGAGGAACTTCGTTCAGGTTGCTGTCCCAAAAGGATGCTTCTCTCGGATTTCTTGGATGGATTGCGCCACTCTTGTAATCCGCCGACCAATTGTGGAAGTCATCCGAAACATTCTGGAAAAGTGTCTCGGAGACTATGAAGAAGTCCAAGTCTGATCCTTCCCCGAAATTCTGGCCTAATTTCTTGCGTGCAAGGGACTGGCCAAGCGACGCGCTTCCTGTCACGGCTACCGACTTGGCGGGCACATCTAGCTTCTTGCCAATCCAATCGCGAATATACTCGTACAGCGCGGGGCAGTCTTTGAAAGCAAAAGGAACACCCTCTGATATCCATTGCCTGGCAATGGCTTCCCGGGCTTTGCGCTCCGTCTTTGCCGCGGCGATGAGCGACTCGGCGTCGGCGTAGGGCCATTTCAGGGCTGCCGCTTCCTTTGGAACTTCAAACATCGGGCTTCACAACATTGCCCCAACGTCGTGGCAGGCGACCTGACAGAAGCAGAGCCTCCAAATGGCGGCCCCGGCGAGCAATTGTATTCATCCGCGCACTGCTCGGTTCACGCGGCTGCGGATACTTCAATCTGGCCACAATCTCTGCTTCGTCTCGCAGGTCCATATGCGCGGGGTCCATGCGGAGCCGTCGGCAGGCGGCCGGAAAGCCGTTCATTCGCCAGCCGTAGTATGCGCACCAAAGGTACAACAGTGGCAGCCTTTCAGAGCTTGCTTTCCGCGTCAGCATAATCGCGAGAATGACTTCCACGATTTTGCGTCGCATGTTGCGCTGGTACTTTCCGGTTAGGGTTCGTACCAGTTGCATGGCAATCGTTGAGCCGCCCTGCCTTGCCCCACAGAACCAAGTGCACCATGCGGCTCTTCCAAGTGCAATCACATCCGCGCCGGGGTGGTAGCCCAATCTACGGTCCTCCGCGACGATCAAAAGTTGCTGCATTCTCGGCGAAGGGAGCGGAAAAGAGGTTCGCTGGATCTCTTGCTCCAGCTTGGCAATTTCCGCGCAAAGATGCCGCCATTCAGCCAAAATCGCCATGAGAAGATCGCCTGCCGAATTGGAGCTGGTTGCTTCGGTAGCGAATTATGGCGGCCATGTTCCATGCAGCCCCTTTTGCCAAAATTCGTCCGCTAGGCACGCTTAGCAGCCTGAAGATGGTATCGTCAAGCAGTCAATTGGATGAAAGGAGCGAGCATGCTCTATCTCTCTTGGGCAATAGACTGCTATCTAAATGATTCTACGACATTCCCGAAATCCAAGACTCTAGCCTTCAAGAGCCGCTCGCGCAGGCCGGGACTTTACGCTCAGGACAGGGCTGGAGCCCTGCGAAGGTGGGGACCATTTGCTTCCTAGTTCCAAATCGTTGACGCACTCTCTTGAGTCCAATTTCCTTGGCATGGACCTACAGTTGGCAATATTCTCAATAAGAGACAATGATCGACTGTCACAACATCTTTGCCAAGCAAGCGTGCATCCATGGAGTGCAAGAAATTGGCTGACGAATCGTACTTGTTCGCGTCAGTCGGGACCATCGAGTAAAGTCGAAATCGCCGCGCCGATCCTCTCGGCCGCCTCGACGACCTCCCGGTCCCCGACATGGGCGTATCTCATGGTCATTCGCATCTGGCGGTGACCAAGCAGCCGCGCCACGACCGGCAGCGGGATCCCTTTCATTACGGCCTGGCTGGCGTACGTGTGTCGAGTGTCGTGAAGCCGGACGCCTGCGAGGCCGGCGCGTTCCCGGATCCTGTACCACAGTGCCAGCTTGCCTCCATAGGGCCTCGCTGGATTGACGTGAGAGGGAAAGACGAACGGGCCGTTCCCGCGCCGCTGCCGCTCGATGACGGCGCGGGCGTAGGCGCTGAGACATACCGTTCGCGGTCCGGTCTTGCTGTCGGCTAGCCGGAGCGTGCCTCCCTCCACCTCGGACCATTTCAGGTCCTTGATCTCGCTCTTCCGGCATCCTGTATATAGGAGAAGGCGCAGAATGTCGGCCTGTTGCTCCCATACGGGCCGCTCCGCCACGCATTCGTCGAGCGCCTCGTGAAGGCGGACGATCTCCTCGGCCGAAAGGAACCTGGTGAGCCGCGGTCTCGGGTTCATCCTTATGCGCTTGGCCGGGTTCACGGAAACCAGTCCGCTTGAGACGGCATGGTTCATGATCCGCCGCAGCAGCGCGAGGCCCTTGTTGGCATTGCCCGGCGCCTCGACGCTGCGGCGGTCGAACCAGGCCTGGACGCCCGCCCGGGTGATCCGGTCGAGCCGCAGGTGCCCGAACGCCGGAAGCAGCTGGCATCGGAGATGGGACCTCACGAATTCGAGCGTCGACGGCTTCCAGCGGCTGGAATGGCCTGCCATCCATGGGTCGGCCACGTAGTCCTGGAACAGGGGAACGCAGGACGCGGGCGTCGTGCCGGTTCTGGCCTCTCCTCCAATTCCGTCCAACTGGAACGAAAGACACTCCTTTCGGGCGTCCTGGACGCCCTTCAGCGTCACCGGGCCCAGCGAGAGCCGTCTGGAACTGCCCTGGCCCCTCTCGTGGAAGACGTAGCCCCGGAACCCAGACGTCCGGACCCGGACGCCGAGGCCGGGCGTGACCGTGTCCCAGACCGTGTAGTCCTTGCAGCCGGGCTTGAGTCGCATGATGCCGGCGTCGGTCAGACGTGTCCGCTGCGTCATGGATCAGCCCTCCCCGCCAAGGATCGGCGCCAGCGCATCGACGGCGTCTCGTACCGACTCGTCCGCGAGGTGGATGTACTTGAGAGTCGTGTCCGGCTTGGAGTGGCCAAGCAAACGGCCGATCGTGAGAACGGTCTCGCCGCATTGAAGCGCCAGACTAGCATAGCTGTGTCGAAGATCGTGCAGGCGGACGTCCCGCAGGCCCGCCTCGTCGCGCAGCGCCCGCCAGAACATGCTCAGGCCATGTGCCGGTCCCACGCCGGATCTCCCCGGAAAGACCCAGCGCCCGCTTCGGGGCAGGGCGTCAAGGACCGTGCGGGCGGCGGAGGACAGCCAGACGGTCCGCGGTCCCGTCTTGCCGTCCCTAAGGAACAGGTGGCCGTCGCGGTAGTCCTGCCACTGAAGGGTCATGATCTCGCTTTTCCGGCAACCGGTCAGGAGCAACAGCTTCACGGCCGTGGCAAGGGCATGGCCTTCATGCACCTTCAGCACCGTGCCCAGTCGCCGCGTTTCCTCAAGTGACAGGAACCGTTCGCGGCCGCGCCTCCTGTAGCGCCGGATGTTTCCGCAGGGATTTGTGTCCTCCAGACGAAAGCCAAGGGTTTCGGCTTCCCGCATGATCACCGACAGGACCGGCGCCGCCCGGTCGGCGGCGGCCGGCGTCGTCCGGAGGGAGGCGAACCATTGCTGGACGTCCGCGCTCGTGATCGCTCCGATCGGCTTTCCCCGGAACCGGGGAAGGATCTGGTTCTTCAGGTAACTGCGATTGACTTCGAGAGTGCCTGGCTTCCAGTGCCGGGACTGCAGGCGGAAGACGGCGTCCGCGACGTCCTCGAACGGCGTCTCTGCAGCGATCTTCGTGGGGCGGGACGAATCGCCCGCCTTGCTCGCGGCCAGATGCGACCGTGCAAGTTCACGCGCATCGGCCAGGTGCATCGCGTCGGCATCGCCGATTTTCGTCCAGACGCGCCGCCCGCCGGTCTGTGCATGCACGAAGTACGACTTGCGACCGGATGGCAGGATCCGGACGCCGAAGCCGCGGAGTTCCGTGTCGCGGGTCTCGCGGACGGACTTGCCTGGCTTGAGGGTTTCGATCAGTCTTTGGGTCAGGCGGCGGCTGGCCATGGATTCTCTCCCGAATCAGTTGCGTTGACGAACCGGAAAGGGCGGAAACGGCCGCATTCCGGCGTTTGACGCGAGAGAGAATTTCCTTTATTTGCAGACTGTTAGGTCTGCTCAGCACCGCAGGTGCGGCTTTCCGGTGTTCGCGCAGCCGACGGAGCTGCAACACCGGGTCTTTGACCTGCTGGAGGTCGACCCCGCCAGATCCGCTCAAATGCAGCGCCCGCCGTCAACCTCGAGACAGACCCCTGTCACCATGGCGGCCTCGTCGGAGCAGGGGTAGCAGGCCGCGTTGCCAATGTCCTCGGGCGTCGAAAACCTGCCCAAGGGTATCGTTGCGAGGAACCTGGCCCGCATTTCCGGCGTGTCCTCGCCGAGAAAGCTCCTCAGGAGCGGCGTCTCGCCCGCAACGGGATTCAACGCGTTCACCCGGATGCCGACGGGAGCCAATTCGACCGCCATCGTCTTGGTTGCCGTGTTCATCCAGCCCTTTGACGCGTTATACCAGTTAAGCCGGGGCCGCGGACTGACGCCGGCCGTCGACGCCACGTTCAGGATTGCGCCGGAGCCCTGCTCCCTGAAGACGGGCACCGCATGCCGGGCCGTCAGGTAAACCGACTTGCAGTTGACGGCGAACACGCGGTCGAAATCTGCTTCGCTGACCTCGTCCAGCCGCGTGGGCAGGTGAGTCACCCCCGCATTGTTGACAAGGATGTCGATCTTCCCGAAGGCCGATCTCGCAGAGGTCACCATCGCGGCAACGTCGCTGTCTCTTGACACGTCGGTCTCGACAGCCTCGCAGCCAAGCTCATCCGCCTTCGCGTCGGCGGCCTTGCCGTTCACGTCCGCGATCATCACTCGTGCGCCTTCCGCGATGAACTTGCCGGCAATGCCGGCGCCGAACCCGGATGCGCCTCCTGTCACGATGGCGGCCTTCCCCTTCAACCGCATTTCAGTCTCCTATCCATGCAGCGCTGCAACGGTCTTCGAAGCTGTAAAGCCGTACATTGCCTCGAACCCCTTTTCCCGTCCATGTCCTGACAGGCCGCGCCCGCCGAACGGAAGCTCCACGCCGCCGCCGGCACCGTAGTTGTTGAGGAAGACCTGTCCGGCCCGCAACTTTCTGGCCATGCGCATCTGGCGTGCGCCGTCCCGCGTCCAGCAGGACGCGACGAGACCGTATTTCGTGCCGTTTGCAATGGCCGTTGCGTGATCCTCGTCATCAAACGGGATGACCACCTGAACGGGGCCGAAGATCTCGTCCTGCGCAAGCACGTGCCCTGGATCGATGTTCGCATAAAGCGTCGGGGCGACATAGGCGCCGCCTTCGGGCGCGTCCTCAACGATCTCGCCATGTGCCACGATCCGTGACGCCGGGGCCTTGGCAAGGAACGCCTCGACGGCCGCTTTCTGGGCGTCCGAAACCAGCGGCCCGACGTCCAGGTCAGAGAGTGCAGGCCCGGCGCGCAACGTGCGGTAGCGCTCCGCCATCAAGGCCGTCACCTCGTCTTGGCGTGACCGCTCCACCAAGATGCGGGACGATGCGGAACAGGTCTGGCCTGCGTTCTGGATGCCTGCATTGACGAGAAACGGCAGCGCGGCATCAATGTCCGCATCCGCAAAGACGACTTGCGGAGACTTGCCGCCGAGTTCGAGCGTGACGGGCGCGGCATGCGCCGCGGCGGCCGCCTGGACCATCTTGCCGACAGCAACCGATCCGGTGAAGGATACGTGGTCCACCCCGGGATGCGACGACAGCGCCGAGCCTGCCTCCTCTCCGATCCCCGGAACGACGTTGAGCGCACCCGGTGGCAGTCCGGCCCGCGAGGCCAGTTCGGCAAAGGCAAGGGCCGTGAGACAGGCGTCTTCGGATGGCTTGAGAACGCAGGCATTGCCGGTCGCAAGGGCTGCGCCTACCGAGCGGCCGATGATCTGCATGGGATAGTTCCAGGGGATGATGTGTCCGGTGACGCCATGCGGCTCGCGGAGCGTGTACACCGTGTAGCCGTCGAGGTAGGGGATGGTCTCGCCGTGCAGCTTGTCCGCGGCACCGCCATAGAACTCCATGTAGCGGGCAAGCGCGACGGCGTCCGCGCGTGCCTGGGAGAGCGGCTTGCCGACATCCATGGCCTCCATCCTGGCCAGGGAGTCGATCGCGTTCAGCACCTCCTGTCCGATCCGGCTCAGGATGCGGCCACGCTCCGCCGCCGTGGCCGCGCCCCATTTGCCTGCAAGCGATGCCTTGGCCGAAGTGACGGCATCGTCAACGTCACTTGAATCGCAGCGGGCAATCTCGCCGAACTGCGTGCCGGTGGACGGATCGGTCAATGCGAGCTGCCTGCCGCCGCTTGCCGGCTCCCAGCAACCGTCGATGAAACGGCAATCGGTTCGGGAGAGAAGGGGCTTGAAGGTCATGACTGTCTTCCTTGCGTCACACGGGCAGTTTTGGAGCAGCGTCGAGCAGGCGACGGGTGTAGGCGTCGCGCGGGGCCTCGAACACTTCGTCCGTGGTCCCCTGCTCGACGATGCGGCCTGCATGCATGACGAGAATCCGGTCGGCGATCGAACGGACAACCGTCAGGTCATGCGTGATGAACAGGTAGGTCAGGCCATACGTGACCGACAGGTCGGCCAGCAGGTCGAGGATCTGCGCCCGGATCGAAACATCGAGCGCTGAGACGGCCTCGTCGAGAATGATGAGTTCCGGGCGGATGATCAGCGCGCGGGCGATGGCAATGCGCTGCCGCTGGCCACCGGAAAACTCGTGAATGTACTTTTGCTTGTCTTCCGGTGCCAGTCCTACGGACGTCAATGCCTCGTCGACTTCGTCCGCCGTCGCGGCACGGTTGAGACGATGGAAGGGCTCGCTGACCAGCCGGGCAACCCTGTGGCGCGGGTTGAACGATCCGAACGGGTCCTGGAACACGACCTGCATCTTTCGGCGGACGTCCGGTTCGGCGAACACGTCCTGGCCGTCGAGCGTGATCCGCCCTTCCTGGACGGGATCGAGTCCCAGTATCGCGCGGGTCAGCGTTGACTTGCCGCAGCCGCTTTCGCCGACGAGGCCGACGCATTCGCCGCGGCGGATCTCGAAACGCACGTCGTCGACGGCACGCATTTTCGGGTGCGCGCCGAGAAACGAACGGCGGGGCAGCAGGTAGTCGCGTGAAACGCTCTCGACCTTCAGGAGCGGCTCCTCGATCCGCGATTCCGTGCGATCGGGCTGATGGCCCGAAGCCTCGAAGAGCGCCTTGGTGTAAGGATGCGTCATGTCGCGGTGAAGCGTGCGGGCCGCCCGCCGTTCCACGACCTCTCCGTCCTTCATGATGACGACGTCGTCGGCGAGACCGGTCACGACCGCCAGATCGTGCGAGATCAGCATGAGACCCATGGCGTCCTCTTCCACGAGACGTCGAAGAAGCGAGAGGATTTCGGCCTGGGTCGTGACGTCAAGCGCGGTCGTGGGTTCGTCGGCGATGAGGAGCTTCGGGCCGAGGGCTATCGCGATGGCAATGACGACCCGTTGCCGCTGTCCCCCGGACAACTCTTGGGGATAGCGGTCAAGCGGGAACCTGGACTGCGGAAGCTCGCAGCGTGCCAGCGTCTCGGCGGCGCGGGACATGGCCTCGGACCGGCTCGTGCCTTCGTGAATCAGGATGGTCTCGGCCACCTGGTGTCCGATCGTCTGGACCGGGTTCAACGCCGTCATGGGTTCCTGGAACACCATGCCGATGTCCGCGCCGCGCATTCGGCAAATCTCGGCTTCGCGCATCGAGAGGACATCGCGGCCCGCAACGGTGATTCGCCCGCTGCAATCCGAGCCTTCGGGCAGAAGCTGCATCGCGGAGAGCGCCGTGAGCGACTTGCCGGAGCCGCTCTCGCCGATCACGCCGCAAACCTCTCCTGGTGCAACGTCGAGCGAGATTCCCTTCAGGACGGGCGTACCGTGGATCGACAAGGCCAGGTTGTGGATGTCCAGAAGCGTCATGGCGGCGCGTTCCGGATTCGAGGATCGAGGAGGTCGCGCAGTCCGTCACCTGCAAGATTGAGGCCGAGCACCGTCAGGAGTATGGCGAAGCCGGGAAACATGGCCATGTGCGGCGCGATCGCGATCAGCGTCTGGCTGTCCGCAAGCATCCGGCCCCAGGAGGGCGTTGGGGGCTGGACTCCCAGGCCGACGTAGCTCAGCGCCGCCTCGGCAAGAATCCCGAGCGAAAACTGGATCGTGCCCTGAACGATCAGGAGATTGGTCACGTTGGGAAGGATGTGCTCGACCGAAATCCGTACCGGCCCCTTGCCGGACACCCGCGCAGACAGGATGTAGTCCCGGGTCCAGATCGGGAGCGCCGCGCCGCGCGTCAGGCGCGCGAATACCGGGATGTTGAAGATGCCGATCGCGATGATCGCGTTCAGCGCCGACGGCCCGAAGACGGTCGTGATCATGATCGCGATGAGGAGGCTCGGGAACGCGAAGACCAGGTCGTTGCCACGCATGATGGTCTCGTCAAGAAGGCTGCCCCGCCGCGCAGCTGCCGCGAGGCCGAGCGGCACGCCAACGCCCATGCCGATTCCCACCGCGACGATCGCGACCGCGATCGAGGTCTGCGCGCCAACCATGATCATCGAGAGGATGTCCCGTCCGAAGTGGTCCGTTCCGAACCAGTGAATTGCCGAAGGTGCCTGGAGCCTTGTGGCGATGGCGAGCTCGGTGACGTCATACGGGGTCCAGAACAGGGACAGCAGCGCCCCGATCGCGAAGGCTGCGGCAAGCAGGTTCCCCACGACGAGGTTGCGTGACCGCAACGCCGCGCGAAACAGCGCTTCCTCTGTCATGCGCGCGATCTCAGGCGCGGATCAACCCAGGCATAGGCAAGATCGACCAGGAAGTTCACGATGATCACGGCAAAGACCAGAATCATCACCACGCTTTCGACCACGATCAGGTCGCGCTGGGAGATCGCCTGGAACACGAGCCTGCCGAGACCGGGAAGAAAGAAGACATTCTCGATGATGATCGCGCCGGCCAGCAAGAACGAGAACTGAAGGCCGATGATCGTCAGCACCGGGATCAGGGCGTTGCGGAGCGCATGCCTCCGGAGCGCCTGACGTCCCGTGAGGCCCTTCGCTCGGGCGGTGCGGATGTAATCCTCCGACAGGGTGTCGAGCAGCGACGAGCGCATCACGCGTGCCAGGATGGATGCCTGCGGAAGCGCGAGTGCAATCGCGGGCAGCGTCAATGCCTTGACGGCGGCGAGGAACCCTGCGTCCCATCCCGGAAAGCCGCCTGCCGAGAACCAGCGCAGGTTGACCGCGAAGACGAGAACCATCAGGAGCGCGAACCAGAAGTTGGGGATGGCAACGCCGAGTTGCGTGGTCGCCATGACGGAGATGTCGGTCAGCGATCCGCGCCGCGTTGCCGCCAGGATGCCGACCGGAAAGGCGACAAGGATCGTGAGGCTGAGCGCATAGATCGCGAGGGGCAGCGAGATCGCGAGCCGTTCGACCACGATCTCGGACACGGGGGAGCGGTAGGTGTACGACGTGCCGAAGTCTCCGGTCACCAGGCCGCTGACCCAGGCGACGTAGCGCTCGTGGGGGGGCCTGTTCAGGCCGAGCTCGTCCCGGAGGGCGGCCACCGTGTCCGGCTGGGCATTGATGCCCAGCATGAAGGAGGCCGGATCGCCCGGCACGACTTCGATGCATGCAAAGATGACCAGGCTCGCGACGACCAGTGAGGCCAGGAGCGAGCCCAGTCGCTTGACGGTGTAGCGCAGCATGTCAGCCGGCTGCTCGCATGGTCACTCCGTCCAGCTGACTCCGGTCAGGTCCACGGCCTGCGTCGGGGCGTCGGGCCAGATTCCGTTCAGTCTTGCATCCACGACCGAAGTGAGCGCCAGCTGGAAGAGGAAGCCATTGACATAGTCTTCCGAGATGGTCCGTTGCGCCTCCTTCAGCATTGCCGATCGCCGGGCCGGGTCGTTTTCGACGCTCAAGTCGCTGATCAGCTGCTGGAACTCCGGGTTGTCATACTGGAAGTAGTATGTCGGACGGGCGTAGATTCCGATGTCCATGGGCTCGGTGTGGCTGACGATGGTCAGCCCGTAGTCGTAGCCGCGAAACACCTGTTCCAGCCACTGCGCCCACTCGAGGTTGGAAATCTCGGTCTCGATTCCGATCTCGCGCAGCTGCGCGGCGATGATCTCGCCCCCGCGGCGCGCGTAGGACGGCGGCGGCAGCTTGAGCGTGGTCTCGAAGCCGTCCGGATATCCCGCTTCGGCCAGGAGGGCCCTGGCTGCCTCCGGGTCATGCGGCGCATTCCCGGTCAGGTCGACATAGTCGGGGTGATGCGGCGCGAAGTGGGTCCCGATGGGCGTGCCGTATCCGAACATGGCGCCGTCAATGATCGCCTGGCGGTCTATCGCCATGCTGACGGCCTTGCGAACGCGGACGTCGCCGAAGGGCTCCATCTTGTTGTTGATCGCAAGGATGGTCTCGCCCTCGGTGTTGCCCGCCAGAACCGTGAAGCGGGGGTCCGCCTCGAACTGCACCAGATTCTCCGGTGCCGGATAGGAGTAGAAGGCGTCGATGTCGCCGGCCATCATCGCGGAGAAGGCTGCGGTCGGCTCCGAAATGAACTTGAAGGTCGCCTGCTCGAGAGCTGGCGCTGCTCCCCAGTAGTCCGCGTTGCGGACGACCGTGATGCTGTCGCCCCGCTTCCACTCGGAGAACCTGAACGCGCCGGTGCCGACCGGGTTGCCCTTGATGTCGTCAATGCTCTCGGGCGCCACGATGACCGCGTCTCCCCAGGCCATGTTGAACAGGAAATTGCCCTGCGGCGAATTCAGGGTGACCACGACAGTGGTCGGGTCCGCGGCCTCGACGGACTTGATTCCGGAGAACAGCGCCTTCTGGGCGTTCTGCGAATCCTCGGCGCGTGCACGATCCAGCGAGAAGACCACGTCCGTTGCCTCGAAGTCAGTGCCGTCATGGAACTTGACGTCCGGGCGAAGGTTGAACGTGTATGTCGTGCCGTCGCCGGAAATCTCCCAGCTTTCGGCGAGGCCCGGCCCGACCGAGCCGTCGGGGCCGAACCGGGTCAGGCCTTCGAAGACGTTCGAATACAGAACCTGGTCAATGGCTCCGGCGGCGGCCGAAGTGGGATCAAGATGAGGCGGTTCCAGTTGAATGCCGATCGTGACGTCGGCCTTTGCGGCCCATGCACCGCCGGCAGCCAGCGTCAGAAGCGCGAAGGCGGCGGCCGATTGCTGTATCCTTTTCATGAGTGTCTCCCTTGTGTTGTTCAGGCGTCTGCCTGTCGTTGCGGGGTGAGCAGATCCATGAGGCAAAGCCCCATGACCTTGGCCGAGTCCATCATATCCTGAACCACGACGTATTCATCCGGTTTGTGCGCGAGTTCCAGAAGGCCGGGTCCGTAGGCTATGCAGTTGTCGAGCCTTCCGATCCGGTCAATGTGCTTCTGGTCATAGGTGCCGGGAGAGACCACGTAGTCCGGGTCCTTGCCGAAGACGTCCCTGATGGCCTTGGCGACGCTCTTGACGACCGGCGCGTCCCTTTCGGTCATCGTGGGCGCCACGCTCCAGAGTTCCCGAAGATCGTAGCTGAAGTCAGGCCTTTCTCTCGCGATGCCTTCAAGCAGGTGCTCGATCTCGCGCACGACCTCGTCCCGGCTTTCCTCGATCAGGTAGCGCCGGTCGACGATCATTCGAGCATTGTCCGGCACGCAGGCCGAGGGCCAGCCCGTGAAGCCTTCCGGCGGTTCTGCCTGCCCGCCGTGCAAGCTGTTGATGTTCATCGTGGACTGTCGCGCGCCCTCCGGCACGATCGGCATGTCCGTGCGCTTTGCGGCAAGCGCCGGATAGAGCTTGTCCTCCATTTCGCGCAGGACGGCGCCCATGTGGCGCACCGCGCAGTCGCCGAGGAACGGCATCGAACCATGCGCGATCTCCCCGTGCGTTTCGATCTCGCCCCACCAGACGCCCCGGTGACCGAGACAGATGCGGTCCTTCTGCAGCGGTTCCGGGATGATCACGTGATCAACATGTGCAAAGCGGCCCTGTTGGGCGAGATGGGCGACTCCACCGTAACCGCCGGTCTCCTCGTCGGCGGTCCCCGAGATCTCGATCAGGCCCGGATGGTCCGGATACGCCTCGACGAAAGCTTCCACCGCGATGATCGAGGCCGCCAGCCCGCCCTTCATGTCGCAGGATCCGCGCCCGTAGATTCTCCCGTCGGCGAGTTCGGCCCCGAACGGGTCAAAGCTCCATCCGCGCCCGACCTCGACCACGTCGATGTGGCCGTTGAAGTGGACGCATTGTCCAGGCGACGCTCCTTCGCGCTGCGCAACGACATTCCAGCGAGGATGGCGGTCGCTGTCGCCGGGTGCGCCTGCGGCGCGCTCGATGGATGCCGTGAAGCCGGACCGTTCGAGGCGGCGGGCGAGAAACTCGCAGATGTCGCGATAGTTTTCGCCGGGAGGATTGACGGTCGGGATGCGGACCAGGTCCTGCGTCAACGCCACGAGGTCGTCGCGCTTGGCTTCGAGCCTGTCGGAGAGCGCATCGGCGCGTAAGCAATCAATCTCCATGCCGTGACCGTATTTTGCCAGGATTCGCATGACAAGGGCCGAGGCGATGCCGGGGCGGAGTTGCGCAAGGCCCGGAAAGGCGTACCTTCCCGATGACGGCAGGGCGAATCACTGCGGGCCGAACAGTCAATGAACCGGGAGGAACCCGTTATGAAGACGATGAAGGGGCCGGCGCTGTTTCTGGCGCAGTTTGTGGCCGACGAAGCACCGTTCAATTCCTGGGACGGCATCACGAGGTGGGCGGCCGATTGCGGCTACAAGGGCGTGCAGGTCCCGTCCTGGGACGATCGCCTGTTCGATCTGGAGAGGGCAGCCGAAAGCAAGGGCTATTGCGACGAGTTCAGGGGAATTGCCGCTGAGCACGGCATCGAGGTGACCGAGCTGTCGACCCACCTTCAAGGCCAGCTTGTGGCGGTGCATCCCGCGTATGATGCCGCCTTCGACGGGTTTGCCGCCGAAGCCGTTCGCGGCAATCCCGAGGCACGGCAGGAATGGGCGGTCGACCAGGTCAGGAAGGCGCTGTCCGCCTCGAGGAATCTCGGCCTAACGGAACAGGCGGCGTTTTCGGGGGCGCTTGCCTGGCCGTATATCTATCCGTGGCCGCAGCGCCCGGCCGGCCTGATCGAGACGGCGTTTGACGAACTGGCCTCACGCTGGCGTCCGATACTTGATCACGCCGAGGATTGTGGGGTCGACATCTGCTTCGAGATACATCCCGGCGAGGACCTGCATGACGGGATCACCTACGAGATGTTCCTGGAGCGAACCGGCAACCACGCGCGGGCCTGCATGCTCTACGACCCGTCGCATTACGTGCTGCAATGCCTGGACTACCTGGACAACATCGACATCTACAGGGATCGGATCCGCATGTTTCACGTCAAGGATGCCGAGTTCAACCCGACAGGTCGGCAGGGGGTCTATTCAGGCTATCAGCCTTGGGTCGACCGCGCGGGCCGATTCAGGTCCCTTGGCGACGGGCAGGTGGATTTCGTGTCGGTGTTCTCGAAGCTCACGGCCGCCGGCTTCGACGGCTGGGCCGTGGTGGAATGGGAGTGCTGCCTGAAGCATCCGGAGGACGGCGCCCGGGAAGGGGCGGCCTTCGTGAGGGACCATATCATCCGCGTGACCGAAAGGGCGTTTGACGACTTTGCGGGTGGTGACACGGACGCGGCCGCAAACCGGAAGATGCTGGGCATCGGATAGCGGCGAACTGCGAACCGGGCAATTTGCTGCGCGCCCGCGCGGCCAGGCTTCGGCGAAGTCGCGCGTCGCCGTCGGTCACGAGACCGGGACGGCGTGACGGCGCAGCCAGGGGCCGTGCGCCTTCACCCGTCTTCGACAGCAAATCCTCGATCCTGGAGTTCTCCGCTGTCGGATCCCAA
>VXSG01000017.1 GCA_009838075.1 Boseongicola sp. SB0665_bin_10 | reverse complement strand
GACGGAGCGTTTCCGCGCCTCCGAGCCAGTCGTGGCCCACGTTTCCGGCGCAGCCGAGACTTGGCCGCGCCGCCTTCGCTCCGGAAGGGGAGTGTCGTGGCAGGAACGTCGGTTGCCCGATGCCCGTTCTCACGTTGATTGTCGCGCCAGACGCCAGGGCTCCGCTGGTCGCGCATGATCGCCTCAGCCGGTCCCGGCTTCACGCGTTGCCCCTGGAATCCGGCAATCCGCGCACGAAGCAGTCAGGGAGGAAAGCGGCCGGCCGGATCGGGCCAGTTCAGGAAACCGCACCCGGGTGCCGTTCCCGGCCCCGGACAGCCGGGAAGGGAGCGCTCGCTCCTACGTCCGTCGTCGTCGATGGCGCCGCGCATCGTCTTCCCGTCGATTGCGAGCGCGCTGTCCGTGCCGCCGTTGGCAGCGGTCCATGCCCGAAGCGCGTCGTCGAGCTGTCGCGGGTCGACCCGGACGAGCACGTCGCGGGTCACCGTCCGGCTCGGCGGGATGCGGGTCCTGTTCCGGCAGCGCACGCCGAAGTGCGCCAGGACCTTGGGGGAGAGGTCGTTGACCCATTCGCTGATCGCCTTGTAGCCGCGGGCGCCGGACAGCGTCGCCGCAAGGACCCGGCCTCCCCGTCCGTGCCGGGCTCCAGCCAGAGGTCGTGGTCCCGGCCCGCCAGCCGAGCCGGAGACCCTACTATAGCCGTTGGAACCCGAAGCAAACTCCCCGGCCGAGAAGCTCAAGAAGATCCTCGGCTGCCGTACGCATCGGGTTTGGAAGAACATCCATGTGCGCGTTTGCTGGGTCTTGCGGATTCGCGGCATACTCAACGACGTAATGCATGTTTGACCGTGATCGGGCCTGATCGCGCGCCGCTCGCACCGCAGCCTCGAGCAAATCGATTCGCCGCTGATCTCCGACTCTTGTTTTGACCTCAATATCGCCACCCAAATTCTCGGGGGCCATTGTGGTGGTGGGAAATGAAGAGCGGCAGGGATCAGTCAGTCGTTCATTGGCGCCGCATCTGGCGACCGGCGTGTGGCCTGTTCGCCTCGACGTTCATCCATGCATGTGCCTGTAGACGAGAAGCCCGGTCAGGAAAGCGTCGGCCGGAAGGCTGCCACGCACCTGGCGCCAATCCCCAAAAGCCTGATCGGCCAGATCGGCGAGGTCGAGCGTTTCACGCCGGGTAAAGCGAAGGCCGCGGTTGTAGTCCGCGTCGTGACGGGCTTCCTGAAGCTGGACGAAAGCGGAGGCGACGTCGATCAGCGGTTGTTGCACCTGCTGCCCATTCAGGCCGGAAGCAAGTTTGGGAGGTATCGAACCCTGGGCGAACGCAACGGCGGTCTGCTTCATTGCTGAGTGATGGAATGCGCGGGCGAGACTGTCACGAAGGGGTGCGCGGACGTTGCCCGCCAACATGAGCCTTGTCGCTTCATCGACGAGAAAATGGAAGATGGCGTAGTAGGAAGCCGATACCGAGCGGCGAAGACTGGCCTGGGTAGGCTTCTTGCGCTCCTTGCGTGCAAGGAAACGAGCCTGCTTCAGCAGCTCCGCGTGAAGGCTCATGCGGCATTCTCGACTTCGGATGCTCCGCGGAAGCGGACGTACACGAGCGTCGAGGAATCGGTCTTCTTCTCGACAAGGTCACGAATCATCGCGCGCAGTCGCGACCGCTTGACGAATTCCACTTCATCGTCCTCAAGCATCGCCCACACCCATACGGCGGGATCGTCGGTGGAATCGGGGCCGGTTTCGACACGCCAGCTGCTGACAGGGGTAGGCAGTTCGGGAAGTTCGCGAAGCGCTGCTTCCAGGGTGCTTGCGGCGATGTCCATGTCAGTCACCTTTTTTGATCTGCAGACGGCACTTCTATAGATATGGGGACCCTTGGGCAATTATGGTAGTGCTGGCGTCTTCCTGCAACCGGAATGGCGCCCGGGAGCAGGGCACGCGGATTGACACATGGCGGACAGGAAGCTCTTGGATGGATGAACCGGCCATGTCGCCTGATCCAATTTCAGTCGAAGATGTCTTTGTGATCGCGGTAGTCCGGCATTCCAGTTGTTCGAACGGGCACCCTCTGAGGAACGGGGGCGTGTTGGCTAGGAAGTCCGATGTCGGGTCCTTCATCGAAGGGAACCGAAAGGCCGTACGCGATAAGAAACCGATGGTAGTCACGAGTGTTGACGCTGCCCATCAAGAGGCCCGTGGGAAATGGCACTTCAGTCAGGTCGAACGGCGGTATTCCATAGTTTCTCAACGCATTGCGGTCATAGCCGTTTGAAATGGACTCCTGATAGAAGGATGAGTCGCCGCCACCACCACCAACAAAGACCCTCAAAGGCGTTACGTCTTCGTCGTTCAGGTGTCGTCGCAAAGTACGCTGTGCAGAAGACACGTGTATTCTCTCTTCCCGCCAGTTCCGTCCGTCCTTGCGCTTGCCTTGGTAAATCACGCCGCCTGCCATTAGCGCTATTTGGTCTGCATACCGCGCAAACGCGGCATGCACTTCCTTGGAGTTCCCGTTTAGCAAGACGGACTTGATCTTTTCGGCATCGGGTGAGTCGCTGCCTTCAACTGCCAATCGCTGACAAACGTCGTCCGCGACCCAATCTACCCCCAGCGACTTGACCTGCCCCGCGTAGAAATTGACATGAACTTCTCCAGACGGACGCCTCAGATTGAAAGTCACACCGTCGACCGTGCCGCCTCCGACGTCAAAATAGACGTAGATCCCCGGCGCCGACGTCCTGCTCATCGCGAAAGACATTACGGCCGACTCTATCTCGGGGCGAGCCTGGAAGTAGCTCATCCCGGGTTCCTCGCGCGCCTCGCATGTCGCATACGCGCGAACGAGATCATCGATCGTGCCTTCGGGGATTCCGATCTCGGACCAACGCGACGCAACGGCGATGACTTCCTGAAACTTCGGCCTGACATCTGAGTCGAAATGCTCGACGGGCAGCCCGACGTTTCCAGACCACTGAACAACACGATCACCAATGTGCTCATTCCACGCCGCCAATACCCAACCCTTCGCGCGCGAAATCGTTTTGCTCAAAAAGTATGTTGAGAGTGCCTTGGAGACCTCTTCTGTCGGTACAGTTGGCTGGGGGACATCTTCCCCGAAACTGAGATGTGCCCTATCCGCAAGTGCCATCTTGAGATAGGCGATTGCGCGATTCGCAGACGGAGCAGCTCCTGGGGGCGGGACTGAAATCACGCCGTTCTCGTTGGCGCAAACGACGGAGCAAACCAATGCGCCACCCAGTCCGTGCCCGTCGAAGTCAACTACACCGGAGACTCTCCGCACCCGGGACGCGCCCGTAGGCGCAGCCGACCATGTCGCGGCCCCGGCTCCAAGGTCCCCGTTCTGCCCGTGCACGGGCCACGAGTTCCCACGCGCAGGCGGCGGGACCGTCCCGCATGCAGGGCGATCGGAAGGACGCTATCCGGGCGCCGAACGCGGCTTCAACATCGAAGAATGGTTATTCGGGGGTTGGGGAATCTTTCTGAAAATCAGCAGCTTGGGGGTGCCGGCCGGCCCTCGCGCGGCCGCGGCGCACCGCCCGGACGGTCCCGCGCTCGCGGCGGCGTCACATGGCGTCCGCCTCCGAGACCGAAAGCGTGTAGGTGCCGACCGTATAGTCAATCGCGCCGGCGGACACGTAGTAGGTGCCACCTTCGGTCGCGGTGAAGTCGACACGGCTGTTTAGCCCCTCGCCTCCGTCATCGTCCGTCGTGTCCTCGATCAGGCTGCCCTCGGCATCGTGGATGCCGCGCAGGTACGGATCCTTCAGCGTGCGGTCACCGGTGCCCGCGCCCTTCAGGTCGAACCGGTAGG
>VXSG01000061.1 GCA_009838075.1 Boseongicola sp. SB0665_bin_10 | reverse complement strand
TTGGGATCCGACAGCGGAGAACTCCAGGATCGAGGATTTGCTGTCGAAGACGGGTCAAGGACGACTTCGGACAGCGAGCGGTCCTTAACTGCGCCTGGCAAGTCCACGAACGGAGGGCGGCCGGGCTGTTCACCAGATCGCCGGCACAGGAACTTCGCGGCTTCCTGAATCGCGTACAGTCGATGCAGCGGAATGGTGCAAGGAGCCGCCTCGCCATCCAGGTTGTTCGGGTCGAGCGTGCAACGGTTCAGGAAGGAACGGGCCGCCTTGCCCCGAACGCGAAAGCAGTCACGCTTGCTTCCCGGCTTGCGCTTGTGGATTTCGAACTCGCCGGGTCTCTCCCCCCAGGTCCGCCAGCTGTCCTCTTTCTCCATCGCCTTCTTGATGCTGTTTGCCCAGCGCTCGGCGGTCTCGACGCGCACATTCGCGTACAGCGGCTTGTCCCAGAGGATGCGCCACACATCCCCTTCCATGGCTGAGTTCGGGTTCAGCGTCTCCTTCGCAAGGCACCTTGCCTTGTCGATATGCCTCGGGTGCTCTTCTGCGAGCTGCTCATGCAGATCGAGGAACAGGCTCACGGAAAGGTCGGTCATTCAATCGTCTCCAAGTGTTCAAAAGTGTTCTTTCGCGGCAGCAGTCCATTTCCTCTTCCCGCTGCGGAGTCAAGGGTCGAGCGCCGCCGCAAGACACACTGCGATCACCGCATTCAGCGTGAGGGCCCGCAGGCGACGGCCCGCCGCATGCCCGCAAGGATGCAATCGGGCCGGTCGACCCGAAAACGAAAACGCCGCACGGGCCGTGCCCCGGGCACGGGCTTCAGGCGACGGTGCGCGGCTCATGACGACTTCTGCCGATCCCCCCGTCACCGGAATTGCGCGACCTGGTCGACGGACAATGATGCAGGCTTCTGGTGCTCAGGAGCACGAAAGTTGCTGTTCCGACCGTTCTTGCTGCCACAAATTGCTTGACAGCACACACTAGTTGACGGCACGGTCGAGCTTGATGGCTGATTCAAATTAGGGAAGACACGGAATGTTAAACTCAATTAAGCTGTCTTTTGCGTTTCTTTTTTTCTATGCACATCCGGTCTTCGGAAGCGAAAAAACCATAACTTTATTTGGTTTTGAGTTGTTTTCTGGCGTGAACGAATATTTCAGTAATGCAGAACTCATAGGCAAGGTGCCTCATTATGAATCTAACAATAATTACTTTCAATTGTCGACTGGGAATCCACCAATAAGAAATCCCGTGTTTCAGGAATATGATGTTATTTTTGATGAAAATAGTATCATTCATCAAATTGGAGCGTGGGCGTCCGTTTTTGAATTGAGCTTTTGTATGGGTGCCGCTGAACAGTGGCGCTCTGCTTTTGAAGGCAGATTTGGAGGCTATTTTCAATATTGGGAAGGTGATGGTGGCGGAGGAATCTATATGCGATCTTATGATGAAGGCTATGAAGATTTTTTTGCAGCAGTTAGCTGCAATCAGTATAAGGACGGTACCGTAGCGCTCGTGGTTTTTTTGCGAAGTTATGATTTGTCCGATGCCATAAGTGCATTCTATGATGCATTCTAAACGAAGCCGACCAGACTGCGGGGAGACGCATTGCTTCGCGGTCCCGGCAGTTTGACTGGTCAGAACCGGTTTGCCAAGTTCGGAAGCACCAAAACCCGTGGGGTCTGTGGACTGTCGCACAGGACTTCAGTGAACGTCGGAATTCCATGCCGACGCAGCGCCAGAAACGTTGCAAGCATCGAGGACGGGAGAGCTAAGCGGACTTTGCGCCCTGGCCGTTTTCGCTCTTCAGGGCGCGGTAGACAGACATTCGCCATATCCCGAGGTCGCGGGCGATCTGGGCCTTCGGGACCTTCTCGGCTGCCAGCTGTCGTCTTCCACAAAGAACTTCAGTCGATTTCCACAAATGACTTCAGTGAGCGCTTGGAGTCCGAGAGCACCGCCTATCTCGTGCACGAGATAGGCGGTGCTCTCCTATTGGCCGTGCTGCGCACAACCAAAAAGAGCCTATTCACTATGCCGACACTTTGCTTCAAGCCCCTGATTCCGCTCGCTTGCGTCCCGGATCTGTCGGAATAGAACGGACGTGAACGCCGACGTGCCGGGCTGACTTACTCCGTCCTCGCGTGCGCCACGAACGACGCTGTCAATGTAAGGATGTGCCGGGCGTCGGCTCGTGAATAGTTAACCTCTCCACCTTCGCTTGGCCCGTGGTGCGCTTGGTGCGTGTAGCGACGCAGCGCTTCCAGCATCGCCCCTTCACGGTCACTCTTCGACATGTCTCTGGGCTTTGCCGGCACCTGCTCAGGCGACCGTCCCGGCCTCTTCGCGCCGCCAGACATTTGCGCAACCAGTTCCTCCACGACTACTCGGCAGGCGGACACGCAACCAAGATAGTCGCCGTTGCGGAGCCGGCTTTCCGCACGCCTGAGCTCGTCGGAGATGTTGCTCCACCGATTCAATCGTTCAGGGAAAGGCAACGGGACTTCCAGAAGCAGGATGTCGCGCGCTTTCGCTGACCGAAGTTTCCCGATCCACTTTGAGCGGGGGACATCGCATCGCAAGACTTCGTGAATGGCGCTTTCCCCCGTTCGGCCGGATCCCGTTCCAGTGACGCCGAGATCGAAGTGAAGGTCGCCAGCGCCCCGCAATCTCTCGATGGCGGCGAGCTGTCCGGGCTGGAGTGGCAGCGACAGCGTCGGTGTGGTTCTGAGTTGATGAGGTCCGGACGCAACTTCGAGCCGCGCGTCGGTGCGCGCGAACCCCAGATCGTCTCGATCTCCGCCCCCGGTTCCCACACTGACACGCGCGCCGTCGATGACCGCCCGGCACCGCTCGCCATCCGTGACGGCGGCACAGATGATCAGCAGTCCGAATCGAAGCTCGTACGCCCCGACCAAGGGATGCAGGGTCACTCCCTGAATTTGTGCATCCGCGAACATTTGGGAATCGACAGTCAGCACCATGGTTGGATTGCCTCCTCCAAGCTTCGGTCCAGCGATGCCTTGGCCGGCCACAACCCTAACGGCATGGCATCCCGCACGCCACCCGTATTCCGTAAACCTTGCGGAATCGGGTTTCCGGGGCTGCGAACGGCTGGATGACCCCTTGAACGCCTTTCGTCCCGATCCCAAATAATACAGTTGCATCGGCCACGCACTGATCGAGCTTCCTTGCAATGTTCAATCGAATGAAAACAAAGGGGGATTATCATGACGAAAGGATCAATAGTCGGACTATTGGCGTTGCTGCTAAATTTCGGCTCGTCTGTTAGTGCAGGAGACGCCCCCCAATATGGAGCAGGAGAATTCGAGCGAATTGTGAACCGCCTCAAGAATCTATCGGAAACGAGCGGGATTTCGGTTGGAAGTTACAACACAGATCCATGTATCCGTTGCGCTCCGCGTTCATTTCCCACTTTGCAGTTTTCCTTTACCTTTGAAGGAACTGGCTTGTGGGGAGGAGGGCTTAAGCCTGGGACAAGGTATCTTTCTCCAACTCCCGAAATACACCTGAAGTAAGCGTTCGGGCAAGCCATGCGCATGGCGGTTCTTGCAAGCGATTTCTCCTATCAGGAGCAGATCGTTCTCAAGTGCGAGGATCCGAAGTGCCGTCCGAAGCTGGACTAGAACCCCGTCTTTATCGTTGAACGGTCAGTGGTCGTGTGGTTTTGATCCCGCCAAGCGGAAAAGGAGAATGAACCATGAGTGATGACCGGGATGCCGCGGCAAACGAACTGCAGGCTTGGAGACTTCGCCACAAATATGTTCTTGCAGCCACCGAGGCCGACAACGCCTTTTCGTTAGAGCAATCCTTGCGAAACGACATCCTTCCCGAAGGGGACGCACTTGGAGTACGGTCTCCAAACTATCCGCTGGAAGTGGATGAGGGCGGTTAATCCCGGACCATCCCTCTCCCGCCGCCAAGGCGTTCATCAAGACGTCGCGTTCCCGGAGCACGTGAAACGCGACCAGCCCCCTGCGTTGCCCATTGGCGTGCGGCTTGCTTCGTGTTCCATGTGCCGCCCGCCTTCCGTGTCGATCAGAGCGTCACCCTATTCCGGAAGCA
>VXSG01000080.1 GCA_009838075.1 Boseongicola sp. SB0665_bin_10 | reverse complement strand
TCAGGCCGGCGCCGGCAAAGGCCGCCTCGACCTGGTCGACCACATCGCATGCCGCGGCCGTGCCAAACCTGTCGCCCAGGACTATGTCGGGACGGACGCCCCGCGGATGAGGGATCGTGTCGATTGCTTCGTGCGGCATGGAGTGGCAGTCGACGAGGATCGCCTCCCCGAAGAGTGCCATGCTTTCGTCCATCAGCAACGAGACCGTCTCGTGCCAAGGATGCCAGACTTCATCAATTCGTTTCCTCGCCTCAACAAGCGCAATCTTGCCTCGGTAGATTGCCTTGCCATTTGCCACCACTCGCGGCACGACGCCGAGGCCTGAGGCGACGCGCGGGTTGCGCGCGCCATCCCGAACGCCTTCGATCAGGGTCGGATCCAGCTCGTCGACCGACCGGTTCACGTCGATCCATGCGCGCGGCACGACAGCCGCAAGCAACGGCGCACCGTGGCCCGGCGCGGACGCGAAGAGCTTGTCGACAAAGGCGTCTTCCGAGGATCTCAGGGTCCGCTCATCGAGAATGGAGCGGTTCACGAAATCCCTTGCGTAAGCACGGCCGGAATGCGGCGACGCGAACACGACGCTTGTCGTGCGAGCAACAGGCATCTTCAGGTCATGCACCCGCATGTGACGACTCCCGCAGAACCATGGCCGTTATAGCCAACCTTCAGGGTCGTCAAAAGCCCTTGAAATGTGACGGGCCAGGCAGTATGGGATGCCCGGTTGGCGCGGGACCAAACCCCGCGCCTCGCTGTTGGCAAGGGCGGTTAGCTCAGCGGTAGAGCACTACGTTGACATCGTAGGGGTCACTGGTTCGATCCCAGTACCGCCCACCATCCGCCGCCGCCGTCATGCGGCAAAATGGGAACCGGGCGCGATTCGCGCCGCGATCAGGAGAGAGCCGATGAAGGTCAGGAACTCGCTTCGTTCGCTGAAGAACCGGCATCGCGACTGCCGCGTGGTGCGCCGCAAGGGCCGCGTCTACGTGATCAACAAGACGCAACGCAGGTTCAAGGCGCGCCAAGGTTAGGCTTGGGGGCTTGCGTCCCTTGGCCGGCCCATATCGTCTTGACGTGCGCATCGCACCCGGGGAGTGAACGACTGCAGCAACGGACGGGTCGCGAGGCCTCACCGTCGGTCGGAACGTCTCCGGCGGCCAGACGGCAAGCAAGGCGTCGAACACCAGGCCGGCCCGGAACCGAGGGCCGCGGCCCTGGCGGAAAGAACATCCCATGCAGATTCTGAACTGGGGCATGATCGGCGGCGGCAAGGGCAGCCAGATCGGGCCGGCGCACAGGCTGGCAACCGCCTTGGATGGCGAATTCGCCTTCGTGGCGGGCGCCCTCGATCACCGGCCCGAGGCGGCGCGGGCATACGGACTGGAACTCGGTCTTTCTGAAAGCCGATCCTATGGCGGATGGCAGGAAATGCTCGAGAGCGAGTCCGTGCGCCCGGACAGGGTCGACCTGGTCACGATCGCCACGCCGAACGCAACCCACTTCGAGATTGCGAAGGCCTTTCTCCGGGCGGGATTCGACGTGCTTTGCGAAAAGCCGATGACGATCACTGTCGCGGAGGCCGAGGAGATCTGGCACCTGTGCCGCGACACGGGCCGCATCTGCGCCGTGAACTATGGATATTCCGGCTATCCCCTCGCGAGACACATGAGGGCAATGGTCGCGCGCGGAGATCTGGGCACGGTGCGCCTCGTGATTGCCAATTTCGCCCACGGACACCACGCCGACGCGGCTGATGCCGAGAATCCGCGCGTTCGCTGGCGCTACGATCCGGAACAGGCCGGAGTGTCAGCTCAATTTGCGGATTGCGGCATCCATGCCCTCCACATGGCAAGTTTCGTCACGGGACAGCAGGTGCAGCGACTTTCGGCCGATTGCGTTTCCTGTGTCGCAGGCCGCGAACTGGAAGACGACGCCATGGTCAACTTTCGCATGGATGGTGGTGCCACGGGACGGCTCTGGACATCGTCGGTGGCCATCGGCCGGCAGCATGGGCTGGAAATCCAGGTGTTCGGAGAGTCTGGCGGCCTTCGCTGGTCGCAGGAGCATCCGAACCAGTTGTACTGGATGCCCCTGGGCGAACGGCTTCAGGTCATCGAGCGCGGGGAAGGCAGCCTTTCGCCCGGTGCCGACCGGGCGAGCAGAATGACGATCGGTCATGCCGAAGGCCTGCCGCTTGCCTTCGCGAACATTTACCGGGATCTGGCCGAACACATCCGCGCCAGGAAGGAAGGCCGCAACGCGGATGATGCCGCCGACTTCGTACCGGGCGCGGAAGACGGCCTGCGCTCGGTGGCTGCAATCCACGCCGTCGCGGAATCGGGCAAGGCGAACGGTGCCTGGATCGATGCGCGACCGCCAATCTTCCGCGACTGACGCACGGGAATTTCTGGCGAAGGCGCAATTCGGTACCTTGTCGTGGCCGCCTGCAGGGCGCATCAGGGAAGAGGCGGTTGCGAGGCTGAAGCGAGTGCCTCCCGGCGATTCCGGGGCAGAAACTGGATCGAAGACATCGCCAGCAGCGTGGAGCAAGAACGTGACAAGCCTTGAGAATCGCGACCGGCTGGCCATCCCGCATTCATCGGTTGGCATGTCGGCGGCTTGAACGACGGCAGGAGGCGGAACGGCCGCGAGGCCCAAGTGCCAGGGCGAGGCATCCGGGATTGCCGCATCTGCACGGCGAGGCGTTCGCGTTGGCAACCTCCGCTGACCCGTGCGATCAGCCGCTGGCCGGATCGCATCGCGTTTCGGTCAACGGAGCAATTTCCAAGGCATGTGCCGAAGCGGCTCACAATTCACGTGCAACCGCGAGCGCCCCGAATGCCCGACCGCCAACTCTCCGAAGGCGGCAGGCGGGATCCGGGTGCCCTAGCCCATTGATGATCTGGTTTTGCCGTCCCAGATGCGCCTTGTCGGCACATCACACGGCAATTCACGTTGCGGCATCCAAGCCATCAGCCTCGATCCGGCTGGGCTCTTTGGGTGCGAAGACGCGCCCGATGACATTCAGGAGCAACTGGGCAGCGAGAATTGCGGTAGAGCCAGAGTGGTCATAGTCCGGCGCAACCTCGACAAGGTCGATCCCGACTACGGTGCCGCGGCGGGCGAGACCGTCCAGGAACTCGAGGATCTCATAATAAAGAAAGCCGCCGTGGCTGGGCGTGCCCGTTCCTGGCGCGATCGACGGGTCAAAGCCGTCGATGTCTATCGTGACATAGTATCTTGCGCCGCCAGGAATCCGATCAAGCATGGCGTCGGCACCCATGGCACGGAACTGGCGGACCGAGACGATGTCCGATCCCATCCGGCGCGCATCGTCATATCCCTCCTTTGCCGTTGACGAAACATTCCGCATCCCGATCTGCGACAGGCCGGATACCCAAGAGCGTTCCGCGGCACGGCGCATTGGATTGCCATGGCCGAATCGAACGCCGTGACGTTCATCGACGAAGTCGAGATGCGCGTCGATCTGCACGATGTGAATCGGCTTCTGGTCCGAAAATGCGGCGACACAGGGAATGTTGACCGAATGGTCGCCACCCAGGACAACGGGCATCGCTCCCGAGGCAAGAATGGCACGCACGCCGGCTTCGATGTTGGCGTGACTTGCGAGCGTTTCGGTATGGACGATGTCGGCATCGCCAAGATCAACAATTCGCGTGTCAGCCAGATAGGTCACATCGTCTTCGTGGTCATAGGCGCCTGCATGACCGAATGAAAACAGGGTCGAGGCCTCACGAATGCTCCGTGGGCCGAACCGCGCGCCCGCGCGCCACTGGGTGCCAAAGTCAAACGGGGCGCCCAGTATCGCCACGTCGGCGTCGATCTTGGTCCAGTCGGGCTCATAGGGCGCCTTTGCAAATGTCGAAATGCCGACAAACGGCAAATTCAGCCGCCCGGTATCATATCCGTGACTCATGGGGTCGCACCTGTCAGATGAACCGCTCTCTAGAGGCTTGCATGGGCGGCTGCAAGCGTGGCCGCCTCTTGCACCAGGGACGTCGTCCGGCAAAGCGGCCGCCGCAACCCTGCCGCGATCGACGAAAGCGATGCGACCGACGGCTGCACCCGTCTTGTGGGCAAACGCGACCGTCGTCCAGTTCTCCCTGGAAAACGTCTCGTAGAACTCCAGGTCTTCCACGGCGAGTCCGGCACTGGGGGCGGAGGGCGGTTCGCCCGACAAACCTGCCATGCATCTGCGCATGTCGGACTCGCTGCACCGCAGATTCCCGATTTCCGACGCTCGAATTCCGAGACTTTGCCGGTCCGTCCGATCTGGCCAACGACTTTCCTGTCCCCTCGCGGCCAGTGCCGACACGAGCGAACGTGACGTAGATCGTGTTCTTCCGCACATGTTGCAGCATGATGGCGAGTTCGGGTCGCGTCTGGCCCCGGAGCTTTGCATCGAGGTTGGAGAGGGGCTCGTCAAAGACGAAGATGTCGCTGTCCTTGGCCAGGGCGCGTGCCATCGCGACGCGTTGGCCGCCAGACAGGGCGCCGAGGCGAATTTCAGGCATTGAATTCCTGCGTCTCTCCGGTGTCAGGAATTTGCATACAAAAAGAAAGTCGAATATGCAAGTTTGCATTTCCGCCTCGATGCGTGTAGTGAGCCCCGGGAAGGGAGGACTTGGCAGGGCATGTTGAAGAGCGCCACAAGCCGCGCCGACGGCCAGCCACGCTCGATGGCGCGACGCATCGAGCAGGCGCTCCTGGAGGAGATCGGCTCGGGCGACCTGAGGCCGGGCCAGAGACTGGACGAGGTTGGCCTCGCGAGGCGGTTCGGGGCTTCGCGGACCCCGGTGCGCGAGGCGCTGTCCCGCCTGACCGCGCAAGGCATTCTTGTCCAGGGCGCGCGGCGGGGCGTCTTTGTCGCGGAATACGGCCGCGAAGAGCTCAGCCAGATCTTCGAGGCCATGCACGAAATCGAGGCCGCATGCGCAAGGATCGCCGCGCAGCGGCTCACGCTCCTGTCGCGGTCGGAGATCGAGGCGGCGCAGGCTGCCTGCGTGGCCGCTGCGGAAAGCGGCGACCGGTCACGGTACCTTCGCGCGAACGAAGAGTTCCACCTGGCGATATACCGTGCCACGGGCAACCCCTACATCGCCGAGATCGCGTCCGAGTTCCGTCGGCGCACGGGGCCCTTCCGGGCGAAGAAGTTCGAGACCCGAGACGACCTGCTCGCTTCCGCGCGGAGCCATCAGGGCCTGATCGACGACATATTCTCCGAGGATTCGGCAACGGCATCCCGGAGCATGCGCAGCCACATGGCCACGAGCTTCCTCGAAACGCTCAGGGCGAATTGACGCCGGTCGGCACCGGAGATCGGCCTTGCAAATGTGTCCCTTTTCATACTTTTGTGCGCAGAAGCTGAATCACTGACCACGGAGCGGTCCCATGGGCGCTGCAGAGACGAGAATCCATCCCATAAACACCGGCTGGCTTCACGGGGACCTCGGAACCTACATTTTCTGGAAGGGGCCCGCAGGAAGGAAGAAGTGGCAGCCGGTCTACTGCCACTTCGTCGACACCGGCGAGCACAAGATCCTGATTGACACCGGGCTGCCGGACCAGGAACGCGCCAGCAAGTATCACCACAACTGCGAGAAGCGCGGCTGCCTGCAGGTGCACGAGCACCTGGAACAGAGGCTCGGCCTGCATCCCGACCAGATCGACGTGATCATCTTCACCCATCTCCACTGGGACCACGTGCAGAACATGAAGGCGTTCAGGAACGCGCGCTACATCGCGCCGAAGGCCGAGCTGGAGATGGCGTACAATCCGCTGCCCCTCTACTACCGAACCTACGAATGCGGCATTCTTGGCATCGAGCCGGCCTATGCCGGATGCGTCTTCGAGGCGGTGGACGGCGAATGCGAGGTGCTGCCTGGCATAACGATGTTCCCGACGCCGGGACACTCCGTGGGACACATGGCCGTGAGCGTCGCCACCAGCGCGGGCGACATCGTGGTTTGCGGCGACGCGATCTTCGAGGAGCGCAACCTGGAACCGAACCCGGCCGAGATGTGGCGCTACTGGGTGCCCGCGAGGTTCGTCAATTCCTATGAGGGCTGGAAGTCGGTCGAGGAGCTGGACAAGCGTGCAGACTACGTCCTGCCGTGCCACGACCATGCGGCGAATTCGCGCTCGGACGTCTTCCCCTACGAAGGCATGCCGATTCGCAGGCGGCGCCAGGCGATTCCGGGCTACCGGTTCCATTTCGGCGACATGCCCGCCGGCGCCGCCGGAAAGGAGGCGCCCGCAATGGCGGCCGAAGACGTCGATGCATACATCTCGAGCCTCGCAAGGCCCGAAGACATGGAAGACTGACCTACGGCACCAGGCCGGCGGCCTGGCCCTCGGCGGCCAATCGGAAAGTGGTGGCAAGCCCTTGCTTCCTGCCGGACTCGCACCGGCCACCCAGCGCCGGCTTGCCTGGCTCACCTCATCCACGCGTTCCCGCCAAATCGGGAGCGGGCCGGCGCATCGATCCTGGATGCGGTTCCGGGGTCCGCGAGGTGGCCCCGGTCCCGTTCCGGAAGGGTCAGGGAAAACGGGGCCCGGAAACCCGACGCCAGACGATCCGAGGTCGACATCGCGAAGCCGGCAAGACTACACCGAGATCGCAACAGCCTTGATATGTCGCGCAGGACATGGTCGTCACACATCTGCAATGGCGTCCCTGAAAGACGATGCCGATCGGGCGGTCATCGCGTTGTGGTTCGGGCATGAATGCGTGGAAACCGCGCACGTCTGCGTGCACGCCGATCTCAGGCCAAGAGTCTGACAAGAGAGGCTACCAAGGGAGACTGAAATGACATCTGAGAAACAGGCCCGGAAGGACATCATCGACGCGTGCCTCAAGATGAACGCTATCGGATTGAATCAGGGCACCTCCGGCAACGTCTCCGTGCGGGTCAGGGAGCGGATGCTGATTTCTCCTTCCGCGGCTCCCTACGACCGGCTCCGGCCAGAGATGATCGCCTCGGTGGACCTTGCGGGCGCGATGACAGGCGAATGGGAGGGCCCGGTCAAGCCCTCGACGGAATGGCGATTCCATTGGCTGCTGCTGAAGGAACGGCCCGACCTGACCGCGATCATCCACGCTCACCCGCCCTATTGCACGGCGCTCGCCATTCTGCGCGAACCGATCCCGGCCTGCCACTACATGATCGCGGCCTTCGGCGGGACGGACGTTCGATGCGCGGGCTACCACACCTTTGGCACCGCAGAGCTGGCCGAAGTGGCCGTGGAGGCGATGCGGGACCGCACTGCCTGCCTTCTGGCCAACCACGGAATGATCGTCGGCGGCACAGGAATCGATCAAGCCATGTGGCGGGCAGTCGAGCTGGAGGCCATCGCCCGCCAGTACAGCCTTGCCCGGCAACTCGGCGATCCGGCCATTCTTTCTGACGACCAGGTAGGCCAGACCCTGAAGGCATTTCAGGAATATGGGTGATGTGATGCCCCGCCTCGGTCAGCCCGGACGGCGGTCTCCTGCGACGCAGCCCCCGCGGCGCTCGGCTCGTCGATGCGTTCCGCGATGCGCCGGGCGGCGTCGCGAAGCTGGCCCATGGTCCAGTCGGCGTTCAGGCTGCTCCCTTCAGCGTTCCGCCGTGGATTTGTCGCGGCCGGCCTGGACTTCGGAACGCACACGCCATGTTCACCCCGCAGTTCTTGGTGGTTCTCCATGCCTGGAGCGCCTGAACCGCAGCGCGGGCGACTGGGCGCCGGACGTGCGCGGTCTGCGCCCCGGCATGCCCTGGCAGGACGTGCTGGCGGTCATGAATTCTCGCCTGCCGGACTCGCGGTGCCGGACGCTGCAGCGCCTGGTTCGCGCGACCAGGGCCTACGTTACCGAGGAGCTGCTGCCGCGGAGGCGGTCCTGGAGCAGGCGGCCGCACGGCGAATGGACGACCGCTTGCCGACGCTGCTGATCGCGAAGCGGGCGGAGCGTACGGATGTCACCCCGCAGGAGATTGCGGCATGCTTGTTGAGACACACGTGCCGACACCCCGCGAACATGCGTCTTGGCAGCCGTCCTCCGTCAAGTCGCTCATCGACAGCAGGAACTTGACTTAGCCAACCTAGCTAACTAAGTTGAGACGATGCAGCCCTCAGTCCACTCTGTACACGCCGCCAAGAGCCAGCTCTCCAAGCTGATCGAATCTGCGCTGCGCGGTGAGGAAGTGGTGATTGCCAGGGGCAAGAAGCCGGTCGTGCGCCTGGTGCCGCTGCCGCAAACCGGGTTCCGCCTTGGTGTCTTGAAAGGCAGGATCGGCACGCCGCCGGATTTCCTGGAACCGATGAGTGAGGATGAACTGCGCACCTGGGAAGGCCGGTGAGTGCAGGTCCTTCTGGACACGCATGCCTGGGCCTGGACACTTGTCGACGATCCGATGCTGAGCCCGGGCGCCAGGCAGGCCGTTGCCGACGCGGACGCCGTCTTCGTCAGCCCGGTAAGCTTGTTCGAATTCAGCCAGAAGGTGCGCTTCGGAAAGTGGCCTGAGATGGCGGACCGTCTGGACCGCCTGCCCGGCACTTTGGCGGAGCAGGGCGGGCTCAGTGCGACGCTGACATTTGAGGCGGCGCTGTACGCAGGCAGACTTGAATGGGCCCACCGTGACCCCCTTGACCGGATTCTCGCCGCGACGGCCGTGCTCGGCGGGCTGGCCTTGGTGTCTGCAGACGTCGTTTTTGACAGCTTCCCTGATCCAGGCCTGAGCCGTATCTGGTAACCGGCGATGCGGGGATCCTGTCCCACGGCGATTGCTTCGCGATTGTGTGGGGCTTTTTCTGCCTCACGCAGGTGCAGGAAAGTGCACGGAACGATCGCCTCGCCTGGAACCCGAACCGGACGGCGCGACGCAGAAAGACGATCTGTCCGAAGGACTTGAGCGTCTGGTAGAGCGCATGCTGGCGGGAACAGGGGATGGGCCGCCGGAAGATGTCCGAAGCGGTGTTTTCCTTGAGTTTGATGGTCGCGACAAGCCGCAGCGGATCGTCCCGGTGCTCGCGGTTCAGGGCGTCGTTGCCCGTATCTTGCGGCATTGATGCGCCGGCTTCCCTCCGCCCGTCCCTTCGGCCTGAAGATGTAGGGGGTCTGCTTGCAAATGCCGTTGATGCGCTGGGCGAAGGAGAAGCCCAGCTGCTGCGTCTGGCCGAACACGGCCTCGGTGTACCCGTGTGGGCGTCGGTGGAATGAATGCCGCATTCCACGTGGAACACAAGCGTGGGCAGGGACACCTGGACGTGGACATGGACCTTCGGGCAGGCATGTACGGGCCAAGTCCGCGGCCGCGAGGTATTCATCGTAAGGTGCCCGGCGCGTCTTCCGGTCCGTCGTGTCGCGTTCGAGGAAGAGCCTCGGGCAGCCGCGACTTCCCGCATATTGTCAATGCGCCCGGATCGCCGCTTGCGCCTTGCGGCACTCCAATTGACCAGCGCTCTTGAGAAGCCGGTTGCAGGGAGCGTGGGAAATGTCCATCGGATCGGGCTCGTTCAATGTGACGCCCTGCGCCCGGCAGCCACGCGAACCAGGGGTCAGCTCTGAGGAGTGTCGCTTCACCTGCGCTTGTTGGAGGTACACCTCCCGAAGGAACGTCATCTCACCATTGCCGCCACGTTGCCGCCGTCCACCGTGAGGATCGCGCCAGTCGTCTTTGTTGCCTTGGCGAGGTGAAGAAACGCGTCAGCAACGTCTCCTGCAGTCACCTCCCGCTTCAGGAGGTTTCCGCGCATGTATTCTTCCTGCGTGACGCCACGCGCGGCGGCTCTCTCGGCAATGAGTTCATCCGTCAGGAGCAGGGTGCGGATCCGGTCGGCATTGACCGCGTTCGCGGTGATTCCCAAGGCGCCGAATTCGATCGCGTACTGGCGAACAAGCGCCATCAGCGCAGCCTTGGACGTGCCGTAGGGACCGAAATCGGGACCCGGATTCAGTGCCTGCTTCGACACGTTGAAGACGATGGCGCCGCCCGTTCCCTGCGCCGTCATGACCCGCACGCACGCCCGCGCGACCAGGTGGTGCGACCAGAAGTTCAGATCGAATGCGCTGCGGAAATAGGCGTCATCGACCTTGTCGAGCGCGCCCTGAAACGCCGCGCCTGCATTGGAGATCAGAATGTCGACGCCGCCGAACCGGCATGCCACCTGACGAATCGCGTCCTCGACCGAGCGGGGCACCGTGACGTCGCAGACGACCGCCATGGCACCGGTCTCGGACGCGGCCAGGTCGACCCGCCCGGCGTCCAAGTCCAGAATTGCAACCTCTGCGCCCTCGGACCTCAGCAGCCTTGCCGTCGCGAGGCCGAGACCGCTTGCGCCACCTGTCACAATCGCGACCTGCCGGTTCAGGGGCCTTTCGCGCGACTTTGCCAGCTTCGCCTGTTCGAGCGACCAGTACTCGATGTCAAAGAGATCCTCTTCAGGCAGCGCCACGAATGTCCCTATTCCCTCGGCCCTGCTGATCACATCCACTGTCGCTTCGGCAATGTCCGCACAGACCGCCGCATCCTTCGCCGACTTGCCGACGCCGAACAGGCCCAGTCCCGGCACGTAAACGACGCGCGGCAAGGGATCAAGCTGAGTGATCCCGCCACCCGCCCGTGCGTTGTTGCGCTCGAAATAGGCGGCATAGTTGTTGCAATAGGTCCTGACGCTGGCGGACAGCGCAGCGGCGAACGCCTCCAGCTCACCGCTCGCAGGAGCCGGCGCCACCAAGCCGAAGCGCTTGATCCGGATCGAGTGATCCGGCGCGGCATTGCCGCGAGTCGCGTAGTCGCTGACGTCCGCACCGTCGACAAATGCCCGAATCTGCTCGGAAGTGCGGAAGTCCAGGATCCAGCGGTCGGGCCGTCCCTCGACGTCGCTCGGCCGCGCCAATGCGCCGCGAACCAAGGGTGCGATCTCGCCCACGTCAGGCGCCCTTGCCGGCAGCCTGGCCCGGACGAACGGCCGTGGAGCGCCGGCGTCCAGCCGCTTCTCCGCGGCGGCGCACATGCGGATCATGTCGTCATAGGACTGGCGAGGGTCATCGCTGAAGGTGAAGATCCCGTGGCACATCAGGATGAGGTGCTTCGGCGCCGGCGATTCATCCAGTTGCTTCCGGACTCTCTGGGAAAGAACGAAACCCGGCATGACATAGGGGATGATCGTCGTGTCCGGAAACAGGTCCCGGACAATTTCTTCGCCGTCGGCCTGGTTGGTCAGCGAAATGATGGCATTCGAATGCGTGTGATCGACGTACTTGTGCGGCAATATCGCGTGCAGGACCGCCTCGATCGAGGGATTCGGCGCATTGGGATCGAGAAGCAGACGTCGCTGCGCCGCAACCAGGTCCACGTCGCTCAGCTTCGGAATGCGTGCTAGCGCGGCCAAAGGAGCAAGTTCAACCGCCGGCAGGCCAGCGGGCTCGATCGTGCCCATGTCCCAGCCCGAGCCCTTGACGCAAAGCACCTCGTGCTCGACGCCAAGCGCGTCCGTCATCCGCGTCTTCACCGATGTGTTGCCGCCGCCATGCAGAACGAGCCGGGGCTCCCGCCCCAGGAGACGCGTGGTATAGGTCCGGATCGCAAGATCTTCGTTGACACCCTTGTCGACTTGGCTTGAGGTCAGGGCCCGCAGATCCGAGTCATCCCAGCGTGATTGCATGTTGCTCTCCAGCGCGTGCTGCGTCGATCTCATGGCCGGTCGGGCATGCGTCGTTCACTTTCATGCGTGCCATGCCCTGGCGTCTGCGGCTCCTTGCATCTCAACGCGGTCGCCAGCGTGTCGCGCACAAAGGCGATATGGGCCGTTTCCTCAACGAGTTCCGCAAGGTACTGCGCGGCCATCAGGGTCTTGCCGACCCCGATCGTGCCATGATTGGCAAGCACCGCGGCCTTGACCGCCAGGTCGTCAAAGACCGGACCGATCTGCATTGCTGTCTGCGGTCCACCGTTCTCGGACAAGGGGATCAGGGGGATGCGCCCGACTTTCTCGACCGTCTGCACCGTCAGGCAGGGTATTTCCCGGCCCGTGCTTGCGTATCCCGTTGCCCAAGGGCTGTGGCAATGGACCACGGCATCGATGTCGTCCCGGCGCCTGTAGAGATCGAGATGAAATTCCAGGTCCTTGGACGGCTTCAGATCCAGTTCCGAGGGCAGAATCGTCCCGTCCAGCATTGCAACCTGCAGGTTCTCGCGGGTGCACTCCCTGAATCCGATGCCCGAGGCCTTGATGACGATTGCGTCGCGGCCTGCAAGCCGAACGGATAGGTTGCCACCCGCATTGGTCTGCAGGCGCTGGTCAAAGCACCGTTTCGCGATGGCGATCAGGTCGTCCTTCTTTGCCGCGAGGTCAGACTTTGCCGACATGCCAGGCCCTCATAGATAGGGTTTCAGGAGTTCAAGCGCGCGCTGCGTCGTTGGCCGCTCGTTGATGTGATTCGGCATGGCCTCGACCTCGTAATGCCGGGCTCGCGCGACAAGCATCTCGAGGCAGAGGATGCGCAGCGCCTCGTCCTCGATTTCGCCGCCCGGGCGGTCCCGGTGCGAAAACCCGCCCATTGGCACGATCACGTGGACCGGCGCATTGGCGTCGTTCAAGTGATCGGCGAGAATCTCGCACGTCTCCGCCATTTCCTCGGGCGTTACCTTGACGTGAGTGAATTGCGCCGAATGCTGATAGTGCGGCCTTGCACTGTAGGCCGGTCCCAAGGTGTCGACAGGCCCGAGACCGAGAAAGTTCAGACCGCCGGGAAGAACGATCTGCGGCAGGTGGGCGGCAGCCGTGAACCTGTTCTTCATGGGGACATGGTCGCCTGCAAAGACCAGCCGGTTAAGTTCGTGGCAGGTCAGGTCGACCACCGCCTTGAAGGCGCCTTCTGCGGCAAATCGCGCATAGCCCGCACCGCCGAACCCGTTGGCGTGAAAGACCGCGCATGCCTCGCCCATGTCACTCAGCCCGGCCTCGATGCTGGCTGCCGCGCCGCCGGTCGCACCGAGTGCGGTCAGGCCGATCATGGGCTTCGCCAGTCCTGGTGCCGGCTCGGTCTGACTGCACATGCCCGCGATCACCGCCGCTGCCGACTTGAGGGCCTGCCGCAGCAAGTCGTTCAGGCCAAGAATGTCTACGAGCGTTGGCACAATGACGAATGACTTGTCCGCCAGTGCCGGGCGCGGGTCGAACGGCAGTGGCGTAATCAGGACCTTTGAATGCAGTGCCGGGAGCGCGTCGAAGACCTGCAGCACGATCTCGCCGCCGGTGCCTCCCCCGATGCCAGCCACGACACCGATCTCTTCCGCCCGCTTGCCGGCGAGATCTTGCCCCACGCGCGCCGCGACCTCGGCCATGCGGCGGTTCTTTTCGTCGCCGTCGAGGGTTGACGCCCCGGCGTGAAGGGAAATGTCGACAAGCTTCACGGACACGCCCAGCTGCTCCATTGCGGAACGCAGGAAGCTGGTTTCCGCCTCCTTCGTCGTCAGCGTGGCGAGGAGGGTTGCCCTTGCCGCCATCACCTAGCCCTTGACCGCACCGGCGGTCATGCCGGTGATGATCTGACGCGACGCAAACAGCGTGAACAGGATGGGCGGCAAGGTCAGCAACATGCCCGTGGCCATGATCGTGCCCCACTCGATGCTGAATTCGCTGGTATTGTTCACGATCAGGATCGGAACGGTCTTTGTGTCCCGGTCGGCCAGCGCGGAGGCCAGGAGATACTCGTTCCACGCGATGCGAAAAGTGAAGATCGCGGCGGCGGCCAGTCCCGGCTTGATCAGTGGCATCACGATCCGCCAGAACACCTGGAACGGACCCGCGCCGTCGATGCGCGCGGCCTCCTCCAGCGAACGCGGAACCTGCACTATGAAGCTCTGCAGGATCCATATTACGAACGGCAGGTTCATCGCGACATAGATCAGGATGATTCCCGAGTGGGTTCCGGCAAGACAGACATCGCCACGTCCGCCAAAGACATCGCGAATCCAGGCGCCGACGAGCGATTGCTTGTCCAGGCAGAACACGTTGTTCCAGAGACCGAATACCGGAACCAGCAGGACTGCAGGCGGGACCATGCGCACGGCAAGCGTGGCAAGCGAGACGCTGTCGCGCCCCATGAACCGAAAGCGGACGAGCGCATAGGCGGCCATGCAGCCAATGTAGAGCGTCAGCGCCGTGGAGATCAGCGCAATGATGATCGAGTTGACGAAAGCCCCGCCGAAACGGATGGCGCAGAAGTCCAGATGATCGGGTTCGTACCAGAGTATGTCGCAGAGCGCGGTTTCATAGTTCTGTATGGTGGGCAGGAAGAAGAGAGCGCTGGTTCCGGATATGATATCGATGTCGGTCTTGAACGAGTTCGAGAACATCAGGAACACCGGCCCGACCGACATGAAGACCAGTGTCACGAGCAAGGCGTAGAACGCCGGGTGCTGGCGATCGCCGTGGTACCGTGCAGCCATCTCGCCTATCCTTCCTCCTCGACGCGGCGCCGCTCTCGTTCCGTGCGCGCCTCCTGCCAACGCGTGAAGGCAAGCATTCCCAGCGTCAGCAGCAAGAGCAGCAACAGCAGGTAGTTCGACATTGCCGCCGCCTCGCCCAGTTCCCGGAACTCCTGCGCGGTCCGCGAAATGCGCAGTGCCAGGATCTCCGTGGCCAGTCCGGGCCCGCCCTCCGTCAGGACCAGAATCACCTCTAGCACCTTGAAGGCGTCGATCAGGCGCAGGAGCATCGTCACGATCAGCACCGGCATCATGAGCGGGAGCTTGATGTGCACGATCAACTGCCAGCCTGTCGCGCCGTCGATTCGGGCCGCCTCAAGTGCAGACCGCGGCAACGACTGAAGAGCCGCAAGCGCAAGAATGAAAATGAAGGGGGTCCATTGCCAGATGTCTGCCACGATGACGGAAAGCAGCGCGTGCCTTCCAAGCCAGTCGACGCCGTCGAGTCCGAAGACCGAGAGCCAACGGTTGAAGGTGCCGTCCGTGGGGTGGTACATGAAGCGCCACATCAACCCGACGACCACGGGCGCGATCATCATGGGCAGGATGAACAGCGTCCTCAGGAAGGACATGCCGCGCATGTTGCGGTCGAGCAGCAACGCAAGGCCCACGCCAATGACCATCTCGAAGAAGACAACGGAGATCGCGAAGACAAGCGTGACCGAAACGCTTTCCCAGAACGTGGCGTCCAGCCAGAGCTTCGTGTAGTTGCCGAACCCGATGAACTCGCTTTCCGTGAGGGTCTGGCTTGGATCCCAGGCCCGGAAACTGCCGTAGACCATGTAGAGCAGCGGAAAGAAAAGCGCGACCGCCATGATGATGGCGGCAGGCGCCAGGAACAGGTACGGGGTCGAAATGTTGATCTGGTAGCGTTTCACGGAAATGCAGACTGCCTTGGGAAACCTCAACCGGTCAGCGTGGCCCGCACGCCGTTGCGGGCCACGCAGCGATTCCGGTCACTGCCAGATGTAGTAGCCTTCTTCTTCCATGAGCGCCCGCGTGCGCTCGGCGACGCCATCAAGCGCTTCCTGCGGATCAAGCGCCTCGGTCAGGACCTTCGACATGGTCGTTCCGATGTCCGCGTTGATCCTTCCCCATGGCGGAATGATGGGCCGCCAGTCCGGATCCGCATACTTGAGCGCTTCCCCGAAAGTGGCCGCAAAGGGGTACTTTGCCTGAACCTCGGGATCCGCGTAGGTCGAGAACCGCGAAGGGTTGCCGCCAGCCATGGTGATCAGCTTGTCCCCCTCCTTCGAGGTCATCCACTGCATCAGCAGGAATGCAGCTTCCTTGTTCTCGGCATTCGAGGGTATCGCGATCCCGAAGCCGCCGGTCTGGCTGCCGCGACGCACGCCCGCGGGGTGCAGGGCGTAGCCGACATTGCCGGCAACCTGGCTCTTCTGGGGATCTTCGAATCCGGGCGCGAACGCTATGGAGTCCATGAACATTGCCGCCTTTCCGGTCGCGAAGGCGTTGGCGGCTTCGGACGGACCGAATGCGCTGCTGCCTTGCGGCCCGCAGTCAACGATCGTCTTCAGGGCATTTGCCGCGGCCAGGCCCGCGGCATTGTTGATGATGGGGTTCCACTCGTCATCGAAGACGCGGCCACCGAGCGGGGCCAGGTGAAGCAGGAACGCATGGCTTGCCTGATGGCCGGAGGCCGCCCGCGATGCCATGCCGCCCATTCCCGGTTCAAGTTCCGGGATCCTGCACGTCACGTCCAGCAGTTCATCGTAGGTTTCCGGCACCTTCAGCCCGTGCTTCTCGAAGATGTCCTTGCGGTACATCAGGACCGACGTCTCCGAGCCCGAAGGCAGGCCGAACAGCGAGCCCGTCGGTCCCGGAAGGTACCCTTTTTCGCCGCCGGCAACGCCGATGTTCTGAACGTAACCGTCGATGAGGTCCTCGGCGTCGTAGCGCGGATTGGCAAGCTTTGGGTTCATGAAGTACTTTGCCAGGTTTTCCAGCTGGTCCGCATAGACGTAGTCCGCCTTGGAGAAGACCACGTAGGAGATCAGGTCATAGGCGCCTTCTTCCTGGGTCAGCTCAAGGGCCTGGCGCTCGCGCATCTTGAGATAGGGGAGCTGGTCGACCTCCACCTCTATGCCGGTTTGCCGCGTGAACTCGGGCAGCACTTTCACGACCGAGTTGTAGTGCGGAAATGCGGGAAAGTTCACGATGAGCGTGGTCCCGGCATATTCCGCGTACGGATTCGCGAAAGCGCCGGAAAACGAAACGGCGAGCGCTGCCGCTCCCGTGATTCCAAGTCTTTGAACGATCTTCAGCATGGGGTCCTCCTTCTTGCTGATTCGGCTTGCATTCAAATTGCCAGTTCCGTTGATTGTTCGAACAGGTGAACGGACTCGTTTCTTACCACGAACGGGGCCAATTCTCCGAGGGCGACCGGAGTCTCGGACTTGACTTCGACGGCGATGCTGGCCTGGCCGCATTCGCAGATCAGCACCGACCGCGTCCCAATGTACTCGGACACCAGGACCTTGAGTCGGATCGTGCGCCCTCGCACTTCTTCAGGTTGATGGGAAAGGTCGGACGGACGAATTCCCAGGACCACGTGCCTGCTGCCCTGCCTGCGTGCGCGGACGGCCAGATCGCCCACGATCTCCACCCGGACGTCCGGACTTGCCGCAAAGATCTTGCCGTCGGCCTCCTCCAGTTCCACCTCGAGAAAGTTCATCGGAGGAGAGCCCAGGAAGCCTGCGACGAACCTGTTCACGGGTCGCTTGAACAGCGCCTCCGGCGTGCCCTGCTGCTGGATGTGCCCGTCGTGCATGACAACGATCCGGTCCGCGAGCGTCATCGCCTCGACCTGGTCGTGCGTGACGTAGATCATGTTCTTCCGCACACGTTGCTGCATGATGGCGAGTTCGGCCCGCATCTGGCCCCGGAGCTTTGCATCGAGGTTGGAGAGGGGCTCGTCAAAGAGGAAGATGTCGCTGTCCTTTGCCAGGGCGCGTGCCATCGCGACGCGCTGGCGCTGGCCGCCGGACAGGGCGCCGGGCTTGCGATGCAGGAATCCGGTGAGCCCGACAACGTCCGCAACCTCGCGCACCTTCGCCTCGATCTCGGCCTTCGGACGTCTCTGGAGGCGCAAGGCGAACGAGATGTTGTGCGCCACGTCCATGTGCGGATAGAGCGCGTAGTCCTGGAACACCATCGCCAGTCCGCGGTCCTTGGGATCGAGGTGGCTGACCGGACTGCCGCCAATGAAGATCTCGCCCTCGGACACGGATTCCAGCCCGGCGATCATGCGCAGCGTCGTCGACTTGCCGCATCCCGAGGGCCCGACAAGAACCGTGAACTCGTTCTCGGCCATCTCCAGGTCGATGCCGTGCAGGACCTCGACGGCGCCGTAGCGCTTGGTGAGCCTCGACAGGCGAATTTCAGGCATTGAATTCCTGCGTCTCTCCGGTGTCAGGAATTTGCATACAAAAAGAAAGTCGAATATGCAAGTTTGCATTTCCGCCTCGATGCGTGTAGTGAGCCCCGGGAAGGGAGGACTTGGCAGGGCATGTTGAAGAGCGCCACAAGCCGCGCCGACGGCCAGCCACGCTCGATGGCGCGACGCATCGAGCAGGCGCTCCTGGAGGAGATCGGCTCGGGCGACCTGAGGCCGGGCCAGAGACTGGACGAGGTTGGCCTCGCGAGGCGGTTCGGGGCTTCGCGGACCCCGGTGCGCGAGGCGCTGTCCCGCCTGACCGCGCAAGGCATTCTTGTCCAGGGCGCGCGGCGGGGCGTCTTTGTCGCGGAATACGGCCGCGAAGAGCTCAGCCAGATCTTCGAGGCCATGCACGAAATCGAGGCCGCATGCGCAAGGATCGCCGCGCAGCGGCTCACGCTCCTGTCGCGGTCGGAGATCGAGGCGGCGCAGGCTGCCTGCGTGGCCGCTGCGGAAAGCGGCGACCGGTCACGGTACCTTCGCGCGAACGAAGAGTTCCACCTGGCGATATACCGTGCCACGGGCAACCCCTACATCGCCGAGATCGCGTCCGAGTTCCGTCGGCGCACGGGGCCCTTCCGGGCGAAGAAGTTCGAGACCCGAGACGACCTGCTCGCTTCCGCGCGGAGCCATCAGGGCCTGATCGACGACATATTCTCCGAGGATTCGGCAACGGCATCCCGGAGCATGCGCAGCCACATGGCCACGAGCTTCCTCGAAACGCTCAGGGCGAATTGACGCCGGTCGGCACCGGAGATCGGCCTTGCAAATGTGTCCCTTTTCATACTTTTGTGCGCAGAAGCTGAATCACTGACCACGGAGCGGTCCCATGGGCGCTGCAGAGACGAGAATCCATCCCATAAACACCGGCTGGCTTCACGGGGACCTCGGAACCTACATTTTCTGGAAGGGGCCCGCAGGAAGGAAGAAGTGGCAGCCGGTCTACTGCCACTTCGTCGACACCGGCGAGCACAAGATCCTGATTGACACCGGGCTGCCGGACCAGGAACGCGCCAGCAAGTATCACCACAACTGCGAGAAGCGCGGCTGCCTGCAGGTGCACGAGCACCTGGAACAGAGGCTCGGCCTGCATCCCGACCAGATCGACGTGATCATCTTCACCCATCTCCACTGGGACCACGTGCAGAACATGAAGGCGTTCAGGAACGCGCGCTACATCGCGCCGAAGGCCGAGCTGGAGATGGCGTACAATCCGCTGCCCCTCTACTACCGAACCTACGAATGCGGCATTCTTGGCATCGAGCCGGCCTATGCCGGATGCGTCTTCGAGGCGGTGGACGGCGAATGCGAGGTGCTGCCTGGCATAACGATGTTCCCGACGCCGGGACACTCCGTGGGACACATGGCCGTGAGCGTCGCCACCAGCGCGGGCGACATCGTGGTTTGCGGCGACGCGATCTTCGAGGAGCGCAACCTGGAACCGAACCCGGCCGAGATGTGGCGCTACTGGGTGCCCGCGAGGTTCGTCAATTCCTATGAGGGCTGGAAGTCGGTCGAGGAGCTGGACAAGCGTGCAGACTACGTCCTGCCGTGCCACGACCATGCGGCGAATTCGCGCTCGGACGTCTTCCCCTACGAAGGCATGCCGATTCGCAGGCGGCGCCAGGCGATTCCGGGCTACCGGTTCCATTTCGGCGACATGCCCGCCGGCGCCGCCGGAAAGGAGGCGCCCGCAATGGCGGCCGAAGACGTCGATGCATACATCTCGAGCCTCGCAAGGCCCGAAGACATGGAAGACTGATCCCGCATGACACGTGCCATCGAGAGCATCCTGGAGGTGGCAAACGGATACGACGGCATCGTCCTGGATCAATGGGGCGTGCTGCACGATGGCAGCGAACCGTATCCCGGCGCGGTGACTGCGCTTGAAGCGCTGCGGGGCGCCGGCGCGCTGCTTGCGGTCCTGTCCAACTCGGGGAAACGCGCATCGGAAAACAGGGAACGGATCGCGGCCATGGGGTTCGCGCCTGGCCTCTTCGACCAAGTCATGACAAGCGGCGAGGCGCTTTGGCTGGACGTCAGGTCCGGTCGCGTGCCGGAGCGGAGCTACTTTTCAGTCGAGCGGGCGCATGGAGACGCGAATTCATGGGCCGGCGAACTGGATGTCACGATCTGTGACGAGCCGGAAGCGGCCGAGGCGATCCTGATCATGGGGCTTCCCGATTGCGCCGCTGCGGAAGATTGGCAAGATGTTCTGGACCACGCGATGACGGCGAACCTTACGGTCTATTGCTCGAATCCCGATCGCGCCAGCCCGCGCGCCGGGGACCGCAACACGCTGGCTCCCGGCGCACTTGCTCGCATGCACAAGGAAAATGGAGGCAACGTGGTCTTTTATGGCAAGCCTCATCGTCACGTGTTCGAGGCGGTGGAGCGTTCCCTTGGAAGCTCGCGCCTGTTGATGATCGGGGACAGCCTGGAGCACGACGTAGCAGGGGCACATGGCGCAGGCTGGGACAGCGTGTTCGTGCAAGGCGGTCTCCTGCGCGAGAATTTCACGGCTGGCAATGTGTCGGACACCCTGGCCAAACTCTGCGCTGCGGAGGGCGTGCCGGAACCCACATACCGCATGGACCTGCTTGCATGAACGCGTGCCTCCCACCTCCCGAACCCGCGTTCCTCGCCCTTTCCGCCCGTCTTGGCAAGGATCCGCTCCAGGTCCAGGGCCCCGGAGGAAACACCTCCCTGAAGGACGGCAACGTCATGTGGATCAAGGCATCGGGCGCGGAACTGGCGCATGCGGATCTTCAGGACATCTTCGTCGCCGTTGACCGTGCGGCGGCGCTTGCCGAAGCGCACGGGTCCGCGGGCGACGGAAGTTGCCAAGCAGCTGTCCTGGATCCGCACACCGCGCTTCGACCGTCGATCGAGACGACCTTTCACGCCGCATTCGAGCATGCGGTCGTCGTGCATACGCATTCGGTCGCGACCCTGACACATGCGATCAGCCCTGAGGGTTGCGCCGCCGCACGCAGCAAGCTTGGAGGCCTGCCCTTCGTGATGGTGCCCTATGCCAAGCCCGGCCTGCCGTTGACGAAGTCGATCATGTCAAGGGTGACGGCGGATACGGCTGTTGTGATCTTGCAGAACCACGGACTGATCTGCTGCGGCGGTTCCGTGCCGGAAGTGTCCGAACTGCTGGACGAAGTTGAGGAACGGCTTGCCATGCCGCATCGTGCTGCGCCGTACAACCTTCCGGAAGCAACCCCGGAGCCCGGCATGGAATGGGCGCGCGAGGGGTGGATGGCGCAACAACCGCGAACCTGCGCGTTGGCGATGTCCGGCGCGTACTATCCCGACCATGTCGTCTTTCTTGGACCTGGGGGACTGTCCGGCGGCGGCCAGGTCGGCGCGTGGCCAGCCAGCCTCTTCGAGGGCATTGGCATCGCGCTTCGCGCCGATGCAACCCCGAGCCAGAGAGCCATGCTGCGTTGCCTTTCGGACGTGCTCGGCCGATTTCCGGAGGACTGGTCCGCAAGTCCCATCGGGCCGAAGGCCGAGGCAGAGCTCCTGAACTGGGATGCCGAAAAGTACCGGCAGGCGCTGGCCTCCCGCCCATGAGCCTGGCGCTTGGCATCGACGTGGGCACGAGCGGCATTCGAACCGCCATATTGGACGAATGCGGGGAAGTCCTGTCGATGGCCCGCTCGACGCATCCGCCCCAGAACCAGGATTGCATTGACGCGGCAAAGTGGTGGCAGGCGGTGGAAACCTGCATTTTGCGGCAGGTTTCCGCACTGAGGGAGACCGGTCGCAGTGGAACGGAGATTTCGCGGGTCGCCGTCGACGGCACGTCGGGCAGCATGGTGCTGTGCGACGCAAGGCTGCGCCCGGTCGGCAGGGCATTGATGTATGACTCCGGCGGCTTCGAGGCCGAGGCCGGGCGGATCGACATGCACGCCCCGAAGTCGCACATTGCGCGAGGACCGGGTTCCGCGCTGGCGCGCGCCATGCGCCTCGTTGCGGAAGACACGGACGGACACGCCCGGCACCTCCTTCACCAGGCCGATTTCATCGCGGCCAGCCTGACAGGACGCGGCGGACATTCCGATCACAACAACGCCCTGAAAACCGGCCTGGATCCCGCGACAGGAAGCTGGCCTGACTGGATCGGCGCGGTCATTGACACCGCCCTGCTGCCGCGCGTCCACGCAGTGGGAACGCCGGTCGCGAAGGTTGAACACGGTCTCGCATCCCGGCTTGGACTGGCACCGGATGCAGTCGTCTGCGCCGGCACCACCGACAGCATCGCGGCCTTCGTCGCGGCAGCACCTCCCAAGACCGGAACGGCCGTGACCTCCCTCGGCTCCACTCTGGCGATCAAGGTGCTCGGTCGCGAGCGCATCGACGATCCCGCGATCGGGTTGTACTCGCATCGGCTCGGTGACGCATGGCTGGTGGGCGGAGCGTCCAATTCCGGCGGCGCGGTTCTGGCACACTTCTTTTCGCCAGAAGACATTGACCGACTGAGCGCCGGCATGGACGTGACGAAACCCTCCGGCCTTGACTACTATCCGTTGATCCGCGCCGGAGAGCGATTTCCGGTCAACGACCCCAACCTTGCGCCGCGCGTTGCGCCTCGGCCTGCAGATGACGCGATTTTCTTGCAAGGCCTGCTGGAAGGCATCGCGCGGATCGAAGCGCAGTGCTATCGCGAAATCGAGAGCCGAGGCGGCGGATTCCCGGAGGCAATCCTTTCTGCAGGCGGCGGCGCAGGAAACCCTGCGTTCACCGAAATCCGGGCCAACGCCCTCGGCATCCGGCCCGTATCTGCAGGAAATCTGGAAGCGGCGATCGGCGCTGCGCGAGTTGCGGCGGGCATGTCCTGAAACTCGGGCAGCGCGGTGCCGAGCGACATGACCTCGATCCAGGAAGCGCACATCTCCCCGCGGATGCCGGTGACAACCTTCTCAAGGGCCGTTAGCCTGGCCGGATGCCAGGCAGGCCATGGACGGACGAGGAAAACGACCTGATCGTCGAAGACTACTTCGCGATGCTGGCCAAGGACGTCGCGGGGCGGGGATGCAAGAAGTCCGCACATCGACGTGCATTGATGCCACGTCTGCAAGATCGCTCCGACGGCTCGATAGAGTTCAAGCATCAGAACATCAGCGCCGCACTCAGGGATCTGGGCGAGGACTGGGTCCGCGGCTACAGGCCGGCAAGGAACTATCAGGGGACCCTGGCCGAAGCCGTCATGCGATGGCTCGTCCGGCATCCGGAATGGATCGACAGAACTCCCGTGAACCACCCCGCGTTCGGAACGCCCGGTTCCCTGGAAATTCCGGTTGGGTCGCCGCCCACCCTGTCAAACGTGCCGCCGCCCCAAGATCTCGAGAAGATGATTCGGACCGCGAGAAAGTTCGACGTCGCGGGCCGCGACGAACGCAATCGCGCGCTCGGTCGTGCCGGAGAGGAGCGGGCTTTGGTGCATGAACGAGCCGCCCTGCATGGTGCCGGCCGGGGCGACCTCGCCCGCAGGGTGCGATGGGTCTCGGAGGAGGACGGGGACGGTGCCGGCTACGACATCTCCAGCTTCGAGCTGGACGGGCGAACGCGCCTGATCGAAGTGAAGACAACCAACGGCTGGGAACGAACGCCCTTCTACATTTCCCGCAACGAGGTTGCGGTGTCGCGAGAGCGCCCCTCCGAATGGTGCCTGTTCCGGCTCTGGAACTTCTCTCGCGAACCCAAGGCGTTCGAGATTCGTCCGCCGCTTGAAGCCCATGTGTCATTGACGGCTACGGCGTTCCGGGCGGACTTCCGCAGGGAGCTCGATCCTCACGTCCATGAGGGGATGTAGGCTTCGGAGCCGACGCCAGGGCCGATTCCCGGCCGCTGCGTCTCGGCAAGGAACAGTCTGCGTGGTTCATGGCCGAGGCTACCACAGCATTGCCAGCCAGATCGCGCTAACCTATCGTCACGATTGCCTGCAGCGATGGCGTCGCTGCCCCGGCGGTGGTCCGTGTCCGGGAGATCATGGCTCTGTACGCCGGGGCGATGGCAAGAAGGGAGACCGCCATGGCTGACACGCGCCCAGAATTCCTTGTTCTCGAAAACGGCGAAAAGGCCCAACTGCCCTTTGCCCCCGAAGAGTATGCAGCTCGCTTGGAGAGGCTCCGCGCCGTCATGGAGCAGAGAGACATCCCGGTCGTGCTGCTCACGTCGATGCACAACATTGCCTACTACTCCGGGTTTCTTCATTGCTCCTTTGGCCGTCCTTACGGCTGCGTCGTGACCCGGGATCGGTGCACGACAGTCTCGGCCAACATCGATGCCGGCCAGCCATGGCGGCGCTCGGTCGAGGACAACCTCGTCTACACGGACTGGAAGCGCGACAACTACTGGCGCGCGGTGAAGTCCGTCACCGGCACGCCCGCCCGGCTCGGCATCGAGGCGGATCACCTGACACTTGCCGCCGAACGGACGTGCCGCAAAATGCTGGGCGCCGAGGAACTGGTCGATGTCGCACCGGACACGATGCGACTCCGGATGGTCAAGTCGCCTGCAGAAATCGCGCTCATCAAGGAAGGGGCCCGAATCGCGGACATCGGAGGCTGGGCGATCAAGGAGGCGATCAGCGAGGGCGCCCGCGAAATCGACGTCGCAATGGCCGGGCGAAACGCGATGGAAATCGCGATCGCCGATGCCTTCCCGGACTCGGAATATCGCGACACCTGGGTCTGGTTCCAGTCAGGCATCAACACTGACGGTGCGCATAACCCTGTCACTGGCCGGCGGCTTGAAGCCGGCGATCTCCTGAATCTCAACGCGTTTCCGATGGTCAGCGGGTACTACACAGCGCTCGAACGCTCGCTCTTTCTCGGGGAGCCCGATACCGAAACCCTCAGGATCTGGCGCGCAAACGTTGCAGCGCACGAACTCGGCCTCTCGCTCATCAGGCCAGGCGCGAGGTGCTCGGGAATTTGCGCGGAGATCAACAGGTTCCTCGAAGACGAAGGGCTCCTGCAATTCCGGTCCTTCGGATACGGCCACTCCTTTGGCGTGCTCAGCCACTACTATGGGCGGGAGGCCGGGCTGGAACTTCGCGAAGACATTGATACGACCCTTGAACCGGGTATGGTGATCTCCATGGAACCCATGCTGCTGGTTCCCGAAGGCCAGCCCGGTGCGGGCGGGTATCGCGAACATGACATTCTGGTAGTTGACGACGACCGCGCGACCAACATCACTGGATTTCCTTACGGTCCAGGCCACAATGTCATCGGAACCTGATGCAAGAGCGCTTCCGACATCCCTGCCCCGCTCGGAACGGACAAGCGACCGGGTGGCCAGTTTCATTCAGCGCTCCAACGACGGCACCGGCAAGCATAGACTTGCCGCTGGCCGGTACGCCGGCCACGGCCACCAGCCGCCGCCCACCGCCCGTAGGCAGGGCAGCGATGCGGCGCGCCAGATCCTGCACGGCAATCTGCCCGGACAGCTTATGCACCTGCATCACCGACCTCAGGCATTGCTCTCTTCCCATAAATTTCCAGGTCCATCGACTTGCGGGGCAAATCCACCCTAGTTCTTGGTTCACTTCAGTAAGGACAGCCCACTGCGGTCGCCTTTCGATTCAGATACTGGGAAATGACAGACTCGATGCCGTTGCGATAAATCAGGGTCAGCCATCGCTCAAAGGCTGAGGAGAATCTCGGCGCTTCAGAGAGGTCCCCATAAATTTCGCGCATCTCAAGCCAAGTGTGCGGGACCTCCCGGGCGCGGGCCGCGTAGGCGGTAAGATCATCCCAGAAAGGATCATTGGACTCAATGCGGCTGCCGTCCTCGCGCGTCCCCTCACACATCCGCGCCCAAAGCGCCTCGACCAGGCTCAGCCCCTCGACTGAACCACCCGCAGCCAGCGCCTCTCGCAGAATGGGAAGGACAAATCGGGCGTGCCGCGACGAGCCGTCGAAAGCGACGCGTCGGGTGGTGTCGAGAATCTCAGGGTTGGAGAAGCGACGCTCGACCAGTTTCTTGTAGTTCGCTGGCGTCATGCCTGGCACAGGGTGCACGTAGGGCGCGATCTCCTCGGCCTGGACCTTGCGAAACAGCGCCGCGATCAGCGGGTGCTCCATGCATTCGGCGATCGTTTCAACCGACAGGAGCTCGCCCGCGTTGGAAAGCACCTGGTGCCCGGCGTTCAGAATCCGGATCTTCATCGTCTCATAGTCGTGCACGGCGTCCGTGAAAGTGGCATCGACTTCGTGCCAATCCGGCCGACCGGCGCAAAAATCGTCCTCGATTACCCATTGGTGGAAGTTCTCGTGGGTGACGGGCGCGGCGTCGTCGATCCCGAACGATCGCGCAAGGGCAATCTCCTTCGGGCCGGTCGCCGGCACGATGCAATCCACCATCGAACTGGGAAAGCTGCAATTTCCATCGATCCAGTCGGCGAGATCCGGATCGCTCAGACGTGCGAGCGACACGACCGTCTGGCGCAGGATGGCACCGTTGCCTTGCAGGTTGTCGCAGCTTTGCCCGGTGAATGGCCCATGCCCGGCGGCGCGGCGCAGCTTCAGTGCGGCTATCATGGCGCCGAAGGCGGTGCGTGGAGTGTCGGGTGATTGGGCGTCGTGGGCGATATCGGCGTGTGCGGCGTCGAACCCGCCGCTTGCGTCGGTGTAATATCCGCCCTCAGTGACAGTCAGCGAGACGATGCGGATTCGCGGATCGGCCATGGCACGGATCAAGGCGCCGTTGCCGCCCTCGACCGGCAGGTAGTCGACCATGGGCCCGATAACCTCGGCGCTCGCGCCGGAGGGGTCAAGTTCGATCAGCGTGGTCAGGCAGTCCTGTGCCAGGAGCTTTTCGCGCATCGCAACATCGTAGGGCCTTACCCCAGCGCCGATGATGGCCCAATCCTGCGCACGACCGTCTTGCATCAGACGGTGCAGATACCATGCCTGATGCGCGCGGTGGAAGTTGCCAAGTCCGATGTGCACGATCCCGGGAGTCAGGTTGCCGCGGTCGTATCGTGGTCGTTCGATGCCCTCGGGAAGGCTCGACAAGGTATCATTGCCGAGTTTCTTGATGGCATCCCCCGAATTCATCGCTCAACTCATCCTCTGTCCGCCAACGGCGTTGCAGGTTTGGGCGACGATGCAGTCGGCCTCGTCGGAGGCGAGAGAGATCGCCCTGCCGCCGAGGTCTTCGGCCCGACCCATGCGCCCGCAGGGCACGCTTGAGCCGACTTCCTTCTTCTTCTGCCCGCGACGCCTGCTTTCATGCCTGGCGATGAAGGTTTCGAAGACCTGCGCGCAACCGCCCCGGGCAGTCTCGACGATCGGGGCGAGGGCGAAGATCGTCGCATTGTTGATCAGGATGTCGATGCTGCCGACGGCGGCTATGGAATTGGCCGGGCCTGCGCCGATGATGTCTTGTCGGGCGATATCGATTCCCGCCGCGATGTCGGTCGGGCCAGCCTCATCTGCAGATTGGCACCCCCACGCGATGTCGATATCGGCAGCAAGGGCGACACCCGCCTCTTCCGCCACACGAGCCTCGGCAAGGGCGCTCCTGATACCGCGCGCTGCGTCAGTGATCATTGCGGTCTTGCCGTTGAACGGTTTCATTCCATCCGGAGCCCCTTCACGTCGAACTTGTGAAGATGCTCGGTGCGTGGCGTCAGGTGGACCTCGGCGCCGTATTCGAGGGCCATTTCGCCTGTGGCCCGCACCGTGAGCGGCTCGTGCGAGGCGTTGCACTGTACGTGGAAGAAGGTGTCGGAGCCAAGGTGTTCCGACACACCCACGGTGCCCTGCCAAAGCCCCTCATTCTCGTTGATGTCGATGTGTTCGGGGCGGATGCCGATCGTTGCGGCGCCGTGCTTTTCGGCCCCGGGCCCCTGGATCAGGTTCATCTTCGGGCTGCCGATGAAGCCCGCCACAAAGGTATTGCGCGGGCGTTGGTAAAGTTCGAGCGGTGAGCCGACCTGCTCGATCACGCCCGCCTGCAGAACCACGATCTTGTCGGCCATGGTCATGGCTTCGACCTGGTCGTGGGTAACGTAGATCATCGTCGTCTTGAGACGCTTGTGCAGCTCGGAGATCTCCAGTCGCATGCCCACGCGAAGGGCGGCATCGAGGTTGGAGAGCGGTTCGTCGAACAGGAAGGCGGCCGGTTCACGTACAATCGCGCGGCCGATGGCGACGCGCTGCCGCTGGCCACCCGAAAGCTGGCCGGGGCGCCGATCGAGGTAGTCGGTAAGGTTGAGAACCTCGGCTGCCTGCGCCACGGACCTGTCCTGCTCGGCCTTGTCAAGACCGGCCATGCGCAAGGGAAACGCGATGTTCTTGCGCACCGACATGTGCGGATAGAGCGCATAGCTCTGGAACACCATCGCAAGGCCGCGCTTTGCCGGCGCGACTTCGGTTGCATCCTGACCATCGATCGTGACGTGGCCGCCGGTGACGTCCTCGAGTCCGGCGATCAGGCGCAGGAGCGTGGATTTCCCGCAGCCCGACGGGCCGACAAAAACCACGAACTCGCCGTCTTCGATCGTAAGATCGAGCGGTGGAATGACCTCGACGCTGCCGAAACTCTTGGAAACCTGGTTGAGTTGAATCTGTCCCATGTCCGTTCCCTTTATTTCACGGCGCCGAAGGTCAGGCCGCGGACAAGTTGTTTCTGGCTGAACCAGCCCATGATCAGGATTGGCGCGATGGCCATGGTCGATGCCGCCGAGAGCTTGGCGTAGAACAACCCCTCCGGGCTCGAGTAGCTGGCGATGAAGGCCGTGAGCGGGGCCGCCTTGGCCGCGGTGAGATTGAGAGTCCAGAACGCCTCGTTCCAGGCGAGGATGACGTTCAGGAGCACCGTCGAGGCCATGCCCGGGATCGCCATCGGCGTGAGCACGTAAAGGATCTCTTCGTGCAATGTGGCGCCATCCATCCGCGCCGCCTCCAGGATCTCGCCGGGGATCTCCTTGAAGTAGGTGTAGAGCATCCAGACGATGATCGGCAGGTTGATCAGCATCAGTACGACCACAAGCCCGGCGCGGCTGTCGAGGAGTCCAAGCTGGATGAACAGAAGGTAAATCGGGTAGAGCACGCCGACGGCGGGCAGCATCTTCGTCGAGAGCATCCATAGGAGGATGTCCTTGGTGCGCTTGGAGGGCACGAAGGCCATCGCCCAGGCCGCAGGCACGGCGACGAGAAGGCCCAGGAGAGTCGAACCGAATGCGAGGATGACCGAGTTAACGAAGTGCCGCGAATAGTCCGAGCGCTCCTGCACGACCCCGTAGTTTTCCAAGGTCCAGGGCGCAGCGAGCACTTCCAGCGGGGCCTTGATCGCGTCGCCCTCGGCCTTGAACGACATGACGAAGATCCACAGGATCGGGAAGAAGATCAGCAGGCCGACCGCCCATGCGGCAAGGGAGTTGATCGTCTTTTGGCGGTTCGTGACGGCACGGGCCATGGTCGTCCCCCCTCACGCGTCCAGGTTCTTGCCGACGATGCGCATCAGGAAGATCGCAACGATGTTGGCGAGGATGATGGCGTAAACGCCACCGGCGGAGCCGAGGCCAACGTTCTGGCTCTCCAGCACCCGCTGAAAGATCAGGTAGGTCAGTGTCTTGGTGCCGAACGCGCCCTGGGTGGTAACGAATATCTCTGCGAAGATCGACAGCAGGAAGATCGTCTGGATCAGGAGCACGACGGTGATCGCGCGGCTCAGGTGCGGCAGAACGATGAAGACAAAGCGCTGCGGCCAGCGCGCGCCGTCCATCTCGGCGGCTTCGAGCTGTTCCTGGTCGAGCGACTGAAACGCCGTGAGCAGGATCAGCGTCGCGAAGGGCAGCCATTGCCACGACACGATGAGAATGAGCGAGGGCAGCGATGCCTGCGAGAGCCATTCGATCGGTTGGGCCCCGACACTTCGCCAGACATGGGCAAAGAAGCCGTTCACGGGGTCCATGAACATGTTCTTCCAAACTAGGCCCGACACGGTCGGCATGACGAAGAACGGAGCGATGACCAGGATGCGGACAATCCCCTGACCCCACATCGGCTGATCGAGCAGGAGAGCGAGGAAAATTCCGAGGATCACCGTGATCACCAGGACACCGCCGACGATGACGAGGGTCGCATAGACACTTGGCCAGAACGAACTCGACGTCAGGAAGCGTGTGTAGTTTGCAAACCCCACCCAATCCAGGCCGTTTGCCAACGAGTCGCCGCGCATCGGCAGGTATTTCTTGAAGGAGAAGTAGAGCGTCATCGTCAGCGGCACGAGCATCCAGCCAAGAAGCAATACCACCGCCGGGGCCATCATCAGCCTGGCTGCGGATCGGGAGTGCTGTGTTGCCATGGACGTGCCTCCTCTGATGGCTGCCTGACGCGGCTGCCCAGAATGATAGCGCAACGGGATCGTTTCGGTAGACTTCAGGGGGCGATCAAGGCCGCCCCCTGACAGGGAGGAAGGCTTAGTAGCCGGCCGCTTCCATTGCGTCGGTGGTCAACGCTTGTGCCTTGGCCAGCGCCTCATCCACAGTTTGCTGGCCTGCGTAGACAGCCGAGAACTCCTGGCTGACTTCCGTTGCAATGCCGGCAAACTCGGGGATGGCGACAAACTGGATGCCGACATAGGGCACCGGCTTGACGGTCGGGTTGTTTGGATCCGCCGCGTTGATGGAATCGAGTGTCATCTTCGCAAACGGCACCGCCTGGTATTCCGGGTTCGCGTAAAGCGAGGTACGGGCACCCGGCGGCACGTTGGCCCAACCTTCGTTCGCCGCGACGAGCTCTATGTACCCTTTCGAGGTGGCCCACTCGATGAACTGCTTCGCGGCCGCCTCTTTCTTGGTGCCGGCGGGGATCGCCAGTGCCCAGGCCCAGAGCCAGTTCGAGCGCTTGCCGAGCCCGTTGTCAGGCGCCAGCGCAAAGCCGACCTTGTCCGCGACGGTCGAGTCGTTGGGGTTGGTCACGAAGGATGCCGCAACGGTGGCGTCGATCCACATGCCGCACTTGCCCTGCTGGAACAGCGACAGGTTCTCGTTGAAGCCGTTGGTGGCGTAGCCCTGGGGGCCGTAGTCGTTCATCAGGTTGACGAAGAAGGTCAGCGCGTCTTTCCACTCCGGCTGATCGAACTGGGCCCGCCAGTTTTCGTCGAACCAACGCGCACCGAACGAGTTGGCAGTCACGGTGATGAAGGCACCGCCTTCACCCCAGCCGGCCTTGCCACGCAAGCAGACACCGTTGGTGTCGCTTCCGGGGTCGTCCATCGCCGCGGCAGCTTCCCGGATGAATTCCCAGGTCGGCGCCGCCGGCATCTCCAGCCCGGCCTTTTCCATCAGGTCGGTGCGGTACATGACCATGGAGCTTTCGCCATAGAACGGCGCAGCGTAGAGCGTGCCATCATGCGACAAACCGCCGCGCATGGCGGGCAGGATGTCGTCGACATCGTATTCGGCCGACAGATCGTCCAGCGGCACCAGCCAGCCGTTGCCACCCCAGATCGGGGTCTCGTACATGCCGATGGTCATGATGTCGAACTGACCACCCTTGGTCGAAATGTCGGTGGTCACGCGCTGACGCAGCACGTTCTCTTCGAGGGTCACCCATTCGACGTCGTGGCCAGTCTTGGCGGTGAAGTCGCCGGTATATCCTTGCATGCGGATCATGTCGCCGTTGTTGACAGTGGCGATGGTTATGGTTTCCGCATAGGCGCTGCCGGCCACGATGAGCGACAGTGCAGTGGCTGCGCGGAGTGCGTTCTTGAGAAACATTCGAATCCTCCCTAGGGTTAAATCGCGACGCAACCCTAGCAAGAATCCAGCGCGTGTCAATAACAATTTTACGCGTGACAAAAAGCTTCACGCCGATGCGCGAAGCACGAGGCGCGCGGAAAACAGGGTTTCCGTCCGATCGTCGAATCGCCCGCCCGCCTCGATCAATCTGAACAGCGTTTCGGCGCCGCAGTCTGACACAAGGTCGTATTCGTGGGCCACGGTGGTCAAGGAGGGGCAGGTGAAGCGCGAATAAGGATGGTCATCGTGGCCCGCCACACGCAGCGCGCAGCCGCTTCCGCGTCCGATGCGCAGCCCCTTTTCGTAACAGGCAGCCAGTAGCCCGATGGCAAGACGGTCGTTGCTGCAAAGGACCGTGTCGGTGGGAAACGAACGATCTTGCAGCGCGCGCATGCCCCCTTGGTAACCGATTTCCTCAAGGTTCCAGCCTTCGCCTTCCACCTGGACAAGCATCGGCTCCAACCCGTGACTTTCCATCGCTTCGATATAGCATCGGTGGCGCGCAAGCGAGTTCGGGTTGCCCGGGTTCCTCATCTCGAAGAAGCACGGCGGCTCCCCGGTCCGGGTAAGGTAGTCAACGCTTTGCGACACGAAGCTCTTGTTGTCCGAACCGACAAAGGCCTCTCCGATTCCTGCAATGTTTCTGTCCAACAGGACCGTCGGAACCTCTTCGCAGAACCGGGCAATGTGATCCCGGTCGGAACTCCGGCCGAGCGGAGCCAGCAGCACGCCGGACGGACGCAGTGACCTAAGGTCGTTCAGAGCCTCGCTTTCAAGTTTCCGCTCACCGTGCGAACTGAACAGCGTCGCATGGAAACCGGCTTCGATGCAGCGGCGTTCCAGGGTTCTTGCGATCTCGGCAAAGACAGGGTCTGCAAGGTAGGGAACCATGATGCCTACGCTCTTCGTGAGCTGGCGGTTCTGGTTCATCGCGTAGATGTTTGGGCGATAGTCGTACTGTTCCAGAGCGGCCTCAATCCGCTCGCGTGTCGATTTGCGGACACTTCCCGGGTCGTGGAAGTATTTCGAAACAGTCGGGCGCGAGACGCCACTCGCCGCTGCGAAATCTTCCATGGTTCTGATAGTCAGCTCTCCCAACCTCGTATCTCCTATGTGCGCCGACTCCGGCGAGTTTGCAGCAGACGCGTGCGAATCTTCGACACCGGTGGCGTTAGCCCTCACCAAAACATGACGCGCGCAAAACTATATTTGACAGTACTGGGCTCCGTTGACAATCGGGTTGCGATTCTGGCGGGTCGATGCCCATTCCTGCTCCAGCGACCGCCGGAACGTCGGCACGGACAAGGCCCGCAGGCGCCAGGATGAATGCTGACAAGACGGTGCCGGCCGATGCAATGTCGGCGCGGGTCGAGCCCATGCCGCCTGGCAAGGCGATCGATCCGGGTACCACCTCGGCGGTGAACCGGCAGTTCCTCGAGGCGGTGCGGGGGCGCTTCCGCAAGCGACCGCCATGGCGCGACCTTCCGGAGCGCGTCAGCAATTGGAACTACGTGTTCGAGCGGTTCCGCCGCTGGGCGGTTTCAGGCGACTTCGGGCGCGCATTCAACGCCCTGTGGCAAAGCCAGGCTCTGCGGTCCGGCTGCTTCTCCGGCCGGAACGCGGGACCGAGCCGCATCTGTCGTTCATTTGCACCAGCGGATCGGCCGTCGAGGTCCGGTCGGTGAACGAGAGCGACGCCAGTCGGCGGTCGCAAGATCTCTGCGTACAGTTCTTGACTCACGATGCACCTCGCGCCGATGAATTGGTCGTCGCGCCGGGAACCGCGATGCCGAACCGGCCAAATCATCGCGTTGGAGACAGAATTCAGGACCTGGAGGATCTGGGCCATAGAACTCGCGCAGGGGACTGTCGCCTTCAGGCGACAGGGGAATGCGCGCGCCTTGCAATGACAGCCGGGCTGAGGTAGATGGAACACATGGCGAACATGGGCAGGCACCTGATCAGGAGCTACAAGTACCGGCTCTACCCGAACGGGGCGCAGGATGCGGCCCTCTCGGACATGCTCGGACACTTCTGTGACCTCTACAACGCGGGCCTCCAGCAGCGCATCGAGGCCTGGCACCGGCAGGGCGTCAGCCTTGGCTACGTGGACCAGGCGAACGAGCTGAAGGCAGTCCGGGACGCGGTCCCGGAACTGGCCGGATACAGCTACAGCGCCGAGCAGCAGGTCCTGCGCCGGCTCGACAAGGCGTTCGCCGCCTTCTTCCGCCGCCTGAAAGAAGGGAAGACGCCCGGCTTCCCGCGCTTCCGCACGAAGGCGCGGTTCCACAGCGCGGACTTTCGCGTCGGCGACGGGCTGGTCTGCCGGGGTGGAAAGCTGCGGCTCGTCGGGATCCCGGGCCTCGTCAAGGTCCGTTGGCATCGCG
>VXSG01000071.1 GCA_009838075.1 Boseongicola sp. SB0665_bin_10 | reverse complement strand
TTCGCGGCGACTTCCGCGAATACTCCCTGGAGCGGCTCCTGCGCCTTCTCACCGCACTCGGCCGCGACGTCGACATCGTCATCCGCCGGCCGGCTGACGCCGTGGCCGCCGGCACCATGCGCATTGCCGCCGGCTAGATCGTCCGGAATCCAATTTCGGTGCCTTGCGTCGCCCTGCACGCCGGGACGGACCCCGCCAAAATCGCGCCGCGCTCGGCCCGAGCGCATCTCTGCAAACAAGATCCCCATCGACCAGTTCCGCTTTATTCCCGTTCCCCCAGAGTTCCAAGATCGCGGCCTCGTCAGGCCCCTTCGCCTTCAGTTCGCGTGCGACCGTCGCGCCGACCGGCACGGCCATCCCCGAGTTGTCCAGGACATAGTGTTCCAGATGCCGGTCGGTCGTTTCAGCGTCGAACCAGCTCTGGCCGGGCATCAGGTCGTAGGTCCTGCGATATGGCCATACGGGCGCCCGCTGCCGGTCCCTCCTCAATGCCGGAACGGCGGCGCATTCGAACGGCGCGTTTGGGACTTGGAGTCGTCCATTCGTAGTCTCCATGTGGGCATCTGACCGTTTGACCGGACCATCGCCCGGATCCCCCCTGCCCTTCAAGAGCCTGACTTCCGGCCTCAACACTTCGGTTTCGTGCGTGACCTGCAAAATCTGGTACACTTGACCGACAATCTGGCGACATTTGACCAGGAATCCGGCGGCAACGCAATTTATGTGCGGCCTGAACGTGGCAGGACGCGCCGTCTGGACCTGGGCAACGTCTTGCTCCCGGCAAAGGGCGGCGACAGGACTACGACCCCCAGTGGCAGGACTCGACCAAGGATGACGGTCCCCGAATGAAGAGTTTGCAATGCGGGCGCACGATGAAGTTGACAATCATGCTGCATGGCCGCGGAATAGCCGCTGGAACTGGCGGAATACGGATCGTGAATTGTCAACTGACAGGCGACGGGAAATGGTTGCGTGATGATCGCGTCGTTCAGGCATGGCGGGCTGAGGGCCCAGTACGAGGGGAAGACGTCGCGTGGCGCCGGCGCATGTCGCGAAGCTGAGGGACATCCTGGCGGCGCTCGATCTCAGCCAGGGGCCGGAGGGCATGAACCTGCCCGGGTTCCGGCCGCACGAGTTGAGGGGCCGCTGAAAGGGCACTGGGCGGTTCGGGTGTCGGGCAACCGGCGCGTGACGTTCCGGTCCGAGGACGGCGCGGCGGTCGGCGTGAACTACCTGGACCATCACTGAGGAGACGAAGACATGGTGATGCACAACCCGCCGCATCCTGGCGGCATCGTGAAGCGGCAGTGCCTCGAACCCCTGGGGCTGACTGTCACGCGGGCCGCCGAAGGGCTGGGCGTGACGCGGCAGGCGCTTTCGGAACTGGTCAACGAACGCGCGGGGATATCCGTGGAGATGGCCATACGGCTGTCGAAGGCATTCGGTTCGACGCCCGAGACCTGGCTGGGGATGCAGATGGCCCATGATCTGTGGCAGGCCCGTGACCGTGCCAGCCAGATCGCAGTGGAGCGGTTCGCCGCGGCATGACCCGCACGCTCCATCGATGCGGTCGCCATGGGGAGGCCCGCATGCCGTTGTCATCGGCATGTCATTTCTTGCAGAAGGCCGAATCTGCGGCAGCAGCGGCATGAAGGACGGGAGATCGCGATGCCTGGGATAATCGGCAGGTTAGAGGACTGGGCCTCGCCAGGGGCTGAAATCCCGAAACCGGAGACGGGCGCGTATCGAGTGAAGGGGTGGGGCATAAGGCGCGGGGTGCACGCGCTCATCTATTTCATTCCAAACCATGCAACGCCACGTCACCCCTACGAGAAGGGGGTGACGGTGTCAGAGTGGGAACAGGCATATTCTCGGCTGGCGTCGGAAGGGGAACTCCGTCGTTCCTGGTTCGAGCGCTCGATGGCACGGTGCAACGAGGAGGGAGGCTGCAATTTCACGGCCATTGGCGGCGTGTTCGTGGCCCTGGGCATCGCGGTGCGGCATGGGCGGGGCGTCTACAGGAAAGCGTGAACTTGCGAATTTGCGCAATCCGTACCGGCGCAAGGAGACTCCTCGATGAACTTCTTCGCGACGGTTCGAATCTACAGGGATCCCGAAGATGCAATATCGCTCCGAGACGTCTGGATGATCGGGGATGGAGAACTGAATGCAAGAAGCGCGATCGCATGCAAACGCATTGAGAACGAAGCCAAGCTTGCCGAACTGCATCGCCAGGTTGCCTGGGCGTCACAGGCACTTGTCGAGTTCTCGGACCTGGCCGAATTCACGCCTTTGGCGAAAGGGTGTGCAAAATCTGGTACACTCGACCGACAATCTGGCGACATTTGACCAGGAATCCGACGGCACTTGACCGGCACACCGTCCCGTCGTCGGTCCGCGCGGAGAGCTGCACCGGACGGCAGTCGCGCGGGAACCCAACGTAGAACACCGTCGCCTCGACATGCTGCGGTCCCTCCGTCGCGCAGACCGCCGCGAGGCCGACGCCTCGGTTCCCGAGCGTTCCCCGCATCCCGAAGGCCAGGGTTCCGGGGATGCAGAAATCGTCCACATGCGCGATCGCTGGCGTCGGCCAGGCCCCTGTCCGCCGCCTGCACGGCCCCGTGGGCGGCGAGCGCCGCACACAGCAGGACCGTCTTCAACATCCCTTCATCTACATCCCTTCATCTCATGTCTCCTTCCTTTTGCTTCGTTGAGTCCTTCCAGGCACCGCCGCGCGGACATGCCTGCGGCCGTGCCAGTCACCACGCCCTCCAGCACCGTTCCGCCGTCGCGACGGACTTCGTGCCGCGCAATTCGGCGCGGGTCCGCAAGACGGTGCGCGCGACGCGCAGGGCCGAAGGCCCGGCGGTGCTCGCTGGACTTCCGGGCGAAGGCGGGCTCTCGCTGGTGAAGGAGGCGCTCGACCGGTTCGGCGAGGACGCCGCAAGGCACGAAGGGACGTCCGGCGTCCTGCTGCCGGGCCGCTGCCGTCACCTGAAGCCCCTGAACCTCGACAGCCTGGCGAAGCGGCATCCACGCCTGTGCTTCAGCTGGATGACGGTGCATCGCTCCAAGGGCCTGGAAGCCGACTACGTGGTGGTGCTCGGGCCGTGCTCCGGCAGGTTCGGGTTTCCGGTCGAGATCGCGGACGACCTCCTGCTGGACCTGGTGATGGCGGCGCCCAAGGCGCATCCCAACGCCGAGGAAAGACGGCTGCTCTACGTGGCGCTGACGCGCGCGCGCCGGCAGGCGTTCCTGCTTGCCGAGGGCGGCGCCCCTTCCGCGTTCGCGACGGAACTGATCGAAGACAGGGAACGGGTGACCGTGTTCGGGCGCCTGCCCGAAGGCGACGTGGCGTGTCCGCGGTGCAAGGAGGGGCGCCTGGAACGCCGGGAAAACGCGCGCGACGGGAACGTCTTCCACGGCTGCTCGAACTGGCCCCATTGCGAGCACACGGAGCGTCCATGCCCGAGTTGCGGCGCCGGCCTGCCTGTCAGGTCGGGCGACGGGTTTCGCTGCCGGGACTGCGGCGGCTCGATCAAGGCATGCCCGGACTGCGGAGGCTGGCTGGAGACCAGGATGGGGCGGTTCGGCCGCTTCCTCGGATGCTCGAACTACCCGGCATGCGAGTACACGCGGAACCTGCAACGGCGAGGAACGTGAGGTCGAGCGAAGTCTCGGCCGTTCGAACGCAGCACGGACCGGCGTGAACTCGATGCTATGCCCTGCCTATCCCTGCCGCCCTTCCTCGACTGCAGCATCCGTCGACTGCCGGGAACAGTCCGCGTCCTTCAGCGTCGCGAGAATCCGCTCGCCATAGCGGTCCAGCTTGGAGGCGCCCACGCCGTGGCAATCGGCAAGCTGATCGAGACTCGTCGGCCTGTGCGCGGCCATGTCCTGGAGGCTGCGGTCGTGGAACACGACGAAAGCCGGCACCCCCTCCTCTCTCGCGATCTCCAGCCTCGCCTGCTTCAGCTGCGCAAGCAACGCGGGGTCGGCGTTTTCCGGCTGCGATTCCGCTGCCTGCCTGCGCGCCCGGGACGGCCTGGCGGCCTCGCCGTGCAGCGCCACGCTCTCGGCCCCTTTCAGCACCGCGCGCGCACGGGCGCCGAGCTGCAGGGCGCCGTAGCCGGCGATGTCGATCCTCAGCACGTCCGCTGCCGCCAGCTGGCGCAGGTAGGAGCGCCAGAGCGCCTTGGCGATGTCCGCTCCCA
>VXSG01000089.1 GCA_009838075.1 Boseongicola sp. SB0665_bin_10 | reverse complement strand
TATCTTGCTGGCGCGGGATCGTCAACCGCAATGGTTAAGCAAGTATATAGATGCCCATGGAAACACCAGGAACCGCGAGTTGACGACCATGAGATGTCGGCGGCGGTCGCGGGCCCGGCTGGTCCAGCCGATCCAGAGGTCACGGCACGGAAGCGTCTTCGTCGCCGCCTCGAACAGCACGCATCCCAGCCTGCGGCCGTCCCGGTCCGTCACGAAAAAGCGGACATGCGCGCCGAAGGGGCGCCTGTAGCCGAGGTAGTGATGGCGGTCGACGAACGCGTTCCAGAGCTGCCGGCCTTCCGTGTCCGTCACCGGCTCGACGCGCAGCGGGCGCAGGTCCGCAAGCGGCGCGGCGATCTCCGGCTGCGGGTCCGAAGCCGAGGTCCAGGCCGACGCGTCGACCGCCTTCATGTCGCGGACGCTGTCCTCCCGCTTCGGCGGCAGCTTGAGGATGCCGTGGCTCTCCAGCGTTTCCAGCATCCCGAGGCAGGCCCCGACCTTGTAGGCGCCCTTCGCCGTCCGCCAGCCGAGATGCTCGCAGATCGTCTTCGCGAGTTCGTTGCGGCTGTCGTTGGGCAAGAGCGCCACCGTCTCCTGGATGTCGGCGATCTGCTGCCGGTTCAGGCGGCGGCCCGAGAAGGTCGTCGACTTGAGGTCGATGATTCGCTGGTCCATGGGCGGCTCCCGCACTTGCCTGACGACAGCATGCAAATCGCGGGCCGCTCGTTAAGGGCCTTGCTGAAAATGCCGTCCGGGCGGCAGAAGTCAAGCCGTGTCAAAGGCTTGCGGGTAGCCGAAAAGTCGACCGCCAAGCCGCAACTCTATCCGAATGCCATTGGCCTGCGGAAGGGTCCGCCGGGCGTTCTACAATGTGGGGACAAAGGATCAATGACATCTTTCAGGACAATTGCCACGTCCGCGTTTCTGGCCTTGCTGACGGTCCGGGCAGTCGCCAACACCGCCGGCAACCTTGAGGTATCGGCAGGCTCAGCAAAAGTGTAGCTCTGTGCGATCCATCCTCTTTGTCACGGGAACGCGCGCGGACTTCGGCAAGCTGGAGCCGCTGGTCGTTGCAGCGAGGGAAGAAGGATTCCTTGTCTCGATATTCGTGACCGGCATGCACATGCTCGAACGGTACGGAATGACCAAAGTCGAAGTGCATCGGGTACCCGGGGTCACCGTGCACGAATTCCTGAACCAACGGCCTGGAGACCCGCTCGACACGATCCTCTCCAAGACCGTTGTCGGACTGTCCGATCATTGCTTCGAGCATCGGCCAGACCTCGTCGTGTTCCATGGTGACAGGGTCGAGGCGTTGGCTTGTGCACTGGTGTGCGCGACGAACTACATTCGGTCCGCACACTTAGAAGGCGGCGAACTCTCGGGCACCATCGACGAGTCATTCAGACACTGCAATACCAAGCTCGCGCATCACCACTTCGTCTCCTCGGATGAAGCAGCCAGACGCGTGATGGCTCTCGGAGAGCCGAAGGATTCCGTGCACGTCATTGGCTCACCGGAACTTGACCTGCATTCCCAGCCGTCGGGGGTGACCCTCGCCGAAGTCAGGGAGCGCTACCAGATTCCATTTGACGAATACGCGATTTGCATATTTCACCCGGTGACATCCGAGGTCGGCACCATGGGAGAGCAGGCAAGGCTCCTGTTCGAGCGTCTGGTCGCATCGGGCCGCAACTTTGTCGTGATTGCCCCGAACAACGACCCGGGATCGGACGAGATTCGTGCAGCAATAGATGCCCTGCCTCCGGACCGTTTTCGCACATTGCCGTCGATGCGCTTTGCCCACTTTTCGGAATTGATGAAGAATGCGGCCTGCATTTGTGGCAATTCCAGCGCAGGAGTACGTGAGGCTCCGTTCCTGGGAATTCCTTCACTGGACATTGGCACGAGACAAAGGAGCCGGGCACGATCTGACAGCGTTATGCATGTTGCTGCCGACGGCGCTTCCATTGACCGTTTCCTGCGTGAGTGCTGGGGACGGCGGCATGATCGGCACGCAGCATTTGGAGACGGTCGCGCGGCGAGTCGCTTTGTGGCCGTTCTCAAGAAAGACGGGTTCTGGCGCAGCCCGCTCCAGAAGGCCTTCAGCGACAATCACGAGCAACACGACACGGCACCATACTCTCAGATCACTGAAAGCTCGTTGGAACACGACCCTTGATCACGTCGAGAAGCGTGCAGGCAACGCGGTCAAAGTTTGAAGCTTCATCAAAGTCCGCAACGAGCTGGGCGTATTGGCGAGCGACAACTCCGCAATGCGCGACCGCAACCAAAGCGCCAACACGTCGTTGCAAGGCAGCATGGTCAACACTTCGGCCAACGATCTCGTCGTAGGTCAATTGTTCATTCCACTCCAAGACTCCAGCGAGCTTCCGGTACCAGGCATTGCCAAAGACGAGGGCTGGCTTGCCCTGACAGATCGCCTCCCACCCCACAGTGCCGGTGATTGAAGCAACTGCCTTTGCGTTCAGGGTCAAAGCGCGAGTATCGGCCCAACTGGGCAGGAAAGTGACAGACGGAATGCGGTTAAGCCGATGAAAGAACATTGGGCCTCTCATGTAGGCGCCTTGCCTTGGGTTCTCCTTCACAAGGATGCGAACACCGTCCGGAAGGACTCTCGCCAAACTCTCGATTGCAAACGCCTGATCTCGAAATCTCCCACCCAGCGCTGAAGTTGTCAATTCGGGCTGAAGTTGCAATGGAAAGTAAATGTAGTCCTCGGAAAGGTCGATCTCCTGATTCTCGAACCCGGAAAGGTGATCGAAATACAAAAGCGAATGTTCATGAAAAAATCTTGCAAACGGATCCCGCCACTTCGGAAATGATCGATGAACCAGCCTCATGCGAGAAAAGAGTCTCCAAACATACAATGGGTTGAGCAATCTCGCCGGTCGATTGGCGAGCAAATGAAGAAACAGGTTAATGGCAGCATTCGCGCTGACTGTGCCGGTCCTCTCTGGTTCCTGCTTTATTCCGCTCATGTAAAACAAGTCCGGCCACACTCCCTTGTCGACTTGATAAGGCTCCGCATCTGCAACATCCTCGAAATTGCCCAAAGACGCAGGATCCGTCATTGACCAGAATCGATTGGGGAAGAGAGATTGCCTGACAATTATTGTTTCTAAATTCAACGCTTTGCACATCTGAAACAGTACGGTGTCATAGGCCAGGTGAGGCACGTCAAAGAAAAGGCAGTGCGAAACTTCATGCTCGATCAGGGTCGTGGCAACGACGTCAGCGAGTATGTGATAGTAGTCCACATAGTCGTGCATCGTTCGAAGCCTGTGGCTCTTGTATGTGTAGGCACTCGAATACCGGGTCAGATGATCAATGAATTCATCCATTCGGTCAAGATAGTCCGGACTTTCAAACAGGCTTTGCGCTGCACCCGTCCATCTTTGGTTGGAAAAGATGTGCCCGCTGCGGCCCCTCTTAAGATTCATGCGAGAAGTGACCGATGCCTTGAAGTCGCTTGTCTTGTCACCAAAGTGCAGAACCACATCCAAGTCGGGGCCAGATTGGTTTCGGATCCGTTCAAGAATCTGGTCGGAGTAGTTTGTAGCAACTACTGCAAGGCGAATGGACATGTCGGCGACATGGATCAACCGTCTGAGCATGTCAAGCGACTGAAAACTCTCTTTGCATGTCCACTGGAAGTCCTTGCGATGCCGCCTGGCAAGGGGAGAACCAAGGTGCTGTGCATGCAGGCAGCTGTTCGGGAAATTGCGAACGGGCAGACGGACGGTAAGGGCGGCGACAGGGCTGTTTTACCGTCCTCGGTCATGCACAAGGAGGCACTGCTCTCACTGCACATTTGCACGGCCCCCGGAAAGACGTTGCAGGGCACTGTTCAGTTGAGGGTCGGAAATTTCTTTGCGGCATCTCTGCTGGCCAGCGTCAATCAGGCCAGTTTCTGTGAGCGATGCTGGCGAGCCCTTCGCGCTTGGCCATCACTCGGCAGGAATGCAATGGCGCTGTCTCCAACTCTCGGAACGAGTTCCCATTGCCTTTCGACGCGACAGACGCGCGCCAGCCGGAACACCGTCGGTTCCGATGGGTGATGAACTGGCCGCGCGGAACGCCATCCAGACTGTGAACTTGCAGCGGTTCGGCTATTGCCGGGTTCTTCGCCTTGCCATTGCAGCCTCGATGCAGGAATCGACCTTTGGACGAAACCGGGCAGTGGCCTGTCGGCAGAGAGCGAGAAGATCGGGTTGCGCCTTGGCTCTGGACAAGTCACGCACCCAGCCACGATGACTGGAATAGCCGGGAGGCAGACGAAACCTGGTGAACTTGTTGGAAAACGGCAGACAAAGAACGCGCCGTCCCATCAAGAGTGCCCAAAAGACACCATGGTATGAATTTGATACCACAGTCCCGCCGGAGGCGATGAACCGCAATGCATCATGAAGATCCTTGCCGTGGTTGTATCTCCAGGGAATGGAGGCGGGGAGCTCTTCCATCATGCGCCGACTCTTTTGCAAATGCGCATAGACCACGACTTCATGGTCTGGTGCAGGCGGAGCGTCAAAGAACGGATCCTGTGAACTCGGACAAGGTACCCAGTGAACTTTGCTGCCATGTTCCCAGTCGCGCGAACCGACAAGGTCTAGCCTCAAGCGGGCTCGTCGATATGCAAGCGAGAACGGATTGCGTTGCACGGTCGAAATCCCCCATCCAATGTTCAATCGCCCCTCTCCCTGACGATAGGCCGGGCTGGCTGCGATGTTGCGCATGATCTTGCCTCCGCCGAACACTCCGACGTCATAGTCATTTCCGTCGAGACGCAGGTCTCTCGCCTGCGCCCTGACTTGGGCGACATCCTGCCAGTCGAAATAGTCAAAGGGCGAACACCAGCGGTCGCCGACGTTCTAGGTATCGCGCAGATGCAGAAAGCTCACACGGATCACATTGGGCCTCGATGGATGACGTGCGTGGCAGTCATGTCATGGATAAAATGCCGCGCAACAAAAATGACTGCTTGAGCTTCAATCTACGAGTTGCTCCCGATGACGCCCGAACCTTGCAAGATCGCGACAAAACTCGTGTCAATCGGGCCCAGGAAATTGTCCATGAGTTCATTCCTCGTGGCCTTCGCACCGGTCTCCAAGGCACGCGCACCGTCGTTTCCTGAAATTGAAAGGGAACTGCGTGCGTCGTGCTTGTCGCGAGCCTGCGCGCGAAAGCATTTTTCGCCGAGGAGTGACTCCGGGCGATTTGCCATTTCATCATGCGGAGACTGGATTTGCTGCTGGCATGACTGAACCATGCCTTTCGCCAAAATGCAGGCTCACGCACACTGTTCCGACCCCAGCGCCTGAATTGCTCCACTGCGGTCATTCCAGGTCTGCCCACTTGAGTTGCGAGTTTCGTGTAACCGCTCGCGTCAGCCGCTTGCCCACGACATCGTCGAATTCATGGCCGGCGATCTCCCCCGAACCCGGCCGACGTGCCCAGATGTCCGCCTCCTCGATCACGTGGCCCTTGGGCAGGTCGCAGTCGGCAACAACCGACGTCCGGGCAAAGCGGTACACCGCCTCCTCGGGTGCGCTGCGCCTCTTCTCGTTGTGCAACGCCACGTGGACTTCGCGGCTGCAATCGATGAGGTGACGAAGTTCCGCAGGATCCATCGAGCAGGAAATGTCCGGCCCTTCCCTGTAGCGTGAATCGGTGAAGTGGCGCTCAAGGATGCAGGCGCCGAGAGCGACTGAAGCAAGCGCCATCTCCGGACCCATGGAATGGTCCGAAAAGCCCACGATCGCGTTCGGGAACGCTTTCCGGAGTTCAGTGACGCCCTTGAGCGAAACGGTTTCCGGGGGCGATGGATAGAGGTTGGTGCATTCAAGCAGCGCATAGTCAATGCCCGCCTCTTCCAGGATGGCGACGGAGCGTGCGAGGCTCCCGATGTCCTGCATGCCGGTCGACATGATGACCGGCTTCCTCTTTGCTGCGACGTGCCGGATGAGCGGGAGGTGGTCCGCCTCGCCCGAGCCGACCTTGAAGGCCGGGACACCCTGCTCGTCGAGAAAGTCCGCTGCAGCGCGGGAGAACGGCGTGGAAATGTAGATCAGGCCTTCGGCCTCGGCATGCGCCTTCAGCAGGACTTCCTCGTCCGCGGAAAGCGCGCACTCCTCCATCACTTCCCAGATCGACTTGCCGCCCGCGTTCGGTGGCAGAACGACCTTGGCCTCCTCGGTCATCTCGTCTTCGATGAAGTGAGTCTGGTGCTTCACGACTTCCGCCCCGGACCTGGCTGCCAGAGTCACCATGTGGCGCGCAAGATCCAGGTCGCCCCCGTGGTTGATTCCGATCTCGGCAATCACGAGTGGCGGGTGTTCCGGACCGATCTTCCTGCCTCTGATCTGCATGGGACAACCTCCTGCCGCAGGCATACCCCTCGCGTCCGCAACGCGAAACCGACAATTTGCAGGTCTGTCACCTGTCCTGTCACAGCGGGCAAGCCGTGCCGGCTTTCTGCAATCTTGCGGGCGGTTTGCCCATGAAGCATACTGCGAGTTGTGAGCCTATGCATCAGGCTGCATGTCGAGGGTTGGATTGCGACATGGATGGTTTCAGATTGCCCGCGCCCCCAGGGCTTCGCTATCGGATCTTTCTTTTCCTGTATGCATGCACACTTGGTGCGCTGGAATCTCTCGTATGGCGCTACTTCCGGAAGCGAGCCAGACGCGATGCCCCCTACGGCCTGCATCTCGACGAGCGGAAGGGAGAGGGACCGCGCTTCGTGACGGACCTCTGGCTGCATGCGGTGTCGCTCGGCGAAGTGACTGCCGCAGAGCCCCTGATCCGGCTCGCGCTGCAGGACGGGCACCGTGTGCTCACGACGCATGCCACGCCGGCCGGGCGGGACAGGGCGGAGCAGAGCTTCGCGGACGAGATTTCCTCTGGCCAGATGGCGGTACGCTACGCTCCCATTGACCGTCCCGGATACTGGCGGAAGTTCTTCGCAACCTGCAAGCCCAGGCTCGGTCTGGTTGTCGAAATGGAGTTCTGGCCCTGGATGATCGAGACGGCGCGTGAGGCGGGTGTGCCGCTCGCGCTCGTAAACTCGCAGGTGCCAGCGAGCACATGGCCGAAGGCAAGGCGCATGGCAAGGCTCTTCGGTCATGCTGCCGCGCGTGCGGCGACCATATTCGCCAAGTCGGAAACCCAGGCAGGGCGGTTCCGTGCGCTGGGCGCCGCCGACGTTCGCATTGCCGGCGAGACACGGTTCGACATGGAGCCGCCCGACGCGCAGATTCGCGCGGGCGATGCGTTGCGAAAGAGTCTTGGCGGCAGATCGGTCCTCACGATCGCCAGCGTTGTCGACGGAGAGGAAGAGGTGTACCTTAGGGCTCTTGCGGAACTGTTTGCGGATGCCGATGCGCCGTTCGTGATATGGGTGCCGCGTGCGCCGGAGCGGTTCCAGGCAACTCGAGAACGCTTGCAGGCGGCGGGCTGCAAGATCATGCTGCGCAGCAAGGATCTTGATCCGGACCTGAATCCCCTATCGTCGCCCGAGCGGGCACAGATACTGGTTGGCGACTCTCTCGGCGAGATGAATTTCTACCTTGCGCCGGCCGATGCCGCGATCGTGGGCGGGGGATTCGGTTCCCATGGTGCGCACAACGTGATCGAGCCGTTCGCGCTTGGAAAACCGGCAGTGACCGGACCGAACCTGGGAACGATCGAGTTTCCCGCGATCGAGGCCATGAACGCGGGATTGCTGACGGCCTGCGAAGCACCCGAGGCGCTGCCTGACGCCGCTCGCGCGGCTCTGGCACAGGGACCTTCCGAGAGGATCAGGTCCTTTCATGCGAGCCACAAGGGCGCATCACGCCGGATCTACGACGCGGTCCGGCCCTTGCTCTCAGGGCATCACTGATCGGGCCTTCCCGCCGAAGGGAGCCGACGTCGTGGGGCAAAGAGCGAAAATGAGACAACGCTACATTGTAATTGGAAGCGGCTCGATCGGAAGACGCCACCACGAGAACATCAAGATTCTGGGGGCAGACAGCACGCTGCTGCCTTGGCGCGGACTGGACATGGGAATCCTTGAGCAGAATTTGCGGGACGCGGCAGGGGCCGTGATTGCCACTGCCACGGACGTTCGGATTGAGCTCGTCAAGCTCTGTGCAAGCCTTGGAACCGCGGTCTATGTCGAGAAGCCGCTGGCTTTCACGAGTGCCGGGCTCGAGTCCCTGTTGAAGGCCGCGAAACCCGTCGCCGGACGCTCCGTGGCCGGCTTCATGATGCGGTATAATCCGGCGTTCAAGGCGCTTGTGCAGGATCCCGTGGATGCATTCCGTTTCAGCATGGAAGTTGGCCACGACGTTCGCCGATGGCGGCAGGGCTGGAGCTTTTCCGGCAGCTACGCCGCCCGTCCCCACGGCGGCGGCGTGCTCCTAGACCTTTGTCACGAGATCGACATGGTGACATGCCTCTACCCGGGACTTGCGCTGGGCGAGGTGGCATGCATTGGCCACACGCACTTTCCCGGCGTTGACTTTGCGACGCGGGTCAGCCTTTACCGCGCGGGACTGGTCGGAGATGTGGCGATGGACTACCTGTCGCCGAAAAGCGTTCGCCGGCTCTCGGTGCGAGGACGCAACGGTGGCCTTGATCTGGACCTGGTTTCGGGTCGGGAGATTCGTTGGCAGGGCGCGAGGGAGACCGAGCGCCATTGGGCTTCCGAGCGCAACATCATGTTCCTGGACCTGATGCGAGACTTCATGGCCCTGGCAGAAGGGCGGGATACGCATCGGAACCCGCTCCTGCCACGGCTGGATCTGGTCGGGGAGAGTTCGGCGCTTGTCGCGCGTGCGTGGGAGGCACGACGGTTTCATGGCGAGACCGATTGGGGTCACGCATGATCATCGGGCACGTCGGGGTCAGAATGGGTTCCAAGGGCGTGACCGGAAAGAACTTCCGCGACATGCTGGGCAAGCCCCTGATCGACTGGTCGCTTGACCAGCTCTTGCAGCATCCAGGGGTCAACCATGTCGTCGTCAGCACCGACGATCCTCGTATCCGTCGACATGCCGTTGCCAAGGGCTGCCTCGACATGGGGCTGCGGCCCGCCGAACTCGCGACTGACACGGCCGCGAAATGGGACGTCTGGCAGCATGCCCTTGCCAAGGCGGAGCAACTCACAGGGACGGCAGACGTGTTCATCGACCTGGACTGCACATCGCCGCTGCGTTCCGTGGAGGATCTCGACGGCGCCCTGCACACGTTCCTCCGCGAACGTCCCGACATGGTCATGTCCTGCACGGAAGCCCGGAAGAACCCTTATTTCAACCTCGTGGAACCGGACCGTCACGGGTATCTCAGGGTGTCGAAGCCGCTTGAAGGCGGCGTCGTCGCCCGACAGCAGGCGCCATTGGTCTGGGAACATGCCGCATCGACCTATGTCGTGGATCCAGGCTATCTGAAGAGCGCGACGGGACTCCTCGAGGGGCGCGTGCTCCCCTACCTGATGCCGCCGGAACGATGCATGGACATCGACACGGAACTGGATTTCAGGCTTGTGGAATTTCTCATGAAGGAACGGCAGGATGGCTGACCTGAGCGGACGCACGGTATTCATCACGGGATCGGGCGGCCTGCTCGGCTCGACCTATGTCAGGCGGATGCTCGCGGCCGGCGCACGTGTCGTGGCGTCCGATCTGCCAGGAAAGCGGGCGGATGGCCTCAAGGAACGGCACGGCGAAGACGGCCGTTTCCGCTTCTACGAGCTTGACGTGTCCGACGAGGCAGCGGTTGAGGGCATCTTCCTGCGCGTGATGGGTGATGGCTGGGAGCCGAACGTCGTGCTCAACAATGCCGCTGTCACCGGCGAACTCCTGACGGGCCGGGGCCAGAAGTTCCCGGATCTTGCCAACACGAGTACCGAGGATTTCGAGAAGGTCATGCGCACGAACCTTACCGGAGCCTTCATGGTGGCGCGTCAGATGGACCGGCACATTGTGGGGCGATATCCGGCAACTCTTGTCAACGTCGCGTCGATGTATGCCCTCAGAGGCCCTCACCATGGGATCTACGACGGCATGCCGTTCAGGAACTTCGCCGCCTACGGCGTTTCTAAGGCCGGCATCCACGGGCTGACGGTCTGGCTTGCCAGCTACTGGGCGGATCGGCATGCCACCGTTAACACGATCGCGCCGGGGGCCGTGTTCAATGGCCACTCGGAAGAGTTTCAGCGTCGCGTGTCGGAGCTGGTGATGGCGGGTCGCATGGCCCAGCCGGACGAGATCGCAGACGTCATGCTCTTCCTCGCGTCAGAAGCGGCAGGATACATGACGGGACAGCTCGTGAACGTTGACGGCGGTTACTCGGCCTGGTGAGATTTCACCAGCGCACTGCGTCTAGAACCCCTCAACCCGGATCAAGGCATGAGCGCCATCAACTAAATTTTTTTTGCCTTGATCACGTAACCTCGACCTTGATCTGCAACATTTGCTTTGGAAGTGATCCGAAAGAGCTTGGATGCCAACTGGTCACGCAAGATCAAGTTCGCGTCACGCGCGAGGAGCAATGCAGATCCAAAGCCAAAGGCGTTTGAACTGGAAGTCTTGCCCCGCATCCGCCGATTCCGGAACGCTCGCAACCGATCCGTGATCTCCCGGCAACGGTTCACGCACCGTCAAGTCCGGCACTCCTGGAGCGCCACCTCATGGCCAAGATCGCTTGGCGTAGCGTGGTTCTGCAATTCAGGTCGGTTCCATGCTGGCCTGCGTGACACCGGACTTCCGGTCAGAACGCCATGGGCCCGGGCCCTGTCCGGAGCGACGCAGAACGCGCCTTCCGCACAGCGCTCTACGGGTATTTCGCCTTCCGGCACCCGGTGCCGCGCCAGTCCGCTGGCAAACATCCGACAAGCGATTCATGTCAAGTTCCTGTCCCCATGCGGATGCTCGTGCCCTCGACGACGGCAACCTTTCCGCAAGCGGAGGCAATCGATCGGACGGGCCGTGACATCGTGAAAAATCGGACGTGGAGCACGCCCGATTCACGCGCCGTGCTCTTGCACGACGGCTGGGTCGAGACGGGCACGAACTTCGTGGAGAACCGGATCCGTCCGCTGAACCTGACGAAGAAGAAACGCTGGAGAGGGTCGCCGCCGGCCACCCGATGCCCAGGACCCACGAGCCGCTGCCCTGGAAATCCGGCGCCCGCGCCGGGAATCGCTGACCTCGGCGTTCAGATCCGATCCAGGAACGAGCCTGCCGTCAACCCGAACCCCGGCAAGGGGTCAAGATGGCGCAACTTGAGTTTGACAAGAGCGAGCGGTTCCATGTTGGTGGTGACGCAGTGGCCCGGGAATCTTCGGGCAGTCAGCAATTCTGGACAGGAGGAATTCCGATGCGTGTGAACCTTGTGGCAGCGGCCCTTGCCATCATTGGGTCAGTCATGCTGGCGAGCGGGGCGGCCAGCGCCCAGACGACTGCAGGCGAGGTTGTGGACGATGCAACGCTCAAGGCCTTTGTCGACGGCGCGGCGGCGGACATCGCGGCGATTTCGAACATCAACGAAGGCGCCAAGCTCAGGGATGGCCTGAAGGCGGAGGGCGACTGGAAATCCGGGTCGATGTTCCTCATCGTGTTCCTCAAGAACGGGGATCCGTTCATCCACGGAGGTGATCGTTCGGCGGAAAACAAGAACCTTCTCGACGTCGAGGACGAGAACGGCCTCAGGGTGGTCGCGGAACTGCTTGCGGTCGGCGCCCTGGGAGGCGGATTCGTCCGGTACCATGACGGGGGCGAGCGCAAGACGGCATACGCCGTCGAATACACCTCCGGGATCACCGGAAGACCCTTCGTGCTGGTCGGCGGCTACTCGCAGGACGTGTCCCACGTCCCGATCCGTGTCGCCGACCTGCCCAGACCCGCTGTCACCGCCTCGCAGGTCGTGGACCGCGACACCCTCGTCGCCTTTGTCGACTCAGCGTCCAGGGTGTATCGCGACGCCGTCCTGTCCCCGGGCTACAAGGACCTGGCCGGGGTCAGGAACGCCTTCAGGGTGGAAGGAGGGGACTGGAGATCGGGCTCCGTCTACCTGTGGATCGTGAGCGTCGGCGGCATCATCTTCTTTCACGCAACCGAGCCGTTCCGGGAAGGCAAGCGCACGGACCTGACGAGGACGGACATCAACGGGTTGAGGTTCGCCGAGGAACTGATCGGCGGTGCGCGGCGCGAAGGCAGCAAGTTCCTGGAGTACTACTACGACGACCCGACCGTCGAGGGAGACGAGGACACCGGCTCCCCGAAGCTCGGCTATGCGGTGAGCTTCCCCGGGGCCAACACGACCCAGAGGGTCGTCGTCGGCTCCGGCATCTATCTCGGCGGCGACAACGCCAGCCCCGACGCAGACTAGGCGCTGGACGATTTCGCGTGCCGGTCGCTGTTTCCCGTCTTCGGCGCGGCGACTGCCGTAGGAACCGTTGCCGGCGGCGCCATGGGCGCGTCCGCGCCGGCCGGTAACGTTCCGGCCGCCGGCGCCGCAGCCTGCGGAACGGGCCCGAGCCTGCCCTCCCTCGCCAGGGCGCGCCATTCGGCGAGCGCTGGCCGGGCCACGCCGTGACGCCTCGCCGTCAACCTGGGCGTGCCGCCGGGCGCGAAGCTCTCCGCGACGATCCGGGCTTTCCCGGACACAGGCCGGCGACGGCGCCCGGTCCATGGTCAGGTCCGCCCGTTGCGCACAGGGAAACATCCTCCATCGCAATCCCTCCGGAAAGAATCCGCTTCGTGGCGAACGCCGAAAGCGAAAGTCGTCCGGCGGGCAATGGCACCGAGCCAAGGGGGCAAGATCGCCAACTGAGCAAGACAGCATCAGTCCGCAGGCGCAAATACGCCTATGCAATCGTCACGCAAGATCCCGGCGGTCAGATTCTGCGGACCGAACACGGAAACTAAACGCGCCTAACCCGAAAGAATTCACTGCCCTGACAATTCCTGGGTTCGGTGACGCGCCCTGTGGTCGTGCCTCTGCGTTGCTGGCAATGCCCCTCCCAATTCAGACGTCCTTACCTCGAGGGTTGACGCTGGCAATTCTCGTGAACCACATTTCCTGGAATTCGCTGGCGGCTCGGATGCCCGACCCCTTGTTTTCATACCTCTTGGGACATGATCAGCGACTTCAAAACTTGCATTGCGGTGCATGGAATCTTAACAGCTCGCCACCACGCGCCAAAAGTGTCAGCAAAGTCCCCTAAGGAGCCTTTTTGTCTGGCGAATGCGGTCTACTCGGCGCCTATGGTCGCCTCCCGAGGTCAGGACGTCTGCAATTCGCCCATGGGAGCCGCCCGAAACGACGATCAGAAGTGCCCAAGCCGGGCGCATCCTTCGAGTGCTGATGTTGACAATTCGTGGAGACTTGGCCCTGCCCAAGTCATCTGCGCCGGCTGCGGACGCCACTTTGTTTCGCTCGGAACGGAAGGCCAAGGGTCCGCCCCTGACCGCCTTGGCGGCAGGCTCCAGGCGGCCTGCCGCCGGCATTCCCTCGATGATGGTCGAGGCTCACGGCCTGAGCCACTTGCAACCGGCCACCGAAACAATCTCGCTTTCCGTAAGGTAGCGGGTGGAATAGGTGCAAGTGCCACGCACGCCCGCGTACCTGCCGGTGCCCCCGAGGAGTTCGCGGCGCCCCTCGCCGCCGACTTCCATGTCCCCCGCTGTCCTCCTCGCTATCCAGAACCACGTGTCGCCCGAAGAGTCCGTGTTCGTGCAAGGCGCTTCGAGGTCCAGCCCGGCTTCCGTCCTCGTTGCGTAGATGACGCACTCCACGACATTGCTTTCGCCCTCAACGAACGGGCCGCCGTCGCTCCGGGTGACGGTGTTCGTCCCGCGCATTGATCCGCCAGTTACGCTTCGACCCGCGTGCTCGATCGTGACGTGCTCGCGCACGAAGCTCGTGACAAGCTCGAAAGTGCCGCCCTCGTCCTCGCCCGCGGCCATCGCCGCGTGCCACAAGGCAAACGACGCAACCGCCGCGATCATCGCACCGCGTGGCAATCTTGGTCTCAAAGCTGAAGGCACCATCCCGTCTCTCCCTGCACACTGCGCGTCGCTGCTGACCACGATCCGACGATGCGTGTCAAGCCGTCGCTCGGGCTGCCTGCTCAACAGCCGCCCGGGGACGGGCCGGGAGACGTGAATTCCGCCTAGATCGAGAGCCTGCGCCTGCCTGGTAAGCGTCTTCACTCAATCCGATGGCGTGTCGATCACGCAAATTAAAGTACTTTGGTCCACAAGTTTCGTCATGCAGAGTGATCCGTCAGAGTTTGCCAGCAAACAATCCACACAAGTCCATGACCCCGTGGCGCGCGACAAATGCTAAGGGGATCCGGTCCCAAATTGGAGTATAGATTGACAGCGATTGAAACTGAAAGTTTCAACGCTCAAGCCACTGCGAGGATCCTACAGAGCCCGCTTGGTCCCGCTTTTCCCTTGCCAAGAGTCTCCATGTGAATCTGCCCATGCCGATCCACTCTCAGGAACGGGCAGATGGGCCCCGGTTGGACACCTGCGTTGACCACACCGTGTTGACATCCTGTTGAGAATCAGGGCTGCCGCGCGCGAGTCTGGAACCCCATCACCACAGGCAAGAATGCCCACTGTAACCTTGCAGCCAGTAATGGCCCGGGCAACCCATTGAAGCCGGTGGATTCCAGACCTTATCCGGAGCAACCGTCGTGAACACCGGTGATCGTCCAAAGCGGCACGTCCTGCAGACAGCAACGACCGGGACCGAACGGCCAGGGCGGTCTCCAGGATGGCCTCACCCGCCATGGTCTGATAGCTGCGAAGCCAAGAGACCAATCTTTCCCGTCAACTCTAGCCCGACTTTCGCAACTCGCGGGTCATGAGGTCCGTAACGCATTGATATTCCTGAATCCGACCCCCAAAGGTCGGCACTACACGGCGAACGACGGACAGCGGGTTGCACGCCGGCACGAAGAGAGCCGCGGCGCGCCTTGTGCCGGCAGGGTCATGCCGAGCTGGTGCAGGAAAAGCTCGTGCTCCTTCCTTGGCTGGGTGTAGCGCGGAAGGACAAGACGCCGGCCGTCGGCTGTGGGCAGATGCACGTCCACCATCTGGATCGTGCCGAACGCCTCGATGTTGGCGCGCGGGGTCAGTCCATGGCGCGACAAACTGGGTGAGACTCCGGAAGGCGGAGTGACGCCCGTTCGCGCGAACAGCCATGACCGTTTGCCGGGAAGGGAACGCCGTCAGTGGTCGCCGTCGGGAAGCGGGGAGGATTGCCCGTCCTGCAGGAAGGTGTCGCTAAGGCCCAGGAGCGAACCCCAGAAGTCACCCTCGCTTCCGTCGCTCTCCTCGAACCCGACGTCGCTGAAGCCGGCGACCAGACGGGGGTTCCCGTCGGTGTCCTGGCGGCTGGACAGGGCGCCGCCCCAGAATCCCTCGAATGAGGCGATAGTCCGTTCCGGATGCCTCACCGTCACCCTATCGCGCTCGAACAGGCCGTCTTCCCTCAGGATCGCGGTGGCGAGGTGAAGCTCGTAGTCCTTGGCCAGGCCTTGCGCGTCTATCGGATCCCGTCCCAGGAACGTCCCGAAATGCGCACGCCTCGTGACGAGGTCGCCAACGCAGCCAATGCAGCCCCTGACCGTGCCGTCCGCGAAGTCCGCGGTCAGGGTGAGCACGCCCTGGTACTCGTCGATCACGAATTCGCCCTCGTCCTCGCCCCAGTCGCTTCCGAACGTGTAGGTGTAGAGCCCGCCGGCCTGGCCCGTGTAGGAGGCCGCCCCGGCGACCGGCACCTGCGGCAAGATGCCATGATCGATTTCCGGACCGTCGATGATCGCGTACCGCTCCGACTCCGCGAACGAAAGATCAGGGGCATGCTGATCGGGAAACTGGGTCCACCAGCCGAACGCCAGGTAGTCGGCGTGGTTTTCCGGATCCCAGCTCAGAAGGGCGTGGGCCACCGACGTGCCCGCCTCCGTTTCCTTGAAGAACGTCAGGGCATGCGCCCTATGGCCGGGCATGGGCGTCGGGGCACGCGTGTTCCCGATCAGGTCGTCGTCCGTGTGGACGGAAGCCTCTGTTCCGTCATCCAGCGTCACGAAGAACCGGAGCGCCGCGCCGTCGAACTCCGTATTTCTCTCAAGTTCAATTGTGCCGTCCGGCTCCTTGTCGGCAGTACAAGCGGCCAGCGCCAGCATTGCGAAAATGAGGCTCGAAACGGCTTTCATGGCGGCTCTCCCTGGCTGGCGCCAGACTCCGGACATCTTGCCTCCCTGGTGCCCAGATGCGCCGCCGCCTTCAACCCGTGCGCGGCGCTGCCGGTCATTCCGGCAAGTTCACATGCCAGGCAGACGCTTGTTGCGTTTACTGGCATTTCTGTATGCTGGCGGCAAGCCTGCCCCGGCATCTCCCAGACTGCGCGCATGGGGATCGCACGGGAAAACGGTCACAAGCGCGACGAGAGAACCCGTTTCGGAGGCAGATCGGCGCGGGATCGAGGCCAAACAGGCCCCGTCTTCTTTCCCGTTTCGTCACTTCGGCACGGAATCGTCTGGTGGCGGGTTTCCACGCTCTGCATTTCCAGACCGTGCCGCACCGCCGGCCTCTAGCCCCGGACGCGCCGCAATCCTATCGGAATTACGCCGTTTCGATGCCCCGTCTTGCGCTGTCCGCCGGATGCCGCCGCTCCCTTCCGGCACGGGGCCAGGGCAGGGATGCCGGCCAGGAAGATCGGCTCACGTCGATGGCCCGTGCAACCGAAGTGAATGACTTCGTTTCAGGACTTGGTCTCGTGACCGCACTTCATGGGATGGCCGTGCAGGTCATCGGTCCGGAGTGATCTTTACCGCGGCGTCATGCGGGTGAGCCCGCGCCCCGGGTGCCGCACACGAGCGGTTCCCGTCAGTGCGCCGCCGCGCCGCGGTCTACGAGGCGCACGTCGAACGACAGGAACCGGTCGAACAGCGCGGTCTTGCGCCACAGCAGTTCGTGCGGAAGCTCGGCGAGGTCGCACTCCACCATCCCGAACCAACGCAACGGATCGAGCATGTGCCGAGCGAACATCGTCGTCGCCGCAGGCCAGCCCGCCGGTGCAACGTCTTCGTCCGGCACGGCGCACAGCGTGGTGAGCGTGCGCGCGTTCCGCCATTCGTCGCCGACCTGGGACAGCGACCACAGGACGACGCCGGCATCGCCTTGCGGCCACCACCCTGGCAGGCCACGCGGCCGTCCGCTCACGTGCTTCGACAAATCCATGTGCCAGAACGCCTCGCGGAACAGCAATGCCTGAAACGCGCCCCGGGCGCCGGGCTCCAGCATCGCGCGCCCCGCCGAAGTCAGCTCGATCCACAGCGCGGACGCGTCCAGCAGCCCCGCATTCTCCACCACCCGGCGCAGCAGGTGCAGTTCCTCGATCGCCTGCTCGCGATACGTCTTCCCCGCCCGGAGCCGTTCGGTCGCCTCCAGCCCCGGCCAGGACATCAGCGCGCGCAACCGCGTCACGTCCTTCATCATCAGGTTTCCGGTCGCACCCATCCACAGCGTGTCCCGTCCACCCGCCTCGCCGAGCAGGACCAGCGCGTTGCGTACGAACGCCGACCCGGCAAGCTCCGTCTCGGAAAGGTCTTCGGCAAGGCGCACGGCGCCGTCTTCCGCCAGCGGGTCGACGCCCAGCGCCCCGATGCTCTTCGCATCAAGCAGCGTCCACACCGGCTCCACGCCGCCGGGCCAGTCCGAATCGTCAATTCTCTCCACAGCCTATCCGTCGACGGGCCGTCCCGTCTCCCTTTCTTGCCCTTGCTCCACGACCGGCGGTGTCCAGCCCGCGTTCACCTCATTGCGAAGCAGAGCGTCTTCACGTTCGCCGACGCTGGCTTGATCACGCAACTTGACGGGCCTGTCCAGAAACTTTCGCTCTCGAGAACTCTCGCGAGAGCTTGCCGGTTCACCAGCCTGCTGATCACGCAAGCCCATGATCGCGTCACGCGCGAAGGGCGCGACCGGGTCCTGCCCGCGAGCCGGACCAAGAGCCAAATGCAGTTGAAGCCGAAGGCTCCATTTCATCATTGGCTCAGCGTTCAGGCTGTACCGAAAACCGAACCCTGCCTGCCAATCGCGGTCGATCCGCAATGCTGGCGGCTGCAGCGCGAAGGCACGCGCCAAACGCCACTCCACGCATGCAGGCGCTGTCGTCGACACGACCGCTTCCGACCCCATAGGTCCACGTCACAACAGACGCCGATCGCGTCATGGGGCCCCGGGCAGCGTTTCCACACGCTGCGCATTGAAGCGCGTCATCATCCGTCCGTCCTGTCACGCCTCTGGCATCGTCGAAAGCGCAACGGCCCGATTCGACATGCCCCCGTCTGCCGCGCCAGGAACCGCGAACGGCCGGCTCCCCTGCGTCCCGTCCGTAAACGCAACCGAATCTGGAGAGAGACCATGACCAGGAAACGACGACTGACCCAGGACCTTGTCGACGCGCTGGAGCCCGAAGGCTCCGTCCGCGAGTTCCGCGACACGCAGCTCCTCGGCTTCGGCGTCAGGTTGTTTCCCTCCGTCCGCAAGTCGTGGTTCGTCCACGCCCAGGCCGGCAAGCGGCGCAAGTGGAAAACCCTCGGAGACGCCGGAACGATGCCGCTGGCAAAGGCACGCACGCTGGCGCGGGCGCATCTGGCGACGCTCCGGAACCGCGATCCGTCCCGCCCGCCGGACGCCTCGGCGGAAACCCCGTTCGAGTACGTGGCTGAGACCGCGTTCCGGCGGCACGCCCGGCTCTGGAAGCCCGGCACGATAAAGGTCAACCGGAACTACCTGAAGAAGCAGATCCTTCCGCACTTCGGCGGGCGGCCGGTCGGCGCGATCACGGAGAACGACGTACGGCAATGGTTCGCCGCGCTGCGGCCGACCCCCGCCGCTGCGGACCGGTCGATGCCCGTCCTGTCCGTGATCATGCGGGAGGCGGAGACGCTTGGCTGCCGTCCCGAGGGCAGCAACCCCTGCCGGAACGTCAAGCGCTACCGGCGGCGCGGCCGCGACCGGTTCCTCTCCCGGGAGGAGATCCGCCGACTGGGCAGCGCGCTGGCAAGGCGTGACGGCCAACCCTTGGCCGCCGTGGTGCGGCTGCTCATCCTGACCGGCAGCCGCAAGAGCGAGATCATGACCCTGAAGTGGCGGGACATCCGGGACGGCCGCATCTTCCTCAGGGACAGCAAGACGGGACCGAGAATCGTCTGGCTGTCCTCCGCCGCCCAAGAGGTCCTGGACGGCCTTCCGAGAAGGCGCGTCTGGGTCTTTCCGGGGCGGAAGAGATCCATCTCGGCACAGCGCCTGGACAGCTTCTGGCAGGACCTGCGCGACGAGGCGGGCCTCAAGGACGTGCGCCTGCACGATCTTCGTCACACGTACGCGACCCTGGCCCTGCAAGCCGGCCAGACCGTCCCGACCATCGGCCGCCTTCTCGGTCACAACGATCCGAACACGACCCTGAAATACGTGCACCTTGCGGACGAAACGGTGCGCGAGGCCGTCGACGCCGTGGCGCAGGTCCTGGGTGGGCAACTTCAGCCATGATTCGTCGCAAGCGCCTCACCGACGGTGGGATCCTGCGCCTCAAACCTGGCGGAAAGGAGTACACGGTCTGGGACACGGCCGCGCCCGGCCTCGGCGTCCGCGTCTGGCCATCCGGGTCCAGGGGATACGTCGTCCTGCTGAGGCCCCCCGGCCCCTCGCGACGGGTCTCGCTGGGCTCCGCGATGCTGAAGACCATCCACGAGGCGCGCAGGGAATGCCTCCTGATCCAGCTCGAAGGGAACGCCGCCGCAGCCGGTGCCGCTCCGCCGCCCGGGATCCCGGCACCCCTGTTCCGCGACTTCGTCGCCGACCCCTGGATGGCCGCCAGGCGCGGCCGCTGGAAGCCGTCGACGCTGAGAGGCATCGAGTCGCTGCTCCGGAGCCAGCTGCTGCCCGCGTTCGGCGACCTGCCGGTTGACCGGATCGCCCGGGCGGACGTGGACGCCTGGTTCGACCGCTTCAGCGCCAGGTCGCCGGGCAACGCCAACAAGGGCCTGGAGCTTCTCCGCCAGATCATGAACCATGCGGTCAACGACGGCCATGTTGCGAAGAACCCCGCCCGGCTGACACGGGCGAACCCGAGGCCCCGGCTCACCAGGTTCCTGTCGGCGAACGAGATCGCCCGCCTTCACGAGGCGCTCGACGCATGCGTGGCCGAGCGGCCCGACCGCGAGATGCAGGCCGAGATCATACGCCTTTTGCTGTACACGGGATGCCGAAGGAGCGAGATCAGGGACCTTCGCTGGTCCGAGGTCTGCGGCGACACGCTCCGGCTTGCCGACAGCAAGACCGGACCAAGGACGGTGTTCCTGAGCGCGGACGCGCGCGCCGTCATCGAGCGGCAGCGGACGGGACAGGAAGGCGTCTACGTGTTCCCCTCGCCCGTGCTGCCGGGGAGGCCATTGGCCAAGGAGCTGTCGCTGTGGCCACGGGTCCGCGAGAAGGCCGGCCTCGCCGGCGTCCGCCTGCATGATCTGCGTCACACATATGCCTCTCAAGCCGTCATGAAGGGAGTCCCGCTGCCGGTCGTGGCCCGGCTCCTCGGTCACACGGAGCCGCGAATGACAATGAGATACGCCCACGTCGGGGACCACGAGATCGTCGAGGCGGCCGAGAGGATCGGCCAGGCGATCGCGCGGGCCTTGGACGGCCCCGACTGACCGCCAAGGTCATGGGGCACCTGCCGAAGGAAGGCGGAAAGGATTGCCGTGATGCGTCCTGACGAGGGCTGCAGTGTCCGGACCGTCGCGACGCGCAGCGGTCCGGCTTGCTCGACCCGCATCGGATGCCGGGCACTCCCCGCGCAACCATCCGCTGTGCGTCCACGCCCGTCGGCGTGCCAAAGCAGCCCACACGGGATTCAGGAAGTTTCAACGGTTTCGGCCCGGTTCGCTTCACGGCTGCCAAGCGGAACTCGGCAATGAGAATGACGAATTTCGGAGTGCCAGATCGGCATCAGAATTGTACGCCACTTAAGCTGAGAGTTTCAACGTCACGACCCTCTCAGGGTGCTGTGAGACCCCTTGTGACCACACCTGTCCGTTGCCGAAAATGCCCATGTCATCACGGCTCAACAAAACATCGCCAAGAGGTGGTCTGCGGCACCCCGTAGGTGTGCCGCAGTCGAGCCGGTCGTGTTGACATTGGGCTGCGATTCCGTGTCAACTGGAGCATGTCCGGCAACTCAGCAAATCCGTCCGCGAAACTCGTCGCGCGCCTCAGGATGACGCTCACGGCGCGGACCGTCGACACGCTCCAGCCCAGGGACAGCCCCTACATCGCATGGGACGACAGGCTCACCGGATTCGGTGTCCGCGTTCACCCGTCCGGCCTGCGCTCGTACCTCGTCAACTACCGTGCCGGCGACCGCGGTCGGAAGGCGCCGAACCGGAGGATCGTCATCGGGCGTCACGGCCTCGTCACCGCCGACCAGGCGCGCCGCCGCGCCCGGGAGATCCTCGGCCGCGTCGCCCTGGGCGAGGACCCGCTCGCGGATCGCGCGCGCACCCGTTCCATCCCGACCTTGCGCAAGGCCTTCGAGAACTGGCTTGCCGTCGGACCCAAGCGCAGGGACAGCACCGTCGCCAGTTACCGCCGCACCGTTCACAAGGATCTCGGCGACTGGCTCGACCGCTCCCTCGACGAGATCGACCGCAGCGACGTCGAGCGGCGATTCCAGGAACTGACCGAACGGCCCGGCTGGGTGCAGGCGAACGCCGCCATGAAGCTGCTCGGCGCGATCTACCGCCGACCGTGCCTCGACTTCGAGGAGCTGCGCAACCCGGTAGAGCACTGGCGCGCCGCAGGCGGGCGCCTGCACCCTCCGCGCCGCCGCCGCATCCAGCCGCCGTCCGAGGTCCTGCCATGCTGGAACCGTGGCTTCGAGACGGCAGTGCGCAACGTGGTTGTCCGCGACGCATTCCGCTTCGGGCTCTACACGGGCATGCGCCTCACCGAGGTCCTCAACCTCGCCTGGACGCAGGTCGACATGGCGGCCATGACCGTCCGCATCGAGGAAACCAAGAGCGGCGAGCCTCTGGAATTCCCTGTCACCCTCCAGCTCGCCGCCATCCTGGAGCGCCGACTCGCCGAACGCGAGCGGTTCGCCGTTGAGACGCGCAGCTGGGTGTTTCCGTCCGAGGACAGCGCGTCCGGGCATCTCGAATCCATCCAGCACCTCAACGTGCGCATCGGCGAGGCGGGCGGGGCCAGGTTCTGGTTCCATGCGCTCCGAAACTGCTTCATCACCGTTGCCGACCGCGAGCTCATGCTGCCCACGAGCCTGACCAAGCGGCTGGTCAACCATGCCCCGCCCCCGGACGTCACCCAAGGTTACGCCGCCGACTGGACCATGGAACAGCTTCGCGACGCGGCACAGCGAATCGCGGACAGGATCGATGAATTGAACCATGGAACCGGCACGACGAATGAAACCGCTTCGCAATCTGCATTCTGATCATTTGGTGGTTTCACCTGCATCTTCAAGATTGACCAAGTCCGCCATCAGCCCCGGGCAAACTGGCCGCAATTCCACGCGGCGTCGCTCGGAGGCAGTAGGACTTCGACCATGCACCACTTCAAAGACAAGTACTGCAAGCAAGCAATGCCGACCCAACAGTCGACTTCGACAGGCCTAGGTGCCACGCCAATTCGCCCAGACCAACATTCAGCCTGTACCAACTTCCCAGCTCAAACAGATTGTCCGGAACGTCAGCATTGGATATCTCCCAACTCCTGACCGGACTTACGGACCACTTACTCCTGAAGCCACAAGAGGCCGCTCTTGCCTCTTGCACACACATCACTTGACCAGAGTTGATCTCCGAACGGCCCAAGCATGATCAAGCCGGTACACAACATGAAGAGGGTAGGTCATATCCGGGCCGGATTTGAGTATCAGGACCTGGTCGCGATCGAAGTGCTGATCGACTTTTACAGGGACCGAAACCTCTATCGGTGGGTCCAGGTTGATTCGGAGGACCGGTCATTTGCGTCGATCGAGGACGTGGTGGCATGCAGGCCGGACGGACTCTACGAGCTTACGCAGGTCAAGTTCACTGCCGATCCCGAGAATGCCGCCAATCACCTGAGCTGGCGTTGGCTCACCACGCAGGCGAAATCCGGAAGGTCGCTTTTGCAGAAATGGTCCGATACCACTCTACGTCATCTTCGGAACGGCACTCTTGCCAAGGCTGTGCTGAAGACTGATCGCCTGCCAGACGAGTCCTTTCGTGCCTCGCTGGTCGGCACAAGGGTGAGGTACGATTCGCTTCCGGAACACGATCGTGCGGTCATCGAGGACCAGCTTGGCTCATCCGGGAACGCGAAGATGTTCCTTTCAAGTTTCGAATTCCATCATTCACAGGAACGGTTGGACGACTTGGAGGAACGACTCTGGTCAAGAGTTGCTTCCGATACCGACAAAGGAGGCTGGCATACATTCAAGGCCCGTGTGGAACGCTGGGCGACACGCTCCAACTCTCCGGAACCAGACGGCAAGATTCGGTACTTCAACTTGCGCGACGCGTTTTCCACGAATCGATCCCGACCGTTGCCGCAGGGCTTCACGGTCCCGGAGAACTACATCGTTCCCGTTGACAGCTTTCACAGGTCCTTCATTGACGAGATTTCAGCCAACGACGGTGTTTCCGTCCTTTGGGGATCGCCAGGCCGCGGAAAAAGCACCTATCTCAGCCATTGCGTGGAATCACTTGATCGCGACCAAGCTGTTTGCATACGTCACCATTACTTCTTGAGCCAGAGGGACCGATCCGAAGGCCGATTCCATTACCAGGCAATTCGATAGTCCCTTGAGCAACAGATCCTTGAAGCCCTTCCCGGACTTGACGTGAAGACGCTTGAGCTTGGAGAGCTCATCGAACTTGCCGCCGACCAACTCGCACGGGAAGGCAGGAAACTTGTTGTCATCATAGACGGTCTGGACCACGTGTGGCGGGAGCACCAAGATCAAGAGGACATGCGATGCCTCTTTGAGGCACTTCTTCCAGTCCCCGTGAATGTCCGTCTCGTAGTCGGTACACAGAAAGTTCCAAACGAGTCTCTCCCATCGAAACTGCTGGCTGCATCGCCTGTCGATGAATGGACCGAACTCCCGTTGATGGATCGAAACGCAGTTCATCGGTGGCTCCATTTTCAGTCCGAATCGGGCCGGATGAAGCTGGAGGTGGCCGTCAACCGAGACAGGCGCGAAGTTCTTGAAGATGTTGCAGGCGCCTTCCATGATATTTCGCGCGGATTGCCCCTCCATCTGATCTATTCCTTCGAGAACATGATGAACACCGGCAAACCGGTATCGACAGGTGACGTGTCATCACTTCCTGAATGCCCGGGCGGCGAGATTCGAAACTACTACGCCTCGTTGTGGGAAGGTCTCGCTCAGAAGGCAAAGTGCATTCTTCACGTCCTGGCAGGCCTGAAGTTCGGCCCGCCGCCCGCCGCCATGAACGACTGTTTCGGGCGCAGCGTGGAGACATTGGACGCCCTGTCCGACATCGATCATCTGCTGGACCGCCGGGAGCTTGAAGTCAGCCCCTTTCACGCCAGCCTTTTTGCCTTCTTGCGGGAAAAGGAATCGCACACGGACATCTTTGAAGCACATGCGCATGACGTATTGGCGTGGCTCGAGAACACTGCGCCAGACTACTGGAGATGGGCGTGGCTGTGGATAACCAAGGCTCAACTCGGCGACACCCATGACATTCTTCATGCTCCCTGTCGAGCTTGGGCCATCGAATCGCTGACCAAGGGCTACCCGGTCGAGCAGGTGGCAATCATCCTTGACCGGGCCGAGATCATGGCCTTCGAAGACTTCGACGTGGAGAAATTTCACGCGCTGCGCTCCCTTTCCACGCGAGTCCGGAACGCTCCCGAAACTCAGACTCACGAATGGCCACTTTTCCAGGAGGTCGCCGTTGCGCTGTCTCCCGACCCGAATGCCTCCGACTTGCTGCGACATCGCATCCGTCAGCTCCCCGCCGACGAGATTCCGATTGTCGTTCGAAGCTCCGAAAACTGCCTGCTCGACCATACGGTCTCCGATGCCGTTTCCGAACTGAACCGCCGACTTGCTGTTGGAGCCAGGAGTGATGCTGAGATTCTCGGCGAACACGAAAGGGCGGCTTACGCACTTGTAGAGGTGGCCGCACATGGGGGTCCGGACTACCCGGACCGCGTCGAGGACTTTGTCATGAAGGCCAGGGAGCCGGGCTCCTTAATCGCCAGTTACTGCAGGGAATCCATTTTGGCAGGCCGCTTCCAAAACGTCCTGTCGCTTTCAAAGAGCTTGCGAGGGCCATCGATTCAACGCGACGTGCTCGCGGCCTTGTGCTTCGAAGGCTTGCCGCCAGACTCCTGGCCCAATGATGTCGTTGAAACTAGTCACGCAACAAGATGCCTTGCCCTCCTCAAGGGCGGCTCCGACGACAAGGTCGAACCCGAACTGGACCTGTCCAGCCTATTTGGTGACGGACGCCGTTTCGATCCCGATCGCCTGCACGAACTGGCAGACAAGGTACACGAGTTGTTCTTTTCCGCACTGGCGGTCGCATCGAACGGACGTTCCTCAAGCCTTCAACTGACAATCCCCGCCGGTTCAGAAACAAGTTGGCTCGCTCGTGCAGTCAGGAAGCTTGAACAAATTGCCTTGGTTGCAGGGCAAAATTGGAAGACGTCCAGGAACTGGATGACCCTGACCGATCTGTACACAGCCTTTGACTTGCCTCCTGACACTTCCACGCGGTTTGATCAAGATTGGCGCCTTGCGGGAGTTCGCCTTGGTCTCCGACTCATCGCGGAGGACATTGCCGCCATAGCCATAGGACTGAGCCCAAACGACCGCATAACGGAGGAGGACATGCAGGCTGTAACCGCTTCGCCCTATTGGTCTGACGAAGCCTGGGTTGACGGATTCTCGTCACGACGACTGGTGCTTTTAAAGCCACCGGCTGCAAATGCCTTGGTTCAGCGAATTGCGAGTTCCTTGGACGGCACGGTGACGGATTTCTGCGAACGCTCGAACCTCAGGATAAAGCTGGCCCTGTTTGCGAGTGAGCACCAACTCGTCGATGTCGCCCGTCAGCAGCTGACCCAAGCTGCGGAATGTCTCCTGGGTTACGGCTTTCGGAAGGATCCCTACGCGAACGACATACTCGAATCCCTTGAAATGCTCGCGGACCGTGGTGACCGGCACGCCAAGCAGGCCCTCCTTGATCTGGCAGGCCCGTTCGAGGCCATATGCGAATATACGGACGGTGACGAAACGGATCACTTTCGGCGCGGTTATCATCATCTGGTCGCACGGTACTTTCCCGACAGGGTGCCGTCCTGTTACGCCAATCTGGTTCGCAACGAGGAGTGGTGGTTTGCCGAGTCACTGTCTCGCGCAGTGGCTTACGCGGGCTGGATCGATTCAATCGAGGGACAGGCTTTGCTTGAAACGTTCATCTGCCCTGACGAAAGCGTTGCGCTTGAACGAAGAAGGTCACAAGAAGCGGAACGCGCCCTATGCATCGTCCGGCGGCGAACAGGCCGCAACTCTGACTTGACTGAGCAAGAAGTGCCGGAGGATGAAGAGCAAGACGGATTTGAAGATGCGCACCTCACCACCGGCACTCCAAGTGCTCCGGATCCAGACCCGACCGATTATCCCCCCTCGCGATTGCCCGACTTTCTGGACGCTGTTTCCCACGTTCCGAAATACGACCAACACTCCAGGCTAATTGCGAGGTGGTTTGCGCATTGGGAAGAAGTTGGGCAGGAAGCGGCAGTCCTGGATGCCTTGGAGAACGTCAGCGATGACTCCAGCTACGTCTGGCGCCTTCGAGACTCGTACGACAGCGCATTTGAAACGGCGCTGCGGATTCGGGGCCGGTCCGACGCGTTTCACTGGCTGGTTCGTGCTCAGACGCACAGCGCCGGATGGTCAAGATGGATGTGCCCGGAACCGACATTCAAGCGGAGGCTGCGCCACGCAGCCGCACTATACCGAGGCCGCTGGAAGGAATTCGTCAAGCTCACTGCGAAGCCGGACTTTCGCGGCGATGCTGGAAAAAACGGCATCGTCATTGGCCTCTCGCGACTGGTATTCTTCCTTCTTGAGGTTGGCGAAAGCGAACTCGCTCGAAGCTATGCCTTGGAGATGGTCCGTGTCTTCAAGGAAGAGCTGTCGGATCAGCCGATCCGGACACCGGATTGGGCAAGATGACCCATCCCGCAACGCGCATTCTCATGGAGCGCCTGCTGTGGCCCGTTCCACGGGTCCGGTGGGAAGCTGCACGCGGTATCGCCCGTCTCATTCGCCAAGCAGACAAGGACGCCGCTGAAGCTCTCCTGACCTGGATCAGTTCACGCAAACTGGAAAGCGAGGCCGTACTTGGTCTCGACGTAATCGAGGCCTTCGACCTCGGTCCATATTTTGACTTTGTCGAATTGTCTGGTGCCGTCCAAGCGCCCTCTCATCTGTCGAATTTGATCTTGCGCCACAACTTTTCCGACGCGCGCGACCTTTCGCCATTTCGCTTTGCGGTTTCACCGGAAGAGCCGGCCACGCTGCCTCTGGAAGCCGAATCGTGGTTCGAAAGATACAGGAAATGGGCCGTGCCTCCAGTTTTCTCGATCCAACTCGAGGAACTCGAAAGGAAAACAGGGTTTTCGTTTCCGGCCCGTTGGAGGCACGAGTGGCGTTGGCTGCAATCAGTTCACAAGTCACCGCCTGCAGAGTACCCTCAGTATTTCTCCGCAGGCGACCGCGCACGCCGCGGCCAGGTCGACCACATGCAGCGCGAGATTTATGTTTCAGCCTTCCTGCGCACACTGGCCTATGCGACAATGAAAGGGACTCTCACATGCGCCGAAGCCGAGCACCTTTCGCTTTGCGCATTGCCATTCACGAGGGGCCTCGCAGACCTGGAACCCGTAGAACGGCCGGTCTGGACATACGACCTTGCGCCACGTGCTTCGGAAAGCGCCAAGGATCTTGCCGCTTGCTTATGGAGTTCCGCGACTGAAGCTTGCGAAACTGACGAAACTCCAATCGCCTTGAGGACATTTGAGGTCAGCAAAGACGGCTTCATTGAATTCGACATCAAGCTGGTCATCGAGCCGCGCACCCACGCTTTCAACGACAGAACCAAGGTCAAGGAATTCTCACGCTATGTACAAAATCACGATAACGGGCGGTTCGAGTCCCAATTGAGTCAACATCCGATAGTAAATTTTGGAGCAATTAATCGTCAAATCTCACTGGCGGAGCTGTTTCTGCCCGAGTTCGTGGGAAGGGCACATATCGGAATCGCAAGCAGCATACGATTGGCGTCACCCAGGATTTTCGGAGTGTCGCCTACGATTGCATGCAGGGAGTCCGAAATCCGCTTGGAAACGACTGACCAGGTGCTTTCCAGGTGGGTTCATTGGTATGCTGATTGGGAGCCGTTCACGTTTCCTGAACTCGGGCCAAACGTATGCTGGCTGGCATCCGTGTCGCAATCACATCTTGAGCAAATCCAAAGGAACTTCACGATAAGGTTGACACGTCGGACAATGATCCGAAGAGGTACACGGTCTTCCGGGTACGGCCAATGTAAAGTCGAATCTGACGTCTTTTCTCACTAGATGCATAAAAAAACAGTGCCCAGGAACTCGGTCGCCCCGATGTAGCCAAAGCACACTGCCGGTTGCTTACGGTCGCAGATAAAATCATCCACCAGCGCTTGAGATATCTCGTGATCTGACGAGGCAGGATATAGGCCGCAACGACTGACGGACGTTCGCGCAATATTGAAACCGAGTCCAAGAAGAAAATTCAAAGCAACCAACGGCATCTATCAGAAGTGCTTCCTAATCGCTGAATCGTAAGCTTGAAGACCAGATTTTACAATCGCGAAACTTCCCAGTGCTGCAGAGGGCGCATCATACTCCTCTGTCACTCCAGGAGTGTATGTGTGTGCGAGAGTGTTTCTCTTTGTCTTAAGTCTGCCGAGCTCACTCGAGAACCTTGCCGCGATGGTCGCGTCAACAGATCTAAATATTTTTCCAAATCCCCAGAGACCAAAGACTTGAATCATCATCGACTTAAAGTGCCGCTCGTACTCGAAGCCATAGTTGCGCAACACCTTCTCCTCCAACCGTCTCCTATTGCCTTCGTCTTTAAGCACCCTGATGCTAGCTCGCAAAATGCAATCATCCATGGACACTTCAATCCAGCCGCAAAGCTCAAGCATGGCAAGTTTCGACACGAAGTTGGCGTCCCTTGTACTCGTCTTTGGACTCCGATACCGTGAGTCGAGCGCCCTCAAATTTCTTTCAATATACGAGTAAGCGATCATTACGAGAAGATGTCGAGAGCCGCGTTCAACCTTGCTGTGACTTTGTCCCTTTTCGACAGTCCCTCCGCCAGTCCCTCCTCTGAGAATGGACCAGCCGCCCGCAACGCATTGAAGCGCGCCACCAGATCATCACCTGGCAAAGCCTCAAGTGCATCTAAATTTCGGATGATCCCAACAAACAGTGCCTCAACAACAGCGGTTGGGAGCCGTTCTGCGGGCCCGTCTGGAAAAATGCGATCCACGACATCCACCGACCGTCGAAATTGCTCGCGTCGTCGCTCAATCTCGACTTCACCGATTTTTCGTCTTGGATGCATGTAGTCATTAAGAAACTTGCCAATTTGCCCCGTATAAGAATCAGATTCCTCTGCAAACGCGAAAATCCTTAGAATTACCTCTTGCTTCAGGAATCTGTAGTTGGCGCCTTCTTTCATAATATTGAACTTTCTCCAATTTGGCAAATTGTCTAGTTCTTTGAGCAAATTGTTGAAAGATCCACTGAAGATGCAATTTCGAATTTCCTGGTTATTCAGTTTTGCGCCGCCAGCATTGAGCCGATGAAAGACGGTAAACAAGTACTCCATGTGACTTCGCTTGCCAAATTCACATCGCAGAACCGTAATTGGCAGAGTCTTGTTTTGTACACGGTCAAATATTTTCTTTTCATCTCCTCTTCCCGTCTTGAATTTTGCTGCAATTTTTCCAGACAATCTTTGATCAATGTCTTCCAGGCGTGACAGCTTCCAGTCACCGCCTTTCAGAAATTTCACGACGCACGTCATCCGCTGAAGTCCATCGATTACGATCCACTTGTCTTTTGTGTGATCAAAGGCAAAACACATGCTTGGTATTGGCAGCTGCTTGACTAGAGAGTCAATGAAGCGCGTCTGATCCGCGGATGTCCAAACAACATCGCGCTGAAAGTCGGGTTGCAGATCGATGACTCCGTCTTCAGTCATTCTGGCAAGATCTGCGCAAGAGCGCAATTCGTTGAACGCCACTATATCGTTTGGTGGAGTCTCGGAAGTATCGCTTTCGTTGAACTCAGGATCGGAGTATTCATTCAGTTCATGCAGCTCTTCTGGCGTTTCAGTATCCATTTTTGCCTCCCTCGGCACAGCGTCGTTGCAGGGATTTGACGCAGTGTCTTGCCTGACTATTTCGGAGTATATCGTCTTTCATTCGCAAATGCGTCTCACTCTGGATGAGAATCTTGCCGTCGCGGTACGCCATTGCTTACGTGATTATTGGGAGATTGCAAGTGATGGTTCTTGCCTACACTGCACTCGGCAGTTCGGCGGTGTTTTCGTGACCGCACTTGCATTGTTCCGCAGGGCCAGTCCTATGTCGCGCCTCGCCCCTTGCACGGCTTCGGATCCTCCGTCATGCACTGTACATTGATGCACCTGCAGAGGTGAGGTGGAGTTTCTAAGGTCTTGTGATTGCACAGGAGCCACCACGCATGAGCGCCGGGAAGACGGGCGGCATCGAGATCGCTCTTGTCCATAATCGTGTGCGAGATCCACGACGTGAAACCATAGGCGGCCCTTCCGTCACTCAGCGACCCAGCGACATGAAGTGAAGAACGCAGGCTCGAATCCTGGGCACTTGACGACCGATGAGGCAGCGAAGGAACAATCCAAAGCATCTGCCGGATCCTAATGTACGCAGACCCTGAACCCGACGAGGAGTGAGAACTTACGACGCGTGAGAAATGCGCCCGTCCGACGAGCAGGAAGTTTGAACAGCTCTACCAGATCAAAGCCTCCAATGGGTGCGCATTAGGTGACCTGGATCCGACATGTCGCTGGCCAACGAACGCTCGATTCCGATGCGCTCCGCGGGCGTCGGCAGCGCCGCCGTCGACAGGCACAGACGACCGAGGGCGTTGAGTCGGCCGGAACGCTCGCACGGTTCGCGGGCCGGGGCATGCCGCTTGTGCTCTCCTGAACGCGAGGAAACGCTGAGCTAGTCAGGTGTGCGTGAATCTAAATGGCGGAGACCGAACTGCATGTATGCGGACTGCACGAGTTGGATCAGCTATACGAGTGTGGGCCGTCGAAGGACCGAGGGTCGGCTTGCATATGGACTCGTGGCCAGCTAGCTATGTCGGCACAGTTCCGATGTTCGACTGCCTACGTAAGCACAATTCGCGCCGTCCCCGCGCAAGTCCGGCGGTCAATTTCAGTGAATTCCTGCTGCCCTCCAAACGACTTCTCGAACTTGGCGAAAATTGCAACCAGGTCGGCAAGGCCTGCTTTGCCGACAAGCTCCTTGCCGCAATTGAGCAATACTGCGCCACAATTGCCACCGCCGCAATGCCTGGCAAAGACTCGGACATTTCCCAGTTCCCCGTCAACACATGTGCCACGTCGCAGCGAGATTTCTGAGGCCTTCGAGGAATTGACAGCCGGGGACGTTTCTGGAACAGTGTTCACCGGTGCTGCAAATTGCACATCAGTGACTCACCTTGCTCATCAGCCATGCCGTCGAAACACCGTATCTCATTGAACCTGACCCCGGAAGAGTATCGGGAGACCGCCGCACTGGCAGAACATGCACGGGTCTCCAAGGCGTGGATTTGCCGCCAGGCACTGATCGAGTTTCTCGAGCGCCACCGCGACCGAGACTTGCAGCTTCCGCTCGATCTCGTCAGAACATCACGCAGAGGGAGCCAGACATGACCTCAAACGCCCTCAGTTCACTGGAAATTTGCGCCGGCGGCGGCGGACAGGCGCTTGGCCTGGAGCAGGCCGGATTCGATCATGCGGGGCTCGTCGAGATCGAGCAAAGCTTTTGCGACACACTCAATCTCAACCGACCCGAATGGCGGGTCTTCGGGAAGGACCTGCGCGAATTCGTCCAGCACGACGCTGAAGCCTTCAAAGGCATCGATCTGGTCGCAGCGGGGCTCCCGTGCCCCCCCTTCTCGATAGCGGGCAAGCAACTTGGCCACCGCGACGAGCGCAACCTCTTCCCCGCCGCCCTCGACCTGGTTGACGTCACGCGTCCCCGCGCGGTCATGATAGAGAACGTCCGAGGCATTCTCGGCGCGGTGTTCGAGGATTACCGCCAACAGCTCAAGGCCCGGTTCGAGAAGTTGGGATACCATGCTGAATGGCATCTAATGAACGCTTCCGACTTCGGCGTGCCTCAGCTTCGGCCCCGTGTCGTCATCGCCGCCCTTCGCAAGGACATCGCGCATCACTTCTCGTGGCCTACCGGCACAGGGCACAACCCCCAGACCGTCGGCGAAGCCCTGTACGACCTCATCAGGCAGCGCGGCTGGAAAGGCGCGCGCGCGTGGAAACGGCGTGCCGACGACATCGCGCCGACCATCGTCGGCGGCTCGCTGAAGCACGGGGGACCGGATCTCGGGCCAACCCGTGCCAAGAGGGCATGGGCCACCCTCGGGGTCGACGGCATGGGCATCGCGGACGAGCCGCCAGCCCGTGACTTTGTCGGCATGCCCCGCCTCACCGTTCCCATGGTCGCCCGCCTGCAAGGCTTTCCCGACGATTGGCAATTCTCCGGCCGCAAGACGACTGCATACCGGCAGGTCGGCAACGCTTTCCCGCCCCCGGTCGCCAGAGCCGTCGCGGAACGGATCCGTCATTGCCTCTCCATGCGCCGCTCCGTGCCGGTCGTGACGCTTGCGGGATGAACGACGAGGCGTTCCTTTCCGAGGCCCGCCGGAGCTTCCATGCAGCCTTACTCGCTTCCGTGCTCCGCACTGACAAGAAGGGCGTTCCAAGCAACGCGGACAAGCACAGCAAGTCGAGCGTCGGCATCGCCAAGGGCATCCTGGAACGCCTCGGCGCCGACGCTGTCGGCGCGCGCCTGGCCGGGCAGATGGCCGGAAACAAGTTCGAGGAGATCTGCAAGGAGTATCTCGAAGAGATCTTCCCACGCCTGGCCCATCTCCGCCCCGGCCAGTGGGAGGTCAAGAAGGGGATCGGCGGCCGTTCCGCCATCGCCCAATTTGACCAGTACGAACACCTGGCTGCCCTTGAAGCGGCCGCAAAGGCCAATCCGGAGCTGGCAGCGGCCCTTGGAAGCGACTACCTCATCAAGCCTGACGTCGTGGTGATTCGCTTTCCCGAGAAAGACAGGACCATCAACGCAGACGCGGCTCTGGTTGACAGGACCCAGGCCCGACTCACGCCCCTGCGACGCGTGAACAGCGACCGCCCCATCCTGCATGCCAGCGTCTCATGCAAGTGGACCCTGCGAAGCGACCGCGCCCAGAACGCCCGGTCGGAGGCATTGAACCTGGTCAGGAACCGCAAGGGCCGGCTGCCTCACGTCGCCGTCGTGACTGGAGAGCCTGCCCCCGGCCGCATCGCTTCGATCGCGCTCGGGACCGGTGACATCGACTGCGTGTATCACTTTGCTCTGCCGGAAATCCTGGAAACCGTTCATGAGCTCGGTTACGAAGACGCGCAGGAGTTGCTGGACACAATGATCGAAGGCAAGAGGCTCCGTGACATCGCCGACCTGCCACTCGACCTCGCTATCTAGGAAGTCTTCATGCCACGATCACGCAACGCCGAAATCGCCGTCAAAATGTACGAGGCGTTGCGGGTCGCGCACGGCTGGGACGCGGCACGCGCATGGCATGGCATGGCATGGCATCGCCCGCCTGCTTCTTTCCTGCGACACATGGCGGAATGGCTGGCAGCCGTTCCACGATAGAGTCGTCTACCGAGAATCCAACGAGTTCAGGGTAGGTGCTAGCGGTCCGAACGCCGTTATGCGCCGAGCGGAAACGCTGACCGGTTTTCTTGCCGAAGAACTAGGCATTCCTCACGCCGACCTGTGCAATGAGATTGCCGTGTATTGGAGGCACCGCAAAATTGCCGGTCTTCAACCGCACAACCTACTCGGCCACGCGTTTCGGTCCCTCACGGTACATATCCTCGAAACCTTCGGTGACCAGGACATTACCTATGCCGAAGAAGTGAGTCCTCACGACGAATTTCCTGGCCCGCAATTCACCACCCGCAGCCGTGATCCGAAAATCGACATTGTTGCCCGTAGGGGCGGCGTTACCGTCGCGCTCATATCATCCCGATGGCGGTTCAGGCATGATCGCGTGGACGTGGTAGAGGAAGCCTTGGCTACGCACCCGCCGCCCGCCGACACAATCCCGATTGTCGGCTCTATGCCAGCGTCGGCGAGTTTTCTCCCAACCGCCTCGACAAGATACTGAGCAACTGCCCACCGGCCCAACCTCACGGAGCGCTGACCGCCGCCGTCCACTTCGCGCCGCATCTCATCACCGACGGACTTGGCGAAAACGGCCGCATGGTCCACCTGAAAGGCCTCGAATGGCTGATCGGCGAAACCGGGAATTGGTGAAGAGGCCCGATGCCGTCATCTTAGGCGCCCCCCGACGATGTCTTGCCCAGGAATCCGGCGATGGGCTGGCAGCCCCGAACCGACGTTGCGCCGGGCCGCCCATACCATGGGATACTACTACCGACTGCACGCCAACGGCCATTCCGGCAAACCGGATCAGGTGTTTCCGAACCGACATAAGGTCATGATCGATCGCGGCAGCTCCGGCCCAAGCACGGCGGCACCCCCTGAGGATCGTCTCGTGTCCGGTTCATTCAAGACCACTGCCTCCCGAACCTTGGATGCCGTGCCGTGCGCGACGCACACGGCCACTCCAGTCTCAAGTCATTGAGCCTGCGTTTGACCAGCGGGTCGCTCCGTTCAACGCCCCCTAGGCGAGCGTCGGCCCTTGTTTCGGTGCCATTGCCCACCGGTGATCGCGCCAGCCGAGTGCGGAAGGCGAGGACACTCATCGTTGCAGAGCCACGTCAAGCCCGTGCCGCACCGTCGTAAGTCACCATCCTATCCGCTTCCTTCAAACGTCAAATTCCAGATACCGCGTGATTCTGGCCGGATACACAGGAACCGGATCCTACGACTAGGTTGTCGGAGGACGGGGTCTTTCCCCTGC
>VXSG01000049.1:10242-35829 GCA_009838075.1 Boseongicola sp. SB0665_bin_10 | reverse complement strand
CCGGCGCCGCGATCGGCACCGCCACGGCCACCGGAACCATCGAGGACGACGACGCGGCGCCGACGGCGCTGATGCTCACCGTCGACACCGACACGGTCACCGACGGGGCGCAGGACTCGCTCGCCGAGGACGGCGGCGCCAGGACGGTCCGGGTCACCGCGACCCTGGCGGGCGGCTCCACCTTCCCCGAGCCGAAGGCGGTGGCGGTGACCGTGGGCAAGGACGCGGACACGGCCGCCTCCGGGACCGACTACACGGCGGTGGATCCGGTCACCGTCACCATCCCGGCAGGGGCGGCGAGCGCCCATGCGGACTTCACGCTGACGCCCACGGACGACGCCCTTGTCGAGGGTCCCGAGGCGATCAGCCTGGACGGCGCGCTGGCGGGGGTGGCCGTGACGGGGACGTCGATCACCATCGCCGACAACGACGCGGCGGTCACCATCACGAGAAGGAGATTCCTCGGGCCGACGGTCGGCTGGGGCCCGGCCGACGAGACGGAGCTGCCGCTCCACACCCAATGGAACGTCGTCTACGACGAGGTCGCGGAGGGCGAGTCGGGCACCTTCGTGCTGCATGCGGACCATGCGCCGAAGGAGGACATGCAAGTCTCGTTCGACGTGACGGACCTGGGCGGGTTCCTGCCGCCGGGCGGCGCCGGGCGGCGGACCGTGACGATCCCGGCTGGGGAAGTGACCGTTGTCGTGACCGTGCCGACCGAGGACGACGACACGGTGGAACAGGCCTACTCGGACGACAGGGGCCACGTGGACCTCGACCTTGTGGCGGGCCCGGGCTACCGGCTCGCGGCCCCGTCCGGCGACCGGGATCTCTGGGACCGCAGGAACGCGGTCCTGTTCGTGCGCGACAACGACGCCGAACCCGAGGTGACGGTGTCCTTCCACTCGCGCGACGCCAACGTCGAGGAAGGCGGAACCCACCTCCTGTCGCTGCGCACGGCGCCGCCGTCCCGGGGCCTCGGTCCCTACTGGATCGACTTCAGCCTGTCGGGCACCGCGACCCCGGGCGTGGACTACGAGCTGTTCAAGGAGCCCCGGAGGACCACGGACCCGCCGCTCGAGAGAACCGGCGACCGGGGCAGGCTGTGGATGAACAACGCCGCCTACCCGCCGTCGATGATGGTGACGATCTTCGAAGACGACATTGACGACGACGGCGAGACCGTCGTGGTGACGCTGGAGACCGGCGCGGGGTACAGTATCGGCGATCCCGCGACCGTGACGTTGACCATAGGGAACCCCGACGCGGGGATCACCGTGACGCCGGGCGCGCTGACGATGGCCGAGGCGGAGACGGCGAGCTACACGGTGCGGCTGGATTCCCGCCCGACGGGCGCCGTCACCGTCGACATTGCCGGTCACGCGGGCACGGACCTGACGCTGGACAGGGCCTCGCTGACGTTCGGAACGACGGACTGGGACCAGCCGCAGACGGTGACCGTCACGGCCGGGCGAGACGACGACGACACTGAAGACACCGCCACGCTCGTGCACACGGCTTCGGGCGGGGGCTACGGCTCGGCGGCCGCGGCCGGCGTGAGCGTGACCGTCACCGAGGGCGGCGGACCGGCGCTAAACGTCACGCCGGTGGCGCTGGCCGTGCCGGAGGGCGGCGCGGCCAGCTACACGGTCTCGCTCGCCACGCAGCCGTCGGACACGGTCAACGTCGAGATCACGGGCCATGCCGGCACGGACCTGAACCTTGGCCGGACCTCGCTGACGTTCGGAACGACGGACTGGAACGCGCCGCAGGCGGTGACGGTGTCCGCAGGCCAGGACGACGACGCTGCGGACGACACGGCGACGCTCGCGCTCACGGCCTCGGGCGGCGGCTACGGCTCGGCGGCGGCGGAGGTGTCGGTCACCGTGACCGACGACGACAGGCCGGCGCTGGTGCTGTCGTCGAAGGCATTGACCGTGCCGGAAGGCGGCGATGCGAGCTACACGGTGTCCCTGGCGACCCGGCCGACGGCAACGGTCACTGTTTCCATCGCCGGTTACGCCGACACCGACCTGACGCTGGACAAGAACTTGCTGACGTTCGCCCCGTCGGACTGGAACACGGCGCAGACCGTGACGGTGAGCGCGGGGCATGACAATGACGCCTCTGACGACACGGCGACGCTTGCGCTCACCGCGACAGGCGGCGGCTACGGCTCGGCGGCGGCGGAAGTGGCCGTGACCGTCGAGGACGACGACGGCGGCATCCAGCCGGGACTGGCGCTCTCCGAGACGGCCCTGGCGATGACCGAGGGCGCCGGGAGGAGCTACGCGGTGTCGCTCGCCACGCAGCCGACGGACACGGTGACCGTCGAGATCACGGGCCATGCCGGCACGGACCTGAGGCTTGACCGGACGTCGCTGACGTTCGGGACGTCGGACTGGAACGCGCCGCAGACCGTGGCGGTCTCGGCGGCCCGGGACGAGGACGAGGACGAGGACACGGCGACGCTGGTGCACACGGCGTCAGGCGGCGGCTACGACGGCCTCGCGGCACAGCTGCCTGTGACGGTGCGCGACGGCATCCGGATCTCGCTCGCCGCCGGAAAGGCCGTGGAGGGCAGCTTCATGGAGGTGCGGTTCACCCTTTCGTCGCCGGCGCCGGAGGACGTGGAGGTGAGCTGGCTCACGCATCCGGGCGGCGGCACGGCGCATGCCGGCCCCATCGACGATCCCATCGACTTCCGCATGGCGTCCGGACGCCTGCAGTTCGCCGCGGGCGAGACGGAGATCGTGCGCGAGGTCTGGATCGTGGAGGACGGTGTCGAAGACCCGAACGAGCAGTTCACCGTGCAGGTCATGGAGCCGCGGGGCGCCATCCTGGCCGACCCGGTGACGTCGATGCCGTCGCTGGCCCGTCCCGACGTGATGATCGACCTGGGGCGCGAGATCGCCTACACGGTGGTGACGATCCTGGAGGCGGAGCCTGCGCCCGAGCCCGTCGAGGTGACGCTGGAGGCGGACCCGCCGACGCTGGAGGAAGGCGGCCGCACGCTGCTGCGGGCGCGGCTGGCCGAGCCGCTGCCGAAAGCCGTGCGGATCCCCCTGGCGTGGTCGGCGGGCACGGCGGAGCCGGACGATCTCGACTGGCCGGGCGGCCTCACGGTCTACGCCGGACATGTGACCGGGACGGCCACCCTCAGCGCGTCCGAGGACGACGACGGGGACGACGAGACGCTGAGCGTGTCGTTCGGCGAGCTGCCGGCGTGGGTGGCGGCGAGGACCCCGGACCCGGACCCGGTCGAGATCACGATACTTGACAACGACGGAGCGGAAGACGGCTTCGCCGGCCTGACCGTGTCGGTGGCCGACGCCACCGTGCGCGAGGGCGAGGGGAACCTGCGGTTCCGGGTGACGCTGAACCGCCCGGCGCCGGGCCCGGTGACGGTGCGCGCGGGGATCGATCCGAACGCCGGCACGGCGCGGCGCGGCGAGGACTACGTCGACACCTCGCAGCAGGTGCGCTTCGAGACGGGGGACCGTGTGCGGTTCGTGACGGTGCTGGTGAAGGACGACCTGATCGACGAGGGCGAGGAGACGCTGTACCTGGACCTGAGCGATGCGCAGCCGAGCGAGGTGAAGATCGCGCGATCGCGGGCGACGGGCACGATCCTGAACGACGACCCGATGCCGGCGGCGTGGCTGTCGCGCTTCGGGCGCACGGTGGCCCAGCAGGCGCTGGAAGGCGTCGCGGCCCGGATCGATGCCCCGCGCGCGCCCGGATTCGAGGCGGCGCTGGCAGGCCAGGAACTCGGCTCCGGCCATGACGACGCGTCATCCGGCATGACCCCGTCCGAGCGCAGGGCCGCCGAGGCGGAGCGCCGCGCGGAGCAGGCGATGGCCGATATCGCGCGCGCGATCGTCGCGGACGCCGCGCCGGACCACGGCGACGGTGACGGGATGGATGAACCGTTCGCGACCGGTGCCGCCGAGCCGCAGTCCGTGGGCGATGCCGAGGCGGCTTTGGGCACGCGATTCACGCTGACGACCGCGCGGGACGGCGCGGGCGGGACGACCGCCTTCTGGGGCCGGGCCGTGCGGTCCGGCTTCGACGGCGCGGAGCGCGGCGGCGGAACGGAGGTGACCGTGGACGGCACGGTCACGACCGCCATGCTGGGCGCGGATCACGCGAGGGGCCGCTGGCTGGCCGGGCTCGCGCTGGCGCGGAGCGCCGCCGAAGGCGGCTACCGTGGCGAGGGCGGCGGGAGGCTGGAGGCCACGCTTGCGTCGGCCATCCCCTACGCGGCCTTCCGGACCTCGGAGCGGCTGTCGCTCTGGGCCGCGCTCGGACGCGGCACGGGCGAGGTGACGCTGGTGACGGACGCGGAGGAGCGCCTTGTCGCGGGCACGGACTGGTCGATGGCCGCGACGGGGCTGCGGGGCGAGATGTTCGGCACCCCTGAGGACGGTCCCGCGCTGTCACTGACGTCGGACGCGCTCTGGACGCGGACCTCGTCCGACGGGATTGCGGGGCTGGCGGCCTCCCGGTCGGACGTGACCCGGCTGAGGCTCGGCCTGGAGGGACGCTGGACCTTTGCCCTTGACGGCGGCGGCAGCCTTGCGCCCAGGGCGGAGATTGGGCTGAGGCACGACGGCGGCGACGCGGAGACCGGGTCCGGGATCGAGCTTGGCGGCGGCATCGCCTGGACCGATCCCGTGCGGGGGATCTCCCTGGACGTCTCGGGCCGCACGCTCCTCGCGCACGGCGACGGCGACCTTGAGGACTGGGGCGTTTCGGCGTCCCTGGCCTGGGACCCGGCCCCGGAGACGGGGCGCGGGCCGACGGTCAGCATGCGCCAGACCCTCGGCGGGCCGTCCTCGGGAGGGCTGGACGCGCTTTTCACGTCGGACCCGCTGGAGAGCCGCGCGGGAAGCGACGCCGCGTCGCGCACGGCGGCGTTCGAGGCGGCCTACGGGTTCCCGGCGCTTGGCGGGAGGTTCACGGGCACGCCGCATGCCGGGTGCGCCGTCTCGGGCGATGCGCGCGACTGCAGCGTGGGCTGGCGGCTGGCGCCGGAGGCGCCGGGCGCGCCCGACGTCTCGCTCGGGGCGCGGGCGTCCCGGAGCACGGCCGGAACCGGCACGACGGAGAGTTCCGTCGGGATCGAGCTGAACGTGCAATGGTAGGTAGGACGGCATGGAACCCTGTCGCGGCCGCCGCCTTCGCGGTCCGGTCCGTGGCGCCAGGGTGGTTGGCCGGAACGGGAGTCGTTGGCCGTTTCGGGCCGTCTCGCCACCAGGGACCGGGACGCATGCAAGTGCCGTGGGATCTTGCAGGCGGACGACGCAGCCGTCCGCCGGCATGCGCGCGGCCTTCGCCCGCGCCCGGACGATGTCCCGTTCGCTGCCGGTCGCCTTGACGGCCCTCCGCTTCCTGACGGTCCTGGGCACTGCGGACGCCTCTTGCATGGCCGCCTCTTTCATGTGCAGGCCATTGCCAAAGAAGCGCTTCTCAACCATAGGCAGGCATCCCTGGTATATTCCCCAGAACCTTGCGCATGCCAGCCATGTCCGTTCTTCATGGACCCGGCATTGCCCGGTTCTTGCACATGCGTCTCCCGGAAATGCAACTCGCGCGCGCTCCGATCCCGCAAGGCCCCCATGTGCAATGCACATGGTTTCCTCTTGTGCATGGTCGCAACCTACTGTAATCTCATACTGATCGAGAGGGGAAAGGGACTCTGGGCAACGGTGCCGCTGCGCGGCGCTCGGGTTCTCTGGGGTTCACACCACGGAGATTCACCTCGGTGGCGCCCTGCCGGATGGGCCACGCTTGACGCGAGGGTCCTGTCCGGCGCAAAAGCTCGTAGGATGACCCCGTTGGCAGGTGAGGAGCAAGGACATTGGCGATCGGGACAAAGTTGAACCGGAGCTTTCGGGCCTTCATCAAGCGACAGCCGGTCTTCTTCGTGGCCACTGCGGCACCCGAGGGCCGAGTGAACGTCTCGCCGAAGGGCATGGACACGCTGGAAATACTCGACGACACCCGCCTCCGCTGGCTCAACCTCTCCGGCAGCGGCAACGAGACGGCCGCCCACCTGCGGCTGTCTGACAGGATGACGCTGATGTTCTGCGCCTTCGAGGGCGATGCGCTCATACTTCGCGTCTACGGCACGGCGAGAGCGACTCATCCCCATGATTCAGAATGGGCGGAAAAGACCGCCGCCTTCCCCAGTCTGGCCGGCTCGCGGCAGGTGATCGACATGGAGATTGACATGGTCCAGACCTCCTGCGGCACCGGCGTGCCGCTGATGGAATTCAAGGCTCAGCGCGGCCCCGACGAACTGGTTCCCTATTTTGAAGCGATGGGCAAGGAAGGAGTCACTGCCTTCTGGCAGAGGAAGAACACGCGCAGCATCGATGGCTACGAGACGGGCATTTCCGGCTACGATTGAGGTGCCTCCCACCGAACGGGGCGGAATTTGCTGAACTGACGTGGGAATCCGGCGATTGTGGCGGTTACTGGTACATGAGCGGCAAGGCCTGGGTTGCCGGGGCAGGTCCGGGCAACCGCGAGGCAACGGCTCCGGATACCGCCTCCACAGGTCACGAAAGAAGGGGACGGCAATGGTGCCTGGAACACGAGACTCCGCATTCCTCCCGGTCCTGAAGGGCGGAGTTTCTCGCGGGATGGGCAGATGATTGTCGCCATTTTCCTGGTCCTTGGCGTGGCGCTGGGCCTTCGTGCGGCACGCAAGCGGCGCGGCGCATTGATCGACATGCTCAGGTATGCAGTTGTCTACGGCATTGCGTTCGCACTGCTAGGGGTATTCCTGTCTCTCGGCATTGGCAGTGCGTGGCAATGACGGTACCAGGCGCCGCTGACAAAAGGGACGATGCCCTGCTGCATGGCCATGGAATGCCCGACCCTGCAAGGGAAGTTGCGTCAGCAGGGCAAGTCGGTTCTTGGAACACCCGTCCTGACAGCCCATATTCGTGTCATGCTTAAGTTCGCGCCGATACTTCTGGCGATCCTCTACGCGCTGGTTATGTACAAGTTCTCGGCCTGGAAGACCTCGGCCGAACTGAACGAGAACTCGTCGGAACTTGTCGACCCGGTCCTCAAGAAGCTTACGGATCGCATGGCCAAGGCCCTGGAACTCCCCCGCATCCGGGTGCATCTCTATGAAATTGAGCCTGTAAACGGGCTGGCAGCTCCGGACGGACGCATTTTCCTGACCCGGGGCTTCTACCAGAAGTATCGCAACGGAGAAATTGCAGCCGAGGAAATGGCCTCGGTCATCGCGCACGAGCTAGGTCATGTCGCGCTTGGGCACGCCCGACGAAGAATGATCGACTTTTCAGGCCAGAACGCGCTTCGCACTGCACTCATGATGGTCCTTGGCCGCATGCTGCCAGGATTCGGCGTCGTGATTGCCAATGTCCTCACCACCATCCTTGCAGCCCGGCTTTCGCGCTCTGACGAATACGAGGCGGACGCCTATGCTTCGGCGTTGCTGATCAAGTCAGGGATTGGAACCGAACCGCAAAAGTCACTGTTCAAGAAGCTGGAGAGGCTGACCGGTGCGCGAGGCGCAGCGGTGCCCGCTTGGCTTCTCAGCCACCCCAAGACCGACGACCGGATTGCGGCCATCGAGAAGCTTGAATCCGGTTGGGCGGATGCAGCCCGTCATTGAACCTGCACACAGGCCTGCCTGACCAGGCTGCCAACGCACACGCCAATGGACTCCGACTGCAGTCGAGGCGATTTCAGCGGCGGCCGAGGCGGGCGAAGAAGGACTTCATGAGTTCGGCGCGAAGCTTGCGGGCCTTGATTTCGATTCTTTGAATTTCGTCGGCTGAATTCCGGGTGATCATCTGGCACTCCATGGTTTGTCGTGGCTCACATAGGGGAAGACGGGACATCTTGAAGCTCGGCAATTTGCATGCCAGTCATGCGGAAACTGCATTCCTTGCTGCGGAGCATGTGCACGTTGAAATTCTCGTCCTTGATCCTTGCGCACATTCCAGATCGGCCGAGGTGTGACTGCGGCCCGGAGGGTTGGACGAACCAGCACCTTTCCTGGTGGTTGGGACTGCCCGGACATGTGAGCTCGCACGCCCCCAGACCCATGAGACATCCGTTTGGCGCAATCCGGCAGTTCCATGCGGAGACGTGCGTCGATTGGGCGCGCGCGCCATGAGTCCTCAGGAAGGCTGCCGTGAGACGGCCCGGATCTGCCAATTGGCGCCTGTCATTTCGGTCTTGACCATTAGCGACTCCGGCAAGGCCGTCGGTCTGGCCGGTGCGTTGGTCAACGGCGGGTTGCCCGTGCTGGAAGTCACGCTCAGAACGCCAGCGGCTCTTGACGCAATTCGTGTCATGACCAAGGTCGGGGGAAGCGTGGTCGGAGCTGGAACAGTGCTAACGCCTGCCGATGTTCGCGCGGCGAAAGACGCCGGGGCGGTCTTCGGCGTCTCGCCCGGGGCTACGGAACGGCTTCTCAGCGCTGCCGAGGCGGAGAACCTTCCAATCATTCCGGGTTCCGCCACGGCAAGCGAGGCGATGCGCCTGCTGGAAAGGGGATACACGGTCCAGAAGTTCTTTCCCGCGGAAACGTCGGGCGGCGCAGCGGCACTGAAGGCGCTTGCCGCACCCCTGCCCCAAGTCAAGTTTTGTCCGACCGGCGGCATCAACATGGACAATGCCGGAGATTATCTGAACCTTGAGAACACGATGTGTGTCGGCGGATCATGGGTGGCACCAGACGACTTGGTGTCTGGCGGCCGTTGGAACGAAGTCGAAGCCCTGGCCCGGATGGCCGCAAGTCTTCGCAACTGAACGGGAATTCACTCGGGTCCGACTCCAGTCGGAGAACGGACGATCTGGGACGGGAAGGGACGGAAATGCCTGCATCGGAAGCGAGGACGAACAAGAAGTCGGGCCCGACGAAGGATGTGGCCGCCAAGGCCGTCTTCTCGAATGAAAGAACCGTGCATGCACCCAGGCTCACGTTGCCCATGTCCCTCAGGCCCAACACCCGCTTGCGGATGGATGGCCTGGAATTCCTGTCCATGCTCCCGGAGCGCGCCATTCCCGTCGCCTTTCTTGACCCCCAGTATCGTGGCGTTCTCGAAAAGCTCTCCTATGGCAATGAGGGCAAATCGCGCGGAACGCGACGCAGCGCCATGACGCAAATGCCTGAGGCGATGATTGCCGAATTCGTGCAAGGCATTGATCGCGTTCTGATTCCGTCCGGACACCTCTTCCTTTGGGTCGACAAGTTTCACCTATGCCAAGGGGTGCGTCCATGGCTGGAAGGCACGGAATTGGAAATCGTCGACCTGATGACATGGGACAAGGGCACATTCGGCATGGGGTACCGCACCAGGCGCCGTGCGGAACATTGCATTGTCCTGCAAAGACGGCCGGTCAGGGCAAAGGGCGTGTGGAAAGTCCACAACATTACGGACATCGCATTGGAGAAGGTTTCGAAGCGCGAGCATCCGCACGCCAAGCCGGTCGAGCTGCAGGGACGCTTGATTTCTGCCGTGAGCAACGAGGGAGATTTTGTCATTGACCCCGCTGCCGGATCATTTTCCGTGCTTCATGCGGCGCTGCAATATAACCGCAAGTTCCTTGGCTGCGACCTGAACGGCTAAGGACACCGACGGCAGAATTCGAATCAAGCGCCGGCCAAAGCGCAAATCGGTTCGGTTCACGACGCGGCCGGCGGAACCAGGCATCACCAGGCGCCGAATGATCCAGGCCAGGATGCGAAGCTAGTAGACGCCGTCTTCAAGAACGCCATCAGCTGACATTTGCGCGTACAAGAGGCCCTCACGCAGGCCTCGGTCGGCAACGGTGAGGCGATCGGTTGGCCAGATTCTGAGCAGGGCTTGCAAGATGGCAGCGCCCGACATGATCAAGGTGTGTCGGCCGTTCCCGATGCGAGGGTCTGCACGACGACCTTGAGGTCCGAGATCAAGATACTTGTTGATGACCGTGTCGATCTGGTCCGATGTCATTCTTAGGCCATCCACCCTTGTCCGGTCATACCTGACAAGTCCAAGATGGCTCGCGGCCACCGTGGTTACCGTCCCGGATGTGCCAATGATCTGGAAACCCTCGCGCGTCTGTTCTGCCTCGTATGGCGAAAATTCCGCAAGGAACTCTTCAAAGCAGCAACTCATCAAGGCAAATCGGGCCGCATCGTCATCAACGTCCACAAACTGATCGCGAAGCGTTGAAACGCCCAGCGGCACGGATATCCAGTCGACGACATGAGCTGTGGGGAAGGGCGACGAATGATCCGGCGTGAATCCCGTCTTGAGGCGCATGATGGCCCGGGGACGCTCGATCTTCTGCACGCGGCTGAGGTCAATCCAGACGAGTTCGGTAGACCCGCCGCCAATGTCGACAACGAGCAGCTGCTCGGTCTTCGGCGAAACAAGTGGCGCACAGGAAATCACTGCCAGACGCGCCTCCTCGTCGGGAGCGATCACTTCCAGTTCAAAGCCCGTCTCGCGGGCGACCGTCTTGAGGAATGACCTGCCGTTCCTTGCACGGCGGCAGGCTTCGGTGGCGACAAGTCGCATGCGCCTGACGCCGTGCCTGTCGAGTTTCGCGCGGCAGACCTTCAGCGCATTCAACGTCCTGCGCATCGCCTGGCGTGAAAGGAAGCCGCTTGCTTCAAGACCCTGGCCCAACTGGACGCTCTTGGAAAAACTGTCGACGACATGAAACTGACTGCCCTTCGGCTGAGCAATCAGCATGCGGCACGAATTGGTGCCGAGATCCAGTGCCATGTAAAGATCGGCCGGATCCGGCAACCCCGGCACAGCGCCAGCGACCTCGACCGGAAACGGCACGGCACCGGCACGACTATTGGGCGGCATGTCGCCCTCCAAGCTTTGGTTGCGCCCAGCATAAGGGATTGAATGCAGTTCACACAAGCGAGGGGAATCATGTACGTGGCCAACCATCGGTCTGCCGTACACCGTTCCCGCGTCCTGCTCCCGGCAACCCGGCGACATGTCGTTCGGGAACGCCCGTGGACGCGCCGGGACGACCCGAAGGGCCGGCGTCCCACCTGGCCAGCGCGATCCCGCGCTGGAGAATGTTCCGTGCCGCGTTGACATCGCGGTCCGTCGCCCGGCCGCAGCCGCCGCAGGCAAGTTCGCGCGCACCTAACGGCACGGACGGCCTGTCCCGGCATGCATGGCAGTCCGTGCTCATGTGCCGGGGAACGACCCGCACGACCGATCCGCCGGCGCTCGCAGCCTTGCAGGTCAGTTGCCCGGCGCGTCTCCCCCTTTGATGTTCGGCGATCGACCGGGCCCAGGTTTCGGATCGCGCATCATGTTCGAGATTTGCAGGTCCTCGACGGCGACCCGGTTGCGCCCTGAAGCGGACCAAGGCCGAGAGCGGCTGGATGCTGCCATGGGTTTGGCCGGGCGCAACGATTTGAAGATCCGTTGGGATCTCAAGCTTCAAGCCCCAAACTCCAAATTGCCAGACTGGGACCGCTTCTCGGAGTCGACAAAAAAACCGCCTGCGTGTAGAGCGCTGAAACTTGATCGCAGGAGACGACCGATGCACGACATTCGCGCAATTCGCGAAGACCCCTCCGCATTCGATGCCGCGATGTCTCGCCGGGGATTGTCTGGTGCATCGTCGGAAATCCTCGCAGTCGACAAGGTGCGCCGTGCAAAAATTGCGGCGGCGGAGACCGCCCAGGCTGATCGAAATGCGGCGACAAAGGAAATCGCCGCAGCACTGGACAAGGGCGACAACGCAAGGTTCGAACGCCTGCGATCCCTCGTCGCCGAGAAAAAGTACGAGATCGCGCGCCTCGGATCCGAAGCCGCAGCGGAGGACGCACGGCTGCAAGACCTCCTGCTGACCCTGCCAAACCTGCCATATGAAGATGTGCCGCAGGGGTCCGATGAGGGCGACAACCAGGAGTTGCATCGTTGGGGCGAGCCTCCTGCGTTCGACTTCGAGCCCGCCGAGCATTTCGACATTGCGGGTGTCAGGCCAGGCATGGACTTCGAAACTGCGGCCAAGCTTTCCGGAAGTCGGTTTGTCGTTCTCCGCGAGGCGGTTGCGCGGGTGCACCGGGCGTTGGCCCAGATGATGCTCGACATCCATACATCGGAAAATGGCCTCGCCGAGACCGTGACGCCGGTGCTCGTGCGCGACGAACCCATGATCGGGACAAACCAGCTGCCCAAGTTTGCAGAGGACAGCTATGCCACCCGCGAAGGTCTGTGGTTGATCCCGACATCGGAGGTGACCCTCACCAACACGGTGCGGGAGAGCATTCTTGATGCCGATGTCCTCCCGATCCGCCTGGCGGCGCATACGCAGTGTTTCCGGTCAGAGGCTGGAGCCGCCGGCAAGGACACCACGGGCATGCTCCGTCAACACCAGTTCGAAAAGGTCGAAATGGTATCCATCGTGCACCCGGACGCGTCGGAAGAAGAGCAAGGGCGGATGCTCCGCTGTGCCGAGGGAATTCTGGAACGCCTCGGACTGGCCTACCGCACGGTCTCGCTGTGCACCGGCGATCTCGGATTCGGCGCCCGGCGAACCTATGACGTCGAAGTCTGGCTGCCCGGACAGTCCGCGTATCGGGAGATTTCCTCGGTCTCGACATGCGGCGACTTCCAGGCACGGAGAATGAACGCGCGGTTCCGCGAGAGAGACGGCAAACCGGAGTTCGTTCACACGTTGAACGGTTCCGGACTTGCAGTCGGACGGGCATTGATCGCCGTTCTCGAGAATGGCCAGACGGCCGACGGAGGCGTCCAAATGCCCGAAGGCCTGCTGCCTTGGCTGGGAGGCGCAACGGCAATCACGCCTGAGGGTTTGCTCGCGTGACGGCGCGAACCCGCGGCGATCTCGCCAACCGCTCACGCGACCTGCGAAATCAACCTCGGTCCTGATCGGGCCGGAACCTCCTCGCGCGCGACTCGGTCCACGCCAAGAACGCGCTGCGTCAACCGCGATCCCTGGACGAAGCCCGACAGCGTGGACGAGGTGTCTCCGGAACAATCGACCGGATCAAGCGCCGCTCGATGGGCCCGGGTCGAGATGCTTGCGGAGCCGCGATGGACTCGGCTTCTTCCTGTTGCGGTAGGGATTCTTGTGACCCTGACCGCGAAAGGTCAGCCGAACCGGGGTGCCCGGCATGTCGAATTCCTCGCGCAGGGCATTGATCAGATACCGTCTGTAGCTCTCGTTCAGCCTTTGCGGATACGAGCACATGACGACAAAACCCGGAGGTCGGGTTCTGGCCTGAGTGATGTACCGCAACTTTATGCGACGCCCTCCGGGTGCGGGGGGAGGATGCGCCGCGATCGCCTCCGCAAGCCAGCGATTCAGCTCTGCAGTGCCGACGCGACGATTCCAGACGTCGTACGCACGCACCACGGCGTCACGCAACCGATCCATTCCGCTGCCCTTCAAGGCCGATACCGCCACGAGCGGAGCGCCGCGAAGCTGGGGCAGCAACCGCTCGAAATTCTTGGACAACTCGCCCAAACCGGCCTGGCCTTGCGTGACCTGGTCCCATTTGTTGACCGCAATCGCGACCGCGCGACCCTCCCGTTCCGCCAGGTCGGCAATGCGGAGGTCCTGTTGTTCGAACGGGATCGCCGCGTCGAGGACGACGATCACAACCTCGGCGAACTTGATTGCGCGGAGCCCGTCGCCGACCGAAAGCCTCTCGAGCTTGTCCTGCACACGAGCCTTCTTCCGCATGCCGGCCGTATCGAAGACACGGACCGGCATGCCGTCCCAGTCAAGGAAGACCGATATCGCATCGCGTGTAATGCCCGCCTCCGGCCCGGCCAGAAGACGGTCTTCGCCCAGCAACCGGTTCACAAGCGTTGACTTTCCGGCATTCGGCCGACCGACCACCGCCACCTTGAGGGGAAATTCAGGGGCGGGAACGCGCGCGCAGTCATTGCCGCGGACTGCATCTGCATGCGTCCCCGCTCCACGCATGCCGGCATTCCGATCCGCCTTGCGGACCAATTGCTCCAGTCGTGCGTCAAGCTCGTCAATTCCCTCGCCATGTTCGGCCGACAACGGCAAAGGGTCGCCGAATCCGAGAGAGTACGCTTCGAGAAGACCAGCCTCCCCTGCCCGGCCTTCGGACTTGTTGGCCACAAGAATCACGGCAGCGGCCTTGCGTCGCAGCACGTTCGCAAGAGCCTCGTCGTCCGGCAGGACGCCCACGCGTGCATCAATCATGAAGAGACATGCATCTGCCGTGGAAATCGCGCGCTCGGTCAAATGCCGCATGCGTCCCTGCAGGCTCTCGTCGCGGGCCTCCTCCAGCCCGGCCGTATCCATGACCGTGCAATGCACTCCCGCAAGTCGCGCTTCACCCTCCCGAATGTCCCGTGTCACCCCCGGCTGGTTGTCGACAAGCGCGAGACGCCTGCCCACGAGGCGATTGAACAGCGTGGACTTGCCCACGTTGGGACGTCCGACAATGGCAAGCTTGAAGGTCATGGGTCATGCGCCCATACGGATCAGCGGAAGGCGTGGAGCTGGCCGTCTTCGGTCACAACATACAGGGTTCCGCCAGCAATTACGGGATTGCGGGCCGCTTCGGCAGGCAAGGCCAGCTGGCCAACCAGCGCGCCCGACACGGGATCGAACTGCCGCAAGAGGCCGTCATTCGAAGCAAGAAGCAAGCGCCCTCCGGCAAGGACCGGTCCATAATGCGCAAAGATCGCCTTGCGGCGCGCGATGCGCCCGCGCGTGAAATTCGGAAGTTCCTGCGCCCAGATCGCCTCTCCGGTTGCCGCATCAAGTCGCATCAGGAGGTTGTTCTCGGACACGAGGAAGACAGAACCTGCCGCGACCCAAACAGGATTGAGGCCGCCTGCATCGATATCCCAGATCGACTCGCCCGTTCCCGCATCAAATGCCGAGGCACGACCGGAATGATTGCCGGCATAGACGACTCCGCCAGCCACCGTCGGCGCTGCGGTCAGTTCGGAAAAGCGGCTGAATGCGCGCCTGAGCCTTTGGCTCGTGACACTCGCCACCCATGTCTGTGCGCCGGAACCGATGGCGGCAGCGACCAACTGGCCGGACGGCAGCGGGAACACGACCTGCGAACCGGCGATCGCGGGTGACGAACCGCCAGAAATCCCGCTTTCGCTGGTTGCGCCAATTGCCTGCCAGAGGATCCGTCCGTTCGCCGCGTCAATGGCCCAGCCCACGGCGTTTCGCGTGACCAGGTAGACAACTCCCTCGTGGACCGTGGGAGCGCCGGAAACCGCAGCTTCAAGGTCCTGCACCCAGCGCACGTTGCCCGTCGCGGCCTCCAATGCCGTCAGGGTCCCAAATCCCGAACTTGCGAAGACGGTGCCGGCGGCAACGGCCAGGCCACCGCCCGACCCCTCGTCCGCGTTTTCGGAGGCTGGTGTCAGGTCCCGAGCCCACAACGGCTCTCCCGCCGTCGCATGTGCCGAAACCCGCGCCCTGCTGTCGAGCGTGTAGACCCGCCCGTCCGCAACGACCGGGTCGGCCGTGATCCGGTGCCGTCGATCATTGCCTTGTCCGATCGACACGCTCCATGCCCGTGACAGGTCGCGGGAAAGGGCGAGATGAGTCAGGTGATGGCGCACGTTGCCGCCAACATGCGTCCATCCCGCGTTCTCCAGCGCCGGCGGGAGGTCCAGGGGCGCGGTGCGGTTCTCAATGGTCGTCCGGGGCGTGCCGGCTATGTCCAGCCGCTCGCCCTGCAGCAACTCTTCCCTTTCGCCGCATGCAGCGAGCGCCATCGCGACGAAAATCGGAATGCCAAGTTTCCTCACCATCTGCACCTCGCTGGCCTATGCATCCCCGGGTGTTCCACCCAGGGCATCAATCAGCCAGGACGCACGCCTGCGCAAACCCTCCGTTTGCTCTGCATCAGCAAGAATGCCGTTCAGGGTCTCGATGGCCGTCTGGGTCTGGCCAAGTTCCACTTCGGCAAGGGCACGCTGCTCGATTGCCAGTAGCCTGAACAGGTTGCCAGGCCTTGTGAGCGGCTCAAGACGCGCAATTCGCTCCTCTGGCGCGGCATCCGAGATCATCACGGATTTCAGGACCGCGAGGTCGCGGTAAACGGAGGGCGCCTCGGCATCTACCGCAATTTCCTCCAAAGTCGCCAATGCACGCCCGTCCTCGCCCGCCTCGATTTCAGCAGCGGCCTGGAACAGTCGGACGATCGCGTTGCGACCGCCGGAATCGCCCTCAATGGCGGCAAGAACCTCGGCGCGGGCGGTCGGCGCGTCTTCCTCCAACGCGTTCAGCAACGCGTCGCCGGCCGCCTCGGCTTCCGCGCGGGCCTGGGCTCTTTGCCATTCAAGGGCGCCGGCGCCGCCTACAACCAGCACGACGAGAGAGACGGCAATCCAGCCATATCTGCGCATGAGCCGGAAGAGCTTGTCGCGACGGACCTCCTCGGTCACTTCGTTGATGAAGGAATCCTGGCTGGACACTGCAGATTTCCATCCATTGCTGCGGTCTGCGCCCTCTTATCGCCTGCATGCGGGAATGCAAAGAACACTTTCCGGGCAAAAGGTTGAAATCTTGCCGTGGCCTGTCGAATTATGTAATTCACGGCAATGAGACTGCCTTGTTGCACAATGTGGCACGCCCGGCCCGTCGGCCTGCGGCCGCGAGGACACGAGAGCCATGCGCCTGCTTCCCGTTCTGACAGCAATCCTGGTGGTCGCGGCACTGTACCTTCTTGTGCTTGAACGTGATGCCGTCCTGAAACTTGCGGCCGGCAACAACGCACAGGTCGTCGCGACGGACGAACCAGCCGTTGCGGACGCCGCAAGCGTTCGAATTTCGGATCCTGGCGGGACAATTTCCGTCGTTGCGCTGCGTTCCGTCGCCCAGACCGTTGACAGCGCCGTGATCCTGCGGGGGCGAACCGAAGCCGCACGACAGGTTGACGTGCGTGCGGAGACGTCCGGCAGGGTCATCAGCGAGCCGGCAAGGCGCGGCGCCACCGTGACCGAAGGCGACCTGTTGTGCATTCTGGACCCGGGCACGCGGCAGGTTGCCCTGGACGAGGCGGAGGCCCGATTTCGAGAGGCGGAACTTCGCCTGCCGGAGGCGCGCGCGCGGCTCATCGAAGCCGAAATAAACGGCCGTGCGGCAGAACGCCTGAACGAGGGCGGCTTCGCCTCCGAGACGCGGGTTGCGCAGACGGCCGCAGCGGTGGAGGCCGCGCGCGCCGGCGTCGAGAGCGCCAAATCCGGAATTCAGGCGGCGGAGGCAGCCGTCGCCGCAGCACGGCACGAGCTTGCCAAGCTCGAGATCCGCGCGCCGTTCTCGGGGCTTCTCGAGAGCGATGCGGCGGAGCTTGGCTCCCTACTTCAACCTGGCTCGCTTTGCGCAACCGTGATTCAGCTCGACACCATCAAGCTTGTCGGCTTCGTGCCTGAAATCCACCTGGATCGCATTTCAGTGGGGGCATACGCGCAAGCGCGACTGACATCCGGGCAATCGGTTGTCGGCCGGGTTACGTTCGTCTCGCGATCGGCCGACCCGGCCACGCGCACGTTCAGGGTGGATGTGGAAATCGCAAACGACGACCTGGCGATCAGTGACGGCCAGACAGCGGAGATCGCCATCCGGTCCGCAGGCCGCACCGCCCATCTAGTGCCACAATCGTCCCTGACCCTCAATGACGACGGTCAGCTCGGCGTTCGGGTCATAAGGGACAAGAAGGCCGCGTTTGCCAAGGTCAGCGTGGTTCGTGACTCGGCGGAGGGCATTTGGGTCACAGGCCTGGGTCCGGAGGCGGACGTGATCGTGGTCGGCCAGGAATACGTCACCGACGGCGTGCCGGTCACCGCCCGGTTCAGGGGGCCGGACGAATGACGGGCATCATCGACTGGGCCGCGTCGCGCGCACGAATGGTCCTGTCATTCATCGCGCTCTCGCTTCTGGCGGGCGGCTTCGCCTACACCCAGCTTCCGAAAGAGGGCGCCCCTGACATCGAGTATCCAGCCATCTTCGTGAGCTTGCCCTTTGCCGGGATCAGCGCAGAGGACAGCGAAGCGCTCCTGATCAAGCCGATGGAAAGCGAACTCGTCGACCTCGACGGACTCAAGTCGATAAGCGCGACAGCGGCCGAAGGCTATGCCAACGTCCTCATGGAATTTGACTTCGGATGGGACAAGACGCAGGTCCTGGCAGACGTGCGGGACGCAATGAACAAGGCCGAGGCGCAGTTTCCGGCAGGGGCCGACCAGTACACGATCGGCGAACTGAACTTCTCGGAATTTCCGATCATAGTCGTCAACCTGACAGGCGCCGTGCCCGAACGAACCTTGCTGCGTGTCGCGAAGTCCCTGCAAGACCGGCTTGAAGAGCTCGAGCCAGTGCTTGAGGCGAAGCTTGCCGGCCATCGAGAAGAAATGGTCGAGGTCGTGGTCGACCCGCTGCGATTTGAGGCTGTTGATGTCACGGTGGGCGAGCTCGTGGGCAAGCTCACGAACAACAACCAGTTGATAGCCGCGGGCAACGTGGAAGCCGATTCCGGCTCCTTTGCCATCAAGATTCCCTCTTCTTTCGACGAACAGCAGGACATCTACAGGTTGCCGGTGAAGGCCGACGGCGACCGAATCATCACGGTGGGCGATGTCGCCGACATCCGGCTGACATTCGAGGACCGCTCGGGCACAGCTCGTTTCAACGGCGTGAACTCCGTCGCCCTCCAGATCGTGAAGCGGAAGGGATTCCCCACGATCAGCACGGCTGAACTGGTCCGGCACGAGATCGAGGCAGCGCGCGCGACCTGGCCACACGACTTGCAGACGGCAATCACGGTCGGTGCATCAAACGATCAGTCGTCGGGGGTGAAATCGATGGTGAACCAGCTTGAAGGTTCTGTCCTGACCGCCATCGCCCTCGTCATGATCGTGGTCCTGGCGACGCTAGGGACCCGCTCGGCGCTGCTTGTCGGCTTTGCCATTCCGACATCATTCCTTCTCTGCTTCGCTCTCCTGGCGGTCATGGGGATTGCCATCTCGAACATCGTCATGTTCGGCCTGATCCTGTCCGTCGGCATGCTGGTCGACGGCGCCATTGTCGTGGTGGAATACGCCGACAAGCGGATTCAAGCCGGCACCGGTCCGATGCACGCCTTTGTCGAGGCGGCAAAGCGCATGTTCTGGCCCATCGTGTCGTCTACGGCAACCACCCTCTGCGCGTTCCTGCCCATGCTCTTCTGGCCGGGCGTGTCCGGAGAATTCATGGGCATGCTGCCGGTCACGCTCATCTTCGTCCTTTCGGCATCCCTGGTCGTCGCCCTGATCTACCTGCCTGTCGTGGGCGGAATTTCCGGCAGGCTCAGCCGGATTCTTGAACGGCTCTCGGCCGCGCTCGAACGCTCCTTTCCCTGGCCGCTGCGCGCCGCCCTTGTCGGCCTCGCGTTCTGCCTGATGTTCCTTGCCGCCTGGCAAATGCTCAACCCGGCACTTCTTCCGATACCTTTCACGGAGAATCTTGGATCAGCGGCTGGTGCGGTCCTCTTTGCGGGTGCGGCAGCGTTTTCGTCTGTCGCGCTCGACTCGGTCAGGTCCGGACGCGGAACTCGCCAGGTCGGCAAAGGAAAGAAGCGAACACCGTTCGGTCACCTGATCGCGTTCATTGCGGGCAACCCGGTGATGCCGGTCGTGACGATCGGCTTGGTCATCTCGTTCGTCGTGTCGGTCTTCGTCTACTTCGGCGCGAACAACAAGGGCGTCGAGTTTTTCGTGCAAGTCGAGGCCGAGCAAGCCATCATCTATGTACGCGCGCGCGGCAATCTCAGCCTCGCCGAAAAGGACGCGCTTGTTCAAGAGGCGGAGGCGATCGTCCTCGGCACGCCTGGCGTGAAGAACGCATTCGCGTTTGCTGGCGCCGGCGGACTGAACTCGAATACCGGCGGCGCACAAGGCCCGAACGACGCGATCGGCCAAATCCAGATCGAGCTCGTGGCCTGGGAGGACCGATCGGCCCACGCCGAGGCGCATGGCATCGAGATTGGCGACCTCAACGGCAATGTCATTCTGGAAAGTCTCGAGGCGCAACTCGGCGAAATCCCGGGCATCAAGGTCGATGTCGTGAACCTGACGCGTGGTCCCTCTTCGGCAAAGCCCCTGCACCTGCGCCTCAAGTTGAACGACTGGGACAAGCTGATCGATGCGACGCAGACTGCACGTGACCGCTTCGAGGCAACGCCCGGGCTCATCGACATCGAAGACAACCTGCCGCTGCCCGGCATCGACTGGCAGATCGATGTCGATGTCGAAAGAGCGGGAAAGTACGGCGCAAACGTCGCGACGATCGGCGGCATGATCCAGCTGGTTACGCGCGGCGTCCTGCTGGACACGATGCGCGTGGACTCTTCGGACGAGGAGATCGAAATCCGTGCCCGGCTGCCCGAGGACGACAGGTTTCTGTCAACGCTTGATTCGCTCAAGGTCCGGACCAACCAGGGTCTCGTGCCGCTGTCGAACCTGATTGCACGAAAGCCCGTTGCGCAGCTCTCGCTCATCACCCGGACCGACCAGACCCGTGTCTTCGAAGTCAAGGCCAACGTGGAAAGCGACCTCGTGAAACTGCTCGATTCCGGGGGCGTGATCGTGGATGTTGTCACGGCAGAGAATGCAAGGAGCGGCGACCTGGCCAGACGTGTCGTCGACGAAGGCCTGGACGTCGTGCCGGTCACCGCCACCGAACGGATCGAAACCCTGAACAAGTGGATCGAGAATGAGCGTCCGTTTCCCGACGGCGTCGAGTGGGAATGGACCGGCGACGCCCAGGATCAGGCGGAATCCGCAGCCTTCCTTCAGACCGGGTTCCTGGCCGCGCTCGGCCTCATGTTCATCATCCTGCTGGCGCAGTTCAATTCGTTCTACAACGCGATCCTTGTGCTGCTTGCAGTGGTCCTGTCCACGACGGGCGTCCTGATCGGCATGCTCGTGATGCAACAGCCGTTCTCGATCATCATGACGGGAACCGGCATTGTCGCGCTGGCGGGAATTGTCGTGAACAACAACATTGTGCTGATCGACACGTATCAGGAGTATTCCCGGTACATGCCTCGGATCGAGGCCATCATTCGCACCGCTGAGGCTCGCCTGCGCCCGGTCCTGCTGACAACCATAACGACGATTGCGGGCCTCCTGCCGATGATGCTCGGCCTTTCGTTCGACTTCTTCAACGGCGGATATTCGTTCAACGCCCCGGCGGCCCTTTGGTGGAAGCCGCTTGCGACCGCCGTGGTATTCGGCCTCGGCACTGCCACGCTCCTGACGCTTGTATTCACACCCTCGATGCTGGCTCTGCGCGTCTGGTTCTGGACCATCCTCGCCAACGCCCTCAGTGCGCTGAGCGCGTTGAGCCGTGGCGCAAGAAGCCGCAGCGCACGGGACTGGGCGCTGAAGCGTGCTGCAAGGAAGCTGAAAGGCACAGACGTGATTTGGGAGGTGGACGAAGTCCCCGCCGGAACAGTTCAGCCATTGCATGAATTGAGGGCGGCGGAATAGCGCCGGATTCCGCCTGCTCCCGGGTCCGGTTCCCGAACCCGTCAGCAGTTTGCATCTCGGGTTTCCGGATTGCCGGCGCCGCCCGGTACAGGCGTTATGCCGCGTCGTCCTCGGCAGCCTGCCGATGCCAGAGCGAGGCATAGCGACCGTTTCGGGCGAGAAGCGCGTCGTGAGCGCCTTCTTCGACGATTTCCCCGTTTTCCAGCACCACGATCCGGTCGGCATGGGCGATCGTGGACAGGCGGTGCGCGATCGTGATCACGGTGCGGCCTTCGCCCATTGCCTGAAGCTCGTGCTGAATCTCGGATTCGGTTTCCGTGTCGAGTGCGCTCGTTGCCTCGTCCAGAAGCAGAATCGGAGGATTCTTCAGGATCGTGCGCGCGATCCCGACTCGCTGCTTTTCGCCGCCCGAGAGCTTGAGGCCCCGCTCGCCAACGGTCGTGTCGTAGCCATCCGCCAGGCCAGAGATGAAATCATGGATCTTGGCCGCCTTCGCGGCCTCGATGATCTCGGAATACGACGCCTCGGGACGACCATACGCGATGTTGTAGTAGATGGTGTCGTTGAAGAGGACCGTATCCTGCGGCACGACTCCAATCGCTGCGTGCAGGCTCTTCTGGGTCACGTCGCGAATGTCCTGCCCGTCAATGCGGAGCGATCCGTCGCTCGTGTCGTAGAAACGGAAGAGAAGCCGCCCGATCGTGGACTTTCCGGATCCGGAAGGCCCCACGATCGCGACCGTGCGGCCCGCGGGCACGTCAAGCGTCACCCCCTTCAGGATTACGCGGCCGTCCTGGTAGCCGAAATGCACGTCCTGGAACGTGATCTGGCCACCGGTGACGGCGAGGTCGGGCGCGCCCGGCTTGTCCTGGACTTCGGCAGGCTGCGCCAGCAGGTCGAACATCTCTCCCATGTCAACCAGGCTTTGCCGGATTTCGCGGTAGACGGTGCCGAGAAAGTTCAGGGGCATGGTGATCTGGATCATGTATGCGTTCACCATGACGAAATCGCCGACGGTCAAGGTGCCGTCGGCGACCCCAACCGCGGCCATGACCATGACGGCAACGAGACCGCCTGAGATCAGGAATGCCTGACCGAAATTCAGGAACGCCAGCGAATAGGATGTCTTGAGCGCCGCAAAGACATAGCGTTCCATGGCACCGTCGTACCGGTTCGCCTCCCGCTCCTCGGCACCGAAGTACTTCACCGTCTCGAAGTTGAGAAGGCTGTCGATCGCCTTCTGGTTGGCATCGGTGTCCTGCTCGTTCATTTCCCGACGGATCTTCACCCGCCACTCGGTCACCCTGAACGTGAACCAGGCATAAAGGAATATGGTCACTGTCACGGCGACCAGGTACCAGATGTCAAACACGACAGCCAAGACGGCGGCGATCATCACCAATTCCACGACAAGGGGAGCGATTGAGAACAGAAGAAACCGCAGGAGGAACTCGACGCCCTTCACGCCGCGCTCAATGATCCGGCTGAGGCCGCCCGTCTTTCGCGTGATGTGATATCGAAGCGAAAGCGCATGAACATGGTTGAAGGTCTCGAGCGCAATTTGCCGCAGGGCGCGCTGGCCAACTGCGGCGAACAGGACATCCCGCAATTGCTGAAATCCGATCGTCAGAAGTCGCGCCATCCCATAGGCAACCGTGATTCCGACGGCACCTATGCCGAGAGCCCAGACAGGATCCACGTCCTCTCCCGCCAGCACGTCAACTGCAGCCTTGTAGAGAAAGGGCGTGCCAACCGCGACAACCTTGGAGAGAAGCAAGGCCAGCAGGGCAAGCATGACCCGCCGCCGAACCCATCGCTTGTCCGGCGGCCAGAGGAATGGTGCGAGCTTCCTGATGATGCCCAGGCCGCCATCGCGTTCCTTGACCGGAGAATGGACGTCGGTCATCCCGCCTCGTTCCTTCTGCACCGCAGCCACGCCTTCGCCTTTGCACACTCCGACTTGGAGCATTGGCGCGACAGGCCCATGAAATCGGACCATTCCGTCATGCCGGAATTGCGTGCCATCGGCATGCCTGCAAACGACACGTTGCTCCCGGTTCGCCCGTCTTTACGAAGATTTGGCAATGACTTCAAAGGGCCAGACAACGAGCCTCAGCCCCGTTTCGGTTGCAACTTTGCAGGACCTCTTGCGGCATGGCAACTGCTACCTGCGGAACTGGACCGGATCGCTGCCTGCAGCAGCCTTCGTGACGTCACCCCGAAGGCAAGGATGACTGACCCTTGCGCCCCGCTCAATCTGGAACCGCGAAGATCTGGCCAGGAAAGATCAGGTCGGGGTCGCGGATCCGGTCCGTGTTGGCCTCGTAGACACGGACGTAGAGTATTCCCCTGCCGTATCTCTTTCGCGCGAGGCCCCAAAGCGTGTTGCCGGGCTGGATCGTGACAAGCGAGACAGGCGCGAGCAAGGTTGCCGGACTCCTGTCCAGAGCCTGAATCTCCTCAACCGCCTCGCGGAGAAATGGAGTCTCCACCCGCGAGATCACCCTGCCCTCTGCATTGAGTTCATCGACCCGAAGCGTGTAGGTGCCCGTGTCGACGTCCGGCAACGGAGTGCGCCACTGGCCGCCTTCGCCCACATTGGCGTCGACCAAATCCTTGTTGTCGAGGTAGATTCTAACGGTTTCCCTGCCTGTAGCGCGACCTCCGACAGTAACCTCACCCTCCGTGTCATAGGCAATTGTATCCACCGAGACATTCTCTGGCGCAGCAGGGCTGTCGCTGGAATCCTGAACCACCTGGACACCACTCTCGTCGGAGAGAAGCACGGTCGGCGGGGTCTTCCTGCCATCGGGCTGTTCCGCCTGTTCAGTTGAGGCGGCAACCGAGGCGGTCCCCTCCACGTCGAGCTGTTCTGTCTGTTCCGCCGAAACGGCGGCCGATGCCGTCCCCCCAGCATCGGACTGTCCGGCCTGGCCGGTCGAAGCGGCGGCCGATGCGGTCCGCTCATCGTCGGGCCGTTCCGTCTGTTCCGCTGCAGCGGCTGTCGATTCCGTCCCCCCGTCATCGGACTGCCCGGCCTGGCCGGACGAAGCGGCGGCCGATGCGGTCCGCTCGTCGTCAGGCTGTTCCGCCTGTTCGGTCAAGGCGATCGCGTCGGTCTCTGAAGACTCGTCACCGGCCGATTCAGCTTCACTTGCAATCTGCATCGGCGCAACGGGTCCCAGAATCAAGGACGACGAGCCGTCGAGAATGGCGCCATTCAGGCGGGTCTCCGTAAGCGTCAGTTCGCGAGGTTGATCCGAAACGCCCAGTTCGGCGAAAATTACGAAGTTGCCCGTTCCGTCTGCGTCGCCCTCTCCGACCAGTTCGCCATTCAGGTACAGGGTGACCACCGCACCCCCTTCGACCCCACGCCCAGCAATCACCGCGCTGCCGCCAAGCTCGATACGTACAATGTCGAACGTTGCGCCGCTCATTGTCGGTGGCGCAGACGCAATCGACGGTGCGGAAGCAGACACCGCGGCACCTTCTGGAGTCGCCTCGCCCAAGGCCTCCGCCGATTCGGTTGGCACAACGCTCGCAAGCGTCGCGGTCTCGCCCACCGTCGCGGTGGCCAATGCCGCAGGGTCCTGAGCGGCGTCGCTATCCGGTGTTGTCTTGATCGAGACGTCCGCCAATTCAATCGCCGCATCGTCCTCGGCCGTCGATCCGTCACTCTCCGTTGCCGCGGCAATTTCCACAGGGCCCGAAGCGTCGACGCTGTCTGGTGCCGTCTCGCCCGTGGCGTCCGCCAGTTCCGTCGCCGCCTCGTTCCCCGCCAGCGTGCCCTCGTCCGCCGTCGTTGCGACCGTTTCCACGGGTTCCGGGACCGCCTCGCCGACCGGAGCGGGCACGTCCGTGGCGAGCGCCAGTTCCGTCGCCGCTTCGCTCCCGGCCTTCGCGCCCTCAGTCTCCGTCGTGGTGACCGTTTCCACGGGTTCCGGGGCCGCCTCGCCGGCCGGAGCCGTCTCGTCCGTGGCGAGCGCCAGTTCCGTCGCCGCTTCGCTCCCGGCCTTCGCGCCCTCAGTCTCCGTCGTGGTGACCGTTTCCACGGGTTCCGGGG
>VXSG01000049.1:0-10232 GCA_009838075.1 Boseongicola sp. SB0665_bin_10 | reverse complement strand
CCGGCCTTCGCGCCCTCAGTCTCCGTCGTGGTGACCGTTTCCACGGGTTCCGGGGCCGCCTCGCCGGCCGGAGCCGTCTCGTCCGTGGCGTCCGCCAGTTCCGTCGCCGCTTCGCTCCCGGTCCGCGTGCCCTCAGTCTCCGTCGTGGCGGCCGTTTCCAGGGGTTCCGGAACCGCCTCCCCGGCCGGAGCCGTCTCGTCCGTGGCATGCGCCAGTTCCGTCGCCGCTTCGCTGCCGGCCTTCGCGCCCTCAGTCTCCGTCGTGGTGACCGTTTCCACGGGTTCCGGGGCCGCCTCGCCGGCCGGAGCCGTCTCGTCCGTGGCGTCCGCCGATTCCGTCGCCGCTTCGCTTTCGGCCTGCGTGCCCTCAGTCTCCGTCGTGGTGACCGTTTCCACGGGTTCCGATGCAGCGTCGCTGACCGGAGCCGTTCGGCTCGAAGCGTCCATGGAATCCGCCACGGCATCGGTCTCGGCCGTCGTGACGTCATCCTCCGTGGTGGTCGCCGTTACCTCAGGTTCGGGGACGATGTCGCTGTCCGGGACCGACTCGCCTGCCGAGTCCGTGCTGTCGACAGTCTCCGTTGGGACGGGAGAATCGCTTCCCGTGATTGGCTTCTCGGGCAATAGAAATATCCAGAGAATGGCCAGCAAAAGGGCAATGGTGATGCCACCAATGGCACCTTTCCAAATCGGCTTCACGGCTTGCTTTCCCCCTAAGTGACTGGTTCGGGCTAGTGTCGGTGCACCTGATCCATGGCTGGCGCTTGCGGGACAATATCAACGCCGCTAACAGGGGTCAAAACACCTTTTGCAACGAACGGTCGCGAGCATGACCCGAACAGTCCCCTTTTCGCTATGCGTCTACTGCGGCGCCCGTGACGGACGAAACCCAGAGTACCTTCGGTCGGCCAGTGCACTCGGACGGGCCATTGGCGAAAACGGATGGCGTCTCATCTATGGCGCCGGAGACGTGGGAATCATGGGAGCCGTGGCCGAAGCCGCGACTGCCGCGGGTGCAGCCGCAATCGGGGTGATTCCGACCCACCTGGTGGCAACCGAAGCTCCACGCAAGCGCATCGGCGAGCGGATCATCACCGAGACCATGCACGAGCGAAAGAAGATCATGCTGATGAACGCCGACGCAGTGGCCGTCCTGCCCGGCGGCGCGGGCTCGCTGGACGAGTTCTTCGAAGTCCTGACCTGGGCGCAGCTCGGGCTCCACGAAAAGCCGGTCTACCTGGTCGACATTGAGGGATACTGGCAACCGCTCCTGGCGCTCATCGGACATGTGATTGCAGAGGGATTCGCGGAACCAAGCCTGGGAGATCTGGTCCAGGCGGTGCCGAACGTGGACGAGCTCGTAACCGAACTGAGACGATCACTGCGCGAAATTCACCAGGGATAGGGTGCTGCAAGAAACGTCCGGAGAGGTTGCCTTGCAGCGCGAAGTCGGCGCATCGCGACGACTGGAACCACGGGTCCGACAGGGACCCGTCGGCGAGACGTGCCGACGGGCCGGAGCAATGCTGTCGTGGAAGCCTAAATGCGGCTCGCCACGTTTTCCCAGTTCACGAGGCTGTTCAGGAAGTTCTCCAGATAGGCCGGACGCTTGTTACGGAAATCAATGTAGTACGAATGCTCCCAAACATCGCAACCGAGCAGCGTCACCTGTCCGAAGCAAAGCGGATTCACGCCGTTTTCGGTTTTTGTCACCGCAAGGGATCCGTCCGGGTTCTTGACGAGCCATACCCAGCCCGAGCCGAACTGGCCGACGCCGGCAGCTGCAAACTGGGACTTGAACTCGTCCACCGATCCGAAACTTTCGGCGAGCGCGCTCTCGAGTTCGCCCGGCATGCCGCCTTCGCCCGGACCCATCATTTCCCAGAACTGGTTATGGTTCCAGAGCTGGCTGATGTTGTTGAAGATTCCGTTCTGTGCCACGGCACCCGCGTCATACGCACCCTTGACTATCTCCTCCAGTGACTTGCCTTCCCATTCGGTGCCGGCAATCAGCTTGTTGCCGTTGTCGACATACGCCTTGTGATGGAGGTCATGATGAAACTCGAGCGTTTCGGCGCTCATTCCTTGCGAGGCCAGTGCATCATGTGCATACGGAAGATCGGGAAGATCGAATGCCATTGTTGGGTTCCCTTCTGTAGATTTGATGTACATTACCTGCGCAGGGTTGCCGGTCGGGTCAAGGCAGTGCCAGGAAATTTCTGGGCAATCCCGGAGTTTTGCCGACGGCCCTGGCTCATCGGAGCCGCCGGATGATGGTCCAGGTCGGGAGAGTCCATGCCGAAGGCCGCAATCATTGGTGGAACGGGCGGAATTGGAGCCGGAATCGCCCGGGCTCTTGTCGACAAGGGTTGGGAGTTGACCGTCACCGGCGCCACGGAAGACGATGTTGAAAGACACCTCGCAGCAGCGCCGGATGTCTCGGCGGTCGCCATGGACGTGACGGACAGTGATGCGGTCAAGGCCTTCTTCGCCGGCCTGGCCTCTTTGGACGGTCTCGTGAACTGTGCGGGCATCATCAGGAAACTCGACGAATACAATCTGGACACCTTCCGGAAGGTGATCGACGTCAACCTCACCGGAACGATGCGATGCTGCCTTGCGGCACACCCGCTGCTGGCTGCCGGCGGCGGCGCGATCGTGAACACCGGGTCCATGTACACTTACTTTGGCGGCCCGCACGCACCCGCATACACCGCGTCGAAGGGCGCCGTGGCCCAGTTGACCAAGGCGCTCGCCGGCAAGTGGGGTTCCGATGGCATCCGCGTGAACGCCATTGCGCCGGGATGGATCCAGACGCCGATGACCGAGGCCATACGCGGCGACGAATCGCGCGAACCGGCCATCCTGGGCCGGACCGCCCTGTCTCGTTGGGGCCTGCCCGGCGAGGTCGGCGCGCTTGTTTCCTGGCTGCTTTCCGAAGAAGCTTCATTTGTTACCGGCGCAACCTACCCTGTGGACGGCGGTTATTCCGCGATGTGAACAACGTTTCATGGATGAGAACGACATGCCCATTGAATCCAAGGACCAGAATCAGATGACGCCCTATCAGTTGCCCTTCCCGAAGGAAGCGCTTGACGAAATCGCCATTGCAGATGCCATTCCGGAAGATGAACGCCTTTGGGTGCCGCAAACCGACACCGTGTCCTTCCGACCGCTATGCCTGAGCCGCAGCCAAGGATACTGGATGAACCTGCTGCGCGTTCGCCAATCCGGATTCCTGTCACGCCACCGGCATCCGCAACCGGTGCACGGGTTCGTACTGAAGGGAAGCTGGCATTACCTGGAGCATGACTGGGTGGCACGCGAAGGCTCGTACGTGTTCGAGGCGCCAGGCGAGACGCATACTCTGGTCGTGCCCGACGACGTGGACGAGATGATCACGTATTTTCAGGTGAACGGCGTGATGATCTACGTGGATCCCTACGGGTGCGTCCAAGGATATGAAGACGTCTTCACGAAGATCGACATGTGCCGGAAGCACTACGCGAATGTCGGATTGGGCGAGGACTATGTCGATCAGTTCATTCGTTGAATTGGACGCGGACTGATGCACATGGCAGCCGTCGATGTGCAGCCGACGAAACCGACTCGGCTGCCGGCCCAAATCAGGTTCTCCGGGACACAGCGCACGCAATGGGGAAGTCCTCGGGTCGATCACTGCGCCAGTCATCCTGGCGGCGGCGCCCTACGGTACGATCCACGGTCGATTGACACCGTCCGCTTACTGCAAGATACGCACAGGTGATCATGGATGCGTTCATTTCCCTCGTAATGCGCCGGCGGTGGCTCACGGTGCTGGTCTCAGCGCTCGTCTGCATCTCAATTGCTGCGGGTGTCGTGCGGCTGGTTGAAGTTGACGTGGATTTTCGAAACCATTTCAGCAAGGACGATCCGCGGCTGGTCGCGCTTGAGCAGCTGGAAGAAACCTACGCGCTGTCCGACTCGCTCCTTGTCGTCATGGCACCGAAGGGTGGCTCCATATTCACGCGCGAGGCGCTCGTGGCTGTCGAGGAGATGACCGAGCAGCTCTGGCAGACTCCCTTCGTTACACGTGTCGACTCGATCACCAACTACTCGCACAGTTGGGCGGAGGGAGATGAGCTCTTTGTCGAGACGCTGATCGATGACGCCGCTGGGTTGTCCCAAGATGACCTGGATCGGATCAAGGAAATTGCACTGGGGACTGAAGAGATCGCCGGTCGCTTCGTTTCCCGGGATGGGCGCATCGCCGGGTTGGTCGTCAATCTCGTGCTCCCGGACGTCAATCGGCAACAGGCCAAGGTGGACGTGGTCGACTTTCTTCACGCCGCCGTCGCGGAAGCCAGTGCCAGCCATGCAGACAATGAATATCACGTCACGGGCGAACTCCTTCTCAACCGCGCCGTTCGCGACGCAATTAACGAAGACACCACGAAGCTCGGACTGATCGCTTTCGTGACAATGCTCGTGGTCGCGTTCGCATTGCTGCACTCGGTTTCTGCGGTCGGTGCAATCATTGTCATGATGGTTGCGGTCGTTATCTCGGGACTTGGATTCGCCGGCTGGACCGGCATGAAACTGTATGGCGAAAGCGGCGCGGCGCTGTTCGTGCTCCTGGCGGTCGCCGTCGCGCATTCCATGCATGTCATCGAGGGAATGCTGGCCCAGATGCGGCAAGGCATGGATCGAAGGGATGCGGCAATTCATTCCGTTAAATCAAATATTTGGCCGGTGTTCCTCACTTCCGCCACGACGGCGATCGGTTTCCTGAGCCTGAACTTTTCCGAGATGCCGCCGTTTCGCGTCATGGGCAACATCGTCGCGTTCGGCGCCATGTGCGCCTTTGTCCTTGCAGTTACCCTGTTGCCTGCAATGCTCTCGCTCCTGCCCGTAAGTGCCCGACCATTGCGCACGGGCAAACGCACGTCGTTCGATCTGTTCGGACGATTCGTGGTCTCTCACCACATTGCACTGCTGATTTCGTGTGGAGCGGTCATCATCGCGCTCATCGCCGGAATCACGCGGATCGAACTCAACGAGAATCCTCTCAAACTTCTTGACAGGAGCTACGAGTACCGCCGGTCCACGGACTTCGTCAGCGAGAATTTTTCCGGACTGGAGCCTTTCGAGTACTCACTCAGCGCGGGACGGGAGTCGGGCATCACGGAGGTCGACTACCTGCATGATGTCGATGCGTTTGCCACCTGGTACAGGGCGCAGCCTGAAGTCGCCCACGTGTTTGCCATTACCGACATCCTCAAGCGGTTGAACAGAAGTCTGAACGGCGATGATCCCGACCAATACAAGGTACCGGAAGACTCCGAACTCGCAGCGCAATATCTCTTGCTATACGAGTTTTCGTTACCGATGGGGCTCGACCTGAACAATCTCATCGATGTCGAACGGTCCGCCACGCGCATGACGGTCGTGCTGAAGAACCTGTCTGCGAAGGAAAAGATCGAACTTGACAACCGTGCGCAGGCTTGGCTGCGGCAAAACGCGCCAGGTCTGGAGACCGGAGCCACCGGGGCAACGCTCATCGGTGCCTATTCGATCAAGAGAAACATCGAAAAGATGCTGATCGGCACCATCATCGCGATGACGGTTGTCTCGCTGCTGCTCGTCTTCGTCTTCAGAAGCTTGCGGTACGGCCTGATCAGCCTGATACCCAATTTCGTTCCTGCCGCCATGGCCATGGGCGCCTGGGGTCATGCGGTGGGGGAAATCGGAGTTGCCGCGTCGGTGGTGACGGCCCTGGCATTCGGAATTATCGTCGATGACACGATTCACTTCCTGACCAAGTACCTGCGAGCCCGAAAGCTAGGGCATCTGCCATCAGAATCGGTTCAGTCGTCACTCAGCACGGTGGGCAAGGCACTGTTTGCGACGACAGTCGTCTTTGCCCTGGGTTTCCTCGTGTTCGGAGCGTCGGGGATGGCGAGCAACCAGACGCTTGGCCTGCTCTTGGGAACAACCGTGATCATAGCCTTGCTGGCGGACTTCCTGTTCCTGCCCCCCCTCTTGATCGTGCTTGACGGGGCCAGGGAGTCAACCAAGCAGATCAGGGAACGGCTGGCGCAGGACGCGGTCTAGGCATCGAGGTCTAGGCACTCTTGATGCCGATGATCGGAATGAGACGATTCTGCCTTTCCTTGCCGCCGCTGCACATGGACGGCCTGAACGTGTGAAGCGTTCCCGGATCGTCCGCGAAACCCGCAACGGCGACCGGTCACGAGGGTTTGCGAGCCAGAAAGCAGCACAGCGGAGTGAAGATCCCCGTCCTGCCACCTGCGACATACGCATCAGCGGTCCGGTCCATGATCCTGACGACTTCCGCGGAGCCTTTCGGAAACGCTCCCAGCACCTCTGCCATTCTTGATGCCCCGATGAGTGCCTTCCGACCCAGCGGAATCCTGGTCAGGGCGGTGCCCAGGTTTCCATGCCGCCTCTCCATGGGGAGATACCAAGGAATGGTTGATTCGCCTTCGTCAACGGCAAGGTCCTTCACCTCCTCGACCAGAAATCCTGCATCCTCGAGCGCCCGGCTGACTTCGTCCATGGTGGCGATTTCGTTAAGTGCAATGCCGTGCTGCAGGCGCCGCTTGACGGTCTGGTGCTTGGCATCGTCAGGATTGAACTTGTCCGTCAGGCACATTTCCTGTCCCCAAAAAAGCGCTCCAGGTCTGAGCACGCGGTAAATTTCGGCAAACGCGCCTGCCTTGTCCGGTGCATGGCATGTTGACTCGATGGCGTAGCCTCGCTCGAACGTGCCGTCCGCGATGCCGCTCATGTCCATGAAGCTGCATGCAACGTAGTCCACCAAGTGCTCGATCCCCGTCTCTGCATCCAGCGCCCTTGCCTTCGCGAGCTGGACTTCACTGCTGTTGATCCCGACGACCCTGACGCCTGCCTCCTGCACGACGCGACGCATCGGACCGCCGATCCCGCAGCCGACATCAACGACCGTCATGCCCTCCTGCAGCTCCAGCTTGCCGATCATCATCCGTTGATGCCGAATTTGGGCCTCCTCCAAGCTCTCTCCAGGTGCCAGCGGCGTGAAGTGCAAGGATTCGCTCCAGCCGAACACCATGAATTCGCTGCAAAGATCATAGTATTCCCTGACGGTTTCGGCGTGGTCATACCCGTCGACGCCGACATCTTCCGAGACCGCCCTTTCGCTCCAGCCGTCGAAGTGCCGAGCACGGCTGGCCACATTCGACCTGGAGTACGCGGCTCTAAGGCCTTTGGACAGTTTGGCAAGTCGCATGGAGCAATCTCTCCTGCACGCTAGAATGGTTCCGCGTCCCGCCAGCCGCTAAGGGCCCCGACCTGGATAGGTCACAAATCAGGCCAACATGGGACCGCGCTCCCAAATATGTGAGAGAGTGTCAAGGACCTTCGGCGGGAGTGTGACCACGACGGCGGGTCTTTGGGGCTCGGGCTCGCTTCTCCGGTAAGGGGCATCGCGAGCGCGGGGACGTCCGGCCTTGGTTCGTCAGGTCGGCTTCTTCGCTCCGGTCCAGGGTGGCCCGCGAGCTGTGCAGCGCGCGCCGTGAATGTCCACTTGTTCCGGTCGGGGCAAGGACGGTCGAGCATGAGATGCACGATCTTGTTCAACGCCTCGACAATTGGCGCGACCTGATTTCCGCGTTCGTGGACAGGGTTGATCGCCTGCCTTCGGAAGCAACAGGGACTCGCCGGACCATGCCTCCTGCGGACGCCGCCCTCGACGGGAAGCTCCGCAACGGAGCCAAGAACGCGACGCATCCCCGGGTGATGCAACTCCGGTCTCTCGGTCCCTTGGTTCGCCGACGGCCACCGGGTCTGGCGCCACCCGAATTCAAGCATCAGGCGGGCAACTCGCGCCTCTTCTCGACGATCTTCAGACGCAGCGATTTGCTCGGGGACGTCGACGGAAACGGACTGAGCTTGAGCGGTTGATTGGCCGGAAAGACCTCGAGCGTGAAATAATGGGCAATCATCAACAGGTTGATTGCAAGCTGCAGTTCGACCCAGCGAAAGCCAAGGCACAAATGCGTGCCCAGCCCGTACGGTGCATAGGCAGTGCCCAGGTGCTCGTTGCGTGACGGCAGAAACCGGTCAATGTCGAGCTTGTGAGGATCTGGGAAAAGGTCGCCCATGTAGTGTGTCGCCGTTTGGACAATGTGGACCCGCGTGCCGATCGGCAGTTCGTAACCTTCGACCACGCATGTGTTCATTACGTTGCGGATGGACATGGGAATGATGGGATACATTCTCAGGCATTCCATGATGAACCGGTGCGTAACGTCGATGGCCGACTTTGAGAAGTCCGGCCCTTCCGGGTCGCCGGCGCCAAAAAGCGCATCTGCCTCGGTCCGGATTCCATCGTGAATCTTGCGATGTGCCGCCATGGAGTACAATGCGAAACCCAGCATGTCTCCGAGATACACGCTGGCGAGCGCCGGCGTGGAGAAGAAGAACTTCAGATTCGACTCGGGAAGGAACTGCGGGTCGCTGGCATGCAGGCTGAGCAAGTCGTCCACGAGATTGCGCGGGCATCCTGCCCGCTGGGCGGGCGTATGGGCGAACTGGACGCGCTCAACCACCGTTTCGATCAACTTTGCGCGACGCTTCATGCTCGGCGTGTGCGCAAGGAACTTGGGCAGCACGCGCCCGACATGGGTGAGAAGCAGCCGTTCCTTGAACTTGATCAGGTCATCAATGACGTCTTGCGTATCAATGCCTGCCATGAGCGGGGCAATCTGGGTGTTGGCCAAGTATCGACACGCGACGGCTGGCTGCAGGAAAGCGCCTTCCTCCCAATCCGCGACAAACTTCCGGATGCGAAGGTAAAGCGTGTCCAGATGCCCCTCAAGCCTGTTGCGGGAATAGCCGGGGTTCAGTGCCTTGCGGAGCCGGAAGTGATCGGCGCCATCGAGCGAAGGAAACACCCCGTGGGCTCCATACACCTCCTCGATGCCGGCGAAATAGTCCGCCGCCCTGAGGAATATGCGGCCTTTCCGGTGCACCCAGCGATTGACTTCGGGTCCACCCATGAAGAGCAGGGACGGTGAAAATGGCGGCTTGATCTGGAACACCGGGCCGTATTCTTGCGAAAGGTCTGAAAACAACGCCGGTACGTTGCCGGATCGCAAATGCGGATTGCGCAGCAGATAGCGCCATCGAACCGTCGGGTACTCCTTCAGGCCGACGACGCGCTGAACCCGAGGATTGACGATGTTGTGCTTGACCGCTTCGGCGACCGTACGGCCGATAATGTCCAAGTTGCAGATTTGCTCGATTCGCCGTTCGGACTCCGCGTCCAGATCGAACATGAATCGAAGGACGTCGCAAGCGTTGGCGAGACCGACGATGATGGCATCTCTCGGATCCGGTATCGAGTCGGTCAGTATGATCGTGGAGATGCGTCCCTTGACGAACTGGCCAATGGCTCCCTCTCGGGGAGCGCCATGCAGTGCCGAGTGCAATTCGGTCGCGGCCAGCGTATAGAACTCGCCGTCATGGTGCTCCAGGACTTTCAGGCTGAGCAAACGCTCCAGCGTGAGGCTGATTACCGACTCGGCATGGGACACGAGCCGTTCCACCCAGAATCGGGTATCCCGATTTGGCCCGCTTTCGACGATGTCCTTCAGAATTGGATCAAGTGCTGGATCTCCGGTTTCGGTCGGATCAAGGACGTGCAGCGACGTCATGTCCGTATCGATGCGCGACAGAAGCGAGAGTTCCGCAAGAGCGGCACCGATGATCGCGCAATTCATGTTCCAGCCCGGCACTTGGTGAAAGTAGCCTGTGGACTCGTTAAAGAGCGTCAAGACGAACTCATCGACCAGGTTCAGAGGCCGGGTCGTCAGGTCATCCCTGGCGGCATCCATCAGTCATGACCTCCAGGTGTCCGACAATGCGGCGCGGTGCGGATGCAGGAATTGCGGCGTGGCTCGGTGGGAAACCAACGGATGGCAGCAAGCGAACCGCACTCAAGGGGAAGCTCGGGCCAACATGCACTCTGCCGGGAAAGGCCGCGGCAGGGCAGCATGCTGGGGCGATCCGGAAACCGGGATTGGATATTGCGTTTCATTGGGGAATCATATCGTTGAGTCACAACGTGTCTCCTCGATTGAATTCACGGGTCGTCGGGGTCGGCAATCCGAACGCCCCTCGCCGTGCAGACGCGCCAGTCCCGGACGCCGCTTCCATCGCGCAAAGACGTTCAAGCGCCTTCTCGCGGATGTT
>VXSG01000070.1 GCA_009838075.1 Boseongicola sp. SB0665_bin_10 | reverse complement strand
CAACGGCTTGAAAGGCACCCGGTTCGGCAGTCAAGCGAAAACCGTCGAAGTCAGGCGGCATGCGATGTGGTCGACCAGGTCGAGGCGGCCTTTGCCGGCGCCGGCCTGAATGTGGCCCGGAACGCACCTTTCGCCGGCGCTTTCGCGACTCAAAACTACGGCCACCCGTCGCAGGGCCGCCACGTGGTCCAGGTCGAGATTGATCGATCGCTCTACCTCGACGAGCGGACAGTCCGGCCGAACGGGAACTACCGGAAGTTCCGAAAGCTGATTGACGGGGTGGTTGCCGAAATCGTCGGAATCGGGCGCAGGGACATGTCCTTGGCCGCTGAGTAGCGTCGCCGCATCGGCCGGCATCCGAATCAGGAAAGAGGGGCGCCCGCGGACGCCCCTTCCGGCCCCGTCCGATGCGGCTATCCGCTTTCGAGCGGCAGGGCGACGAAGCGCGGCTCGCCGTCCCGCTGCACCAGGAGCACGATCGTCTTCCGTCCCGCTTCGCGGGTGTCCTCGATCCTGGTCTCGAATTCGGCAACGCTGCCGATTTCTTCCTGCCCGGCCTCAACGATCAGGTCGCCGGCGCGCAGGCCCTTGTCGAATGCCGCGCTGTCTTCGGCCACGTCCTGGACGACCAGGCCCTCGGCGGTCTCCGGAAGGCCGAGCTGCTCGCGAAGCGCGTCCGTCATTTCCGAAAGCGTCAAGCCAAGGTGCTCTCTGGATTTCGGATCCGTGGAATTTGCCGATGCGGGAATGGCGCCCTCGGCCTCCTCGCGACGTCCGAGAGTGACCATGAGCGTCAGGAACTCACCGTTCCGGAAGACCTTGAGGCGAACCTCCTTGCCGACAGCCGCGTCGCCGACCTGGCGCACGAGACCGCGTGTGTCATCGACTTCAATGCCGTCAAAGGAAAGGATGACGTCTCCGGTCTCGATTCCGGCCTCCAATGCGGGACCTTCAGGAACATCCGTTACGAGCGCGCCTCGCACCTCGGCAAGTCCGAGACCTTCCGCAAGGTCGTCCGAAACGTCCTGGATGCGGACACCCAGCCAACCACGCCGGGTTTCGCCAAAGTCGCGCAGCTGGTCAATCACGTTCTCCGCCACGCTTGCCGACATGGCAAACCCGATGCCGATCGAACCGCCGGTGGGGGAGAGGATCGCGGTATTCACGCCGATCACCTCTCCATCCATGTTGAACAACGGGCCTCCGGAGTTGCCTCGATTGATGGCAGCGTCGGTCTGGATGAAGTCGTCGTAGCTTCCCGCGAGTGCCCGCCCTCGGGCGGACACGATGCCGACGGAAACGGAAAAGCCCTGTCCCAGCGGGTTCCCCATGGCCATGACCCAGTCACCGACACGGGTCTTCTCGTCGTCGCCCCAACTGAGATACTCGAGAGGCTTGTCGCTCTCGACCTTCAGAAGGGCGAGGTCGGTCTTGGCATCGGTGCCGACGATCTCGGCTTCGCGTTCAAATCCCTCGAAGAACTCGATCAGGATCTTGTCGGCGGACTGAATGACGTGCCTGTTGGTGACGATATAGCCGTCTTCCGAGATCACGAAGCCTGAACCCAGTGCTTGGCCGCGACGCGGACGATTGCCGTCGGGGTCGTTGCGCTCCATGAAGTCGCGGAAGAACTCCTCGAACGGCGAGCCTTCGGGCACGACCGGGCCGGGCTGCATCCTTGTCGCTACCATTGCGGATGTCGTGATGTTCACGACGGCCGGACTGACTTTCTCGGCCAGGTCGGCGAACGTGTCAGGCCGGGACTGCGCCGACGCCGCGATAGCCTGTGCCAGAATCAGTGCGGCACCGAGAACGAGTGGCCAAGACAACGCCAGTCCGGGCATGCGCTGCGGGGCGAATACAAGATTTCTCACACTTTCCTCCATACGGTCTTGCTTGAGTCGAACCGGGTACGACGTTTGATTGGCAGCATTTCAGATAGGGAGCGGTGCATTCAAGCCTAAGGCCAATCGCGCCGCTTCACTCTGATGTGAAAGCGGCACGTGCACGCAAGGGCCCAACGGGTCACGGCAAAGGCGCGGGTCCTTGGCGCCGCATCTGGCCAGCGCACCCGCCACAAGCCGAAAAAAAAGGCGCCCCGCGGGGCGCCCTTCCTGTTTCGAATCGTTCCTGGATGTCGTCAGCAGCTGTAGTACATCTTGAACTCGACCGGGTGAGGCGTGTGCTCGTAGGCGTAGATCTCTTCCCACTTGAGTTCCATGTAGCCCTCGATCTGGCTGCGCGTGAAGACATCGCCCTGCAGCAGGAAGTCCATGTCGGCTTCCAGTTCGCCCATCGCCTCGCGCAGGCTGGCGCAAACCGTTGGAATCCCCTCCAGCTCCTCGGGGGGAAGGTCATAGAGATCCTTGTCCATCGGATCGCCAGGGTCGATCTTGTTCCTTATGCCGTCGAGACCGGCCAACAGGAGCGACGCAAACGCCAGATAGGGGTTCGCGGCAGGATCGGGGAAGCGAACCTCCACGCGCTTGGCCTTGGGACTCTCGGTCCACGGAATCCGGCACGAGGCCGAGCGGTTCCGGGCTGAATACGCCCTCAGAACCGGAGCCTCGAATCCCGGAATCAAGCGCTTGTAGGAGTTCGTCGCCGGGTTGGTGAAGGCGTTGAGCGCCTTCGAGTGCTTGAGCACGCCGCCAATGTAGTAGAGCGCCTCCTGGCTGAGATCGGCGTACCTGTCCCCTGCGAAGAGCGGCTTTCCGTCCTTCCAGATCGACTGGTTGACGTGCATGCCCGTTCCGTTGTCGCCCGCGATCGGCTTGGGCATGAACGTGGCCGACTTGCCATATGCATGCGATACCTGGTGGATGACGTACTTGTACTTCTGCAGATTGTCTCCCTGATCGGTGAGCGAACTGAAGACAAGGCCAAGCTCGTGCTGGCACGAGGCCACCTCGTGGTGGTGCTTGTCGACCTTCATGCCCATGCGCTTCATCGTCGAGAGCATTTCCGAACGGATGTCCTGGGCGTCGTCTACCGGGGGAACCGGGAAGTAGCCGCCCTTGATGCCGGGGCGGTGGCCCATGTTGCCCATTTCGTACTCGGTATCGGTGTTCCACGAACCGTCGATCGCATCGACCTCGTAGCCGACCTTGTTCATTTCGACCGAATAGCGGACATCGTCAAAGATGAAGAACTCGGCTTCCGGTCCCCAGAACGACTCGTCGCCGATCCCGCTGGACTTGAGATAGGCTTCTGCCTTCTCAGCTGTCCCGCGCGGGTCGCGCTCGTAGTGCTCGCCGGTATCCGGTTCCACGACCGAGCAATGGACCGCCAGAGTTGTCTCCGCGAAGAACGGATCCATGTATGCGCTCGAGGTGTCGGGCATCAGCTTCATGTCGGACTGGTCGATCGACTTCCAGCCTGCAATGGAGGAACCGTCGAACATGAGCCCTTCCTCAAGGAAGTCCTCGTTCACCTCATCGGCGTGCACGGTCACGTGCTGCAGCTTGCCACGAGGATCCGTGAACCTAATGTCCACGTATTCCACCTCTTCGTCCTTGATCGTCTGCAAGACGTCCTTGTTGCTCATGGAGCGATCCTCCTGTCCTTACTCTGGATGCTGAATGATCACAGCGCTTCCACCCCGGACTCTCCCGTCCGGATTCGGATGGCTTCGCTGATGTCGCTGACAAATATCTTTCCGTCCCCGATCTTGTCGGTCTTGGCCGCTCCGACGATGGCTTCGACAGCCGCGTCGACCTGGTCCGACGGAAGCACCACCTCGACCTTCACCTTGGGCAGGAAATCAACGACATATTCGGCGCCTCGATAAAGTTCGGTGTGGCCCTTCTGGCGTCCGAAACCCTTCACCTCGACCACGGATATGCCCTGAACCCCGACATCCTGCAGCGCTTCCTTGACCTCATCAAGCTTGAACGGTTTGATGATTGCCTCAATTTTTTTCATGGCGTTACCCCCTTGTGCATCTGGCATCAATCATCATGCGCAGCGTGCGCCCGCAATCGCGGCAACCGGAAGTCGCGCCAGGATGGAGTGTGCCAAAGGTCCATCTGCCTGTTTTTTGGGCGCCCCGCCTGAATTTCCGCCCCTTTTGGAACACGGGAACGTCGTCTGCAAGTCTCGTCGGCTGATTGCTCGCATGCGCTTCGCGGGGGGTCAAGTGCAGTGAACACTCCGTCGCTGAAGACGGCTTCTCGGCCAAGCTACGCGGCAACCCGCACGCTTCGCGACCGAAGGCCGGTTCCCGGCCCCTTGACAAGCTGCAGCACGTTGCGGGCCGCGTTGACGTCGCGGTCGAGGACGAGACCGCAGCCGTCGCAGCCATGAACCCTGTCCGCGAGCGTTTTCGGCCTGTCCGGCTCCGCTCCGCATCCGCTGCATCTCCGGGAGGTGCCGCGCGGGTCGACAAGGACCACGGACCCACCGGCGCTTTCAGCCTTGCAAGTCAGCATGTCCCGCAACTGCGTCCACGCGGCGTCGTGTATCGA